>CAVREZ010000008.1:0-133541 GCA_963720285.1 uncultured Acidobacteriota bacterium
TGGATCGGAGCTGTGCGATGTCTCCGACTGGATAACGCCGACGATCATGGAAACCATCATGGCGGCAGGCAGACCCTTGCCGGCAACGTCCCCCACGACGATGAGCAGGTCGCCCTCAGGCTGCGGCAGGATTTGAAAGAAATCTCCACCCACGGCATCGGCGGGGCGATAAACGCAATCGATGTCGAAGCCTTCGACCTGCGGAATGGCTTCGGGAAGCAGCAGGTTCTGCACCTGGCGGGCGGCTTCCAGTGCGCCTTCCCAGCGCTCCTCGCGGCGGCGTGCGATCGTAAAGCGCCGGATGATAAAGGCCAGCATGGCAAAGAGGAAGAGCAGTTCGGCCAGAATCGCGGGATGGATCGTGAATGGCGCCTCGATGACGGGAGTCTCGACGACACGGGCCTCGATGGGGAAGCCGTACTGGTTCATCGCGATGACGAAACTGTTGGCCAGCCACAGACCCTCGATGAGGAAGACAGGAAAGATGAGCAGCCGGGCATTGATATCGCGCCGAACAGAGAAAATGGTCAGGACGGTGAGCATCCATATTGCGGACGGTAGCAGGCAGAGCACTTGCAGCAGCGATCCGACAGAGGCTGGAGCGATGCCCGGCCAGTAGAGGATGTTTGGAATGGGGCTGATGAGAGCCAGAACAAAAACGGCGGTCAGCAGAGCGTTGCGACGGAGCTTGAGGACGCACTTGATAAAGAAGAGCAGAGCGATCTGCGCGCAGGCGATGAGCGCGCCATCGAGGAGATCGAAAACAGGCACCGCCGGAACCGCGTAGACCTGATAGAGGACAGTCAGGGTCGCCTCGATCGCCTTGGCGATGAGAACGAGAGAGAACCAGAGATATTCACGCTCCTGCGGGCGGAATAGAAACAAGCCGAGGATGGTGATACCGACGATAAAGGCCACAATGGAGTAGGCAAAGCGGTCAGCGAAGATGAGCCTGCGATGCTCTTCATGGTGCGTCTGTTCGTCGGCGATGCGCGAGGATTCACCGAGCAGGCTGCCGCCGAATTCCGTGCCTCCGCCGAGGTAGCTGGCCCAGACCGGCGACTGCCAGACGCGGATCGCGATCTGGATGCGGCGGGAGGGAGCATTGGGAGCGGAGGTTTCCGCCGGAGCTACCGGCAGCATGGTGTATTGCCAGTTGGCGGTGGGGAAGACCTTTGCCGGCATGCTGCCGACCGAACCGGCTAGTTTGCCATCCACGAAGATCCGCCAGGACGACAGGATGGGCGTTAGATCGATGGCCAGCGCCGGATGCGTGGCCGGAACAAGAATGCTGAAGCGGTACCAGGCGAATCCGCTCATGTCCGGATAGCCCTGGCTGTTCCACGGCGCATCGCTGTTGATAAGCGGCCACGACGAATCGTCGAAGGTGGGGCTGGCCCAGCCTTTCGTTCCGTCTGGATCGTCGCCGGGGTGGAAGCGCCATTCGCCGTCGAGCGAGACGAGGGGAGTGCGGTTGAGCTGGTAGTCGAAGGTAGCAGGAGAAAGAGTGGGTGCTTCAGCGATAGTGACCCGCGCCAGCCCACAGGCAAGAAGGACGGCAAGGATGGTTCTGAAGCGCCGAAGACGGAATGGAGGCACGAAAGGCATGAATTGGCTCAGATTGCCACAGTATTGCTGAGATTGCGACAGTATCCTCTTGGGACGATGGAGCTGCTTGTCTGATACTGTACCGGGACTGAGTGGTCTTTGCGATGCGCTTCTATGCGAAATGGCAGGGATGTATGCGGATCGCTAATGTGACGGCGGGAAAAACGAGTGACGAAGGTGAGGGGTAAGCAGATGGGAAACGCGAAGCTGTTGGTGACGGCGCTCGCAATTTTACTGCCGCCGGCAATGGGACTGGGGCAGGGAAATGCGGCAAAAACCGGTGACCCGCAGGCAACCGCTTTCCATCGTCCGGAACTGGTCTGGATCGATACCGATATCGGCGACGACATCGACGACGCGTTTGCCGTAGGGCTGATGGTGCGCAGCCCTGAGGTGCGTGTGCTTGGCATCTCGACAGCCTTTGGCGATACGGAGACGCGAGCGAGGCTGACCGATCATTTCCTCAAGGCGAGCGGTGTAGCGGCGATTCCCGTAACCGCTGGTGTGCATACCGAAACCAACAACATGATGACGCAGCGGATCTACGCCGAGCGATCACCGGAGCGGAAGCATACTGATGGAGTGACCGCGATGCTGGCGGCGATTCGCGAACATCCGGGACAGATAACGCTGCTGGCCATCGGACCGTTGTTTAACGTGGGCGCGGCGATTGATCGCGATGCGGCGACCTTTCGTAAGGTGAAGCGGGTGGTGATGATGGGCGGCTCGATCCAGCGCGGCTATGACGGTGCGAATGGAGAGCGCAAAGGACCGGATGCGGAGTGGAACATCCTGCAGGACCCAAGAGGCGCGCAGAAACTCTTTGCCTCTGGAGTGCCGATTTTCATGATGCCGCTCGACTCAACGCAGATCCATCTGGAGCGAGAGCATCGCGACAAACTGTTCGCAGCGGATACTCCGCTCACTGACCAGATAACGCTGCTCTATCACCTGTGGATCATGCCGTCCCGGGAGCATGCACCGACGCCGACGTTGTTTGATCCGTTGCGGCGACATACACCTTCCGCCCCGACCTGTGCCCTGCCGAACCGATGCGAATTGCGGTGGATGACAAGGGATTTACCCGGCAGGTGGATGGCGCGCCCAACGCGCAGGTTTGTCTCAAGTCCGATGAGAACGGCTTTCTCTCTGCTGCTGCTTGGCCGGCTGGAGGCGACGAAAGTAGCTCCCGCCGCCTCCAGGCTTTTAACATTTACTGCAGCGGATACGGCGTCACGCCTTTGGTGTCGAGGCTGAAACAGTAGTGGCCTGCGGTGTGATTCCAGATGTCTGAATCGTTGTAGGTCCCCTGGCTTTGCTGGGCCTCGGTGAAGTTGGCGCAGAGCCGGTATTGGCTTCCGGTGCCTGGGATGTATTCGTAGTGTGAGTGTGTGACCGGCTCAACCTGGCGCACTCCCGGCATGTCATCGAGTGATGATGGCAGTTGAGAGCCGTGAACGCTCCAGTAATTCCTGATCTGGCTGCTTAGGTTGTAGAGCTGCATCACACGCTGCGAGTCCGCGCGCATCTCGCGTTGCCTGCGCGGTGTACCTAGTTGCAGAAATCCAAACACGACGATGAGGGTGACAACCACCGCGCTGACCATGGCCATGATCCGGTCGCGGTTGGAGCGCTGGTCCGAAGGCTCGGTTTTGCGCAGGCCGCCGAAGTAGTAATAGAAGACTCCCCCGGAGAGCATGAGCACGACGAAGGACTTGGCGATGAAGCGCGATGTAAGCTCACCGCGCAATAGAAAAGCCAGCGCTGTGATCAGGTCGCCCATGAAGATAGAGGCGGCGATCACCAGCGCCATGTAGGTAAGCCATTTGCGGATGCCGGAATCGAGCTTGTCCGGATCGACTGCCGCTTCGCGCAGGATGGCGCGCGAGATCAGCAGGTAGAGAGGGAAGGCAATAAGAATCGCCGCCAGTGCCCAGGTGATTTCGTAGGTCTGGTACTGCTGGTAGGGGCCGGAAAACAGCGGATCATTGAGCCAGCGCTCGATCAACTGAAAGGCGAGAGAACCAAGAGCAATCGTCCACACGGCGAGAGTGGAAAAGGCAAGCAGGTAAAAGAAGGCGTCTTTGGCACCTGCCGCCGATCCAGCGCGGGAAGGAATCTCGATGCCTGTTATGTCGCTGTAGTGCTGGCCTAGCGCTTTGTAGATCTCCCTCTCGCGCCAACCACGAGCCCGAAGCAGGCCCACAACGGCATCGTGAGGAACTCCAGCATCCAGTGCACCCGAAACAAATCGAAGAATAGTTTGCTCATCAGCCATCGGACCCTTCTTTCGGCTGCTCCTTTACCGGCAGCAGCCTCTTGAAGACTGATCCTAGGCAGGTGTGCTCAACAAAACACGAGCGCTTGTGACACTTTCTGAAGTGTCCCTAAAACAGCTGGCACTGGTTAGGCGGAGCTACTCTCGGCGTAGCGCCTCCATCGGCTGCACGCTCGCCGCCCGCTTCGCCGGAAGCACACATGCCAGCGCCACGGCCGCAGCAAGCAACAAGACACTCGCTGTGCAGGCTGCCGGATCAAGCGGCTTGACCCCGAAGAGAAGATTGCCGAGAAGCCGTGTCGACGCCCATGCTCCAGCAGCCCCAAGCAGCAAGCCGGGAATCACAAGACGCGCAGTGTCGCGCATGACCATGCGAACGACGCTGGCAGGCGAAGCTCCGAGCGCCATGCGAACCCCGATCTCCGGCCGCCGGCGGACGACTGCGTAGCTCAGCAATCCATAGACACCAATCGCAGTGAGACCAAGCGTGAGTACCGCGAAAAAGCCTGAGAGTACAGCCATCAACCGCTCACGGCCCATCGAGTGGCCGACCAACTCCGACATTGTCTCCGGACGGTCAAGCGCCACATCCGGTGCCAGCTCACGAAAGGTTGAGCGTACCGCGTCTACAGCGGCGGCGGTGCGGTTGGCGCGGACCGCAATCTCGCCTAACAAAAAATACGGATCGGCGAAAATCGGCTGATAGAGAATCCGCTGCGCATGATCGCGAAAGCCCGTATAGAGCGTATCGCTGGCGACGCCGACAACACGGGCAAGCCCGCGCTTGTTGTCTTGCGAGATACGAAGCGTAGCGCCAATCGGATTTTGACCGGGAAAGAAAAAATCGGCCGCGCCTTGGCTCAGAATGCAGACGGGAGCCGAATCTCGGTTGTCTTCGTCGGTGAAGTCGCGACCCGCAGGAACTGGGATGCCAAGGGTTGCGAAATATTGCGGAGATACGGAAAGAGTGGCGAGCATGTCATCCTTGCGTGTTTCTCCCCCCCAGTGTGATCGATGAAGCCGGTTGAATATAGTGGACGTCTTGAAGTGGGTGCGCCAGAGTGATGCTGACCGTTTCCACGCCGGGCGCCTGGCGAATCCGGTCAAGGATGGCTAGTACGAGCGCCGGAGGGATTTTATTGTCTACAGCGCGTGGCGAGAAGTCTGCGCGGATGAATGTGACGCCGCTGGTGCGGAACCCAGGATTAACGGCGAGCAGACGCGTAACCGTGGATGCCATGAGCGCTGCGATCACCACAATGGTGAGCGAAAGACCGATCTGAATCGGAACAAGCCACGCGCCAGGCCGGCTGCCGCGGCGGCTGAGAACGGAAGATTCGCCCTCCTTGATGTCGGAAACCGGATCGACACGGCTCGCGCGCCACGCCGGACCAATGCCGGCGAGGATGACGGTAAGTGCCGAGAGCCCGAGCGTAAAGAGCAGCACCACGACATCCGGTGTTGCACCCAGCGTGAGCTGATCGCCGTTGGGATCGGCGATCAACCGGAGCAGAAGACCTTCCGAGCTCCACGCAAAAAAGATGCCGAGCAGGCTGCCGGTAAGTGCCAGCAGCAGGCTTTCGCAGCAAAGCTGCCGAATCACCCGAATACGGCTTGCACCGAGAGCGATGCGCAGCGCGAGTTCACGCCGCCGAGCCAGTGCGCGTGTCGCAGCCAGCGTGGCGAGATAGGCACAAGCCACTAGCAGCGAAAGCCCCACCATGCCTTCGATCAGGCAAAGAGGCTTCGTGTAGGACTCGCGCAGAAATGAAAATCCAGTCCGTGCGGGCGCGACGATGAGGTGAGCCTCGCTGGTCATCTGGAAGGAGCCGTTGCCGGGAATCCCATACTTGAACTTCACTGCCTTTAGCTTTGCAGCAAAAAGCGGATCGATCCGCGCCTGGGCTGTGGCCAGTACGATGCCGTCGTTGAGGCGCGCCAGGAGCGTCTGGTCGAAAGAGCCGAGGCTATGCCGATCGTCTTTGCCTTCGATCTCAGAAGGTACGTATATCCATGGCCTGTTGCCGACGACCACACTCTCAAATTCCGGCTCCATCACTCCGACGATTACGCCCTTTGTCTCTTTTGCTCCTACAAATGCGGAACGAAAGTTGAGAATGCGGCCAAGCATATGCCGATCGCCGCCGAAGTGGGTGCGCCAGTAGTTGTAGCCAAGAACGATGGGATACCCTTCCGGTCCGCCGCCGGGTTTGTCGTCCGCTGCTGTGAAGAGCCGCCCTATCGCTGCGTGGACACCGAGCATCTCAAAACATCCGCCCGTTGCACGTCCGGTTGGTACGGGTCGCGTGCCATCGCTGTCATGCAGATCCAGCGGCCACTCAGACCACGCGCACATGCCCTGGAAGACACGTTGATTGGCCGTGAGCGCGTCGTAGATACCGCCGGAGACGTAATCGTCCGGTTTCTGGGCGGAGTTGACCGGACCAACCTTCAACTTGATCTGCACGATCCGGTCTGGCTGATAGACCGGCAGACTGCGCAGCAGCAGCGAGTACATCAGTCCAAAGATTGCGGTGTTGGCGCCAATGGCAAGCGTCAGCGTCAGCAGAGCAGTTACGGTATAGCCTGGGCTCTTGCGCAGTTGCCGCAAGGCATAGCGAAGATCCTGCCAGAGGCTTTCGAGCCATTCCCATCCCCATTGGCGGCGGGTCACATCCGCGATCAGCGGCACGTTGCCCATCTCTTTGAGCGCAGCGGCAAGCGCCGCTTGCGGATCTTCCCCACGCGCAACACGGTCGGCAATGGCTAACCGTAGATGCGCATCAAGCTCCTCGCGCAAGTCTTCCTTGCGGCGCTGCCACGCCCAGTGCGGGATCGCGCGCCTAGGTTTCGGGAACTCGGGCGCGCCACTCATGCCGGACCGCCTTCCGGCTGGTTTTCCATCACTGCGGCGATGGCGTGGACCATCTGGTCCCAGCGATTTCGATCTGCGGTGAGTTGCTGCTTCCCTGGTCCGGTGATCTGGTAGAACTTCGCCCGCTGGCGGCTCTCGGTCAGCTTCCACTCCGAGATGACCCACCCCTGGCGTTCCAGCCGATGCAGCGCTGGATAGAGGGAGCCGGTCTCGACCTGCAGCACTTCAGACGATTTGAGGCGTATGGCCTGGGCTATGCCGTATCCATGCTGCGATCCCCACTGGAGCGACTGGAGGATAAGCATGTCGAGCGTTCCCTGCAGGAGCTCGATCCGGTTTTGGTAGGTTTCTGTCTGTTTTGCCATGACTGTAGACAATCTACCGCCATGGAGGTAGATTGTCTACAGCTAGTTTTAAGCACAAATTTGAGCTTTTATATTGAGCTGGCGAGCCTGGATGACGCGCCCGAAGATTTTTTCAAAGAAATTTAGCGATTAGACGGGCAACCTGAACTGGGAAACCGTTGATTTCTTGCCGGGTTCTTGCTATCTTTAAAAGGTTCCACAAGAGTGGGGTCGCGTGTGTGATGAACATGCCGGCTCTGCGGAGCGGACCTTACTTGCCCGGTTGTGAGCCTCCAAGGTTTGGAAGTTGAGGCGGGAAAGAAGGGGGAACCGCATGGACAGGGCGTGAATGCCCTTCCAAATCAGTCCTGAAGTTGCTCGCTTCTTGTGCGGGCGGGGACTTGTCGCTACGGTGCCTGCGCCACCCTCCACCTTGGAGGACTATGCAGGCCGAAATTGCGGAAACGGAATCGGCTTCCTTTAGGGAACGTGCGGTCACCGTCCCAGTTTTCGTCTGGATTGGTACGAAGGCAGACGCGAAGCAGCAAAACGGGCTTGCGCGCGATTGCGCCCTGATGGGCGGCTCGTGCGTAAAGAGCCGAATGTGCTGCGCGCTTCTGTGGGATTGAGAAGATTTTGCCGGTATATCCGGCGGCGGTTGCAAGGAGTTGCGGTTTGCCTACATTTAATCAGTTGGTTCGCAAGGGGCGCACGGCGCCACGGTACAAGACGGCCTCTCCGGCGCTGCAGGCTTCACCGCAGCGGCGCGGAGTCTGCACACGCGTGTATACGCAGACCCCCAAAAAGCCGAACTCGGCGCTGCGCAAGGTTGCTCGTGTGCGCCTCACGAACGGGATTGAAGTGACCAGCTACATCCCAGGCGAAGGGCACAACCTGCAGGAGCACTCGATTGTGTTGATCCGCGGCGGCCGTGTGAAGGATCTGCCCGGTGTACGCTATCACGTGGTGCGCGGCACGCTTGACTCGGTCGGCGTCGCGAAGCGTTCGCAGAGCCGCTCCAAGTACGGAGCCAAGCGCGGCAAGGGCGGCGCGGCTGCCCCGGCCAAGAGCGGCAAGAAGAAGTAGTTGCCCAAGAGACTTTTGCAGCGAAAGCCCGAAAAGGGCTAAAGGAATTTAGGAATGCCGAGAAAAGGTCACATTGCTAAGCGGGAAGTAGAGCCCGATCCAGTCTACGGGTCGACGCTGGTCACCAAGTTCGTGAACTCTCTGATGTGGGGCGGGAAGAAGTCGACGGCGCAGGGCATCTTCTATACGTCGATGACCAACCTGGAGCAGCGGGGTGGCGACGAGGCGTTGAAGCTCTTCAAGCGCGCGGTAGAAAACTGCAAGCCGCTGCTTGAGGTCAAGTCTCGCCGTGTCGGCGGCGCCAACTACCAGGTGCCGATCGAGGTCAACCCCGAGCGCCGCACCTCGCTGGCTATCCGCTGGCTGATCACCTACGGGCGCGCCCGTGGCGAAAAAGGCATGATCGACAAGCTGACGAACGAGTTGCTGGATGCAGCCAATGGTCGCGGCGCGGCGATGAAGAAGAAGGAAGACGTGCATCGCATGGCTGAGGCGAACAAGGCCTTTGCTCACTATCGCTGGTAGGTTGCGCAGGCAGCCGGAGATTGACATTCGGGAAGGCGACGCTCCTCGGAGTTTCGCCGTATACGAGAAGTAGCAGGGAAACGGCGGACAAGTCCGCAGGGAAGAAATACCGTGGCTCGCACAGTACCGTTAAATCGTTGCCGGAACATCGGAATCATGGCGCACATTGACGCCGGAAAGACGACTGCCACCGAGCGCATCCTTTTCTATACGGGCATCACGCACCGTATCGGCGAGGTGCACGAAGGCACGGCGACTATGGATTACATGGAGCAGGAGCAGGAGCGTGGCATTACGATCACCTCCGCGGCAACCACCTGCACATGGAATAACATCCGCATCAATATCATCGATACGCCTGGGCACGTAGACTTCACGGCTGAGGTCGAGCGTTCGCTGCGTGTGCTCGACGGCGCAGTGGCCCTGTTCGATTCGGTTTCCGGTGTGCAGCCGCAGACCGAAACGGTGTGGCGCCAGGGCGACAAGTATCGCGTACCCCGCATCTGCTTCGTGAACAAGATGGATAAGAATGGCGCGGACTTCGAGCTGGTGCTCGAATCGATCCGCAAGCGGCTGGGCGCGCGTCCGGTGGCCATTCAGATTCCGATCGGCGCGGAAGCCGGTTTCAAAGGCGTCATCGATCTGATGGAGATGAAGGCGATCCTGTGGCATGACGAGACCATGGGCGCTAAATACTCGATCGAAGAGATTCCCGCCGAATCTGCTCAAGAAAGCGGAAGCCTTCCGCATGCAGCTCGTTGAGCTGGTTGCCGAATCCGACGATGAGATTCTTGTGCAGTTCCTGGACGGCGAGATGCCCACCGCGGTTCAGCTCAAGGCTGGCCTGCGCAAGGCGACTCTCGGGCTGAAGCTGTTCCCGGTTCTCTGCGGATCGGCCTTCAAGAACAAAGGCGTTCAAACCCTGCTCGACGCGGTAGTCGATTATCTGCCCAGTCCGCTCGACATTCCCGCGATTGAGGGCATCAATCCCTCGAATCCGGAAGAGATTTTTATCCGGCACTCGGACGACAGCGAGCCATTCTCGGCGCTGGGCTTCAAGCTGATTAACGATCCCTTCGGCAAGCTGGGTTTTATCCGCGTCTATTCCGGCCAGTTGAAGACCGGCGACACGATTCTGAATCCCCGCACCGGTAAGACCGAGCGCGTGGGCCGCCTGGTGAAGATGCACGCCAATAAGCGTGAAGACATCACCGAAATCATGGCCGGCGATATTTGCGCGTGCGTGGGCCTGAAGGAACTGAAGACTGGCGACACACTCTGTGCGCCTTCGTCTCCGATCGCTCTCTCCGCCATCACCTTCCCTGAACCGGTCATCTCGGTGGCCATTGAGCCCAAGACCAAGGCTGATCAGGAGAAGATGGGCATCGCGCTTAGCAAGCTCTCGGACGAAGATCCAACCTTCAAGGTTCGCACCGACGAGGAGTCGGGTCAGACTATCATCTCCGGCATGGGCGAGTTGCATCTTGAGATCATCGTCGACCGCATGAAGCGCGAGCATCAGCGTGGAGGCCAACGTCGGCGAGCCCAAGGTGGCCTTCCGCGAGACCATCCGCAAGGAATCGGAAGCCGAAGGCAAGTACATTCGACAGACCGGTGGTTCGGGCAACTACGGTCATTGCAAGATCCGCATGGCTCCGAACGAGCCAGGCAAGGGCTACGAATTCGTTAACGATATCAAAGGTGGCTCGATTCCGAAGGAATACATCAAGCCTATCGATCAGGGTATTCGCGAGGCGATGGAAGGCGGCATGCTCGCCGGCTATCCGATGGTCGATGTGAAGGTCAGTCTGTACGACGGCAGCTATCATGATGTCGACTCGAACGAAATGGCCTACAAGATTGCCGGTTCGATGGCGTTTAAGGAAGCCGCCCGCAAGGCGAGCCCGGTTCTGCTGGAGCCGGTGATGGCCGTCGAAGTGACGGTGCCTGAGGAGTTCGTGGGCACGATCATCGGCGACATCAACTCACGGCGCGGACGCATCGAGTCGCTCGAGCATGCAGCCGGTTCGCAGCTGGTCAAGGCGATTGTGCCGCTCAAGGAGATGTTCGGATACGTGAACGATATCCGCTCGTCAACGCAGGGCCGCGCTTCGTACTCCATGCAGTTCGCGCGCTACGAAGAGGCGCCGCGCATGATTGCCGACGAGATTATCGGTCGTGCGCAGGGTAAGATAGGGTTTAGCTGAATTTCAGGGGGCTGGAGCCGGATCGCCGGCGCCCCGAGAGTGAAAAGTAGTACGAGCCCCGCAAGGGAATTCGAGGATAAGGGACATGGCGAAGGAAAAATTTGATCGATCGAAGCCGCATGTGAATGTGGGGACGATTGGGCATATCGATCACGGGAAGACGACGTTGACGGCGGCGATCACGAAGGTGTTGTCGAAGCACAACCCGAAGATCCAGTTCCGTTCGTTTGACACGATCGACAACGCACCGGAAGAGCGCGAGCGCGGTATTACGATCGCGACTGCGCACGTGGAGTACGAGACGGCCAACCGTCACTATGCCCACGTCGACTGCCCCGGCCACGCCGATTACATCAAGAACATGATCACGGGTGCGGCGCAGATGGACGGAGCGATTCTCGTCGTTGCGGCCACCGACGGTCCGATGCCCCAGACCAAGGAGCATGTTCTGCTGGCCCGCCAGGTTGGCGTGCCGTACATCGTCGTGTTCCTGAACAAGTGCGACGCGGTCGAGGATGCGGAGCTGATCGACCTGGTCGAGATGGAAGTGCGCGAGCTCTTGTCGAAGTACCAGTTCCCCGGCGACGACGTTCCGGTGGTGCGTGGTTCGGCTCTGGGCGCGCTGAATGGCGAAGCGCAGTGGGAAGCGAAGATCGACGAGCTGATGGATGCGGTGGACAAGAACATTCCGCAGCCTGACCGCATGGTGGATCTGCCGTTCCTGATGCCGATCGAAGACATCTTCTCGATCTCCGGCCGCGGCACTGTGGTGACCGGGCCGTATCGAGCGCGGCAAGGTCAAGGTGGGCGAGGAAGTCGAGATCGTGGGCTTCCGCGAGACGCGCAAGACGGTTGTAACCGGCGTTGAGATGTTCAAGAAGCAGCTGGACGAAGGTCTGGCCGGCGACAACGCTGGACTTCTGCTGCGCGGCATTCCGAAGGAAGACGTGGAGCGCGGCATGGTGTTGGCGAAGACCGGATCGATCAAGCCGCACACCAAGTTCAAGGGCGAAGTTTACGTGCTGTCGAAGGAAGAGGGCGGCCGTCATACACCGTTCTTCAACGGCTACCGTCCCCAGTTCTACTTCCGCACGACGGACGTGACGGGCACGGCGAAGCTTCCCGAAGGCACGGAGATGGTGATGCCGGGCGACAATATTCAGCTTGGAGATCGAGCTGCACACGCCAGTGGCCATGGAAAAGGGCCTCCGCTTCGCGATCCGCGAAGGCGGTCGCACCGTCGGCGCAGGCGCCATCAGCGAGATCATCGCGTAAGAAGCAGGGAAAAGGGATCAGGGAATAGGGAATGCAAACCTTATTCCCTGATGCCGAGAAGGCTCGAGTGGCATCGCGGAAGAGGCAGAGAGTAAAGCCCGCCGCGGGAAAGATTGAAGCAAATGGTAGGACAGAGAATTCGAATTCGGCTTAAGGCGTACGACTACCGGGTGTTGGATACCTCGACGGGCGAGATTGTGGAGACCGCGAAGAGGACTGGCGCACAGGTAGCTGGACCTATCCCGTTGCCGACAGTGAAGAACAAATATTGCGTGCTGCGTTCGCCGCACGTCGACAAGAAGTCCCGCGAGAGTCGTTCGAGATCCGCACGCACAAGCGGCTGATCGACATCCTCGAGCCCACGCAGCAGACGGTGGACGCGCTGATGAAGCTCGATCTTCCGGCAGGTGTGGACGTAGAAATCAAGGCTTTCGAGAAGTAAGCCGCTAACTCCGGCAGTGCCTCCGATTGTAGGCATGATGAGGGAAGGGAAATATGCCAGTAACTGGAATTCTAGGTAAAAAGATCGGCATGACACAGGTCTTCGACGAAAAGGGCGAAGTGCATCCGATCACTGTCCTGCAGGCCGGCCCCTGTGTCGATGACGCAGCTCAAGAGCGTCCTCAAGGACGGTTATGATGCAGCCCAGATCGGCCTGATCGAGTTTGTAAAGGCCGCACGCGTAACCAAGCCGATGGCTGGCCACTTCGCCAAGAGCGATGTGCCTCCCGTCAGGGAGATTCGCGAAGTCGCGGTTGAGGCCTCGTCTGATGGCGATGGCGAAGTGAAGGCGGGCGACCGGGTTCTGGTGGATATCTTCGCCGACGACAAGTTTGTGGACGTTATCGGCACCTCCAAGGGGCGTGGTTTTGCGGGCGTCGTTCGCCGGCATGGCTTCGCCGGCGGTCCCAAGTCGCACGGGCACATGTTCCAGGTGCAGGGTTCGATCGGTGCATCGAGCTTTCCTTCTCGCGTATTTCCCGGGCAGCGCATGCCGGGCCACTTCGGCGTGGATCAGGTGACGGTACGCAACCTGCGCATCCGCGGTATCGATACCGAAGAAAATCTGCTGATGGTTGAGGGCGCGGTTCCGGGCCCCCGCGATGGATACGTGCTGATCTCGAAGGCCAAGGCTCCGCCGCGCGAGCGCCGTGGATTTGCCGGCTCCGGCACAGTCGATCCTCTGAAGGCATCGAAGAAGGCCTCCGGAAGCAAGAAGAAGTAGTTCAGACAAGTCCGAGATACGTTCTTAGGACAAGTTTCAAGGGGCTCGAAAGCCCAGAGTTTGGATGGGCGTTAAGCCCGGAAGAAGAAGACGATGGCAAACGTGGATGTAGTCAATCTGAATGGGGAGAAAGTCGGCACGGTCGAGCTCGCCGATGAAGTATTCGGCGCCGATACGGTCAACGAAGCTCTCCTGTGGGAAGCGGTCAAGCACTATCGCGCCGCGCTGCGCCAAGGCACCCACGCAACCAAGAACCGCAAACTGGTTGCCGGTTCGGGCAAGAAGCTCTGGAAGCAGAAGGGCACGGGCCGCGCGCGTGTCGGCTCGGTACGTTCACCGCTGTGGCGTCATGGCGGCACGGTTCACGGACCTCAGCCACGCAGCTACGACTATGCTTTCCCGCGTAAGAAGCTGCTGGGCGCTCTGCGTTCGGCTCTCGCGGCCAAGCTGGCCGACGGCAAGTTGACGGTGGTCGATTCGCTCGAACTGAAGGAAGCGAAGACGAAGCTCTACCGCTCGGCTCTCGACAAGCTCGGCGCAGACCGTACAACCCTGATCGTCGAGCATGGCAACTCGCTCTCGCAGGCGCTTTTTCTCGGCGTCCGCAACCTCGACAGGGTTGAGCTGATGCTCAATAACGAGGTTCATCCCTATGACCTGCTGCGCAACGATCGCGCAATCTTTTCGCAGGCCGCAATCGAGACCCTGGGCGAGAGCCTTAAGAATACGGTCTCGAAGCGCAAGCTTGCCCAGAAGGAGGTGGCCTGATGCCCGCTCTTTATGAAGTGATTCGCCGCCCCCTGATTACGGAAAAGGGACTGGCCGTGAAAGAGACTGAAGGAACGCTGGTCTTCGACGTCTCTCCCAACGCGACCAAGACGGAAGTGAAGCAGGCTGTCGAAGCTCTGTTCAAGGTAAAGGTAGCTGCTGTGCGCACAGCCAACGTGTTGGGCAAAGAGCGGCGCCGGGGCAAGTTTGCCGGTTTTAAGCCGGACTGGAAGAAGGCGTACGTTCGCCTGAAAGCCGGCGAGAAGATGCCGGAATATGTGGCCAACTACTAGGCTCCTGAAGATCCGGAGAAGGTAGTTTCAAGGAAGTGGCAGTATATATCGGAGCGGTAGCGTGGCTCCGGAGAAACGTGGGCAGTATGGGCAGGCAGAGAGCAGCAAGCGCCTGACAGACGAGTCCCTCGAAGGAAACAGACGATGGCAATCAAGACATACAGGCCGATAACTCCGACGCTGCGGTTTCAGACGACGCTGATGACGGATGACATTACGACCAACGAGCCGCACAAGCCGCTGCTGGTGACGCGCAAGCGCACGGGCGGCCGCCGCAACTCGGGCGATCTGACGATGCGCCATCATGGCGGCGGTCATAAGAAGCAGATTCGCCTGATTGATTTCAAGCGGGAGAAGTACGGCGTTCCGGGAACCGTGGCGACCATCGAATACGATCCCAACCGCTCTTCGCGTATTGCGCTGATTCACTACCTGGATGGCGAAAAGCGCTACATAATTCAGCCAGTCGGTCTCAAGGTTGGCATGAAGATCATGAGCGGTCCGGAAGCGGACATCCTGATCGGCAATGCTCTGCCGCTCAAGAACATTCCGGCCGGTACGACGGTGCACAATATTGAACTGCGTCCTGGCAAAGGCGCGCAGATGGCCCGTTCGGCCGGCGCTCAGGCTCAGTTGGTGGCGAAGGAAGGCGAGTACGCATTGCTCAAGCTACCTTCCGGCGAAACCCGTAAGGTGCTGGTGGACTGCATGGCCACAATCGGCCAGGTGGGCAATACCGATCACGAGAATATTTCGATCGGCAAAGCCGGACGCAACCGCTGGAAGGGTATCCGCCCGACCAACCGCGGTGTCACGATGAACCCGGTCGACCATCCGCACGGCGGTGGTGAGGGCAAGACCTCGGGCGGCCGTCATCCGGTGACCCCGTGGGGCCAGCCGACTCGCGGCTACAAGACGCGCAACAACAAGCGGACCGATGCATTCATCGTCAGCCGCCGGGCGAAGTAACAGGAGATTTCGATGGCACGTTCGACGAAAAAGGGTCCTTTTGTGGACGCACATTTGATAGCCAAGGTGGAAGTGCTGAACGCCGCCAATGACAAGAAGGTCATCAAGACCTGGTCACGGCGCTCGACGATCTTCCCCGAGTTCATCGGCCACACGGTTGCCGTGCACAACGGCAGGAAGTTCATTCCGGTCTACGTGACGGAGAACATGGTTGGCCACAAGTTCGGTGAATTTTCGCCGACGCGCACTTTCAAGGGGCACACGCAGAAGGCATCCGAGTCGGGCGCTAAGGCCCGCTAGGGAACAGGGACTAGGATTAGGGGCTCCGTCGAAGCGGGTCCTGCTCAGGAAGGTTAGAGATGGCAGTCGAGACACAAGAATTTCGGGCCGAAGCGAGGTTTCAGCGGGTGTCACCGCAGAAGGCGCGGCTGGTGCTGGATCTGATCAAGGGCCGCGGGGTCCAGGAGGCACTGGAGACGGTGGCCTTTACGAAGAAGCGGATCGCTCCGGTGATCCACAAGGTTTTGACCTCGGCTTTGGACAACGCCAAGCACCTTTCCGATGAGAAGGGACTGGATGTCGACGTGGATAACCTCTACGTGAAGAAGGCGATCGCCAACGAGGGTCCGCGCATGAAGCGCATCCGTCCTGCCCCCATGGGCCGGGCCTTCCGCTATCAGCGCCGCCTCACGCACATCATCGTCTCGGTGGCTGAACGCGAGGGAAATCAGTCGCTGGTGACTCGCGTCGACGATGCGGCTGCCGGCGAAGAAGTCCGCCAAAAAGGCTGCGAAGAAGTCGGCAGCCAAGTCGGTGGTGAAGAAGCCTGCCAGCAAGAAGAAGGCGGCAGCTTAAGTTTTCAGGTTGTACGGTTACAAGGTTTTGCAGCAAAGGATTTGAGAGGGAAGCATGGGACAGAAAGTCCACCCGTATGGATTCCGGCTCGGCGTCAATAAGCCATGGCGCTCACGTTGGTTCGCAACGCGCGATTACTCGAAGCTTCTGGTCGAGGATGTCAAGCTCAAGGCCGAGCTGAAGGACAAGCTCAAGGCCGCAGGCGTCAGCTCGGTTGAGATCGAGCGGCCAGGCAACAAGCTGCGCTTCATCATCCGCACCGCGCGGCCAGGCATCATCATCGGCCGCAAGGGCGCGGAGATCGAAAAGCTCAAGGGCGAGCTGGCCAAGCGCACCGGCCGGGATGTCTTCATCGACATCCTCGAAGTGAACAAGCCGGAACTCGACGCGCAGCTGGTTTCAGAGAACATCGCGTTGCAGCTGGAAAAGCGCGTCGGCTTCCGCCGCGCCATGCGTAAGAGTGTTGATTCCGCTCTCCGCTTCGGCTGCAAGGGCATCAAGGTTCGCGTCTCGGGCCGCCTGAACGGCAACGAAATCGCCCGTTCGGAGTGGTATCTGCAGGGCCGTCTTCCGCTGCATACCCTGCGCGCCGATATCGACTACGGATTCAGCGAAGCCCGCACGACCTACGGCGTGATCGGCGTCAAGACCTGGATCTATCGCGGCGATATCTACGAGCAGAAGCGTCGTCAGCCGCAGCAGATTGGTGCCTCGGTTTTTCAGTAAGCTAGGAATGCGCTGGCTATAGCGGCCAGCAGCTAAGTTTGAGGATTTCGCTATGTTGATGCCGAAGAAGGTTAAGTTTCGCAAGCAGCAGAAGGGCAAGCGCCGAGGTAAGGCGTGGCGCGGCTCAACGCTAAGCTTTGGCGAATATGGGCTCAAGGTGCTCGAGTGCGGCTACATTACCGACCGCCAGATCGAGGCCAGCCGTATCGCGATGACGCGTTTCATCAAGCGCGGCGGCAAAGTGTGGCTGCGCCTGTTCCCGGACAAGCCGATCACCAAGAAGCCGGCTGAAGTCCGAATGGGGTCCGGCAAGGGCGCGCTCGACCACTGGGTCGCGGTGGTTCGCCCGGGCAAGATCCTCTTCGAGATGGAGGGCGTTGCGCCCGAGGTCGCTCAGGAAGCCATGCGTCTTGCGGCGAACAAGCTGCCCCTGAAGACCAAGTTCGTGCAGCGGCCCGCGATTGTGAAGGCCGCGCCGGTCGAAGTGGCCGAGTAATGCGGCAGAGTTGCAAACGTCCCGGTGGGACGTGACGGAAATGGGGCCAGGAGCGGACAGCTCCCGGAGAGATACGTGATGGAACTGACGAAGATTCGCAACTGGAGCGACGACGAGCTGAAGTCGGAAGAGGTTAAAGCCTCCGAACAGCTCTTCCGTATTCGCTTCCAGGCCAAGCTGGGGCAGAACGACGGCGTGAAGAAGCTGCGCGAGCTGCGCAAGGATATTGCGCGCATCAAGACCGTGACGCGTGAGCGTTCGCTCGACATTCGCGGCGCAGAAGCCGTGGCCGTTTCGGCTGCGCCTGCCAAAAAGGCAAAGAAGTCCAAGAAGGAGGCCAAGTAAATCATGGCCGCTACAGAAACTACGCAGGCAGCAAAGGTCGAGGGTGGGGCGGAAGCCGCATCACGCCGCAATGAGAAGGTCGGCAATGTGGTCTCGACCAAGATGCAGAAGACCATCGTCGTCGAAGTCGAGATGCGCAAGGCGCATCCCAAATACAAGCGCATCGTCAAGAGCTCCAAGAAGTTCTATGCCCATGACGAGCAGAACTCGGCGCGCGTCGGCGATGTGGTTCGCATTCGCGAGACCCGTCCGCTCAGCAAGCTGAAGCGCTGGGCGCTTGAAGAGATTGTTCGCCGCTCGTAGCTGAGCCAGATGGAAGACGCCGCCGCACGGGCCGTCGAGTTTGGCATTTGACGTTCAGGCAGCGCCCATTCGGCCTGCCGGATCGAGGGAAGGAGAGTTAAGCATATGGCAGTACAGATGAGAACAATGCTCGCGGTTGCCGATAACTCCGGCGCGCGCAAGCTGCAGGTGATCCTTCCCCTGGGCGGCGCTTCCGGCAAGAAGGCCGGTCTTGGCGATGTCGTAACGGCTGCGGTCAAGGAATCTTCCCCGGATGGCACGGTGAAGAAGGGCAAGGTTGTGAAGGCCGTCATCGTGCGCACCCGCAAGGAATACTCGCCGCCGCGATGGAACCTACATTCGCTTCGACGAGAATGCCGCCGTGCTGATCAACGAAGCCGGCGAGCCGGTGGGAACGCGTGTCTTCGGGCCGGTAGCCCGCGAACTGCGCGAGAAGAAGTTTCTGAAGATTGTTTCGCTGGCCCTGAGGTCATCTAACCTCGGCTGGCCGACAAAGTGTACTTGAATGGAGCCGCCAGGTTTGAGGCGGCGGGTGAGAAGAAAATGGCTGGATTGAATATTCATCGCAACGACACGGTCGAGGTGCTCACGGGTGCGGACGAGAACAAGCGCGGCCGTGTGCTGCGTGTCTTCCCCGATCAAGGACGCGTCCTGGTCGAGCATGTGCGCGTGGTCAAGAAGACGGTCAGCTCCAAGACCGGCCAGAATACCAAGGGCGGAATCGCGGAGCAGGAAGCGCCGCTGAACGTCTCGAACGTGATGCTCGTTTGCTCCAGCTGTGGCAAGCCGACCCGCGTTGGTTACAAGGTCGAAGGTGACACCAAGACCCGCGTCTGCAAGAAGTGTGGCTCGGCTCTGCCGACCAAGTCGAAGTAAGGTTTTGTAACAACGGAGAACCTTCCGTAACGGTAAACGGGTTGCGTTTCCCGAAACAATGCCCACTCCGAGGACCGGAAGAAAGAGAGAAGCAGAATGGCAGCACGGCTGAAAGAGAAGTACAAAACGAGATTCGCGCTGCCTCCAGAAGGAGCTCGGACTCGAGAATATCATGGCGGTTCCACGATCGAGAAGATCGTCTTGAACATGGGCCTGGGCGAAGCTACGCAGAACACCAAGCTGCTCGATCCGCTGGTGGCCGAGCTTGGCCTGATCGCCGGGCAGAAACCGGTGACGACCAAGGCGAAGAAGTCGATCGCTGCCTTCAAGGTGCGCGCCGGCATGTCGATCGGCGCCATGGTGACGCTGCGCGGACGAGGCGATGTACGAGTTTCTCGATCGCCTGATTTCGATCGCTCTGCCGCGCGTACGCGATTTTCGCGGCGTTTCGACCAAGAGCTTTGACGGGCGCGGCAACTATACGCTCGGCATGCGCGACCAGCTCATCTTCCCGGAGATCGACTACTCGAAGGTGGAGAAGCTGAAGGGCATGAACATCACCATCGTGACTTCGGCCAAGGATGACAACTCAGCACGTGCGCTGCTCCGGCAGTTCGGCATGCCGTTCCGGCAAGGCGCATAGGGCCGGCAAGAGAGATACGAGGAAACATGGCAACTACTGCAAAACGAGTAAAGGATGCGCGCAAGCCAAAGTTCAGCTGCCGCAAACATAACCGCTGCCAGCTCTGCGGACGTCCACGTGCTTTCCTGCGCAAGTTCGGCATCTGCCGTCTGTGCTTCCGTGCGCTGGCCCACAAGGGAGAGATCCCGGGCGTGGTGAAGTCAAGCTGGTAAACGCCAGTGGTCGGTGAACAGTGGACAGCGATCGGTACGAATGATCGAAGTCCCGAAGGTGCCGGTGGCATCGATTGAAACTGTCCACTGGCAACTGTCAACTGATCACTGTTTAACCATCTCCGCAGGTTCTCTGCTGGATAAGTGGAGCGAACGGGAGATGAAGGAGAAGGAATGAGTCTGACCGACCCAGTAGCAGATTTTCTGGCGCGCATCCGGAACGCGATCCGCGCGCGCCACCAGAAGCTGGATGTTCCAGCGTCGAAGCTGAAGGCCGAGATTGCCCGCATCCTCAAGGAAGAGGGCTATATCTCGAACTACAAGACCCAGGACGAGGACGGCAAGGCGATTCTGCGCGTGTACTTGAAGTACGGCGCGGGCTCCGAAGCTGCCATCCGCGATCTGGCGCGCATCTCGCGTCCCGGCTGCCGTGTTTATATCGGCCGCGATGAGATCAAGCGTGTGCAGGGCGGATTGGGTATCTCGATCATGACCACCCCCAAGGGTGTCATGACCGGCCGTCAGGCGCGCCGCGAGGGCGTCGGCGGCGAGATCCTCTGCGAAGTCTGGTAGCGCTTGCCGCGCCGGGCAATTGCCTTCGGCGTGGTTCAGGTGGAAGTTGTTGAGATTGGTAAGAAGAGAGCGCATGCTCTCTGGCTGCAGTGGAATGGGATGGGTTCAGGCGAAGCAGTTGCCTGGACGGCCAGTCCAGGACTCGCAAGCCGCATAAGGATTGAAGTATGTCTGCGTATTGGTAAAAAGCCGATTGCGTTGCCGTGCAGGCGTGAAGTACACAGTCGAAGGCAACACGGTGCTGGTTGAGGGGCCCAAGGGCAAGGTTTCTGCGCTGATCGCGCCGGGCATCAAGCTTGAAGAGGGCCGATGGCGTTCTGAACATTACGCGCGAAAATGACAAGGCCGCAGCGTTTCATGGCCTGACCCGCGCACTGGTATTCAATGCCGTGCAAGGCGTCACGCAGGGTTGGACGAAGGAACTGGACATCGTCGGCATTGGTTACCGTGCGGAATTGAAGGGCAAGAGCACGGTCGTGTTCACGCTCGGCTACTCGCACCCGATTGAGTTTCCGTCTGCCTACCGGCATTGAAGTTACGATCGATCCGAAGCAGACGCACCTGACAGTCAGCGGCATCGACCGGCAGAAGGTTGGCCAGGTGGCCGCCGATATGCGCTCGCTGCGCAAGCCCGATCCGTACAAGAACAAGGGCGTTCGCTACACCGGCGAGAAGCTGAAGAAGAAGGCCGGCAAGTCGGGCAGCAAGTAAGAGTGTGACAGTGTGAGAGGCCTTTCCCATTCCACACTCATACTTCACACTGGCATCACAACCGAACGGGACTACAAGGTACTCCGCTGATAGGAAGAGACGACAATGATTGCAAAGACAGAACGAAATCAGATTCGCAGGCGGGTGCATTCACGCATTCGCGAGAAGCTGTCGGGCACCACCGAACGTCCGCGGCTGAATGTATACCGCTCGCTCAACCACATTTACGCTCAGGTGATCGACGATTCCAAGGGTGTGACGCTGGCTTCGGCCTCGACTCTGGCGGCGAAAGTCAAGACCGGCGGCAATGTGGCCGCTGCCAAGGAAATGGGCAAGCTGGTAGCCGAGCAGGCGATCGCTAAGGGCGTGAAGAAGGTGGTCTTCGACCGCGGCGGCTATCTCTATCACGGACGCATCAAGGCGCTGGCCGATGCCGCTCGCGAAGCAGGGCTGGAGTTCTAAGCTGCGACGCGTGATCACGTAGCAGAAGGGGCGAGGGCCCCGGAAGGAAACGGACGAGCAATGGCATTTATCAAGAAACTCGACGCCAACCAGTACAAGCTGAATGACCAGGTAGTGGCGATCAACCGCGTTACCAAGGTGGTCAAGGGCGGTAAGAACATGTCGTTTGCCGCGCTGGTTGTTGTGGGCGACGCTACTGCCGGGGTGGTGGGCTATGGTTCGGGCAAGGCCAAGGAAGTTCCCCAGGCGATCCGCAAGGGAATCGAGTCGGCCAAGAAGAACCTGGTCAAAATGAACCTGACCGAGACGACGATTCCGCATCAGGTTCTGGGCCGCTTTGGTTCGGGACAGGTGCTGCTGAAGCCGGCGCCGGAAGGTACCGGTGTGATCGCCGGTGGCGCGGTGCGTGCGGTGATGACCTCGGCTGGCGTGCAGAACGTACTGACCAAGAGCCTCGGCACGGCCAACCCGCACAACGTCATCAAGGCCACCTTTGACGCGCTGACCCAGTTACGCGACAAGGATGAAGTCGCCATCATGCGCGGCAAGGCTGTTGAGGAGCTTTAATCATGGCGGAAAGCAAAGAAGATTCGCATTCAGTACTACCGCTCGGCCATCTGCACACCGGTGAAGCACAAGCTGGTGATCAAAGGCTTGGGCTTTACGCGGCTCAACCAGATCGTGGAGCGCGTGGACAACGAGTCCGTGCGCGGCATGGTCAAGGCAGTTCCGCACTTGGTCCGGATATTGGACTAGTGACCGGTGGTTAGTGATTAGTAGTTAGTGATCGGTTCTAACCACTAGCCACTAGCAACCAATCACCTTTACAAAACGCGAGTCATGCCGATCCACTCGGCACGGCGCATGAGCGAGGAAATCATGGCAAAGAATCTATCCAATCTGCGCGCCCCGAAGAAGGCAAACATCGGACGCAAGCGTGTCGGCCGCGGTATGGGCTCAGGCATGGGCAAGACTTCCACCCGCGGCCACAAGGGCCAGGGTTCGCGTTCGGGTTCGAGCCTGATGCGCGGTTTTGAAGGCGGCCAGATGCCGCTCCACCGCCGTCTCCCCAAGCGCGGTTTCACCAACATCTTCCGCACCGAGTACACGGTCATCAATCTGACCCGTATCGCTTCGGTTGCCGCCGAGAAGAACGTCTCCACCATCGCCATCGAGGATTACCGAAGCTGGGCCTGGTCAGCAACAAGAAGGAGTTGGTCAAGATCCTCGGCAACGGCGAGTTGACGACGGCCATCACCATCACGGCTCACAAGTTCTCGAAGTCGGCTCAGGAAAAGATCGAGAAGGCCGGCGGCAAAGCGCTCACACTAGGCGAGTCCACGGCTGCGGCCAAGTAAACAGATGTGTTTCCGGCTGGGCGGACAGAGACAGTTCGACCCCGCCGGGCGTACGATGATACTTGCGCTCCCTGGCCGCTCGACTGGGAACGCATCGTCTTTTTAAGAGCAACGTTTGACCGGTATCAGCGCCGCGGGGAGCAGAATTACCAGCTATGCCATCGATCTTCGAGAATTTCTTTAACATCTTTCGTATCAAGGATCTGCGGAATCGGGTCTTCTTTACTGCAGCCCTTCTCGCCATCTACCGTCTGGGCGCACAACTCCCCACGCCCGGCATCAACAGCGCCTTGTTGAATCAGTTCTTCAAGAGCCAGGGTGGCTCGGCGCTCGGGCTGCTGGACATGTTTACAGGCGGCAACCTGCGCAAGTTCACCATCTTCGCGCTGGGGATCATGCCGTACATCACGGCCTCGATCATTTTCCAGTTGCTGACGGTGGTCTATGAGCCGCTGGCGCGCCTGCAAAAAGAGGGCGAACTGGGTCGCCGCAAGATCACCCAATGGACCCGCTATGTCACGGTCATTCTCTCGGCCTTCCAGTCGATCGCTATCGCCTGGGGCCTGAACAGCCAGGGCATGGTCATCCCCTCAATTTCCGGCCCGTGGTTCATTATTTTGACTGTCATCACTCTCACAACCGGTTCGGCATTCATCATGTGGCTGGGCGAGCAGATCACCGATCGCGGCATCGGCAACGGCATGAGCCTGTTGATTTTTACCGGCATCGTCGTGGGCGTGCCGCGCGGTATTGCCGGCATAGCCGATAAGGTCAGGACGAACGCCTGGGGTGCCTTTACGGGCTTGGCAGTGTTGATTCTGTTGGCTGCCATGGTGGCCCTGGTAGCCTTCATCGTCTACGTCGAGCGCTCGGAGCGGCGTATCCCGGTCCAGTCGGCGCGGCGCATCGTAGGCCGTCGTCAGATGGGCGGCGTCAGCTCCCACTTGCCGTTGAAGGTTAACTCCGGCGGAGTCATGCCGGTAATCTTCGCGGCTTCGATTCTTTCGGCGCCTCTGCTCTTCGGTCAGATGGGCTTCGTTCAATCCAACAAGTTTCTTTCGAACGTGATGCAGAACCTGCAACCGGGCGAGCCGTGGTATCTGGTGCTCTTCGTCGTATCGATCATCTTCTTCGCCTACTTCTACATCTCGATCGTCTTCCGTCCTGACGACATTGCAGACAATATGCGCAAGTCGGGCTCGTTCATTCCCGGCATCCGTCCCGGCAAGCGCACTTCGGACTACATCAACGACATCCTCACGCGTATCACTCTGGTGGGCGCGCGTATACCTGATCCTGATCTCGCTGGTGCCGACGTTCCTGATTTCAGGCTTTCACCTGAATCACCTGTGGCTGATCGGCGGTTGGTTTGAGCATCTGCCCACCTGGGTCACCAACGGCATGGGTCTGAACTTCTACTTCGGCGGTACCTCGCTGCTGATCGTCGTCGGCGTGGCGATGGATACGGCCAACCAGGTCGAGTCGCAGCTCATCATGCGCCACTATGACGGCTTCTCGCCGCGCTCCGGCCGCGTTCGCGGAAGGAAGGCGTGGTAATGGCTTCGGCTGTTTCCTCGCCTGCTGCAGACGTGAGTGCTCATCGCGAGGTTGTTCCGGGTCCGATTCTGTTGCTGGGTGCGCCTGGCGCGGGCAAGGGGACGCAGGCCAAGGAGTTGGTAAAGCTGTGGGCTATCCCGCAGATCTCCACTGGCGACCTTTTGCGCTCGACCGCAGCCAGCGGCACCGAACTTGGCCGGCAGGTGAAAGAGATCATGGAGAAGCGGTCAGCTCGTTACCGATCGAACTGGTAAACGAGATGGTTTCGGTCCGGTTGACCCAGCCTGACTGTGCCCGCGGTTTTATCCTCGATGGCTTCCCGAGAACCCTCGCCCAGGCCGATTGGCTTGATGCCCACCTGGCAGAACAGACAGGCGCGGCGGGACTTCCAGTGGTTGCGGTTCGGATTCAAGTGGACTATACTCAGTTATTGCGGCGCATTACCGGCCGCATGAACTGCCCTGTCTGCGGAACGATCTATAACCTCTATCTCAATCCACCCAAAGTTACGGGTATCTGTGATTTAGAAGGTGCGCCGCTGCAGCAGCGAAGCGACGATACGGAAGATTGTTTTGCGGGACGGATGGAAACCTACGAGAAACTGACGGCCCCTGTGATTGAGCACTATCGCGGGCTAGGCAGGTTCTTTGAGGTCAATGGAGATCAACCGGTGGCCGAAGTGGCCGCCAGTATTGTGTCTTCCGTCGAGCGTTTGCGGGCTTAGCTGGTTTTGCCGCTGAGTTGCAGAGCGTCTCGGCGGGTTTGTGTGTGGTTACAAGGATTCTGGATCAGGCAATGGCGGTCATTCTCAAGTCGGCGCGGGAGATCGAGCACATGCGGCGGGCGGGTAAGGTCGTCCGGCAGGTGCTGGATCACGTGCGCGATCAGGTCAAGCCGGGCGCGACCACACAGGATCTCGAGAATGCAGCCGAAGCTCTCCTGAAGAAGTTGAACGCCAAGGCCGCTTTCAAGGGCTACCACGGATTTCCGGCTGTTCTCTGCACCTCGGTGAACAGCGAGGTAGTCCACGGTATTCCGTCGAAGAGCCGGGTGCTGAAAGAGGGCGATATCGTCTCCGTTGACTGCGGCGCGATTGTCGACGGATTCTACGGCGACGCGGCCATTACCGTGCCGGTGGGCCGGAAAATCGACGATAAGACTCGCCGGTTGCTGGACGCGACGCAGGCTTCGCTCAAGGCGGCCATCGAGGCGGTCAAGCCGGGCGCGACGCTCGGCGATATCGGCGCGGCGGTGCAGGAACTGGTCGAGGCCGAAGGATTTTCCGTTGTCCGCGATTTTGTGGGGCACGGTATCGGAACGCGCATGCACGAAGATCCGCAGGTGCCGAACTTTGGCGAGCGTGGCCGCGGCATGAAGTTGAAGGAAGGCATGGTGATCGCCATCGAGCCGATGGTCAACGCGGGCAAGCCGGGCGTGGAAGTCCTGAAGGACGGCTGGACAGCAGTGACCGAAGACGGCAGCATGAGCGCCCATTTTGAGCACACGGTAGCCGTGACGGCGACCGGAGCGATGATTTTAACCGAGTAGTGCAACAGGCCGGCGGAAAGCAAGCCGGCGGAAGCGGAACAGGGTTTGTCGAAGGAAGACGCGATTGAGGTAATGGCAGTGGTTCTGGAAACCCTACCCAATGCCATGTTCAAGGTCAAGCTGGAGAATAATCACCAGGTTCTGGCTCACGTATCCGGGCGCATGCGGAAAAACTTCATCCGCATCTTGCCGGGTGACCGCGTGGCGGTGGAGCTGAGCCCCTACGACCTGAATCGCGGACGGATCGTCTACCGCTATAAGTAAGTGCGTGGGTGCGGAGCCAAGCGCCCGAAGAGATATTGATACGGGGATTGATCGGAAATTCTGATACTTCCCGCGCAGACTGTATGAGCGTGGAGATGGGAAACGGAAGCAATGAAGGTTCGTGCATCGGTAAAGAAGATTTGTGACAAGTGCAAGGTCATTCACCGCCGCGGTGTGGTGCGTGTGATCTGCGAAAACCAGAAGCATAAGCAGCGTCAGGGATAAGATTCGACTCTGATTATTCGCGATGTTTTCCAGGGATGGGGCGAGGGTAAACCGAGCCGGTCAATATCCCAGGGGCTAGTTAGCCGGAACTTCCAGTAAGTTCGCAAAGGCTTGCGTTGAACCCCGGAACATCATCGCTCAACCCGTGCGGACCGGATAGAAGCCGGAGGCACATAACCGTAAGACCAGAGAAGGAAACTCATGGCACGTATTGCTGGCGTCGATCTGCCCCGCAACAAGCAGGCGCGGATCGGGCTCACGTACATTTTCGGGATCGGTAACCCGCGTGCTCTGAAGATTCTGGAGAAGGCGAGCGTCGATGCCTTCAAGCGTATCCAGGATCTGGACGAGGACGAGGTCAACCGCATCCGTCAGGTTATTGAAGATGAAGGCAACGTCGAAGGCGACCTGCGCAAAGACGTTAGTATGCACATCAAGCGCCTGATGGATATCCAAAGCTATCGCGGAACGCGTCACAAGCGCTCGCTGCCGGTCAACGGCCAGCGCACCCGCACCAACGCTCGCACTCGCAAGGGTCCCCGCCGGGCGACCATTGCCGGTAAGAAGAAAGCGACCAAGACCTAATGGCTAAGCAACAGAACGCCGCTCAAGGCAAGGCAGGCAAGAACAAGAAGTTCAAGAAGCGTGAGCGTAAGAATGTGCCGTTGGGTTTGGTTTTCATTCAGGCCACGTTTAACAACACCATCGTGACCATCACGGACCCGATGGGTAACACGCTGAGCTGGAAGAGCTCGGGCTCTCTCGGTTTCCGCGGTTCGCGTAAGGGCACTCCCTTTGCGGCACAGCAGGCAGCCCAGAATGCCGCCAACGCCGCTCGCGACCATGGTCTGCGCGCAGTCGATGTGCGGGTTTCGGGACCAGGTTCCGGACGTGAGTCGGCGATCCGCGCTCTGGCCGCTGCCGGCATCGATGTTCGCTCGATTCGCGACGTCACGCCGGTGCCGCACAACGGCTGCCGTCCGCCCAAGCGCCGCCGCGTGTAAGACACCCAGTGTGAGTGTGAAGTGCGGAGTGTGAAGATCGCTCCTCACACTTCACACTCACACTCCACACTGGAATTTGAACGGATCGCGACGAAGCGCCACGGGCGTGTAAAGCGATCGTCATCCGAAGTCAGGAGAAAGAATGGCACGTTATACCGGCCCCGTATGCCGCCTTTGCCGCCGCGAAGGCACCAAGCTCTTTCTGAAAGGCACCAAGTGCCTCTCGGACAAGTGCCCCATCGAGAAGCGCAACTTCGCCCCGGGCCAGCACGGTCAGAGCCGCAAGGCCAAGATCGTAGGCTACGGCCTGCAGCTCCGTGAAAAGCAGAAGGCGAAGCGCATCTATTTCACCCTCGAGACCCAGTTCCGCGAGTACTACGAGAAGGCCAGCCGCGCCACCGGCGTCACCGGCGAACTGCTCATTCAGCAGCTTGAGCGCCGTCTCGACAACGTCGCCTTCCGTCTGGGCTTTGCCATCAGCCGCCGTCAGGCCCGCCAGGTTGTGCGCCACGGTCACGTGGAAGTGAACGGCCGCAAGGTCAACATTCCTTCCTTTCAGGTCAGCGTTGGCGACACCGTCGCCATTCGCGAAGGCTCGAAGAAACTGGTGGTAGTCGAAGGCGCGCGCGATTACGCGCAGCAGAACCACTCTCCATCGTGGCTCCAACCCGACTTCGAGAACCTCTCGGGCAAAGTGCTCTCGCTGCCCAAGCGCGAAGAAGTTCAGCTTCCAGTCAACGAACAGTTGATCGTCGAACTGTACTCGAAGTAAGAGTGTTAGTAGTTAGTGTTGAGTGGCCGGTGGCTTTTGCTAACCACTATTCACTAACCACTCACTAGCAGTAATCCGGACTGACACGCTGTCCGGGTCATCCGAAACGAAGGATAACCAGCACGGTCCCGCCGCAAAATGCTTCGTGGCGTACATCCCGCGCAGGAAAAGGACATAAGAGATGTTGTGGAGAGGATTCCAGAAACCAAAGCGCCTTGCGGTCGATGCAGAGTCGCTGACAGACAAATACGGCAAGTTCAGCGCGCAGCCCTTTGAGCGCGGATTTGGCACCACGATCGGCAATGCTCTGCGCCGTACCCTGCTGAGCTCGATCGAAGGTGCCGCGGTTACCGCCGTCCGCATCGAAGACGTCCTGCACGAGTTCCAGTCCATTGTGGGCATTGTAGAGGACGCGACAGACATCATCCTCAACCTCAAACAGATTCCCTTTAAGCTCAACGGCGACGGCCCGAAGGCGTTGTATCTACGCGCCGATCAGCCGGGTGTTGTCACCTCCGGCATGATCGAGGCCGACGGCGACGTCGAGATCCTCGACAAGGACGTCTACATCGCCACCGTCAGCGAAGGCGGCCGGCTCGACATGGAAATGCGCCTCAAGCGAGGCCGCGGCTATGTTTCCGCCGACAAGAACTTCGACGCCGACCTGGGCATTGGATTTATCCCTGTGGACTCGGTGCATTCACCTGTGCGCCGCGTGAACTACGTTGTGGAAGCCGCTCGTCTTGGCCAGATCACCGACTACGACAAGCTCACTCTCGAAGTGTGGACGAACGGAGCAGTGCTCCCAGCCGACGCCGTCGGACTTGCGGCCAAGCTGCTCAAGGACCACATGAGCATCTTCATCAACTTCGAAGAAGAAATCGAAACCGACAGCCACGGTGAAGCGGGCCACATGCTTCTCCGCAATGACAATCTGAACCGCTCGGTGGAAGAGCTAGAGCTTTCGGTCCGTAGCTACAACTGCCTCAAGAACGCTAACATCCAGACCATTGGCGAGTTGGTGCAGAAGACCGAAGCCGAAATGCTCAAGACCAAGAACTTCGGCCGCAAGAGCCTCAACGAGATCAAGGAAATCCTGGCTCAGATGGGACTTTCGCTCGGCATGAAGATCGACGAAAACGGTAACGCCGTGCCCGGCCCGACCAGCATTCTGCCTTCCGCTGCGCTCGCCGGCGGCTTCAGCCGCTTCGACGACGAAGACGAGCTGCTCGACTCGGTGGACATGATGCTGCCGACGGAAACCGAAAACTTCTAGTAAGTGGTAAGTGAATAGTGGTTAGTGATTGGGAAGAGCATCACTAGCCACTAACCACTAGCCACTAACCACTTTCTGAAAGAGAGCAACAATCATGCGCCATCGCAATGCAGGTTTCAAACTCGGACGCAAGACGGACCACCGTCGCGCGCTGCTGCGCAATCTGACCACGTCCGTCATTCTCGAAGACCGCATCGAGACCACCGTGGCCAAAGCCAAGGCCGTCCGTCCGCTGGTCGAAAAAATGATCACCCTCGGTAAGAAGGGCGATCTCCACTCGCGCCGTCAGGCGCTGTCGTTTCTCATGACCGATGAGTCAGTCACCCGCCTTTTCGAGACCGTCGCGCCTCGCTACGGCGACCGTCAGGGCGGCTATCTGCGCATCGTCAAGACAGGCTTCCAGAAGGGCGACGGTGCTGAAAAGGCATTCGTCGAACTCCTCGGCGCCGAAAAGCAACTCGATGAGAAGCGCCAGAAGCGCGCCGACATCAAGGCCAAGAAGCGCGAAGCTCTCGAGAAAGAGCTCGAAGCGCAGAAGCAGTCCGAGGGCGGCGAAGAAGCTGCCTAGGTTTCGGCAATAGAACGTTGGCATCGCGCTCATCTCGCTGAGATGGGCGCGTTTGCCTTTTCAGAGGGCGCCCAGGCGTGTGGGAACATTCCCAGCGCCTGAAACGTTCTAACCTCTGAAGCCATTCCGCTCCAGGAGGATCTGTGCGTGACCTATCGCCGCTTGAGGAATGTTTGCGGATGTTTGCTGATATTCGCGACCATCGCTGTCGCGCCTTCGATTTCAGGACAGACCGCAGCCCAGGGTGAGTGGCCTGTCTACGGACGCGATCCCGGCGGCACGCGCTTCTCGCCACTGACGCAGATTAATCGCGAAACGGTCTCAAGGCTTAAAGTCGCGTGGACATTCCATACTGGCGACATCTCCTCGGGAAGTAACGGCTGGAAGCGCAGCGGCCTCGAGACCACGCCGATCCAGATCGATGGCCGGCTCTATCTCACGACGGCCTTCAATCGGGTCATTGCGCTCGACCCTGCTACCGGTAGGCAACTCTGGGCTTACGATCCGGAGATAGACCGCAGCCTTGACTATGGCGATGGCCTCATCAATCGAGGCGTCGCAACGTGGCGTGACACTTCCCGCTCGACACAGCAGCCATGTGCACGGCGAATCTACGAGGCAACCCTCGACGCTCGTCTTATTGCAATCGATGCTTCCACGGGCAAGCTTTGCAGTGACTTCGGCAACCAGGGACAGGTCGATCTGCGCGACGTGCCTGGCTACAAAAGCCGCAATCTAGGTGAACACCAGCAGGGCTGGTATCACATGACCTCGCCACCGGCCGTCATCGATAATCTCATCATCGTCGGTTCAGCTATCGACGACAACGTCCGTGTCGACATGCCCCTCGGCGTAGTGCGAGCGTACGATGCCCGCACCGGCGCACTTCGCTGGAACTGGGATCCAATTCCGCAGAATGTTTTATCGCAGGATCCCTCACCCAAGAAGTGGCTGAGCGGCGCGGCGAACGCATGGTCTGTCATTGCTGCAGATCCGAAGCGCGATCTTGTCTTTGTTCCAACCGGCAGCGCCAGCCCAGACTACTACGGCGGTCTGCGCCCCGGCGATGATCGCTGGGCCAACTCCGTCGTTGCGTTGCATGCAAAGACCGGCAAGCTCGCGTGGGGATTCCAACTCGTGCACCACGACCTGTGGGACTACGATTCCGCATCGCCTCCGCTGCTTGCTACTATCCCGCACGATGGCAAACCGGTCGATGTCGTTGTGCAAGGCAACAAGACAGGTTTTCTCTATGTGCTCAACCGCGATACCGGCAAACCTGTCTTTCCTGTTGAAGAACGTCCTGTTCCAAAGAGCGATATACCTGGAGAATATGCCTCGGCGACGCAGCCAATCCCATCGGCGCCGCCTGCGCTTACCTCCCAACACCTCAGCGCAGAGAAGGCATGGGGACCAACGCCAGCGGACCGCGAATCGTGTCGCGAGCAGATCGCGAAGCTGCGCAACGAAGGTATCTTCACGCCTCCGAGCATTCAGGGAACGGTGGCATTTCCCGGCAATCTTGGCGGTATGACATGGAGCGGATATGCGTTCGATCCAGCGGAGAATCTCCTTTATGTGGATACCAACAACCTTCCCGCGCGCGTGCGCTTAATCCCGCGCGACAAGGTTGCTTCAGATAAAGAAGACGGCAACTATGGTGCACAGCGCGGAACTCCCTACGGCATGCTGCGTCGCTTCCTGCAGTCTCCCTCCGATCTGCCCTGCAGCCCTCCGCCGTGGGGAACATTGACTGCGGTTGATCTTGCCGCAGGCACAATTCGCTGGCAGGTGCCGTTGGGCAATATGGAAAACTTCAATGGCGAACACAAAGGCATCCCGCCAGGATCAATCAATCTGGGAGGTCCCATCGTCACAGGTGGCGGGATTGTCTTCATCGCTGGTACGGTCGATCCGCATATCCGAGCCTTCGACTCCACGAGCGGCAAATTGCTCTGGGAGGCAGAATTACCCGCAAGTGGTCACGCCACGCCGATGACCTACGAGATGGGCGGCAAGCAGTATCTCGTCATTGCTGCCGGCGGTCATCAAGGGATCAGAGAAGAGCCGCTCGGCGATGCGATTGTTGCTTTTGCGCTACCGTAGTCGATTCCGTCACAAACATCTCGCCAGTTAACCCGGGGCTATTTCTTCTTCGCCGGTTTAGGCGCGAAGTAGCCATGACGGGCCTGTAGATTGACTCCCTCGCGGTCCATCTTGATCTTGAGCCGGTGATAAGTTCCGTTCCGCTTCACGCCATCAAGGGAAAGCTCCAGCATGTAAACGCAATCGGGGGCGTCGGTAAGCTTTTCGAATCCAGCATTCAAATCGTTACTGCCATGGAAATAGATTCCACCGGTCCCGTCCGCAAGCTCCGACATCACGCCTTCCGCACCCGTCATCGCGCTTCTGCGGAAATCCGTAACCGCTCGCGGCGATCTTCCTCTCATATCGTCACTCGCATTCATCTCGGCCACGTAGACTCCCCGTGCATCCATCGCGCTGATGGTCACATCCGATCGCGCCGCTGCATCGATCACTCGCGATTCAGCAGCTAGCGATTCTGGCGTAATGGTCAAGAAGCCTGGAGATACCAGAATCAGAGTGCGTTGTCCTGGCAAAGCAGACATGGCGTGAACGAACCGCGCGATCCATGAGAAGGATGTCTGTACGTCCAGTTGGCCGGCTGAAAACGTGCGCTTGGCGGCCATCTCCGCCACGTTTTCCAACATGTCCGGCGGGAGCGGACTGCATATCTTCAATTGTTGCTCCGCATCCTGGAGGGCAGTTTGATCGTGCTTATTCTCGATCAAATCAGCCTCATAGTAGTCCAGCTTTGGGCAGTCTGTTTGATCCGTTCTGAAAACGCTTCGAGGCTGCAGGCTCGCAATTGTCTCCTGCAGCTTGGCATGGTCACGCGTAAGGCCGCTGTTATTGCGTCCGGATAGTGATGCGACGGCAACGTAATCCGTGTCCAGCAGCGAGCTCACAAGTAATGCGGAACCTGCATTCTTCGCCGCTGCCAGATCTTCGATGCTCAGGTGCATATCGTCAAAGACCAGAACGATAAAGCGTTGCGGCGCAAGCCTGACGCGGTGTGCTATCCCAGGCTCCTGCGGGACCGTGCTTTCCTGCTCTTTCTTCTCTGCCGGAAATACTGCATTCAGCCGCCGTTCAACCATGAAGAGGCTGATGTTATGCGGTTTGCCGTTGTCGAATACCTGAAAGTCCTTCTGCTCTAGGTTCTCGATGATGTGGCCGTTTCTATCGCGCGCGATTACCGGTAGCAGAACCCGATCGACATTGGTCTGGATGGTGAATGGAGGTGAATTTTTCCCCGGCTGTTGAGTCGATTGACTTGTTTGAATGTAAGTCAGTGAGGAGCACGAGGTGTTACAAAAAAGCTGAACTCAGCGGGCGCTGATTCAGAGAACACCACGGAGGCTCCTCAGAGACGATATGTACTACATCGGACTTGACGTTCACAAGAAAACGATCAGCTTCTGCGTGAAGGATGCAGCTGGTCAAGTGCACCGGGAAGGCAAGATTGGGTCGACCCGGCGCGAGTTGGATGCCTGGATTAGCAGCTTGCCGCAACCCCGGATGATGGCCATGGAAGCGACGATCTTCACGGGCTGGATCTACGATCATCTGCTTCCACATGCGGAGAAGGTGAAGGTTGCGCATCCTCTGATGCTGCGAGCGATTGCTGCAGCCAAGAAGAAGAACGACAAGATTGATGCACGCAAGATCGCCGACTGCCTGCGCTGCGACTTTCTTCCCGAGTGCCATATGGCTTCGACCGAGATTCGTGACCGGCGCCGCATACTGCGCTACCGGGGCCTGGTGATCAAGCAGATGGTGCAGATGAAGAACCGGGTATCGGGGCTGCTGATGGAGACCGGTGTGGATTACAACAAGCGCCGGCTTCACAAGGTGGGCTACTTCGAGGATCTGCTCAAGACCAACAAAGAGGTCAACCAGAGTATCCGGCCGCTGCTCAAACTGAGCCGGGAGACGATCGATCGTTCGCAGAGACTGGACTATGCACTGGTCTCCTCGCTGGAGCGGGACCCGCTGCTGGCGGAGAGACTGAAGCGGCTGAGAACAGTTCCTGGCGTGGGTCCGATCACTGCTCTGACGTGGGCACTGGAAATCGGAGACTTCACTCGCTTCCCATCGGTGAAGGAAGCGATCAGCTATTGCGGGCTCTGCGGAGACGAGAAAAGCTCGGCCGACAAGGTTCTGCGCATGCCGCTTTCCAAGCAGCGGAACAAGTACATTCAACGCACCCTGATCGAGGCCTCCAAGCTGGCGATCCGGTACAACCATGAGTTAGCGGAGGTCTACGAGAAGGAACGACAGAGAGGAAACGCGAATCGGGCCACACTTGCCGTGGCCAGGAAACTGGTCGCATATCTTCTGGCTGTGGATCGCAGGAAGCAGGACTTCGTGCCTGCCGAGGTATTCAGAGCCACCGCGGCAGCTTGAAAGACTTTTCTAAGAAGGAAAAACATCAGGATTATTCCGATGCGCAGGCTGCCAGGTCCCGCCGTTTGGCGACTGAGTGACGGAGGTCAAACTCCCGAGGCTCACTTCGAATTGTTTCGGGACTGGCAGAGAACACAAACTCAATCTTCTGTGCGGACTCTTCGGAGTCTCAGACAGCAAATGGATGTCCGGTCCTGCAGAGATGCAGGGACCACCAGCCGAGAGGCACACATGCGCAAGGAAAATCCTGATTCGATGCAGTCAAGACTTGTTCAGCCAAAAGTGAAAGTGGTTGAAGCGTGCTGCGCCTCCGCCTCCGCTACGCTCAGCAAGGCTTCGCTCCATCTCCGGCGCAGCACGCCGGGCAGCTTGTGAACGTTCGCAGCTGCGCCTAATCAGACGTGCAATGCGCGCTCTCCCAAGCGCGCCCAGGAAACTCGTGCTTTTCCCTCGACAATGACTTACATGGATGACTTACATGGATGTCGCTAAGGCGCAGCTTCCTGCAAAGAAACAACCAACTGCAAGACTGCGAAGAAGATCTCGACTCGCGTGCTTTCCCGGATTCTTCGGCAAATGTTGGATAGACCACCCCGGCGTATCCAACATCTTACGCCCGGCTGCCGAGTCCTAAACTCTAGTGCATCGCGGCGGCGCCGCCGCCCCCGCCAGGCCGGTTCTTGTTCAACAGAAATGCCAGAAAGATCATGCCGATCGACATCCAGAAAAGCATCATGAAGACGTCGATGTAACCCTGCATTCCTGCCTGCTGGTTAAGCTGCTGGTAGATCGAACCGATGGCCATGTGCTGACCGTTGCCTTTGCCAAACGTCTGCGACAGGTATCCACCGATGCCGCTGCTCTGTTGCGCAAACGGCTGGTTCAGGTTCGACATGCTCTCCTGCAGCCGCGCCTGATGCCATAGCGAGCGGTTTGTCACCGCCGCACCTGTAATCGCGATGAAAATACTTCCGCCAATATTGCGGACAAAGTTGATCAGGCCCGCAACCTGATTGCTCTGCTCCCGCGGAATACCCACATACGCAGCCGTCGTGATCGGAATAAAGCAGAAGGGAATCGGCGCAAGCTGCAGCACGCGCAGCCACGACGAAGCACCGAAACTCATCCCGAGATTAAGTACCTTCGTCGTCACGTAAAACGAAAGTGCAAAGAAGCAGAACCCGACCGCAGCAATATTGCGCGCCGGAAACTTGCCGGTGAGGATACCCGCAAAAGGCATCACCACCACCAGCGAGAAGCCGCCTGCAGTCAAAGCCAGTCCGGCATCGGTTGCCGTATAGCCCATCAACTGCTGCAGAAACTGCGGCTGCAGCACCGTGCTCGCGTTCAGCACGCCGCCCACCAGCATCATCAGGAAGCAACAGATCGCGAAGTTCTTGTATTTGAAAAGCCGCAGATTGACGAGTGGATTCTTCTGCCGCAGTTCCCACGCGATCAGCCCGATCAACCCAAAGACAAACAGCGCGCAGAAGATCTGGATGAAATTTGAACCGAACCAGTCGTTCTCTTCGCCCTTGTCGAGCATGATCTGCAGACCGCCCATCGCCAGCGTCAGGAAGGCCAGCCCGATGTAGTCCACATTCAGTAGATTCTTGCGATCCGGCTTGATCCATGGCGGATCCTCTACCATACGCGTTACCAGAAAGTAGGCCAGCATGCCAACCGGGATGTTGATGTAGAAGATCCAGCGCCACGAGTAGCTGTCGGTAATCCATCCACCCAGCGAAGGGCCAATCGAAGGCGCAAGCACGGCCACTAGTCCATAGAGAGCAAAGGCCTGCCCGCGCTGGCGCTCGTCGAAGCTGTCGGCCATGATGGCCTGCGCCATCGGCTGCAACCCTCCGCCGCCCGCGCCCTGCAATACGCGGCAGAGCAACAGCAGCGGCAGCGTCGGCGCAATGCCGCAGAGAAAACTGGCAATCGTAAAAATCGTGATGCACAGCAGGAAGAAGTTCTTGCGCCCGATCAGGTTCGATGCCCATCCGCCCAGCGGCAGCACAATGGCGTTTGAAACCAGGTAGCTGGTCAGCACCCACGTGCCTTCATCGGTGCTCGCGCCCATGTCGCCGGCAATATGCGGCAGCGCCACGTTGGCGATCGAAGTGTCCAGCACCTCCATAAACGCCGCCAGCGCAACCGTCATGGCAATCAGCCACGGGTTGACCCGCGGCTTCCAATGCGCGTGAGCCGATACGTCAGGATTCTGAACTGTAGTTTTGGGGACGTCGGACTTGGATGAGGATTGTCCGGCGGGCAGAGCCCCAGCGGCAGTTGCCATGCAATATCCCTTCGATCAAATAGACAGTCTCTGGGAACATCCTCTCAGGGCAACAGCAATGAGAGCCCCGTGAACGTCTCTATGGGCGCATTCGTTCCACGAACGCTTCGCACCTGCTCAAATACTTTCCCTATCCAGATGGCGAAGACACACCAGGAGATGCACAAATCGCGTCCAAAAGTGCCGGAAATCCCTAACCGGCGGAGTATCTGAGCTTTGACCTGCGTTGAAGCACGTACATCACTGCCCATATCAAAAGCTGGACAACGAATCCTCCCAGGCAGTCGAGCAGCACATCATGAAACGAACTGGTGCGGTTTGGCAAAAAGCTCTGATGAAACTCGTCCGAAGAAGCGATCAAGAACGTACCGGCCATCGCCAGACCATGCAGTTTCCATCGCGACCAAAAATCTCCAGCACGCCGCCGCAAAGTCATCCAGAAGGCCCGGAACCAGGCTGCGGAGAGAATGCCGTAGCCCGTAAAGTGCCCAGACTTGCGAATGAGGAAGTGGACACGATCCCACGTCGCTCCGTCGATGCGCCGGCCCAGAAGCCACTCGCAAAACTGCTGCAGCGGACCCGACGTGTGATCCGCGCCAAAATAAACCGTCGACTCCGTTGCGATCACCAACACGCAAAACAGAACCGGCAGCCACGCACTCAGCTTGCGCCGCAGTTGCGGTTCCGACGTTGCAGGGGGAGAAGCCACGCCGCTACTCGACATGCCTACTCCACATGATAGTTAGGAGCCTCACGCGTGATGATCACGTCGTGCACATGGCTTTCGCGCAATCCCGCGCCAGTGATGCGTACAAACCGCGCATTCTCCTGCAGTTCGCCGATCGTTCCGCAGCCCAGGTAGCCCATGCCTGAGCGCAATCCGCCCACAAGCTGCAGCACCATATTCTCCAGAGGCCCACGATACGGCACACGCCCCTCGATGCCTTCGGGAACAAACTTGGCCAGCCGGTTCTGGTTCGACTTCTCACGCTGTACCACGTTCTCGACGCTCTCAGCCGAAGAGCCTGCATCGTTGCTCGACTGGAAGTAGCGCTCGCTCGATCCCAGCGCCATCGCCGTCAGCGAGCCCATGCCACGATACGACTTGAACGAGCGGCCCTGATACAGGATCGTCTCTCCCGGGCTCTCGTCCACTCCCGCAAACAGCGAACCGATCATCACCGAGCTTGCACCCGCCGCAATCGCCTTCGTTACCTCTCCCGAATACTTGATGCCGCCATCGGCAATGATCGGCACGCCGCGTTCCTTTGCCGCGCGATACGCCTCGGCAACAGCCGTCACCTGCGGCATGCCCGCGCCGGTCACCATGCGCGTCGTGCAGATCGATCCGGGACCAAACCCAACCTTCACCGCATCCGCTCCGGCATCGATCAGCGCCAGCGTCGCTTCGTACGTCGCCACGTTGCCGGCCAGCAGCCCGATGTTGGGGAATGCCTTCTTCACCTCGCGAACAGCTTCGAGTACTCGCGACGAGTGCCCATGCGCCGAATCAATCGCCAGCACGTCCGCCCGCGCGCGAATCAGCTCTGCGGCCCGCTCCAGAAAGTCACCCGTAGCGCCAATCGCGCCGCCTACGCGCAGCCGTCCCTTCGAGTCCTTCGAGGCATTCGGATACTTCAGCTTCTTCTGAATGTCCTTGACCGTGATCAGGCCCTTCAGCTCGTACTGGTCGTTCACTACCAGCAGCTTCTCTACGCGATGCTGATGCAGTATCAGCTCGGCCTCTTCCAGCGTGGTCCCGACGGGAACCGTGATGAGATTGGTCTTGGTCATCACGTCGTCAATCGGCACATCCGACCGCGTCTCAAAACGCAGATCGCGATTGGTCAGAATGCCTACCAGCTTCTTGCCGCGCGTGACGGGAACGCCGGAAATCTTGTAGCGGCGCATCACATCGAGCGCCGCCGAAATCGGTTGATTCGGCTCGATGGTGACAGGGTCGACAATCATCCCCGACTCCGAGCGCTTTACCTTGTCGATCTCGCCCGCCTGTTCTGCGATCGAGAGATTCCGGTGTACGATGCCGATGCCGCCCTGCTGAGCCATGGCAATCGCCATGCGCGACTCGGTCACCGTATCCATGGCCGCCGAGATCAGCGGAGTATTGAGTGTAATGTCGCGCGTGAGTTGCGTCTGCGTGCTCACCAGTGTCGGTACGACATCGGAAAAGGCAGGAACGAGAAGGACGTCATCGAACGTCAAAGCTTCAGGAAGCGGATGATTCAGCATAAGATTCGGATGCGCCAATGCGCCCCAGCGCTTCAATCTGCGCGACTGTTGCGCATCTAGCTGCGCGGGAGGGCTGACGCTTCTGGTTATTGTAGCGGAGTGGTCAAGGCAGAACTGTGAATGGGGTCGATTCCGTCCCGAACATTGAATTTCCCGGCGAATAGCCGTATCCTGATAAAGCAGACGAATTTGTCCGCCCATACCGTGTGTCCACCGGCTGGCGGAGAGATGAGTGGGCTTTCGGCCCACTTTTTCTTTGGGTCAAATTCCAGACAGGAAAGGTAAGTTTTTAGGCGCAAATCGACGGATGTCATTGAATCTGGATGCAATTCGAAGCGCGGCTGACCGGGTCGCCTCGTCGCTGGGGCTCGACGTAGTGGATGTCGAAATGACCGGCACAGCGAAAAGCCGCGCCCTATGCATCTATCTGGAGAAGAACGCAGTGGGACGGGCCGAATTAATTCGCGAGGCAGCCGAGGCCGCACGTGCGGAGGGCGGCGACCATGCGGTAGTTTCAGCGCCGGCAGGTGTGGCCGAGGGCAGCCTCAATCCCCAGCATCTCTCCTGGCTCACGCACGAAGATTGCGCCGGGTTCAGCCGCGATTTTGGAACGCTGCTGGATGTAGAAGATTTAATCCCCGACGGGGAATACACGCTCGAGGCCAGCTCCCCCGGACTTGATCGTAAGTTAACCCGGCGGGAGGAATTTGAGCGGTTCCAAGGCGCATTGGTGAAGATCCAGACCTATGAGCCAGTTGCCAACAACCGCCACTGGCAGGGTCGCCTCATCAGCATGAGTACTAAGGCAGTTACGTTGGATCTGACAGCGACCCGGCAGAACAGCAAGTCGCGCAAGGCGGCCGTGAGTACCGTCGAAATCGCCTTCGGCAATATCGAAAAGGCGCACCTGGTTCCGGAGTTCTAGCCGGGCGGTTGGCAGCAAAACCGCTTCAAGAGGCGAAACTGTTCGGAACGTTGCAGCCCGGCATGCGTCTGGGGTTGTAGAGATTTTTGAGGGAGCGGCGTGGCGGTATCGAACGTCTTTTCGCTCCGAAGCAAGTTAAGTCAGGAAGACAGAGACTATGTCCAGCGCGTTGTACCAGAGCATTGAGGCACTGAGCCGCGAAAAGAGCATCGACCCCGGCATCGTTGTAGGAGCCGTGGAAGAAGCGATCGCCCTCGCTACCCGTAAATACTACAAAACGCAGGAAAACATGCGCGGGGAACTGAACAAGGAAACGGGTGAGATCGCAGTCTACGCCTACAAGACCGTTATGGCTGGCGAGGATGAGATCGAAGATCCCGTTAACCAGATCACGCTCGAAGAGGCGCAGGCCATCGCCGCCGGAGCGGAGCTTGAACCAGGCAGCGAAATCCGTCTCTACAAGGACACACGCCCTCTTGGCCGCATCGCCGCGCAGTTGGCCAAGCAGGTCATCTTCCAGAAGGTGCGCGAAGCCGAGCGCGACACCGTATTCAATGAATACGCGCACCGCGAAAAGGAAGTCCTCTCAGCTGCCGTCAAGCGCGTCGAAGGTCAGGACGTCATCATCGACCTGGGCAAGGCCGAAGCCCGCATGCCCAAGCGCGAGCAGTCGCGCCTCGAGCAATTTTCCGTTGGCGAGCGCCTCCGCGTCGTGCTGCTGAAAGTGGATCGGGCAGCAAAAGGCCCGCAGGTCATCGTTTCCCGCGCCGCCCCTGAGCTGGTATCGAACCTCTTTCAGTCCGAAGTACCCGAGATCTACGACGGCACCGTCGTCATTCGCGCCATCGCCCGCGAGGCTGGCGAGCGCACCAAGATCGCCGTCATGTCCCGCGACAAAGACGTCGACCCCGTCGGTGCCTGCGTTGGCATGAAGGGCATGCGCGTGCAGTCGATTATTCGCGAGCTGCGTGGCGAAAAGATCGACATCATCGAGTTCAACGAAGAGATCACCACCTTTGCCGAGAAGGCTTTGCAGCCCGCCAAGGTCAGCCGCGTCTCCATTGTCGATCTAAGTGACAAGCAGCTCGAAGTCATCGTCGACGACACGCAGCTCTCCCTCGCCATCGGCAAGAAGGGCCAGAACGTCCGTCTCGCCGCCAAGCTCCTCGGCTGGAAGATCGACATCAAGAGCGAAGAAGAGAAGCGTCAGGAAGTCGAGCAGCAGATGGGCGGATTCGGCGCTGGCCAGACCACCCCGATCGAGGCCGTCACCGAACTCGGCGACAGCATCATTCAGAAGCTCGTGGCCGCCGGCATCACCACTGTCGAGTCGCTTGCCGACATGACTCCCGAGCAGCTCGAAGAGATCCCAGGCATCGGCGAAAAAACGCTCGAGCGCATCAGCGTCGCCGTCCGCCACTACTTTGGCCAGTATGAGGAGGGTGAGGCGCAGCCGCAGGCTGAAACGTCCCCGTCCGAAGAAGCCAAAGCTACAGAAGAAGATGAGCCCGGCACTCCGGACGAGCCGGTGGAAGAAGCAACTGCGGCGCTGCCTGCCGAGCACCATGAGACGGCGGCCGTGGAAACCATGGAAGCGGAAAACGCAGCCGATCGTGAGCGGGTCCATCCGGTAGAGAGCGATGAGACCGAGCCCACTCACGAGCCGAATCCGGAAGCGACTCTGCAGGAGACTGAGTTTGCTGAAGAAGCGGCTATCGACGGCATCAACGAAAACGAACGGGAAGGGCAGGGCGGCGAGTAATGTGCCGCCTTGTAAAGATCGGCTCTCCCTCAGGGGAGAAATCGAAGGATAATAGCAATAGGGGTTCCCGGCAATTCCAGCGGTTGGTTGGAAGGGCAAGCTTTCGCGGCGGCTCGGTGGTCCTGATGGACTAGCTGAAGCCGACAGCATCAGCCTCGAAAGCCTTCCAGACTGGTCTTGCTTCCGGATACCGTGAGGTTGCTATGACCAGTTAACCGAAGTTGAGCAAGGCAACGAAAAGAGGCGGATGAGTAAGGTTCGAATCAACGATCTGGCGCGCGAGCTAGAGGTTAAAAGCAAACAGATTCTGGATGCCCTGGAGACCATGAATATGGCTGAGGGCAAGACCCATTCCAGCTCCATCGAGGTGGGCGAGGCGGAGCGGGTTCGCGCATTCTTCGACCGCGGCTCCCGCTCTGCGTCCGGTGCCTCCAGTGCGCGCCACGACGCGGAATCCAAACCCAAGATCGATCTATCCAACATCTCCAAGCCTGGTGACGCTCTCAAGGCCGTTCTCGCGCGCAAACAGGAAATGGAGCGTCAGGCACAGTTTTCGCAGCGGCCTAGTGGTGCGCCTCCCGTGGTCGTGAAAGCCCCGGCCAGCACCTCTCCGGCGGCCTCTGCACCGGCACGCCCGGCACCCGCAGCGCCCGGCACGGTGCACGCTGTGCCTGCTGCGGCCACGCCTGCTGCGACCACCCCGATACTCAAGCCCGAACCCCGGCGTATCGTTCCGCAGCCCCGTCAGGCGCCGCCCATTGTGCAGCCGCCTCGGGCGGCGGGACCGGCCATCGCAACGCGTCCGCCGTCAGGCCCCGTTATCGCCCGCCCTGCGGCTTCCGCGGCCGGCCCGGTGTCTGCTCGCCCGGCCGTTGCGGTAGCCCCGCCCGCCGCCACCGTTGTGGTCAAGCCGCCCGTGGTGGCTCCCGCCCCCGCTGTCCAGTCCGTCCCGGCGCAGCCGGTCGTCGTCGTTGCGCATCCCTCCAAGGCCGCAGCGCCGTCCGCCGAGGCGCCCGCGTCCGCCGCTCCGGCAGCACCTGCGGTGACTACAGCGCCTGCAACTGCTGAGCCCGTCAAGGCCGTTAGTGCTCCAGTCGAGCCCGCAGCCGCTGCACCCGCCGAGCCTGCTGCAAAACCGGAGACTCCCGCCCCTGCCGCCGCCACCCCCGCCACTCCGGCAGCCTCTGCGCCAGTCGCCGCAGCGCCGGTGACGCCACCTCCCCCGGCTACTCCTGCGCCGCAGGTCCGTCGTGTCGTCATGCCCCAGACCGGCCCGCGCCCCGTCTACAAGGCTCCTCCACCGCCTCCGCCGTCGGCGGCTCCTTCGGCGCCGCAGGCCGCTGCTGGCGGTCCAGGAATCCAGCGCGGTAAACCCATATTCGATCGCCGTCCTCAAAGCGGACCCAGCGGTTTTGCTCCTCGTCCTCAGGGCGCCCCAAGCCAGTTCCAGGGACAGCATCCCGGCGGCCCGCGTCCCAAGCACCCAACTCGTCCCGGCTTCGTCGGCTCGGGCCCGAGTGGCCCAGGAGGCCCTCGTCCCGGATTCGGGGCACGCCCAGGCTTTGGCCCGCGTCCCGGCGGATTTGGTGCCGGGCCGGGAATGGCTCCCCCGACGGGTGAAGCACCCCGTCCGTCGCGAGGTCCGAACGCGCCCAGAGGCCGTGGTCGGCAACAGCAGTATCCGAAGACCAAAGAAGGCCCGATGAAGGGCTTCGTGCCGCCGCCGCGTTTCGGCGGCGCATACCTTGGCAACGAGCCGCCGCCAATCACGCGTGAGATCACAGTCACGGAGGGCATCAGCGTCAAGGACCTTGCCGAAAAGCTCGAAATTCGCGCGAAGGACCTGATCGCGACTCTTCTCATGCGCGGCGTCTTCGTCACCGTTAATCAGTCGCTCGACGCGGAAATGGTCAAGGACGTCGCCGCCCGCTTCGGCGCTGGCGCGACCGTGATCAGCTACGAAGACGAGCTTGCCAACCAGGCCATCGAGGAGATTCTCGAATCCGACAACATCGACGAGCTCGAAGTGCCGCGCTCGCCGGTGGTCACCGTCATGGGCCACGTCGATCACGGTAAGACGTCGCTGCTCGACGCCATCCGCGAAACCGACGTCGCTTCAGGCGAAGCCGGCGGCATCACCCAGCACATCGGCGCATATAAGGTGAAGTTCACCAAGGAAGGCTCGCCTGCCTCCGGCCGCGAGATCGTCTTCCTCGACACCCCGGGTCACGAAGCCTTTACCCGCATGCGTGCCCGCGGAGCCAAGGTCACCGATCTTGCCGTCATCGTTGTTGCTGCCGACGACGGTCCGATGCCTCAGACCCTCGAAGCCATCGACCACGCCAGGGCGGCCGGTGTGCCGATTCTGGTGGCTATCAACAAGATCGACAGGCCCGAAGCCGACCCTGCCAAGGTGCAGAAGCAGCTTGCCGACCGCGGTCTCGTGCCCGATGAGTGGGGCGGCGATACCTTCTACGTCAACGTTTCCGCCAAGAAGAAGATCGGCCTCGACAACCTGCTCGAAATGATCTGCCTGGTCACCGACGACAAGGTTCTCAAAGCCACTCCCGGGCGCAAGGCCGTGGGTACGGTGCTCGAAGCCAAGCTCGATCGCGGCCGCGGCACCGTCGCCACCGTGCTCGTGCAGAACGGCACACTGCGCGTCAACGAGAGCTACATCGTCGGCAACACCTTCGGTAAGGTCCGCGCCATGTTCGATGACCGCGGCCGCGCCATCACCGAAGCCGGTCCCTCAACCCCGGTCGAAGTCCTCGGCCTCGAAGGGATGCCGGATTCAGGCGATACCTTCCTCGTTGTGGCCGATCGCGACAAGGCCAAGGGCATCGCGCAGTTCCGCAAGATGAAGGAGCGCGAAGCGCAGCTTGCCAAGAGCAGTCGTGTTTCTCTCGAAGGCCTTGCCGAGCAGATTCGTACCGCGGGTGTCAAAGACCTGCCGCTCATCATCAAGGGCGACGTTACCGGTTCCGTCGAGGTCATCGCCGACTCGCTGGTCCGCATGTCCACCGAGAAGGTGCGTATCAAGGTCATCCACTCCGGCGTGGGCGCTATCACCGAGAGCGACATCCTGCTTGCGTCTGCTTCCAACGCAATCATCATCGGCTTCAACGTCCGGCCCGAGCGGAAATCGGCCGAGCTTGCTCAGCAGGAAAATGTGGAAATTCGTCTGCACTCGATCATCTACGAGTTGCAGGATGAGATCCGCAAAGCCATGCTTGGCCTGCTCGATCCGACCTTCCGCGAAAATTACCTCGGCCGCGCGGAAGTTATCAATGTCATCCGCATTCCGAAGGCCGGCACCGTCGCAGGTTGCCGCATCACCGACGGCATTCTGCGCCGTGACGCGGAGTTCCGCCTGATGCGTGGCACAGAGCAGGTCTTCAAAGGCAAGATCGCTTCGCTGCGACGCTTCAAGGACGATGTCCGCGAAGTCACCAACGGCATGGAGTGCGGCGTCGGCCTTGGCTTCAACGATATGCAGGTGGGCGACGTCATCGAAGCGTTCTCCACCGAGCGCATCGCCAGCGATCTTGGCCGCCTGGCTTCGGCTGTTGCCGCCGCCGCCAAGGAAGCGAAGGAGCCTGCGGAAGCCCTCAATTAATCGCCCGAATCAACCCCACAGGCCGGCATCCCAATCGATGCCGGCCTTTTCCTCGTTTGCGCCTATCCATCGAAGCTCAACTCCCATCTCACCCAGCCGCCTACAATGGCATCCATGAAGAATCGGCTCCTTCCGGTTGCATCCGCACTTGCTCTTTCCCTGCTCGTCCCCGCCGTCCGTGCTGCCTCCGCACCCGAATCTGCCCCCATGACCGACGCTGAAAAGGCGCAGTATGCCGCCCGCGTCAAGGACGAAACCCTCCGTGCCTGGAGCGCCTATCGCCAATACGCCTGGGGCCACGACGAGCTTCATCCGCTCACGCATAAGCCCTTCGACTGGTACGGCCACTCGCTCCTCATGACTCCTGTAGACGCGCTCGATACCCTCGTCATCATGGGCCTCAAACCCCAGGCCGACGAAGACCGCGCCCTCATCGACACCCAGCTCAACTTCGATCAGGACATCTATGTCAAGGAATTCGAGATCACCATCCGCATGATCGGCGGCCTGCTCTCGTCGTATCAGCTCACCGGTGACAAGCGTCTGCTCGAGCTCGCCGACGACCTCGGCCATCGCATGCTTCCCATGTTCAACTCGCCCACCGGCATGCCCCGGGAGTTCATCAATCTTCGCTCCGGCGCCGTCCGCGGCACCGAGAGCAACCCCGCCGAGATCGGCACCCTCCTCATCGAGTTCGGCATGCTTTCCCGACTCACCGGCAAGCCCGAGTACTACGACAAAGCCAAGCACGCCATGGTCGAGCTCTACAACCGCCGCTCCGCCAAAGGGCTCTTCGGTTCCGCGATCAAATCGAAACCGGCAAGTGGCCCGACCCTACCGCCACTATTCAGGGTGGCACAGACTCCTTCTACGAATACATGGCTAAAGCCGCCATCCTCTTCGACGATAAGGACTGTGCAAGGATGTGGCAGGAGAGCCTCCCCGCTATCAACAAGTACCTCGCCGACGAGCGTCCCACTGGCCTCTGGTATGGCGAAGCGAACATGAAAACCGGCGCCCGCGCCGGCACCACCTACGGCTCCCTCGATGCCTTTTTCCCCGCACTGCTCGTCCTCTCCAACGAAACCGAACGTGCCGCCAGACTCCAGGACTCCAGCTACAAGATGTGGAACGTCGCCGGCATCGAGCCCGAGCGCTTCGACTACGCGAAAATGGAGATCGTCTCACCCGAGTACCCCTTGCGCCCCGAGATCATCGAGTCAACCTACTACCTCTACCACGCAACCCACGACGCGAAGTATCTCTCCATGGGCAAGACCTACTTCGACAACATCATGCGCTACTGCCGTACCGATGACGCCTTCGCCGCGCTCAAAGATGTGCGCACCAAGCACAAGGCTGACTCCATGGAAAGCTTTTTCTTCGCCGAAACCTTGAAGTATCTCTACCTGCTTTTCTCCCCCGATTCCACACTCGACTTCGACTCCATCATCTTCAACACCGAAGCCCACCCCATGAAGAAGAGCCTCGCCATCGCCCACTGAGTCAAAGCTCTGCGTCTACTCATTCTCTGAACCGAAAAAAAGGCGTGAGCCCAAAGGCTCACGCCGAACAGAGAGGTACTGTAAAGCTTGCTTAAAATTCGAGCCGCATCGAGACCTGTCCCTGGCGAGGCGCGAGACCGGCAGTGATTACACCGAAGCTCGAGTTGCTCAGGTTCAGGTTGAGGTGATTCTCATCCAGATTGATGTGGTTCAGCACGTTGGTGAAGGTGCCCTCAGCCCGAAGCTTGATCCTCTCCGTAATGCTGAAGGTCTTGACCAGGCCAGTGTTCAGGTTGATGTAATCAGGTCCAACGATCGAGCCCACCTGCGTATTGCCGAAGCGGCCAATGGGCAGTGGCGCATTGCTGAGCGCATTGCCATTGGCATCGTAGCCCACACCGACGTTGCAGGCTTCTCCCACGGTCCAGCCCGGCAGGCCAGGGCAGGTGAAAGCTGATGAATTCACCCAGTTGTTGCGGTTCTGCCCGGAAGGCCGCCAGCTTTGACCGGCAAGCGAATCAGGATGCTGATCGCGATGGCTCGGGTCCCATCCAGCCAGCGAGCTCGTCAAGCCCGATCCAGTACCCGAAGCATCGCCCTGTCCCGAAGGGAAGTACGGCGTCAGAAACGCGCCGCTCTGCCAACTGAAGATGTTGCTCAAGCGCCAGCCGCCAACAATCTCGTCCAGCACCCTCGGCATGTTGGTGCCCAGCATCTTGCCGCGGCCAACCGGCAGATCATACAGCGCCGTAGTGTTCCATAGCAGCCTGCGGGTTCCGGCCACGTTACCGAAATCGGCACTGCGGTCGAGGATAGACGACGAACGTCCGCCGCCGCTCTCACCCGCAAACGAGGTGTTGTCCGGTCCCTGGTTATCGGCAAGCGCCTTGGCCCATGTGAAGCTCGAGTCAAACTGCAACCCGTGCTGGAAGCGGTGGCTCGCATCAAGCTGCAACGAGTGATAGCTCTCGTTGGCGCCCGTCGCGCGAGTATTGATGCGGCCCCAATTGGGGAAGAGACGCGCGCTGAAGGGCTGATTGTAGGCCGAAACCGTCGACGAGAACGGCAGGCTGTTTTCATCCGGAGCCCAGACCAGATCATGCGTCTCCGAACCGATGTACGACACGCGAGCCGCAGAGCCTCCGCCAAAGTCGTGGTCAACGCTCAGCGACCACTGTTCCGTGTACGGATCTTTCCAGTTTGTCGAGTTCGCCGTGCCGAAGTAGCTGGTGCCGTAGCAGTCCGAGCAGCCGCTGTTGCCCGCGCCGGAATAGATATCGGGCCACTGGTAGCCGATAGCGTGGGTCTCTGAATCGTAGGTGTTCACATACTGCGAAGTCTGCGCCTGCAATGTGCCCGTCAGCGAGTAGAAGTTCGATCCTAGAAGGGTGATGTTGTACATGCCAAAGCCAGCGCGAATCGCCGTCTTGTCATCGCCGAAAGGACGATAGGCAATGCCGAAGCGAGGCATGAAGCGCAGGTGAGGATAGTGCTTCAGGCCAGAAGGGTATCCAGCCTTGCTGTTCGGAAGAACCTGCATGCAGGGCGCACCGTTCACCGTTGCACTGTTGGTGTATGTCACGCCATCAGGATCGCAGGCATTTGCGCTGGCGAGAAACGACTGCGCCAGCAGTGCTTGCTTTCCATCTGGGTAAATGGCAGCGCCCGCCAACGGGGTGCTCGGATCGAAGTTGCCGATGTCGCCGTGCGGATCGAAATAGCCAGGGTGCAGCTCGTAGCGAAGTCCGTAGCTGACCGTCAGCGTCGGGGAGACACGCCACTCGTCCTGTCCGAAGAAATGATAGTGAGTCGATTTGCCGTCGTTGTCTTGCTGCACAACGTCGTAGAAGGTGTTATTCGGAATACCGATCAGGAAGTCGGCGAAGTCGACGCCGGTGTACTGTCCAATGAAGTTGCCGGAGTTCGAGTAACCGAAGGTGCCGTAGTTGTCCGATCCGTTAAAGCCCAGCGGAGTAATGGCCTCGATCGTGTCGATGTCTTCGCCGAACTTGAAGTTGTGACGGCCTTTCGTCCATGTCACGACATCGTGATAAACGTAGGTCTTCGATTGCGTCTGTGAGGTCAGGCGATCCGCATCCAGGCTCTGCAGGTTGGCAAAGTCCAGTCCGGGATGCCGTTGTAGAACAGGTTCTGCAATCCGTTCAACCCCAGCCCCTGCGTGAACGCTTTGCCATCGAACGAGTCCGATTGACCCGACTTCGTAAGCGTAAATCCAAACTTGAACTCGTTGATGAGGGTTGGGGTAACCGTCCAGTTAAAGCTGGTGCTTAACGTGTTATTCACGTTGGTGTTTTGCGCGGACGGCACATTCAGTGGCTCCGGCGAGTTCGTAGGGAAGGTCTTGTGCGAGTAACGGCCCCAGAGCAGGAACTTCTGGTTCGCGCCAAAGTACCAGTCAGGACGGATATCGTACTGATCCGAATGTTGGCTGGCATCCTGGTTGACGTAATAGTTGGGCGACTCACCGTCCACGTAGGAGCTCGTCGGGACGTTCACAGCTCCATTCACGGTCGCCGTGTGGTTGGGGTCCGGGAAGAACTGGAGGAATTTTTGCGCTGCTGAGTTAATACTGGGTAGCTGCAGACCATAGCTGCCACCCGTGAACGGGTCGTTCAGGCCGCTCAGTGGAGTGATCTGTCCTGCCCCGTTTACGTAGGAAAAGTCCGAGAAGTCGCCCGATTTCATGGCCGTAGTCGGAACCACATACTGACGTCCGACCGACTGCGGAAAGCGGTAGCCCTCATAGCCGCCATAGAAGAACAGACGGTCGTGACCGTTATAGACGTGGGGAATCACCACCGGCCCGGAGGCACGCGCGCCGAAGGTGTTGCCCACCTTGTGTGGTTTGCTTGAGTCGCCGAACTGGATCGCATCGAAGTCTTGGTTCTGGAAGTACCAGTAAGCCGATCCGTGGAGCTTGTTCGTGCCGCTCTTGCTGGTAATGGTCACTTCACCCGGCTGGCCAAACTCGGCATTGTTCTGTACCCCGTCCGCGCGCAGTTCGTTGATCGCGTCCGTCGACGGCAACGCGTCCTGGATCGGCGAATTGCCAGTCGCGCTCTGGATGGTGATGCCGTCCACCGAAACCTCGGTCTGGAACGGCAATCCGCCCTGCAGTGAGTAGCTGCCTTGGTCCGTCTGCACGCCCGGCAATGTGCCGATCAGGCTCAGGCCGCTGGTGCCGTTCGCGCTGGCGCGGGAGTTGGTCGGCAGGTTCACCGCATCGTCGGCGCTGTATACGGCGTTGATAGACGCCGTTTCCGTTTCAATGGCGCTGGCGTTCTCACCCGAGACCTGCACCGTCTGCTGCACGCCGCCAACCGTCAGTGCCGCGTCCACGCGGAGCTGCTGGCGGGCCGCGAGTTGAACCCCAGTGATCTTCCAGGATTCAAAGCCATTTGCGGAGACCTCCACGTCGTAGTGCGCCGGAACGACATCCAGGATTTGATAGTCGCCCTTGGTATCCGATTTGGTGATACGGACAATGCCCGCGTCCGTATTGGTCAGGGTGACGGTCGCACCAGCAACCAAGGCGCCGCTGGAGTCCGTTACTGTTCCCAGCACCGATCCTTGCGTAGACTGTGCCAACGCCGCCGTGCTCCCCATACTGAGGACACAGAGGATGGCGAGGAGTGGAAGCGCCCATCGCAGATTTATGAATCGCGATGAATGGGTAGCTTTATACATACGTACTGCCTCCAGAAGATTGCTGCTGGTTTGGTCTTGGTGCCAGTGAATGCCCGAGTAACGGGCTCCGCGAAGCCGGAAATGTAGGACGGTAGACAAGTAGTTACGGAGACTTCGCCGAAGCACAAACACACCGCGCCGTCTCTGCATGACATATCTAAACAGGCATTTCACTGGGAAAGGCAGGTTCTTAACGGTTCAGCATCCGATCCATTTACTGATTCTATGAGGGTTAAGTTCCGGTCATTCGCAACATGTTCATGAGATCGTGAAACTTCGTGAGCGAAAACCAAAGCAATTCAATCCGCATTCATAGACTTGCACTATGCTGAAAAGGAGATTTCCTACCTCCGACGCTGTATATCAGGAGCGCCGCTTTGGCCGCCGCACCGCCTCTGCCCAAGAGCTTTGAGGACGCCGCCCGCCAACACCTCGCCGTGGAAGCGGAGCTGGAACGCGTCTGCGCCAGTTCGCACTTTCGCGCCAGCCGGCGCTCCTGTGAGTTCCTGCGATACATCGTTCAGGTCGCGCTTTCCGGTCGGCTCGACTCTCTAAAAGAGCGCTCCATCGGCATCGATCTCTTCGGACGCGACACCTCCTATGAGCCCAGTTCCGACGCCACCGTCCGTGTCCGCGCCAACGAGGTCCGCAAACGACTCGCCTCTTACTACACCTCCAGCAGCGCCCTGGTCGAAAGTCACTCCATCCGCATAGAGCTGGCCACCGGCAGCTACATCCCCAGGTTCATCCCCGCATCGACTCCGCTCCATGCGCCAGCCGAGAGTGAACTGACCATCACGGTCGCCGAATCTCTTCCCGCGGCGGTTCTGGCACGAATCGCCATAGTCCCACCCATTAGCTCGCTCACACTGATGCGCCCGGCGCTTCTCGCTCTACTGCTCTGCACCCTCCTCCTTCGCCACCAGCTCGAAAATCGCGAAGAATACCTCCGCTTCTGGGACCGCCTGCTCGCCGGTCGCAGCGCACTCGTTCTTTCGGTCGCTCTGCAAGACCGCGCGAGTCTGGCCTCCAGCCTTTATCCCCTGGTCTGGGTCGCCGGCCGCTACGGAGTGGACGCGATGATGCAAGGAGATTCGCTGACCGGTATCAAACCTGAAGCTCTGGCTTCGGTACAGGTGGGTTATCCCGGCGCTGCCGAGGCTAACGACAGCCGGCTCCGCTGGACCCTGACGGAGCCCGCAGGTACGCGCACGGGCCGCGAAAGACCTGCCACCACCACCTCCGACGCCGGGATTCAACCCCTGCTTTGGGATCACCATCCTGGGAGCCCGAACGCTCCAACCGCTAGCTCACACGCCGCTATCGCTCTGCTTACCATCCTTCCCGAAGACCCCTCCGCTCTCCACGTTCAGGGCACGGACGCCGGAGCTATCCGTCATCTATTGGAGGCTCTGACTCTCGAGCGCAACTTTCCTCACGGTCTGGCCGAACATTTCAACAGCCGCGGCGTTCTTCAGGTCGTCGCCTACCGCGACGCTTCCGGAGCTTGGCAGCGCGACAGCTTCTGGGGAGACGCGCAATGAGCGGCTCCCCGGAACAGGCATCCTACAGCCGATGGCGCTCGGGCGCCTTCACCTCGAGCTGGCTGCTCTACGCCGGCTACTATCTCTGCCGTGAAAACCTGCGCAGCGTCCGCACCCTGCCCGGCTCGCCCTCGGCACAGAACGACGTTACCGGCCTTCTTTTCAATTTTTCCCTTGCCTATGTCCTCGGCCACATCGTTTCCGGCAGCTTTTCCGACCTCCGCAGTGCCCGGAAGGTAGCCCTCGTTGGCGGCCTCATTTCCGCCGCATGTACCGCTGCCATGCTCTGGACGCATTCCTCGTCCATGCTCATGTCCCTGGACCTGCTCAACGGTTTCGCTCAGGGCTTTGGCTTTCCGGCGCTGGCCCGAATGCTGGCCGTCTGGTTCCACCGGCAGGAGCGCCCTGGCGTTCTCGCCTGGTGGAGCGCCAGCTATTCCGTTGGCGGAGTGCTCGCCGGCAGCCTTACGCTCTGGTTTGCCACCACGCAGCTCCTCATGCCCGCCTGGGGATGGAAGCGCTGCTTCCTTTTTCCTCCACTTCTTCTGGTTCTGATCTCACTCTGGTTTTACGCCACTACCCGCGACGAACCCGAAGACGTGTGCCTCGCGCCTATCGAGCCTGGCGATCGCAAGCGTGAGCGCACGCCATGGTCCGGACTCTGGGCTGGCTGGCGGATCGTACTCACCAACAGCCACATTCGCACCATCGCCGCCATGTACTTCTTTCTGAAGATGACGCGCTATGCGCTGCTCTTCTGGCTGCCGCTCTATCTCGTGCAGACAACGCAGCTAGCACCCAACCGCGCCGCCTCCACCGCCGCGCTCTTTGAGTTCTTCGGCTTTGCCGGAGCAGTCTTAGCCGTCCGCGCCTCGGCCCGCTGGTTCCAGTCCCGCCGCTATCCCGTCGCCGCAATCCTTCTCTTCGGTCTTGGATTCCTCGCGCTCATCCAGCCCATCGTCTCCACCCTCGGCTGGTGGGCCTCCGCCGTCAGCATCGCCGCCATGGGCCTGCTTGTCTACGGCGTAGATGCCCTGATGGTCTCAGTCGCCGTCCTCGAGTCGGTCCCGCTTGAGTGCTCTGCCCGCGCCATCGCCGCCGTCAATGGAGCAGGCTCTGTCGGTCAGATGCTCTCACCGCTGCTCGTAACCTGGTTCGCGCTGCACTACGGCTGGGACAACCTCTTCAATCTCTTCCTCATGACATCGCTCGCCGCCGCCGCCATCGTCGCCCCGCGCTGGAACGATGATTCCGGCGAACTTCCCACTTCCGCTCCCGCCGAAGCATAGCGCACCCTCTCATTCCATGCGCCAAAGGCGCAACTCATACCAGCCCAGGCTGAAACAGCCACATCGAACGCATCAGCGTTCGATGTGTGTAAAGGCCTGGGTCAGCAACCCCCAAAACACCCAAGCGAGCTGAAGGCCCGCCTCATCCGAACACTTAATCCTTCGGAGTAAGCCTCTCCACCGCCGCCCTGCTCGCCGCCGTCGCCCTAAAACCCTTCCCATCGAAGACAAACTCCACATCGTAAGTCTTCACCGCTGGCGCTTTTCCAGCAGCCTTGGACTTTTCCGGCTCTTCGACGTTCGCGCAACTCACGGTTCCAAGAGTCGCTATAATCGTGAGGCCGGTAATCTGCGCCGCGTCCGCAGGTGTGAATCGAATGCTCTTGACCTCCGATTCGCGCGCGGTCGCATCGGGCCCGCCGCATTCCCCGGTCGTGTTCTGCAGCGATAGCAGCGTTGTCGAAACACCCTTTCCCGCCGCCGTAAACGTCACCATCGATACATCGCTATCCACTTCGCCCTGCCCCGCCCATCCACCTCGGCAGATTAAGTAATTGCGTCCATCCGCAAACGCAAACTTGTGGCACTGATCTGTCATAAATCCGGGGTTGTATTGCACCAGCCTCACTTTGCCCGCGTCGATGCTGAAGATGTAGCTCCCGCCAAAATTATTCGCGTGAGGCTCACATCCGCCGGTCCCAAGGATCAGATTGTCCGCCTGCGTAGAAGTAAAATGCCCAGACGTCTGCGCATCGATATCCAGTTCGCCGCCGTTCTCACCCGCAAATCCAGTTTCCACCGGGCACACGCGGCAACCGTTTACATGCCCATCTTTGCCATGTGTCAGATTTTTGGCTGAGCACAGCAGGCCAACCGCCGAGGCAACATCTGCTGCCTGGACTCCAGCGGAAGCAGTATTGAACTGCGGTTTCTCCTGCGCAACACAGACAGCGCAAAACACAACAGGCCACAGCGTGAGCAAAACATGCAGACGAGTAAGCAGCCGCATCGGATATCGACCTCCGGCGCCAAGCCTCTGGGGAAAGACCAGCCTTAAGAATGCAGCCGATTATACTCAACCCGCGCAAAAGACTTCATACCCACCGTTTAGTCTTCACGCAGCAGTAGCAGCGGATCGGCCCGCAGCGCCCGGCTCGCCGGAATCCACGTCGCCACCAACCCCAGCAACAACATCGTCGCGACCACCCCTATTAACACCACCGGGTCGCGCGGCGTTGCCTGATACACAATCGACGCCAGCACCTGGCTTGCAGCAATACCCAGGCCAAGCCCGGCGAGAGAGCCTATCGCCAGCAGCCTCAGCGCACGCCCCAGCGCCGTCGAAAGCACCTCACGCTTCTGCGCTCCAAGCGCAATACGAATCCCCAGTTCTCGCAGCCGCTTGCTTACCGAGTACGAAGCCATCCCAAAGATCCCCGTAACCGCCAGCATCGCTCCTAGCGCACCCAGTACTCCCAACGCAATAGTCGCTGCACGCGGCGCAAACAGAGCACTATCGAGCTCTCTGTTCCATGGATCGATAACCAGAGGCAATCCCGGATCGATACCATGCGCGGCGTTTTCGATAGCTGGACCCAGCTCGCGCAGATCGCGATTCGAGCGCACAACCATCCACATATCGCTGGTCGGATTTTGCAGAATCGACAGGAACATCGCAGGCTGTGGATCCTCGGCAAGCGTCTTGTACTTGCCCGTCTCCACCACGCCCACCACCTGCACGCGCATCCCGCCCCATAACTTGAAGAATGATCCAATCGCCTTCTGCTCCGAACCAAAAGCCTTGCGCGCAAATTCGCTGTTGACCACTGCTGCCTTCGGAGCCTTCATATCGTCATGCCAACTGATCTCGCGCCCTGCCAGCACCTTTGTCGATGCGGCTTTGAAGTAGCCGGGCGACACGCTGTACTGCATCGCGTCCAGCATCGCGCTCGACGATCGGTAATCCGTCGTCAAGTCGGAATAGACATACGAATCGCTCCAGCCCAGGTCCAGCGGAACACGATCTGCAAACGCAATGTCCTTCACGCCAGGCACCCCGGCAACCGCATCGAGAATGCGCTTCTGCACCACCGGAATCTGGTCGCCGTTGTAGCCAACCATCTCGAGATCCGTATGCACCTGGTAAGCGTTATTCGGATCGAAGCCAAACGAGCTCCGCATCGACCTCACCATGCCTCGCACTGCCACCAGCGAAGCCGTCACCAGCACCGCGCAGACCGCGATCTGCCCAGCAACCAGTACATCGCGCAGCGTAACACGCCGTCGATTCGCGCCCGCTATTCCAGCCTTCACAATCTGATAAGGATCGGCCTTCAAAACTTGTCGCATTGGTACCGCGCCAAACAACAACCCACTCACCACAGCCAGCATCAGCGCCATCACATATGTCATTGCATCCGGCTGCACCGCAACGTTAATCGGAATATTCGGCACCGGCTGCCACACGCTCAGCCAGCGCAGCAAAAATATCCCTCCAAACGTTCCGGCGACTCCGCCTGCCAGAGCCACTAACACTGCCTCGCACAACAGTTGCCGCAGAATGCGCCCACGGCTCGACCCCAGCGCAAGACGCAGTGCCACTTCACGTGCACGATCCGCAGCCCGTGCCGCAAATAGCGCTCCAAGGTTCGCGCATGCGCCCAGCAGAATCAACCCCGCAAGCAGCATCAGCCCAGCCATGAACGCCCGTACCGGGCCTCCAAGCATGTCTCCCAGCAACCCTGGACGCACCAGTCCAAATTGGATCTTGTCATCGTCCTTGGGATAAGTCTTCTGCAGATACGAAGCAAGAGATTGCAGATCGGCATTCGCTTGTGCAACCGTGACTCCCGGTTTGAGACGTCCCACCAGCCATCTTCCACGGCAGCTTCGTTCATCGAGACAACTACCGCCTTCCACCTGGCCTTCATCCACCATCGGCACCCATAGGTCAGGTGAATAAAACAACTCGGACCCGCGAAAATGCGGCGGCGCAACGCCCACAATCGTAAAAGGATTCTTGTTGACCTGTACCGCGCGGCCAACGACAGATGGATCTCCATTGAAATGGCTCTTCCAGTACGCGTAACTCAGCACGATATAAGGTGCGCTGTTATAACCATGTTCATCCGAAGCATGAAAGAACCGCCCCAGATAAGGCTTCACTCCCAGCACATCGAAGTAATTTTCACTCACCTCATAAGGCCACATCTGTGTCGTGTTGCCATCGACCGTGAGGCCAGCCGGAGCAATCTCATACGCAACAATTCCATCGAAGCTATGCGTCCTGTCGCGCAGATCTTTGTAGTCGAGATAAGACTGCGAAGGCGTGTGATCCCTGCCCTGATCGATCGTGTACAGGTTCTGCGATCCTGGCAGATCCAGCGGACGAAGAATCAGCGCGTTCAACACACTGAACACCACCGCATTCGCGCCAATACCCAGCGCCAGCGTGATCACCGCGGCAATAGAAAAGCCCGGCGATTTGCGCAGCATCCGTGCGCTATACCGTACATCGTGCCAGATAGCATCGATCCAGTTCTTGCCAAGCGCTTCGCTGCTTTCTTCCTTGAATCTCACATAGCCTCCAAACTCAACGCGCGCGCGGCGCTCCGCCCCGGTGCGTGGCAAACCCGAGCGCTCCAGATCATCCGCGCGATGTTGCATGTGTGATCGCATCTCAGCATCCAGTTCACGATCGGAAACAGTTTTGGAAGAGCCCCAGCGAAGCCATCGGAATAGTGACATAATCCCTCTCAAAATAGACCACGGGAAAATTCAATCGATGAATCAAGCCATCACAGCGCGGAGTTTTCTGTCGTCACTCTTCGCGCAACAACACCAGTGGATTGACCCTCAGCGCTCTCTGCGCCGGTATCCACGTCGCAATCAACCCCAGCAACAGCATCACTAGCACCGCCCCTGCAAGCACCAGCGGATCACGCGGTGTGGCATCGTAGACAATCGATGCCAGCACGCGCGTCGCCAGCAGACCAAGAATCAATCCGGCAACCGAGCCCCAAACCAGCAAGAGTAGAGAACGGCCCAGCGCCGCCGCCAGAATCTCCCTGCGCTGTGCTCCAAGCGCTACGCGAATCCCAAGCTCGCGCCGCCGCCTGCTCACTGAGTAAGTAGCCAACCCAAAGATGCCCGTAATCGCCAGCAATGCGCCCATCGCTCCCATCACGCCCAGCGCCGCCGTCGCAACGCGCGCCGGAAAGAGCACAACATCCATAAGCGAGCTCCAGCTCGCCACATCCGTCGGCAGTCCCGCGTCCAGTTGTTTCAGCCCGTTCTTGATATCCGCGATCAACGGCTGTGCCTCCCGCTGCGAACGAATAATCAGATACGAAGTGCTCACAGGCCATTGCAGAAAAGGAAGAAAGATAGCCGCCTGCTGATCTTCCGTCAGGCTCACATACTTTCCGTTCTCCACCACGCCAACCACCTGCACCCGTATCCCCGTGTGCAGCTTGAAAAAGCGGCCAATCGCCCCGCTCACCGATCCAAACATCTTCTCGGCAAACTCCCGATTCACCAGCGCCACACTCAGCGATTGCTTGTCGTCATGCCACGTCAGATCGCGCCCCGCCAGCATGCGCGTCCCCGCCGCATCCAGGTACCCCGGCGAAACAACATAACGGTAAGGCGCCGCAACCGCATTCGCCTGTCTCAGATCCGTCGTCTCGTTGCGAAAGACATTCTCGGTATCGCCCGCCGTATACACCAGCGGCGGATATGCAGCCACCAGCCCCGCATGCTCTACGCCCGGTATCGACTGCATCGCCTCGATCATTCGTCTCTGCATCACCGGCACACGATCGTCGCTGTAGCCCGCCATCGCCAGATTCGTATTCACCGTCATCGCATGATGCGGCTCCATGCCAAAATCTCCATGGATCGATCGCAGCAATCCGCGCAACGCCACCAGCGACGAAGTCACCAGCACCGCGCATATCCCGATCTGTACCACCAGCAGCACATCGCGCAACGTGATGCGCCGCCCCATCGCCGTCGCACTCCCTTCGCCGCGCAGTATGGCGTAGGCATCGGTGCGCAACACCTGCCGCATCGGCAGCATGCCAAAAAGCAAACTGCACACCAGCGCAAGCACCAGCGCTACCACATAAATCGTCCCGTCCGGGTTCACCGGCAGATGAATCGGCGCCCCCGGAAACGGCTGCCACGTCGCCAGCTTCCGCAGCAGTACAATGCCCCCCGCCAGCCCCAGTGCGCCGCCGGCCAGCGAGATCAACATCGCCTCAGTGAGCAATTGTCGCAGAATCCTTCCGCGATTCGACCCCAGCGCAAGCCGCAGCGCAATCTCCCGTCCCCTGTCTGCGGTCCGCGCCGCAAACAGGCTGCCAAGGTTCGCGCACGCCGCCAGCAATATCAGCAGCGCCAGCAGCATCAATCCCGCCAGAAACGCCTTCGCCGGCCCACCAAACGCCGTCAGTCCCGGATGAATCAGCTTCGATTCCTTATGGCTCACATCCTTCGGATACGCCTTCTCCAGTGCCGCCCCAATCGCATTCACATCCCGCGTCGCCTGCTCCACTGTCACGCCTGGTTTCAGATGCCCAAACGCCTCAAACACCGTGCTCTCGTCTGCGCGCACATGTAGTGAGCTGGTTCCATCCACCTGATCCTTGTTCACAATCGGCATGAAAAAGTCAGGCGAGATAAACATCAACGTTCCACGAAAGCTCGGCGGAGCCACGCCCAGAATCGTAAACGGATGCTTGTTCAACTGCACCACGCGGCCCACCACGCCATGGTCATCCTGAAAGCGGTTGTGCCAGTACGCGTAGCTCAGCACGATATACGGCGCGCTACCCGGCCCATGCTCGTCCGCGCCATGAAAAAACCGCCCCAGGTACGGCTGCACGCGCAGCACATCGAAGTAGTTTCCCGTCGTGGCAAAAGCCGTAGTCCCCTCTGTCTGGTTGTTCGTTTCCAGGCCCGCAAAATCGAAGCTGAACGCTGCCAGCGATTCAAAGCTGTGATTGCGGTCGCGCAGATCCACATAGTTCTCATACGACTGAAAACCCGACCCATCGCCATACGCCGTTCCCCACAGTGTCTTCGTATCCGGCACATTCAGTGAACGCAACACAAATGCATCCATCACTCCAAACACCACCGCGTTCGCCCCAATCGCCAGCGCCAGCGTCACAATCGCCGTCATGGCAAAGCCCGGCGACTTGCCCAGCACCCGCAGCGCAAAGCGCACATCCTGCATCAGAATCTCGAAAAACCGTCCACCCGCGGCCCGATGGCTTTCCTCCTTGAATCGCACATAGCCACCGAACTCCACGCGCGCGCGTCGCTCTGCCTCCCCGCGCGATACGCCTTCGCGCTCCAGATCGTCGGCTCGATGGTCCATGTGCGACAGTAATTCTTCATCGAGTTCATGGTTCGCCGTGCGCTTCGAAAACATTGCGCTGAACAAATTGGGCAGTCTCATAGCTCCTCCGCCTTTGCCGCCAGTGCAGCAGCCATCGCCGTCGCCAACCGGCCCCAGCCATCGGCCTCTTCGCGCAGCCGCTTGCGTCCCGTCGCCGTCAGCTCATAGAACTTCGCCTTGCGATTGTTCTCCGACGTTCCCCAGCTCGCCTTCAGCAAGTTCTGCCGCACCAGCCGGAACAGCGCCGGATACAGCGCGCCCTGCTCCACCAGCAGTGCGCTGCCGGAGATCTGTGCAATCCTCAGCAGTACTCCATAACCGTGCAGCGGCCCCAGCGAGACCGCCTTCAATATCAGCAGGTCCAGCGTTCCCGGCAGCAGTTGCGCCTGTTCTCCCATCACTCCTCCTAAATTGATTAGGAGAGTATCGCGACTCTCCTAAACTGTCAAGGAGAGAGTAGAAACGCACGCAAGCCTTGAGACTCCTGGCTCTAGCTGTTGTCGTTGCTTTTCTGTCTGTCATCTTCGCAGGGGATCTGCTTTTCACTGACCAAGCAACAAGCTCCACGACCGCGCCGTCAACCATGCGCCAAAGGCGCAACTCATGCCAGCCCAGGCTGTAACAGCCACATCGAACGCGTCCGCGTTCGATGTGCGTGTGGGCCTGGGTCAGCATTACCCCACCATCCCACGCGGGCTGAAGGCCACCCTCATCCAACTCTGAACGCCGAGCGCAGACATCTGGAACGGGCAGGAAATCATCGGAGCGCGACTCCACACATCCATCTCCGTCCCCATAAATTTGTCAACGCCGCCGTAACCCTGTATCCTTCCTTCGTCATTTACTTCGACACCCGTAGAAATCCCAAAACGGAGCCTCCCATGTCCTCGCGACTTGCCTCGACCCGGCCTCTGCTCCTTCTCGTTGCTTTCTCGCTCAGCACCGTTCTGTGTGCGCAAACTGCGTCTCCCGCCGGGCCGACACGGCCCGGCCCTTCGCCCGAGCAACTCAAGATTCAGCAGGACTCGGAAGCCGATCATCAGCAGATGATGGATCAGCTCCACATCAAAGAGCTGCGTCCCGGCCGCAACGGCATGGACCCGAAGAATCCCACGTACGCGAATTACGACGAGTCCAAGGCCAATCCCTATCCCGATCTACCCGACCCACTCACGATGAACGATGGCCGCAAAGTCACGTCGCCTGAGATGTGGTGGCACGAACGCCGCCCCGAGATCATGGAGATGTTCGACCGCGAGATGTATGGCTTCACTCCGTATCATCTGCCCAAAGTCACATGGCAGATCGTAAGCACCACCCGCGAGAAGAACGGCGACTTCAGTGTGGTCACCAAAAAACTCGTGGGCCACGTCGATAACTCGTCGTATCCCGCAATCTCAGTCAATATCGAGATGACTCTCTCGACGCCCGCTGACGCGAAAGGCCCCGTACCCGTCATCATTGAATTCGGCGTCGATCCCGCAGTAATGGCCGCCATGCGCAAGCGTTTCGAAGCGCAGGGATTCCACTTTCCCCCCACGCCTCCCGGACCCACATGGCAACAGCAGGTTCTCGCCAAAGGCTGGGGTTATGCCGAGTTGATTCCAACCTCTTATCAGGCCGACAACGGCGCGGGCCTCCGCGAAGGCATCATAGGCTTCTGCAACAAAGGCCAGTACCGCAAGCCAGACGATTGGGGCGTATTGAAAGCGTGGGCATGGGGAGCAAGCCGCGCCATCGACTACTTCGAAACTGACAAGGATGTGAATGCGAAAGAAGTAGGCATCACCGGCCACTCGCGCTACGGCAAAGCCGCAATCGTGGCTATGGCCTATGACCAGCGCATCGCCATCGGATACATCAGCTCTTCAGGCGAGGGCGGAGCGAAGCTGAGCCGCCGCAACTGGGGCGAGCCAATAGAGAACGTTGCCAACGCAACCGAGTACCACTGGATGGCAGGCAACTTCCTCAAATACGCAGGCCCACTACAGTGGAACGATCTGCCCGTCGATGCTCATGAGCTCATCGCCATGTGCGCGCCCAGACCGACATTCATCAGCGGCGGCGCTACCACCGGTCCCAGCGGCAACGCCAGCGACGGTGACGGCTGGGTCGATGCCAAAGGCATGTTCATGGCCGCCGCCGCAGCCAGCCCTGTCTACGAACTGCTCGGCGCAAAAGGACTGAACACGGCAACATTCCCGCCAATTGAAACGCCATTTATCCAGGGCGATCTTGCCTTTCGTCAACACACCGGCGGACACACACCCGCTCCCAACTGGCCGACCTTCATCGAGTTCGCAAACCGCTACCTGCACACCCAATAGAGTTACGTTTCAGTGTTCTCCATGCACGTATGCGCCGAAGGCGCATCTCATACCAGTCCAGGCTATAACAGCCACATCTAACGCATCAGCGTTCGATGTGCGTGAAGGCCTGAGTTAGCATTTCCCCATCACCCCGCGCGGGCTGAAGGCCCGCCTCACCCCTCCAGCAACGAAACCTCTTTTACCTCTGCCTTCTCCCCTGTTCCTTTCACAATCCGCAGCGTCTTCAACTCCCACGGAGCCAGCTTGATCGAATCATCGACACCGAGCAAAGCACTCTTCAACATCGCCGTCGTTGCACTCCCGCTTCTCTCTTGTACGCGCACAATGATGTCCGAACCCACCCCCTCGGCCTGCTTCATCGCAAGCACCCAGACATTCGTAGGACTAACTTCCAGTAGTGATCGTTCCCACGGCTCCGTCCCTGCATGACCTGAATCCATCACATACTCTGCCGGAGTCTGCAACTCCTCAGCGCGCCGGTCGAGATGCATCGCCGCTGGCAATCCTCGCGCGCCCATAAGCCAGAATCGCCGCTCCTGCCGGCCTTGATCCTGCCACGCATTGTTGTCATCATGCGGCACCTGCCCTGGATTATGCCGCGCAAACGGAGCCGAGCGAATCAGCACTGTGCGAAAGAGTCCATTAAGGCAGTCATAGCTATAAGTGGAGTTGTTCAGCAGAGCTACCGTATAGTCGCTGCCATTCACCTTTCCTGTAACAGCACCCCAGTCCTGATAAGGCTCTTCCTCGCCATTGGTGCTGCGCTCTAGCACCTCACCCGGAACCTTCGCGAAAAACCTTGCATCACTCAGCGTCGTCGGAATCTCCAGCTTCAGCATCTGCTCGTGTTCGTGCCAGTCAATCACAAAGCGAAGCTCGACAAAATCAAGTCCAGCAAACTGCGCAATGTCGAGAATGATCTCGGAGTTCTGCCACTTCGTATGATGGCGCGTCACCCGCGTCACAGGCCCATTTTCGACGACGGACGAAGAAGTCAGCATCGGCCTGCCCATCTCCTGCCGGAACTCATCGATGCCATGCGCCCACGTATCGCTGGTATCTGAAATCACGACCAGAGCAATCGATTTCGTCAGCAATTCCGTACCGTCCTCAGTTTTCAAAGAAGAAATGCCGAAACCAGTATCCGACACCTTGGCGAAGTCACGAAATGGCTCGGCATCCGGAGCATCTCCATGCGCAAGCTCCAGCACCTTGTAGCCACACGCTGGTAGATCCACCCACGCAGATAGCCGGGGAAAGAATGTCGTCATGCTAGCCGATGGCCGCCACTGGATCGGCACACGCGTACCATCCTGTCCGCGAAGATGCGTCACAGGCGCATTACCCGAAGGATTGCGCTCCGCATAATATTCAACAAGTGCCGTGCGGGTCCACGGCAGTGGATTGAAGAGAAAGACCGCGCTCTCCTGAACGCTGCTAAGGTCCACACGTTTAGCCATGGTTTCAAGCGCCTCAATCTTCGATGTGGTCGCCACTTCACATGCATATCCCACACTGTCGCGCACATCCTGATAGTCGCTATAGAGCGAGGTGCCAGCCATCATGTCATGGAACTGGCAAAACAGTACCTTCCACCACGACTCCCCGTATTCATTGGCAGGATAAGAATGCTTCGCTGTCAGCGACGCTGCTAGCGAAATGGTTTCCGCGTGCACCAGCGAGCGTTCCGCACGCCGATTCAGGTACTTGCCCTCGCCATTCGCGGAGTAGCAGCCGCGCGAGTGATGTTGCAACTCCGTGCGAATCGTTGGAAGATTCGCAAATTCAGGCGATTGCTCCACTGCATGAAAGAACTCGCGCAACGTGCTGAATCGCAGCTCAGGCAAAGCAGAATCATGCTGCATCGCCAGCACCTGCTTTATCTGTTCCCTGGTCACTGCGCCGCCATGATCGCCCACGCCAAGAAAGAACGCTGCATGATCGAATCCGGGCGCAAACGCGTTGTTCGCGGCTGCACGAATGAGATCGGCATCTCCGTCATAGTTGCGCCAGATGCGCAGCGTAAGTACACGCGAGCCATCCGCAGCCTGCCACCAGAAAAGCAGCGGCAGCTTCATTTCATGCTCTTGTGGACGCATGAAGACGTAGTATTTGTAGCCCGCGTGTTGCAGCACAGTAGGCAACCCTGCAGCGTGTCCAAACGAATCGGGATTGAAGCCGATGTCTACATTGGCGCCAAGTGCTTCGCTGCAATACCGCTTTCCATAAAGCGCGTGCCGCACAAAGCTCTCCGCAGCCGGTATGTTGCAGTCCGGCTCCACAGGCCATCCGCCCACCACTTCCCAGCGCCCCTCGCGAACGCGTTGCTGAATCTCCGCAAACATACCCGGGTCGGCACGCTGCACCCAGCGATAATGCGCCGAAGACGAGTGCGAATAGCAGAAACCCGGCGTTTCGTGTATGCGATTGAGCACGCTGCGAAATGTCGTCAGCACCGTATCCGCTCCATCACGCCACGGCCAGAGCCATGCAGCATCGATGTGCGAGTAGCCGATGATGTGCAGCACTTTGGACTTCGCGTTGGAGTTGGCCTGCGCCGCAAGCTCGCCCAGCAAAGGTTGTGCCGCAGCCGCACCAACAGCCGTGGCCGAGCGCAGTAGAAAGTCTCGCCGTGACACAGTCATGATCGTGACTCCAAATCTGTTTGAATTTGATCGCGAAACTTTGGATTCGTCAGCGCAGCCATCAGCGAAGCCACATCTCCGATATGATTGCCGAGCGCACATGGCAGCAGTTCGCAGGCAGCCGCAGCTTGCGGTAGTGCTTCCTTTGCAATGACTTCACGCGCAGGCCCGAGGATGCGTTCGCCGAGCACAACTCCCAGCGACCCAAAGCAGATCACCTGCGGATTAAACGCATCGATCAGAAGCGCCAGCCCACGGCCCATGTAATGGGCCGCCGCCGCTGCTACTTCGATTGCATCGTCATCGTCGGCCAGCATGGCCTCAACCAATTCGCGGATCGGCGTGGAGTGACTCCATCGAACGGGGAACATCTCGGCGGCGATCTCGATGAGTCCCTGGCCGGAGGCGAAAGATTCCCATGAGCCGCGCTTGCCGAATCCTACCGGCCCGTCTTCAGCGAGACGCCAGTGGCCGATCTCGCCGGCTGTATCGGTCGCGCCACGCAGGATGCGCCCGTTGACGATCAGACCTGCGCCGATGCCGGTGCCGAAGGTGAGGAAGATCAGGTGTTCAAGATTGGTGCGCGACTTGCCGACTCCGAAGTGGAACTCGGCGAGAGCGCCGGCGTTGCCATCGTGCTCCAGGTAGACCGGCAGGCCGGGAAATGCGTGCTCAAGGTGCTGCTTGAGCGGTGTGTTGAACCAGCCGGGCAGATGCGGCGGGTCGATGAGAAAACCTTCTTCAATGCGCAACGGTCCGCCGATGGAGACGCTGATGGCCGCAATGGTACGGCCGTGGCCGCATGCCTGCGCAATGACGCTGTTGGCGTGGGCCGCGAGTGTGGGGAAGGTTTTGGCGAAGGGCTCAGAGGCTTGTGTCGGGAACTCGATGCGCTGGAGAATTTCGGCATGGCCCGTGCCTTCGACGATGGCGGTCTTGGTGCCGCCGATGTCGAGGCCGAGAATGGTCGGGGTGAGGAGGTTCGATTGCGTCGCAGTCATCTTTGATACGTCGCCGACAAGTGTAGCTGGGTGGGCGAACGAATTGCTCCACGTGGAGCAATTCTGGGGGTGCGGAATGGAGTGTTCCACGTGGAGCAATTGGATTGCTCTACGTAGAGCATTGGAACGTTCCACGCGGAGCAATTGCCGGGTGTGCACGCGAATTTGGCGTGTCAAGCGGATTTGTTGGAAGTGATGTCCTGTGTTGTGGTTGGGATTGCAGGATATTTGTGGTGTTTGTGCATCGGGGATGGATGTTGCCAGCTACTTTGGTAGATGGCAAGTACGAGATGGTGTAGTTCGCACGCTTTGTCATGAAAAAGCGGATCCCCTTCGGGGATGACAGAAAGAAAGGCAAAAGCCCAAGCACGGGCAATCGCGAACTCGTGATGGAGGCAGGGAGACGGATGTGGGGGAGTGAAAGGCTATGGTGCAGGGATGACGATTCCTCGGTTTGTGGCGGGGCGGTTTCACGAGCCTGAGAGCGAAGCGCTGCGGTATCTGCCGGAGGGGCCTCGGCTGTTACGGAATGCTCCGTTTGCCGAGCCGACGGTGGCGTGGGTGGCGATCCAGCATGGGCCGGATGCGCGCGAGGGCAGTATCAACCTGGTGGACCTAAAGACGCGTCGTAATCGGAGCTTTACGCTGCCGGGTCGGCCCGGGTTCTTCGTGGAGACGACACAGCCGGGATTGCTGCTGGTAGGGCTGGAGCGCAGGCTTGCGTACTTCGACCTGGTCAGCGGCGAGGTGAAAGAGACCGGGATCAACGTGACGGACGATGAGCGCGTGATTATCAACGAGGGACAGCCGGTTGAGGGCGGCGTGGTGTTTGGCACGAAGCATCTGGGATTCAGCGAGCCGATTGCGGCGGTCTATTTTTACGATGCTCACGCGCGCGCTGTGCGGACTCTTTTCGAGGGACAGGTGTGTTCGAATGGAAAGCACCTTTGCAGGGATGCCGAGGGCTTGATGCTGATCGATATCGATTCGAAGCCGAAGACGATCAGTTGCTATCGTCTGGATGCTGGGATGCAGCGGGTGTTGTCCAGTTCGCTGATCGATTCGAGTGGCTTTGCTGCCGGGGTTCCGGATGGAATGCGGGCTGCGCCGAATGTTACGGGGCGGATGGAGGATGAGAGCGCGGTGGTGGCTTTTTACAATCCGGAGCCGGTGACGGATGGAGTAGTGAGGCAGATTCGCATGGCAGATGGCGCGGTACTGTGCGAGTGGGTGGTGCCGGGTGCGCCGCGGGTGACTTGTCCGGAGTTTGTGGAGACGGATGGGGAGGTGAAGCTGTTGCTGACTACGGCGGTGGAGAGGATGCCTTCGGAGTCGCGTGTGTTGGCGCCGGGGTCGGGGGTGATTTATATCGCAGATACGGGGTTTGATCGGATGCCGGTTAAGGTGCCGTTGGTGGGGGTGTGATTGCGGTTGTCGATGAGGCGGGTCTTCAGCCCGCGCGGGGTGATGGGCATTGGAACCCAGGGCGTTATGCCGGACGAATCTGGCGATTCGTCCGGGCTATTTTGCCCTGGGCTGGTATGAGATGCGCCTTGTGGACCCACGTCTCTTCGAGATATGGGGCACGCTCGGTTGTCTGATTTCGCATATGGGCCGCCCAGCAGCCAGCATCCGTTTCCTCAGCAGCCTATTTCTGGACGTACACGTTCGTCAAAGCAAAGGGCTTCTGCCCGAAGTTCTCAACCTCGAGCTGGTTATTTTTATTGAATTTGACCTTGCAGAGGGGCGTCAGCTTTCCGCTGCCTTTGCCGTTTTTGTCCAAGTCTAACGACAGGACGGTGAACGGATAGTCGGTGCTCCGGGATATGTTGTACAGCTCCGGCCAGGAGAGAATGCGGTTGGTCGCCATGATGACGTGCATGCCGCCGTCTTTTGTCGCCCAGTGCCGCGTAAGTCGGAGGTCGATACCTACGGAGCCAGTGGGGGCGAGGCGCCCGACGCTCTCGGTCTTTTCCATCGAGCTTATAAGACCCTGTTGTCCTTGCTGCTTCAGGGTTGCGACGAAGTCCCTGACCTGTTCGTTAGAGGACCATCCGGTGATGTAGATGGTGAGTCCGAAGCTCCTGCCAGCCGCGCGCCCGGCCTGACCAAAGGCGGTCGCTGCAAACTGCTTAGGCAAGGCAGCTAAGTTGGTTTCTCCGGATTGGGAAAAGGAGGCAGACGTCAGGCCCGCTGCGAGAGCGAAGAGGATACTCACAACCCCAGGCGCTTTCAATCGCATGTTTTTTTTCTCCGGCCGTGAGGCTCAGACGCCTCTCTGGCGAAACCTGGCTTAAGAAACCAGAATTTCAGGGAAGAGTAAACGCGAAACCGGCCAGTGTCTGCTGGCACTTCTGGCAGTGGGGCAGAGTCGTCCCCCTTGGCACGACGGGGCGAGTGCTATTGCGCGAGGATGTTTGATGCAGGAGCGAAGCGATGCGCAAGCTTTCAACGGACGAAGGCAAAAAGATACCGGCAAGGAACGGTCGAGTACGAGTGGGTGGTGCCGGGGTCGATTTATATCGCCGATACAGGGTTTGAGGGGATGCCGGATTCTGTTCCCATGGTTGAGGTTTGACGGGTTCATGACTCCCTGGGGCTGGTATGAGGCGCGTTTTTGGGCATGTTTATGAGGTATCGTTGTGGATTCGCGCTGCGCATGAATGTGGACCCACATCTCTTCGAGATATAGGGTACCCTCGGTTGTTTAATTTCGGAGATGGGCAGCCTGCCGGGATTGGTAGGGTCAGTGTGAAAGCTGGTGTGCGCTCTTGTAGTGCTGCGAAATTGTTTCGATGAGCGCTCCTATCAGGGTGTAGGTGGCGGCATTGACCAGCAAGACGAAGTAAACGCTCATGGGGTGATGACGGGCGAGAGCGATGGGGCAAGTGAGGCAGATAAGAGCTAACCTGAGTCCGTGCAGGGGTGCGTGGGTTGCCATTAAGTAAACAAACTGAAGGGCCACGACGAGCGCGCCTGAGACTGTCCAGACTGCGATTCGGAGTCTCATGGGAGACCTCCCACTTTGCCTGCAATGATCCCACCAGGGCTCGTGGGGCGCAAGTGCGGCTTGACTTCGAGGGGTGGACGGGCTAAGTTTCGGGAATCCGATAGAAGATTTTGGCTTAGGAATATTCAGAGTGCTGACAAAAACTAAAACTCGCCTCACGGGCTAAAGACCCGTTGAATTGGTTGATTTTATGTACGGGCTGAAACCCGTACCCTTCAATCTTGGGGACGCACCCTTCAACTTGGGGACGTAGTCGTCAGGTTCAAATACTGAATGCTTTTTGCGCTCGCTTGCGGCGCTTTCCCGGTTCGGCGTTGTGATGGGGGTGGATCATGACGCAATCATTGCAATCGATAGGGGTTGGTGCAGAGCTGGACGAGGATCGTCTGGCGTGGCTGGCGCTGGTGCTGACGCCGGGGCTTGGTCCCCGGCGGATTCTGGAGGCTATGCGAGGACTTCGGCGCCCAAGTGAGATTTTTGAGTTGCCGTTGACGGCGATTGAGGGGCTGCGGTTTCCGGCGGGGGCTTCGCAATATGTATTTGATGGGCGGGCGCGGTCGACGGCGCAGAAGGAGTGGATGCGGGCGCGGGAGCTTGGCGTTGCGCTCGTGACCTACGGATGTGAGGGGTATCCGGAGCGGCTGAAGGAGATTTACGATCCGCCGCCGGTGATGTGGGCACGGGGAGATGTGAAATTGCTGGGCAGGCCGTCGATTGCGGTGGTGGGGACTCGGCATCCGTCACCATACGGGACGGGAGTGGCGGAGATGCTGGCGCGGGACTTGGCCGCGCGGGGCATGCTGATTGTGAGCGGGATGGCGCGGGGGGTCGATACTGCTGCGCACAAGGGAGCGCTGGCTGCGGGCAGACCGACGCTGGCGGTCTGGGGAACGGGCGCGGATGTGGTGTATCCCAAGGAGAATAAAAAGCTGGCGGAAGACATTGTGGCGAGGGGTGGGGCGGTGGTTTCCGAGCTGCCGCTGGGGACGTTTCCGGCGCCGCAGAATTTTCCCCGGAGGAACCGGATTTTATCGGGGCTGAGCCTGGGGGTGCTGGTGGTAGAGGCGAGCGAGAACTCGGGAACGCGGGTGACGGCGCGGTGCGCGGCAGACCAGGGACGGGATGTGTTTGCGGTACCGGGCAATGTGACGAGCCGGAATTCGTGGACTCCGAACACGTTAATTAAGCAGGGAGCGCAGTTGACGGCGACCTGGGAGGATGTGTGGGAGGAGTTGCCTTCGCTGGTGCGGCTGGAACTGGAAGCAGGGTGGGCGGTTGAATCCAAAACGGCGGCCGGGGCATCTGATGCGCCTGGTGTTACTTTACGAGGCCGGGAAGCTACGGTATTTGGAGTGTTGAGGCAGGACGCGGCGCTGCAGATGGATGAGATTCTGGATGTGTTGGAGGGGCAACTTTCGTCGGCTGAGGTGTTTACGGCTCTGTTTGAGCTGGAGCTGGCGGGGCGGATCCGGTCGCTGCCGGGGAAGAATTTTGTGCGCTGCATGTGAGAGGAAAGACGAGTGTGAGTGTGGAGTGTGAGTGTGGGTGATTGACGCTTCGTCAGTGAGAAGCGGATTCCCTTCGGAAATGACAGACAGAAAAGCAAGAGCAACCGCAAAGGCAGAAGCCGAACCTTTTGCTGCGCTCAGGATGGCAAATCAGGGGTGGAGGCTGTTCCGGAACGGGAGAAATCCAGAGGGGCGAATTGGAATTTGGTCGTGTTCCGTGTTAGCGTCCTGTCTTTGTAGGCATTTTTCGCAGACCTGGCTGGGGTGGAGTTGGACTTTGAGGCCCGCTGAGGCATATCGAGCGAAATGTCACGCCTGAAAATCGGTTTGCAACGGATTGGAAACTCCGTAGTCCAATTGTCCATCGAAGGCTAGAGAGCCAGTGGGCCGGGATGAAGACGGATGCGGTAAACGGTCAGAGGAAGAAGGGCGGCACGGCTGGAGCCGGCGCCGAGGGGTTTGAAGAGAAAGACATGAGTAAATCATTGGTGATCGTCGAGTCACCCGCCAAGGCGAAGACGATCGGGAAATATCTGGGCAGGGATTTCGAGGTGCAGGCCTCGATCGGTCACATTATGGACCTGCCGAAGAACGACATTGGCGTGGAGTTGAAGAAGCGGACATTTGAGCCGACACTGATTGTTTCTCCGGGCAAGGAGAAGCTGGTGGACCAGCTTAAGAAGGCGGCGGCGAAGGCGGATAAGGTATTTCTGGCTCCTGACCCTGACCGCGAAGGCGAGGCGATTGCCTATCACCTGGCGATGCAGCTTGGAACGAATGCGGCGGCGCGTAAGAAGATCCAGCGGGTGACGTTTAACGAGATTACGAAGAAAGCTGTGCAGGATGCGTTTCAGCATGCGCGGGATATCGACCAGAATCTGGTCGACGCGCAGCAGACGCGGCGGGTGCTGGACCGGCTGGTGGGGTACCAGGTTTCTCCGCTGCTGTGGGATAAGGTGCGGCGCGGGCTGTCGGCTGGACGTGTGCAGACGGTGGCGGTGCGGCTGATTGTGGAGCGCGAGCGGGAGATCAGCGGGTTCAAGCCGGTTGAATTTTGGACCTTAGACGCGCAACTGCATCCGGATGGCCGTGTGCCGGAGAGCTTTACGGCGCGGCTGGTGGGAATCGACGGCAAGCGGACGACGGTGGATACCGTCAACACGCCGGCGCTGCCGGATGGGCCGACTTCGGAACAGGCGGTTGCAGAGCTTGAGCAGGCGGCGTGGAGCGTTCGCGGGATCGAGAGGAAGCAGAGGAAGCGAAATCCTTCGGCGCCGTTTACGACGAGCCAGTTGCAGCAGGATGCGGCGCGGAAGCTGGGATTCAATGTGCGGCGCACGATGGGTGTGGCGCAGCGGTTGTACGAAGGCGTGGATGTGGGTTCGGAAGGCACGGTTGGCCTGATCACCTATATGCGTACCGACTCGCCGCGCTGCTCGCCGGAGTCGATTGCCGGGGCGCGGGCGTGGGTTGAGAGCAACCTGGGCGCGAAGTATCTGCCGCAGGCCGCGAACCAGTACAAGGGCAAGAAGGATGCGCAGGACGCGCATGAGGCGATTCGCCCGACGGATGTTAGCCGGACGCCGGAGTCGATTGCGCAGTATCTGAGCGCGGAGCAGCAGAAGCTGTATGAGCTGATCTGGAAGCGGTTTGTGGCTTCGCAGATGACGGCGGCGATCTTTGACGTGACGACGGTGGACATTGCGGCGCGGGCGAGGCGGACGTATGACTTCCGCGTGTCGGGATCGGTTACGGTCTTCGATGGATATCTCAAGATTTATGAGGTTTCTAAAGAGAAGAAGGATGATGATGACGACGAACTGGCGAACCGGCTGCCGGCGCTGCGCGAAGGCGAGCGGCTGGCGCTGGAAGAATTGAAACCGGAGCAGCACTTTACGGAGCCTCCGCCGCGGTATAACGAAGCTTCGCTGGTGAAGGAGCTGGAAGAGCGCGGGATCGGGCGGCCTTCGACGTATGCGTCGATCATCAACACGATTCAGGACCGCGAGTATGTGGTGAAGCATGGCGGTCCAAGGGGACGGTTCTTTCCGACGGAGATCGGGATGGTTGTGACAGATCTTCTGGTGAAGAATTTCCCGTACATCTTCGACTCCGCATATACGGCAAAGCTGGAAGCAGAGCTGGATGAGATCGAAGACGGCAAGGAGAAGTGGACCGATCTGTTGGGTGGGTTCTATGGGTACTTCGAGAAGGAGCTGAAGGTCGCCGAAAAAAAGATGGAATCGATCAAGGCGATGGAGAAGCTTACGGATGAGAAGTGCGATATCTGCGGCTCTCCGCTGCTGTTGAAGTGGGGCAAGTTTGGGTCGTTCTACGCGTGCTCGGCGTATGACAAGAAGGATAAGAATTCCTGCACGTTTACGAAGGAGAACACGGCGGGTAAGCCGGATATGAACACTCCGGAGGCGCAGGAGGCGGAGCAGAACGAGGAGTATTGCGAGAATTGCGGGCGGGTGATGGTGCTGCGGCGCGGGCCTTTCGGGATGTTCATGAGCTGCCCTGGGTATAGCGACGATCCGCCGTGCAAGACGATTCGCAAGCTGAGCCAGAAGCAGCAACAGAAGCCTCCGGTGCCTACGGGCGAGGCTTGTCCGCTGTGTGGCAAGGATCTGGTGCTGCGGCAGGGAACGTATGGGGAGTTTGTTTCGTGCTCGGGATATCCGAAGTGCAAGTATGTGAAGCAGAATCTGATTGAAGGCATGAAGTGCCCGAAGTGCGGCGAGGGCGATCTGGCCGAGCGCAAGGCGCGGCGCGGGAACATCTTCTGGGGATGCACGAACTATCCCAAGTGCGACTTTACTTCGAACTACAAGCCGGTGGCGAAGAAGTGCCCGAAGTGCAAGAGCCCGTATCTGCTGGAGAAGACGCTGAAGTCGGGGGTGTACCTGATCTGCCCAAACAGCCTGCCGAAGAAGGCGGAGGAGACTGCTCCGAAGAAGGGCGCGGCGAAGAAGGCGGCGAAAGCTACGGCTAAATCGGCTGCGGTGAAGACGGCTGCGAAGGCTGTGCCGGCGGTGGACGTGGTCTGCGAGTACGAGAAGCGGATCGGGGATGCTCCGGAGCCACCTCCTGCTCCTACGCGAGAGACGCATGGGCCGGTGACGGAGAAGGAAGACGAACTGCAGCCGGTTTCGTAAGGCTCGTGGTTGTAAAGACGGCTTGCTCCGATGGGGGTGGGCCATTCTTCTTTAGCGGTTGTATTTGCACCGGCAAAGGTGGAATGGATGGATTGCGCCGGCCGCGTGTCGCGGGGTGGTGGCGTGCCGATCGTTTAGCATGGTCGTCGGAGACATATGATGCAATCGAGACTGGCGAATGCGAGCGATGGTGAGCTGATTCTGAAGCTGTATGAGCTGCGCACCGAGGCGGTGATGCGCGAGGCGCGCCGGTGGGTGATGGTGGAGTTCTGGCCGAAGACGGCGGAAGAGTTTTTTGCCGTTCAGGATGATTTTGGCGGGGAGCAGAACTGCTGGCTGCGGCAGGTGGTGACGTACTGGGAGATGGCGGCTTCGCTGGTGCTGCATGGGTCGCTGTCGGCGGAGCTGTTTGTGGACTGCAACGCGGAGCCGTTCTTCATTCTGGCGAAGCTGGCGCCGCTGCTGCCGGAGATTCACGAGAAGATTCCGACTTATATGAGCAAGATGCGGGACCTGGTGGAGCATTCGCAGGCGGCCTCGGTGAAGTACGACGCAATGACCAAGACGGTTGCGACGCGACGGGCGCAGTGGAAAACGGTGTGACTTCCGCCTTCGGCGTTAGAGGACCGTCGACGGGCTTAAAGCTGAATTATCTATTTCTTGCCAAGAGGCATGCCTTTGGAGCATGCTCACAAGGGGTTGTTAATGCCCAGTGAAGCTTGAATGGTATTTCCAAGGGGGAGAGCTAAACCGATGTTGAAGAGAGTCGCCGCAGTTACTCTTTCGCTATTGACCTTTGCAGCGGTCGCCGCTAGTGCGGCCGGCTCCGAGAAGGTGAATGGCTGGATCTCCGATTCGATGTGCGGTGCGAAGCATGCCGGTACCGGAATGGCATGCGCCAAGAAGTGCCTGGAAGGCGGAAGTAAGCCGGTATTTGTGGACGAGGCGAAGAAGCAGGTCTGGGCGATCGACAATCCTGACGCGGTGAAGGCCGATGCTTTCGGAAAGCACGTGGCGATCACGGCGACGGAAGATGCCTCGGCGAAGAGTGTTCATATCACCGCAGTTTCGGTTCTGACGAATTAGCGCCGAAAAGCTTACAAAATCGGGGCCGGGCTGGCGCTGCCAACCCGGCCTGTGTCGTAGCACAAGAGCGAAGCGCGCCCGTGGATAGAAAGCGCGCATCGCCGGATAGGTGGATGGTCAGGGAAAAATGGCCAAGGCGGTTTGGAACGGCATTGTGATTGCCGAGAGTGACGAATTTGAGACGGTGGAGGGGAATGTCTATTTTCCCGAGTCGTCTTTGAAGCGGGAGTATTTTCGGCCCAGTTCAACAACTTCCACTTGTCCGTGGAAGGGACAGGCGCGGTACTACTCGCTGGCGAGCGAGGGGCAGGAGAATCCGGATGCAGCGTGGTACTATCCGGATCCGAAGCCTGCGGCGCGCAAGATCAAGAATCACGTGGCCTTCTGGCGCGGCGTGGAAGTATCGACATAGGCCTGGGGACGGGACTTGTGATTTTCCATGCCGATTGAATGCCGGGCGGACGAATTGATTGACGCGGCTGAAGACGCAAGGGGGGCCGGTGAAAGGGTGGAGAATTGTCCCTCGGGGGCTAAACCCCTTTGTCTGGGTGGTTTTATGTACGGGCTGAAGTCCGTATCCTTCATCTGAAGCCCCTACCCTTTATTTGAAGCCCGTACCCTTCGTTTGAAACCGTGGCCGTTCATCAGAAATCGTTGCCTTCGGACCTGAAGTCTGTGCCCGAATTCTCCGGGGCAGCTGCTTTTCGTCGGGACGCTCGCTTTTTCCTGGTGAAACTCGTGCTGTTTAAGTCTGGAAGCCGTGGACTTCGACCTGGCGTAGCGGCGTTGCACTTTGGCGGGTTCTGCAATCTCTTGGAACAGTCGGGCGTGGTGTCGCGTATTCTGTAGCGACAATTGAAGCTACTTTCTGTTGCGGAGAACCGATGAACAGTTATGCCCGGCGCGCGTCTGGCTGCGCCTCTCTCCTTTGCTCTGTGCTTTTAGCCGGGGTTGTTGCGGTTCAACCAGCCATTGCTGCTGAAACGGCAGAGACTCACCTGAAGGTTCCGGCGCTGAAGTATGAGAAGTACACGCTGCCGAACGGGCTGGAGGTGATTCTGCGCGAGGATCACAGGTTGCCGCTGGTGGCTGTGGACTTGTGGTATCACGTGGGTCCGGTGGACGAGAAGGCTGGTCGGACGGGGTTTGCGCACCTGTTTGAACACATGATGTTCGAGGGTTCGGAGCACGTGGGCGAGAAGGCGCACATCAAGTACCTGGAAGGCGCGGGCGCGACGGACATCAACGGGACAACGGACTTTGACCGGACGAATTATTTCGAGACAGTGCCGAGCAATCAGCTTGACCTGGCGCTATGGCTGGAAAGCGACCGCATGGGCTTTCTGCTGGAGACGCTGGACCGGACGAAGCTGACGAACCAGCGAGATGTGGTGCGCAACGAGCGCAGGCAGGGCGAAGGGCGGCCGTACGATGTCGCGGATGAAGCGACGATCCATCTGCTGTTTCCCAAGGGGCATCCGTATTACGGCGATGTGATCGGTTCGCATGCGGATATCGAGGCGGCGCGGCTGCTAGATATACGGAATTTCTTTCGCGAGTACTACACGCCGAACAATGCGAGCATCGCGATTGTGGGTGATTTTGACGCCAAGACGGTGAAGGAGAAGGTGGCGAAGTTCTTCGAGCCGATTCCGCGCGGGCCGGCGTTGGAGAAGCCGCATGTAGTGACGCCGCCGATCACGGAACAGAAGCGCGAGACGGTGACGGACACGATACAACTGCCTCGGTTAACGGTGGCGTGGCTGACGCCTGAGGCGTTCCATGCCGGGGACGCTAATGCGGACATGTTCACGAGCATTCTGGGTGGGGGCAAGGTGAGCCGTCTTTACCAGGAGTTGGTATACAAGGCGCAGATGGCGCAGAGCGCGCAGTGCTATAACCAGTCGCTGATGATGACATCGATGGCTGAGTGCGACATTGTTGCGCAGCCCGGGGTGAAGCTGGAGGATCTGGAGGCGGCGTTTGACAAGCAAGTCGCGGCGCTGCGGACGGAGGGACCGACGCAGGCGGAACTAGACCGGGCGCGGAACCAGACTCTGACAGGGCTGATTGAGGGACTGCAGCGGTTGGGAGGATTTGGCGGCGTGGCGGATATGTTTGACCGCTACAACCAGTATCTGCACGATCCGGGGTATCTGCCGAAGGATGTGGCGCGGTATGAGGAGCTGACTCCGGCAAGCGTGAAGGAGATTGGGCAGAAGGTTTTCGGGAAGAACCAGAGCGTGGTGGTGTATTGCGTGCAGGGTAAGAAGGTGACGGAGGATGTGCCGCGCAGCCCAGCCGATACCGATGCGAATGTGAAGGTGGTGCCGCCGTATTCGGAGGCGTTCGAACACTCGCAGGAGTGGCGCAAGGATGCTCCGAAGCCGGGGCCGGAGGCGACGTTGCACTTGCCCGCTCCGCAGGCCTTTACGGCCGCGAACGGCATGAAGGTGTACGTGATGGAGAGTCACGAACTGCCGGTGCTGAGCGCGTCGGTGGTGACGTTGGCGGGCGGTGAGAAGAATCCAATAGCGAAGCCGGGGCTGGCGGCCTATGCGGCGCGGATGCTGACAGAGGGGACGACGACGCGGTCTTCGACGGAGCTGGCGGATGATGTGGCGCAGATTGGCGCGTCGCTGGGGTCGAACGCATCCATGGATGAAGCGAGAGTGACGATCAGCGCTCTGAGCAATAAGACGCCGGAGGCGCTGGAACTGTTGTCGGATACGGCGCTGCATCCGGCGTTCCGCCCGGAAGAGGTGGAGCGCATTCGCAAGCAGCGGTTGGTGGCGATTATCCAGGAGGGGGATCAGCCGTTCCTGGCGGCGCTACGGGTCGGCGACAAGGCGGTATATGGCGACACTCCGTATGGGTTTCGGCCGGTGGGCACGACGGAGTCAGTGAAGGCGGCTACGGATGCCGATCTGAAGTCGTTCTGGGCGTCGCATTATCAGCCGACGGATTCGGCGCTGGTGCTCTCGGGCGATGTGACTCTGCCGGAGGCGAAGCGGCTGGCGGAGAAGTATTTCGGTGCGTGGAAGACTGACGCTTCTTCGCTGGACATGGATGCGAATTCGAGGGCTTCGATGCTTCCGCTCGCTCCGGAGCGGAGGATATTGCTGGTGGACAAGCCGGGATCGCCGCAGACAACGCTGCTGGCGTTTGGGCTGGGAGTTCCGCGGAATACGCCAGACTATCCTGCGATTACGGAAATGAACAGCATTCTGGGTGGGCTGTTCTCAAGCCGCATCAACATGAATCTGCGCGAGAAGCATGGGTATACGTATGGCGCTTTTTCGGTTTTCTCGTACTTCCGCGACGGTGGGCCGTTCTACACGGGCGGGCAGGTGAGGACGGATGTGACTGCGCCTGCGGTGAAGGAACTGTTCTCGGAACTGGACCGGATTCATACCGATCCAGCGACACCCGATGAGCTGAAGCTGGCGAAGGACAATGCACTGCGTTCACTGCCGGGGCAGTATGAGACGGCAGCGAACCAGGCAGCGCTGACGGCGGAACTGTTCGTCTATGGCTTGCCGAACGACTACTTCCAGAAGCTGCCCGCGCAGTATGCCGCAGTAACGCCGGAGCAGGTAGCTGCGGCTGCGGCTGCGTATATTCATCCGAACAATCTGGTGCTGGTGGCTGTGGGTGATCGGGCGAAGATCGAGGCCGGGCTCGAGGAGTTGAATCTAGGGCCGATTGAGATTCGGGATGCGAGCGGGAATCTGGTTGAACAGAAGTAGCGCGAAGTAGAAAAAAGCCGGGCCGGGAGTTTTCCCGGCCCGGCTCTTTTTGCGTGATGGCTACTGTTGGTTTGCTTCGAGACTGCCTAGTAGGCCTGGAGCTGGTTGAGGGGCAGGCGGACGCGGAAGCAGGTGGAGCCGCTCTCTGACATGACACCGAGGTGGCCGCGGTGTTTGCGGACGATGCGTGTGGCGTTGTCGAGGCCGAGGCCGAGGCCGTGACCGGGAGCCTTGGTGGTGAAGAAGGGCTCGAAGACCCGGTCCTGGAGATCCTTGGGAATGTCGGGGCCGTTGTCCCAGACTTCGACGAGGATCATGTCGGCTTCCTGACGACAGACGACGCGCAGACAAGGGGTCCAGTCTGGTGTGCCCTGGCGGGGATCGCGCGCGAGGGCTTCGATGGCGTTTTCAATGAGGATGGTCCAGACCTGGTTGAGTTCGCTGCCGTAGGCACTGATACAGGGCAAGTCTGGCTCGTAATCGCGGACAACGTTGAATTTGGCGAGACGCGACTGCATCATCTGCAGGGTAGCGTCGACTCCGGCGGAGACATCGACCTCGAGGATGGGGGCGCGGTCCATATAGGAGTAGGTCTTCATGGCGCTGATCAGGTCGAAGATGCGGCCGGCCGAGCTGAGCATGGTTTGCGCGTGGTGTTCGGCGCGCAGGGTGGAGGCGAACTGTTCCAGGACGACCTGGATTGCCGGCCCTTCGAGGAATTTGGTGAGCGGGTCGAGATCGAAAACTTGAACACCGAGCTCGGCCAGATCAGGGGCGATCTGCCATGCCTGGGCAAAGCCATGTTGCTCGATCCAGCGGGTAAGCTCGTCTTCGCGGGCGGCGATCTCGATCTGGCTGTCGCGCATCTGTTCGAGAGCGCGGTCACGCACGTCGCGCTCCCAGCACTGGATGGAGAGAACCTGCTCGGGCGTGAGGCAGAGGGAGACCATGCGGTAGCGGCTGTCGTTGACTGCGTTGAGTTCTGTGAGGATGCCGCTGGCCGCACGCTGGGCTGCGGAGGATGGATTGTTGAGCTCGTGGGCGAGGTTGCCGGCCAGCTTACCGATGGCTGAGAGCTTCTCACTCTGCTGCTCGATGCGGGTAACTTCGCGAACACGGTCGAGCAGGGTCGAGATGACGCGCTGACGCATCGAAGGGATGGTGTCCATCATCTCCGGGAAAAGGTCCTTGTGGTGGAGGATGGCCCAGACGTCGGTTGCGGCGTATCCCTGGCCCCCAGTAGTGGTCATGCGCGAGTAGGGAAGCAGGCCTGTCATCTGGCCGCTGCGGCCAATGAAGAGCGCCATGGGGGTGGCGCGGTTGCGGCGCACATGGATTTCGCCCTTGAGCAGCAACATCATGTAATCGGCTGGCACACCCTCTTCGAAGATGATGTCGCCGGCTTTAGCGCGGACCTCGATGCCGCGCCGCGCGAGCCAGGTGCGATCCTGTTCGGGCAGTCCCTGTAACGGACCGATCTTGTCCAGGGCGGCCACGATCTTTTCGATAGGGGTGGGAATCTCCGGAATCATGGATTGGGGAATTTCCATGGCGCGACTGATGACCTTTCGAACTGGGTTTCAGTGTATCGGATGCGGTTGGGGACGGTTTCGATTGGCGGTTTAGGTATAGATGCTGCGGTGACGGGTACGCAGTTGAGACGATTTGGGTTCCGGACGGGGAGAGGTGGAATGGGAATTCAGCCGGAAGTGGTCAGGTTACCGCTCGCGGCAGGCGTCCGGAGTGGTTGAGGTGGATTCGAAATTGCTGGAAGCCGGACCAGACTGATGTGGTCCGGCTCCCAACTTTAAATCGTTTAGCGAGTCTTGGCGACTTCTTCGACGGTGACGGGGTCGAGGAAGGGCATGCTGGCGCGGAGCTTCTTGCCGACGATCTCGATGGGGTGTTTGGCTTCGGCTTCGCGGAAGGCTTGGAATTCTTTGCGGCCGGAGTTCTGGTCGGCGAGGAAGCGCTTGGCGAAGGTGCCGTCCTGGATGTCAGTCAGAATGGCCTTCATGGCCTTCTTGCTCTCCTCATTGATCACGCGCGGGCCGGAGACGTAGTCGCCCCACTCGGCGGTGTCGGAGATGGAGTAGCGCATGTAGGCGAGGCCGCCGCGGTAAATGAGGTCGACGATGAGCTTGAGCTCATGGAGGACTTCGAAATAGGCAGACTCGGGCTGGTAACCGGCTTCGGTCAAGGGTTTCATAGCCTGCCTTGATGAGGGCGCTGACGCCGCCGCAGAGCACGGCCTGCTCGCCGAAGAGGTCGGTTTCGGTCTCTTCCTTGAAGGTGGTTTCGAGAACGCCTGCGCGGGTGCAGCCGATGCCCTTGAGGTAGCTGAGGATGAGGGCGTGGGAGTTGCCGGAAGGGTCCTGGTGCACGGCGATGAGGCCAGGGACGCCGCCGCCTTCGGTGAAGACTTCGCGGACGCGGTGGCCGGGGGCCTTGGGCGCGGCGAGGCCAACGTTGATACCTGCGGAGGGGACGATGGTCTTGTAGTGGATGTTGAAGCCGTGGGCGAAGAGGAGAAGCTTGCCGGCGCCGATGTTGGGGCCGATTTCTTCGGCGTAGAGCTTGGCCTGTGACTGGTCGGGCGTGAGTATCATGATGACGTCGGCCCACTTGGTGACTTCGGCGGGGGTGCCGACTTCGAGGCCGGCTTTCTGGGCCTTGGCGCGCGGACTTGGAGCCGGCGGCGAGCCCGACGCGGACTTCGACGCCCGAGTCCTTGAGGTTGAGGGCGTGGGCGTGACCCTGCGAGCCGTAGCCGATGATGGCGACTTTTTTCGCCTGGATCAGGGTGAGGTCTGCGTTGTTGTCGTAGTAGGTCTTGGCCATGATGTTCTCTGTAGCTTCCTTTGCTTGTTGAATAGCGATTTCAGTGGGCTTTGATGATCCCAGGTCTCAAAATCGAGACCTGGGGCACCCAGATTTGTTTCCGGGGTGGAACACCCGGATCTGCTGAGGTTCAGATGTTGTCGGCGAAGTTGTCTTGTGCGGTCTCGGCGATGTGGCTGCTGGATTTTGCTGAATCCGGATCGGCTGCGCCCATGGCTCGAAGAACGCCGCTGGAGTGCTTGCCGCGCCTCATGGTCATTTTACCGCTGCGGCATATCTCGAGGACGCGGTCTCCGGTTTCGTTGAGGACCTGGATGAGGCCTTCGATTTTGCTTTCGACGCCGGTGATCTCGATCATGAGCGAATCAGGAGCGAGGTCGACGATGCGGGCGCGGAAGACTTCGACCAGCTCGAAGATGTGGGAGCGAGTGCTGGCGGTGGCTGCGACCTTGATGAGCGCGAGCTCGCGGGTGACGCTGGGCGCTTTGCCGATCTCGTCGACATCGAGGACGTTTTCGAGCTTATGCAGGCTGGCGCGAATGCGGTTAGCGGTGTAATCGTTGGCGTGGGCCGGGGTTTCACTGACGATGGTCATGCGCGAGATACCGGGTCTCTCACTGTGACCTACGGTGAGAGAAACGATATTGATGTTCAACCGCCGGAACAGGGAAGCGACGCGTGTGAGCACTCCGGGTTTGTCTTCTACGTATGCCACAAAAGTGTGCAACATGATAGGCGCTTACCTCGGGGGCTAAAGCCCCATCTCATCTGCCTGGTTTATGTGCGGGCTGAAGCCCGTACCCTTCAAAGCTTTGCTACTTATCGGATGGTTTCTCGACCAGAGGATTACTGTTTGGTCGGCGGATCATTTCGTGCAGGGCTTTACCGGCTGGGATCATGGGGTAAACGGAGTCTTCCTGCTCGACCATGAAGTTGAGCAGGTAGGGGCCGTTGTGATTGCGGGCGGCTTCTACCGCGGAGGCCAGATCGGCTCGGGTGCGGACGGCGGCTCCGGCGATGCCGTGAGCGTCTGCGAGTTTGACGAAGTCGGGACTGACGAGCGGAGTGGACTCGTAGTTGCGCTCGTAGAAGAACTCCTGCCACTGGCGGACCATGCCGAGGTAGCCGTTGTTGATGATGGCGATGTTGACCTTGATCTTTTCCTGAACGATGGTGGCGAGCTCGCAGGCGGTCATCTGGAAACCGCCGTCGCCGGCAATGACCCAGACCTCTTTTTCAGGGCGGGCGAACTTTGCGCCGATGCCGGCGGGGAGTGCGAAGCCCATGGTTCCAGAGCCGCCCGATGTGATGAGCGAGTTCGGGTAGTCGTGGTGATAGTACTGCGCTTCCCACATCTGGTGCTGGCCTACGTCGGTGGCGATGACGGCTTTGCCCTCGGTGATGCGCCAGAGATCGTGCATGACGTGCGCTGCGTAGAGGTGGCCGTCGTCGGGCAGGTTGCGGATGTCGCGCACGGCGCACTCACCTTTGCTCTCGGCGATGGTTTTGAGCCACGCGGAGCCGTCGCGGCCGGGAAGCAGCGGGAGGAGCTCGTCGAGGACCTGGCGAAGATCGCCGACGAGGGCAACGTCGGCTTTGATGTTTTTGTTGATCTCCGCGGGGTCGACTTCGATGTGGATCTTTTTGGAGTGAGGCGAGTAGGTGGAGGGAGTGCCGATGACACGATCATCGAAGCGCATGCCGCAGGCGATGAGGAGGTCGGCCTCCTGGATGGCGTGGTTGACCCAGGATTCGCCGTGCATGCCCATCATGCCGAGGTTGAGTGGGTGCGAGGCAGGGAAGTCTCCGAGGCCGAGGAGTGTCATGGCGACGGGAATCTGCATGCGCTCAGCGAGGGTCCGGATCTGTTCATACGCGTTCGATTGCTGAATGCCGTGGCCTGCGAGGATTACGGGATGCTTTGCGTTGCGGATGAGATCGACTGCTTCGCGCAGATGAGCGTCCATAACGGAGAGCATGGGGTGTGGATCGTAGGCCTGCGGCTTGGCTGCTTCGAAGTCGAAGATAGCGGAGTTCTGCTGGGCGTCCTTGGTGATGTCGACGAGGACGGGCCCGGGGCGGCCGGACTGCGCGATTTGCAGCGCGTGGCGAATGGCGGGGGCGATGTCTTCTGCGCGGGTGATGAGGAAGTTGTGCTTGGTGATGGGCAGCGTGATGCCGGTGATATCGATTTCCTGAAAGGCATCGGTGCCGAGGACTTTGCTGGGCACCTGGCCGGTGATGCTGACCATGGGGATGGAGTCCATCATGGCGGTGGCGATGCCGGTGACGAGATTGGTGGCTCCGGGGCCGCTGGTGGCGATGGCGACGCCGACCTTACCCGACGCGCGTGCGTAGCCGTCGGCCATGTGGGCTGCGCCCTGCTCGTGGCGCACGAGTACATGATGGATAGGGAACTTGCGCAACGCGTCGTAGGCGGGAAGGATAGCTCCACCGGGATAGCCGAAGACGGTGGTGACGCCCTCTGCGACGAGGGTGGCCCAGATAATTTCGGAGCCGGTCAATGTCGGATGAGTATTGGTCGTTGGCGTTTTTTTACTCATTGCTATTCTCCTTCCGGTATTGCACTCGGTAGCTCTGTAATGTACGCACCCTGTTGGCGGCACGACTAAAGCCGCGCCGCTTCAAAGTTGACTAGATGGTAATGGCGCCTTCGCTGGCTGATTTCACGCGGTCCACGTACTTGGCGAAGACGCCGGTTTTGAAGCGGGTGCTTGGGCTTTCCATGCGGCTTTGCGTTTGGCTAGCTCTTCTTCGCTGACTTCGAGAGTGAGCTTGCGGTTGGGAATATCGAAGTGGATGATGTCGCCTTCGTGGATGAGGGCGATGGGGCCGCCTACCTGAGCTTCGGGGGCGACGTGGCCTACGGTGAAGCCGCGGGTTGCGCCAGAGAAGCGGCCGTCGGTCATGAGGGCAACGTGGGCGCTGAGATGCGGGTTGGAGCTGACGGCGGCGGTGACCTGGAGCATTTCGCGCATGCCGGGGCCGCCCTTGGGGCCTTCATAGCGAATGACGAGGACGTCGCCGGGCTTGATCTGCTGGGCCTGCACTGCGGCGAAGCAATCATCTTCGCAGTTGAAGATGCGGGCGGGGCCGCGATGTTCGACGCGGTCGGCTGCGGCGATCTTCATGACGCTGCCCTCAGGCGAGAGATTGCCTTTGAGGATGACGAGGCCGCCGTGGGGCTTGATGGGAGTTTCGAAGTGGCCGATGACGGCCTGGTCCGGGGTTTCGACGGCTTCCTGGGCTTCTTCGCCGATGGTCTTGCCACTGACGGTGAGCGCGTCGCCGTTGAGCAGGCCCGCATCGAGCATGCGCAGGGCGAGGAGGCGCGAGCCGCCGGCTGCCTGGTAGTCCGAGGCAACGTACTTGCCGGCGGGCGAGAGGTCGCAGATGAAGGGGGTGCGGTCGCTGATCTTGTCGAAGTCGTCGATGGTGAGGTCGATGCCCATCTCGCGCGCGATGGCCAGGAAGTGCAGGACGGCGTTGGTCGATCCACCGGAGGCGGCGACGGAAGCGATGGCGTTCTCGATGGAGGCGCGGGTGATGATGTCGGAAGGGCGGCGGTTGTCGCGAACGGCCTTCATGAGGATGCGGCCGGCCTGGCGCGAGGCTTCATGCTTTCTGCGCGCTGAGAGCGGGCACGCCGGAGAGCTGGATGGGCGAGATGCCAAGGATTTCGGAGGCCATGGCCATGGTGTTGGCGGTGAACTGACCACCGCAAGCTCCGGCGCCGGGGCAGGCTGCGGCTTCTACGGCTTCGAGGCCCGCGTCATCGATGGTGCCGGCGGCGTGCGAGCCGATGGCTTCGAAGACGTTAAGGATGGTGATGTCTTTTACTTCGCCATGGGGACCTTTCAAATGGCCGGGCGCGATGCTGCCGCCGTAGAGCATCATGCCTGGGATGTTGAGGCGGCAAAGGGCCATGATGATGCCGGGCATGTTCTTGTCGCAGCCGCCGATGCCGACGATGCCGTCGAAGAGGTTGCCGCGGGCGACGAGCTCGACTGAATCGGCGATGACTTCGCGGGAGACGAGCGAGGCCTTCATGCCCTGCGTGCCCATGGTGATGCCGTCGGAGATGGTGATGGTGTTGAACTCCATCGGCGTGCCGCCGGCTTCGCGGATGCCTTGCTTGACGGCTTCGGCAACATCGCGGAGATGGAAGTTGCAGGGGCCGATTTCGGTCCAGGTGTTAGCGACGCCGATGATGGGTTTGTGCAGGTCTTCTTTGCTGAAGCCGACGCCGCGGAGATAGGAACGCGCGGCGGCGCGGCTGGGGCCTTCGGTCAATGGGATGCTTTGGCGCTTGCCTTCAATGGTCACTGATCCGATCCTTTATCGTGTGTCTTGCGGTTTATCTCGATGCCGAAAGTTGAGGGATGATAACGGCCATTTCGTTTTGAAACTGCTGCCGGTGCCTTTGAAAGCGGCCCGGGTAGGTAGTGGTGTACATCGGAACCGAGAGTGCTGCTTGTTGTGCTGCCAGCCGGACGAGCGGATCGATGCTGCGTAGCAGGATCACGATGGTCCGGGGCTTGTATTCGATCAAGCGACGGGAGAGTGACACTATGCTCCCATCAAGTTGCTTTCTGCGTTCCTTTCGCTCCATGCCGTTGACGGGGATGGACGAAAGATCATCGAGGTAAAACCCTCGCGCTTTGAACTCGGACAGAAAATCGTTCTTCCATGAGAAGGCCGACTGCATTGCGCGATAGAGGTTAGTGTTTTGTGTGTAGAAGAACTTGCCGCTGCGTGGAGCCGATTCGCCCATGAAAAGTGTTGAGATGCGATCGGGCCGAAAGCTGCGGCGCAGTTCCTCCAGTGCGTTCACGAGTTATGCCGGGGTAGTTGCGGGCCGCGGCTTGAGCCAGTTGGCGTTATCGTGCTTTGACTCGTAGGCGTCGAGCTCGGCGGCGTGGCGCAGGGTGAGGCCGATGTCGTCGAGGCCTTCGAGCAGGCAGTACTTGCGGAATGGGTCGATCTCGAATGTCGCATGGAAGCCTTGGTCGTCGGTGACGGTCTGTGCTTCGAGCGAGACGGTGAGCTTGTAGTTAGGTGTGTTGGCTGCGCGGTCGAGAAGAAACGCCACCTGCTCTTCACTGAGGCGTGACGAGGACGATGCCGTTTTTGCCGGCGTTAGAAAAGAAGATGTCGGCGAAGGTGAGGGCGATGACGGCGCGGAGGCCGTAGTCACTGAGAGCCCAGGCGGCGTGTTCGCGGCTGGAGCCGCAACCGAAGTTCTTGCCGGCGATGAGGATCTTTGCGCCGTTGTACTTCGGGTTGTTGAGCACGAAGCTGGGATCGGGATCGCCAGCGGTTGGGCCTTCCTGAATCCTCCGCCAGTCGAAGAAGAGGAACTCGCCGTAGCCCGAGCGCTCGATGCGCTTGAGGAACTGCTTGGGGATGATCTGATCCGTGTCGACGTTGGCGCGATCGAGCGGAACGGCGATAGATGTGAGTGTCTTGAAGGGTTCCATGATTAGTTGATCGCCTCCGTAGATGACATCTGGATTTCATCGACTTCGTCGAGGCTGCTCCAGTTGCGGACGTCAACGAAGTGGCCGGCGATGGCTGCGGCTGCGGCCATCTCGGGGCTGACGAGATGCGTGCGTCCGCCGCGGCCCTGGCGGCCTTCGAAGTTGCGGTTGGAGGTGGAGGCGCAGCGTTCACCGGGCGAGAGAATGTCGGGGTTCATGCCGAGGCACATGGAGCAGCCGGGCTCGCGCCAGTCGAAGCCCGCTGCTTTGAACACGAGATCGAGGCCTTCGGCTTCGGCTTGCTCTTTGACCTGCATAGAGCCGGGGACAACCATGGCGCTGACGTGCGTGGAGACCTTGTGGCCGCTGGCGACTTTGGCTGCGGCGCGAAGATCTTCAATACGGGAGTTGGTGCAGGAGCCGATGAAGACGCGATCGACGTGAATCTCTTCGAGCAGAGTGCCGGCTTTGAGGTCCATGTACTCCAACGCTCGTTCAAATGACCGGCGGTCGGCTTCGGACTCGGCATCGGCAGGGTTGGGAACTACGGCCGTGATGGGCGCGACCATGCCTGGGCTGGTACCCCAGCTTACATAAGGGACGAGTGTGGCGGCGTCGATGACGAGCTCGCGGTCGAACTTTGCACCGGGGTCGGTTGGGAGCTGGCTCCACTCCTGAACGGCCTTGTCCCACGCCACGCCTTGCGGGGAATAGCGGCGGCCTTTGAGGTACTCGAATGTGGTTTCGTCGGGTGCGATCATGCCGGCGCGTGCTCCGGCCTCGATGCTCATGTTGCAGATTGTCATGCGGCCCTCCATTGAGAGCGAGCGGATAGCGGAGCCGGCGTATTCGATGACGTGGCCGGTGGCGCCGTCGGTGCCGATCTTGCCGATGATGGCGAGTACGATGTCTTTTGCGGTGACACCCTTGGGCAGTTCACCTTCGACGGCGATGCGGAAGGTTTTGGGCTTGCCCTGCGGCAATGTCTGTGTGGCAAGGACATGCTCGACCTCGCTGGTGCCGATGCCGAAGGCGAGTGCGCCGAATGCGCCGTGCGTGCTGGTGTGCGAGTCGCCGCAGACGATGGTCATGCCGGGTTTGGTGATGCCAAGCTCAGGGCCGATGACGTGGACGATGCCTTGCTCGCGGCTGCCAATATCGAAGAGCTCAACGCCGAACTCTTTGCAGTTCTCGCGAAGAGTGGAGATCTGCTTGGCGGCGATCTGGTCGACGATATTGAAGCGGTCGGCGAGGATGGTGGGCACGTTGTGGTCAACGGTGGCCACGCAGCGGTCGGGACGGCGGACTTTGCGGCCAGCGAGGCGGAGGCCTTCGAAGGCTTGCGGGGAAGTGACCTCATGAATGAGATGGAGGTCGATGTAGATCAGTGTGGGTTCGCCTGCGGGCTCGGCGACGATGTGCTGCTCCCAGACTTTTTCGAATAGCGTCTTTGGTGTATTACTCATGACTGCCAGCCTCAGGGGCTAAAGCCCCGCATCTGAATCTGATTGTTCGTACGGGCTAAAGCCCGCACCCTTCATTTCCTCGCGAAGTTATCGCTTACGCCGTTGTCGCTAACGTTGCAGCGACGGTTTCGCGGACCTTTGCGCTCATCTCTGTTGTTGAGAGGACCGTGAAGTCAGTGGTGTTGCCGCGGGCGAGGTCGGTGGTGCGGTAACCGGACTCGAGGACTTTGCGTACTGCGGATTCGATGACCTGCGCTTCGGCTTCGAGGCCTGCGGAGTGACGGAGAACCAAGGCGCCGGTCAGGATCGCTCCTAATGGGTTGGCGATGCTCTTGCCTGCGATGTCGGGTGCGGAGCCGTGGATGGGCTCGTAGAGATTGACTTTGCCGCCGATGGTGGCTGAGGGAAGCATGCCGAGCGAGCCGGTGATGACGGCGGACTCATCGGACAGGATGTCGCCAAAGAGGTTTTCAGTGAGCACAACGTCGTAGTTGCGCGGGCTGGTCATGATGAGCATGGCCATCGAGTCGACGAGCTGATGCTCGAGCGTGACGTCGGGATATTCTTTGGCGACTTCGGTTACGGTGGCGCGCCAGAGCTGTGAGACTTCAAGGACGTTGGCCTTGTCTACTGAGGTAAGTTTCTTGTTGCGCTTCTGCGCCAACTCGAAGGCGATGCGGGCGACGCGGATGATTTCGTCGCGGGTGTAGCGCATGGTGTTCCAAGCTTCGCCGGTTTGCTTGTTCCATTCGCGGGGTGCGCCGAAATAGAGGCCGCCGAGGAGTTCGCGGACGAAGAGGATGTCGGCGCCGTTGATGATTTCGGGTTTGAGCGGGCTGTTGACAGAGAGCTCAGCAACGGCGAAGGCGGGGCGCAGGTTGGCGAAGCCGCCGAGTGCGGCGCGGAGTTGAAGCAGGCCGGCTTCGGGGCGTGTGTTAGGCGGGAGGGCGTTCCACTTAGTGCCGCCGACTGCGCCGAGGAAGACGGCGTCGGAGGCGAGGGCCGCGTCGAGTGTGTCTTGCGGTAGAGGGGTGCCATCAGTGTCGATGGCGATGCCGCCGATGCGCTTTTCGGTGACGGCGAGTGAGTGGCCGCCTGCGCTCATGACGGTTTGCATGACGGCTATGGCTTCGCGGGTGACTTCAGGGCCGATGCCGTCGCCGGCGACTACGAGGAGATTCAGTTTCATTCCTGATCCTTGGTTGCACTTCGTTGCGGGCATCTCAGAACCCCGGTATCAAAATCTAGACCGGGGCACCCATATTGGTTGTATTTGTTCTAACCTTTAATCGGCTTCGGCGTAGGACATTGGACGTCGGTCGCGAATCTGCTGCGGTAGCAGTCCGATGAGGTCCTGGTCGTAAATGTTTTTCTTGCGGTCGGCGAGGGCTACGAAGCGGTAATAAATCTGCTGCAGCTCTTCGCGGTCTACGACATAGCCGAGTTGTTCGAGGCGATTGCGCAGTGCGGCGCGGCCGGAGTGCTTGCCGAGGACGAGCTGGGTCTTCGATGCACCTACGGACTCGGGTGTCATGATCTCGTAGCAGAGTGGGTTGGCGAGCATGCCGTGCTGATGAATGCCTGATTCGTGCGCGAAGGCGTTGGCTCCCACGATTGCTTTGTTGGGGGAGGGCCCGAAGGTGATGAGTTGGCCCAGGGTCTGGCTGGTTGGATAAAGCTTCTTCAGGTTGAGACCGGTGTGTGCGTGATAGTGATCGGCGCGAACGAAGAGGGCCGCGGCGATCTCTTCTACGGAGGCGTTTCCGGCGCGCTCGCCGATGCCGTTGACGGTGCACTCAACCTGGCGTGCTCCGACGGAGACGGCTGCTAGAGAGTTGGCGACGGCGAGGCCGAGATCGTCATGACAGTGCGAGGAGAGAATGATGCCCTGCGCATCGACGGCGGGGATGCGTTCGCGGACTTCGCGGAACATCTTGCCGTATTCTTCCGGCGTGGTGTAGCCAACGGTATCAGGCATGTTGATGGTGGTGGCGCCGGCCTCGATGGCGACGCGCACAATCTCGACGAGGAAGTCGCGGTCAGAGCGAGTGGCGTCTTCGGGCGAGAATTCAACGTCGTCGCAAAGACCGCGCGCCTGACGGACGGATTCAGCAGCCTGATCGAGAGCCTGCTGGCGGGTCATCTTGAGCTTGTATTCGAGGTGCAGGTCGCTGGAGGCTAGGAAGACATGGATGCGGGCCCGGTCGGCGTGCTCAAGGGAGCGTGCGGCCATGTCGATGTCTTCACGCTTGGCACGGGCGAGCGAACAGATGCGCGGCTTGCGGATGGCCTGCGTGATGGTTGCGATCGCGGCGAAGTCGCCTTCGGAGGCCATGGCGAAACCCGCTTCGAGAATGTCAACACCGAGGTCTTCGAGGGCGTGGGCCATCGAAAGCTTTTCCTGGGTGGTCATGCTGCAGCCGGGAGATTGCTCGCCATCGCGAAGGGTGGTGTCGAAGATCAATACCTGATTGGGATCGTTCACCATAAGGGTCGTAGATACCTCTGTTTCCTGACCATTACAGTTTCGCCGATGCGGTGAATATAACGCAAACTTATTCTTCTTTGGGTTTCGATAATGAATCGTTATGCTCGATGTAGGGAGAAAAGCCTTGGAATTGCATCAGTTGGAGACGTTTCTGGCGGTTGCGGAGGAGAAGAGTTTTTCACGGGCAGCAGTGCGGCTGCATCGTACGCAACCGGCGATCAGCCAGGTGATTCGGAAACTAGAGGAAGACGTGGGCGAGATGCTGCTGGACCGGTCGGCGCGCGATGGATCGTTGACGGCGGCGGGCGAGTTGCTGCGAGAGTATGCGAATCGTTTGCTGGCGCTGCGGCGTGAGGCTTCGTCGGCGATGGAAGAGTTGAAGTCGCTGGAGCGTGGGCGGTTGCAACTGGCTGCGAACGAATATACGTGTCTTTATCTGCTGCCGGTGTTGGATGCGTTTCGAAAAAAGTATCCACAGATTGACGTTACGGTGCATAGATCGCTAGCGAGCCAGATTCCCGATGAGTTGAATCTGCGGATGTTTGAACTTGGGGTGATCTCGTTCAAGCCGGACACGGAGCAGTACCGGTCGGTTGCGGTGTATGCGGATACGCTCGCGTTTGTGGTAAATCCGCAACACGAACTGGCGCGGGTGAAGAGGGTTTCGATTACGGACCTGGGCGAAGAAACATTTGTGGCGCACAATGTGCCTTCTCCGCTGCGGCGGAAAGTGATCGAGGCATTCGAACGGCATCGCACGCCGTTGCATATGCCGATCGAGCTGCCGTCGATCGAAGCAATCAAGCGGTTCGTGGCGATGGGGAATGGAGTTGCGCTGGTGCCACGGCTGACGGTGGCGCGAGAGCTTGAGACGGGAGACCTGGTTGCAGTGCCGGTGGATGAGCTTGAGGTTCGGAGGCTGCTGCGGCTGGTGTATCGCAAGAATGCCAAACTGTCGTATGTTGCTGCGGCGCTGCTGCAGACGGCGCGTGCGATGGCCACGGATGTGGGTGCGCCGTTTCACTATCAGGTGGAGAGGTGAAGGCAGCGGACAGTGATTAGTGATTAGTGGCTGGTGATTAGTGCGGCGATGATGGAGATGGCTGCGATGGCAGCGGTTTCGGCGCGTAGGATTGTGTTGCCCAGAGATGCGGACTGCCAGCCGTGCTTTTCGAAAAGCGCCATCTCTTCGTTGGTCCAGCCGCCCTCGGGGCCGATGGCTAGTTGAAAAGTTGTGGATGTTTCCGAAGGAATATTGAGGGCTTTATCGATGCAGGCGCGCAGGGAGATATTTTGTTCGGTCTCGGCGAGCAGGATACGATTGGCTGCTGTGAGCGACGCGAGCGCAGTTGCCAGCGGAGCGGGATCTTCGATGGTGGGAAGATTGACGCGACGCGATTGTTGCGCCGCCTCCTGAGCTATGCGTCGCCAGCGCTCGACACGCTTGGCAGCGGCTTGCGCTAGATGCTTTTCGGTGCGCCGCGCGATGATGGGGACGATCTTCGCGATGCCGAGCTCAGTGGCTTTTTCGATGGCCCACTCCATGCGATCGAATTTGAAGATAGAGAGAAGAATTGTGATGGGAAGAGCGGCATCGGTTTCGAGTTCCTTCCTCAATTCGAAGACGACCTCATTGCGGGAAACTCCAATAATGACGGCGTGATAAACGCGACCGCCAGCGACGACGTCGGCTTCCATGCCGAGCTGTGCACGGAGAACATGTGCGAGATGTTCGGCGTTGGCTCCGGAGAGTGTTGCGGTGGAGTCGGTGTGGGTATCGGCGATCCAGCGGCGTCGTGTCATGCTTGCCCTATTGTCTCTCGCGGAGCTCGAGTAGAGACACAAGAAAGGGGACGCTGGTTGCGTCCCCTTTCTTGTTGCCTTTTGATGCTTGCCTTATGTTGCCTTAACTATTCTCCCTGTATCGCCGCTATTCGCTCATGACGAATATATTGCAGCGATGGATGAAGATATAGATTCATGTGAGTTCAGTGTCAAGGAAAAAATTGACGACTCAGGAAAAATCTTTCGAGCGATGCGAATGAACGGTCGCGGAAAAAATGCAGTGAACCAAAATTGCACTTCGAATGATGCGAGTTGTGGAGAGTGAATGGCTGAGTATTGGACTATCGATCATGCCATTGTTGCTTCTCAATGAGCGCGAGGAAGATGTTCAAGCAGGCCGCTTGTGCGAATGAACGCGAGCATCATGCCTGTGAAGAAATCATGCCAACTGTGCGCGAGCATTCCGGGGAAGAGATTGCGGCGCATGAGCGTGATGATGCCGAAGAGCACGCCATAGACGCTGATGAGAACGATGCCGCGGATTCCCTGATAGCCGTGGGCGAAACCGAAGACGAGCGCAGTGAATACGACGCCGACCGGAAGTTTGCGCAGAACAGCGATGGACTGCGTCTGCAGATAGCCGCGAAAGACGACCTCTTCTGAGAAGCCGACAATGAGGCAGAGTGCTCCCCAGCAGACGATCTCGATGCCGTTGGCGGGAGCGAGCGCGCTTAGTTCGCGAATGAGGTCGGCCTGCTTTTCATCCGGAGACTCTTCCCGTTTGCCAGGTGCTCCAGATCTATTGGGTTGGGATTGTTGGGTCTGTGGCGCTTCGTGCGCTCTCTGATATTTGTCTATCTGTGTTGCGACGACGGCCCAGGTGAGCGCGAGAACGGCGAGAACAGCCATGGAGCTTATCCAGAAAACAGCGGCGACCAGCGTCTCTCCGGTGATGTCGTTGAGGCCGTGGGGCCATGCGCCCAAGAGAGAACGGAACGGAACTTTCCGCAGATGCAGGCCGAGGATAACCCAGGCGACGATGGCGAGCTCAAGCAGGCCGGTGAGACCGTAGCGGATCAGCCGTACGGAATTCACGCGATGGGGTTGGGCTGTGGCGTGGATGTGGGCTGCTGCTGCAGGTGACGTGGGGATGAGCGGATTGGAATCTTTTTTAACGGCTCCCATGATGGAGAAGACGAGGACGCCGATGACAAGAATAAGCGTGTGCCATATGGGAGCGATGGAGCGAGGCGTTGGAGGCTCGAGTGACGCGAGCTCCGGTTGCTCGAAGGACGCTGACGGAATCTCAGGTGGAGTTGAGCGGGTCACTTCGAGAGGCGCGGATGGCTCGATGACAGGAGGCTGGGGTGGTTCGCCCGGCTCCTGGAGAAATTCGTTGTCAGGCATGGCCATCATTGTCGCCGGGAGATTGGGATTGTGCAATTCAACAAATGGGTGAGGGTCAGCACTCGATGATGTTGAGGGCGAGGCCTGCGAGTGAGGTTTCCTTGTAGCGCGATTGCATGTCGAGGCCGGTGAGGTACATGGTGCGGATGACCTGGTCGAGCGAGACCTTATGTTCCTCCGGCTCCTGCATGGCGATTCGCGTGGCATGCACGGCTTTGACGGCGCCCATGGCGTTGCGCTCGATGCACGGTATCTGCACGAGGCCGCCGATGGGATCGCAGGTCATGCCGAGGTTGTGTTCCATGGCTATCTCGGCCGCGTGTTCGATTTGGCCGACAGTGCCGCCGAGTGCCGCGGCGAGTCCGCCGGCAGCCATGGAGCAAGCGACGCCGACCTCACCCTGGCACCCTACTTCAGCACCGCTGATAGAGGCGTTCTCTTTATAGAGGATGCCGATGGCGGCGGAGGTGAGGAAGAAATTGAGGATGCCTTCTTCTGTGGCTCCGGGAATGAAATTGATGTAGTAATGCGCTACGGCAGGGATCACTCCCGCAGCGCCGTTGGTGGGTGCGGTAACGACGCGTCCTCCTGCTGCGTTCTCTTCATTGATTGCCATGGCGTAGACGGTAACCCAGTCGAGCGGCGCGAGAGGATCGGAGGGGCGCTGCTGTTGCTGACGGTCACGCAGGCGCTCGGCGAGTCGATGCGCGCGACGGCGCACGTTGAGTCCGCCAGGAAGAATGCCCTGCGCGGAGACCCCACGGGTGACGCAGTCTTGCATCGCCTGCCAGATGGTTTGAATGCCTATGCGAATGCGCAATTTGATCGTCTCGTCGCTGCTGCCTGAGTCGGCGGCGCGAAGGCGGGCGCATTCATTGGCAAACATGATGCCGGCGATGGAGAGTGAGCTCTGATGCGCGCGCTCAAGAAGCTCGGCGGCGCTGTGGAACGGATAGGGAAGAGTGAGGCCGGCTGCCGACGCGGCGTCAGCCTGGACTCCATCTTCGGTGATGAATCCGCCGCCAATGGAAAAATAAGTGCGCGATGTGAGAACCGTGCCATCGGCGGCGAAGGCGGTGAAGCGCAGGCCGTTGGGGTGCTGGAGTTGCGATGCCGGTGGAAACATCTGTTCGCGATGGAAGAGCAGGTCGCGTGGTTCATCGAAGGAAATGCCGATCTTGCCGCCAAGAGAAATCTTGTGGCTGCCGCGAATAGCGGCGACTACCGATTCGATAGCGTCGGGATCGACGGAAGCCGGCTCGTAGCCGCTAAGGCCAAGGAGCACCGCGCGGTCTGTGGCATGGCCGACCCCGGTAAGAGCGAGTGAGCCGAAAAGCTCGGCCTGAATGCGCGCGACGATATGGATGAGATTGTCCGCGCAGAGGTGCTGGACAAAGCGAAAAGCCGCGCGCATAGGGCCCATGGTGTGTGAACTGGAAGGGCCGACGCCAATCTTGTAAAGATCGAAGAGACTTGTCATGCGATGCGGCATAAAACGCCACTCGCTTGATTGTAGTGGATCGAGCGTGAGGGCAGCCGGCCGAATGCGGAGTTCTAGCTTTTCTGTTTTTCTACGATCTTCATACGCTTCAGCCGCTTGGTCAGATACATGGCGGCATCCGCCTGATGAATGAGATCTTCCAGTGTGGTATGACCTCGCGGATCGCAGCGGACGGCGCCAATGGTGACGGCAAGAGGAGGATTGCCGGGATGGCAGCGGTTTAGATGATCGATGTTCCGGATCAGCCGAGCCTCGATCTCCGGGACCGGATCAGAAGCGGCAATGACAAACGCGATGAATTCATCGTCGCGGACACGCGCTACGGTGTCTGACTCGCGGACACTCTCACGCAGCACCCGAGCCGCGTTCTGAATCGTGCGGTCTCCGGCATCATAACCGAGCGAGCAATTGATCTGCCTGAGCCCGTCCAGGTCGATATAGATAAGCCACGCCTGAACTGAAACCCGATTGATGAGTCTGAAGATCTGCCCGGCGCGAGAGAGAAATCCGTGCCGGTTGTTGAGTCCGGTGAGTGGATCGGTTTGCTCGACAAGCTGAAGCCGCTCTTCGCGCTGACCTCGCAGATGGATTTCGGCGGCGAGTTTTCGCTGCGTTGTTTGCAGCTCCTCCTCGGTCTGAGACAGACGCGTCTCGAGCAGGCGGCGTCTCCGGAGGCTCTCGATCGCGATTGCGGCAAAGTCCGCCAGCGTCTGAAGCTGAGCGACGAGATCTGGTGCGGCGCTGTGCTCCGTTGCCCGAGTAGGCTCCGATAGCGCCTATGGGGTATCCGGTGTGTACCGGAACCATGACGAGGGAACGGACGAAGGTGTCGCGATAGAGATCGAGAGGGATGCGGGAGTCGCGGCGAATGTCGGGAACGAGCGCGGGTTCACGGCTTTCCATTACCCAACTGCTGATGTGCGTGCCGGAGTCGAAACGCTGACCTTTCCAGAGTGGAACGATGGCGTCTTCACCCGCGTAGAAGCATTGTTGTTTGTCCCACAAGACGAAGGATGCGCCATCGGCGCCAGCCAGGCGCCTGGCTGTAGCGCAAACCAACTGGATTGCCTCGTCGAGCGACACGGCAGAGAAAAGCTGGCGGAGCGCCATCGCCAATGTGCTGTCAGACACAGCGGGAGTGGCCGTTGTGAGCGGAGACTTCTTTGACGTTCCTGCGCGCGAGACGCTCATGGAATTATGTGAATCTATCGATCAGCTGTCGCTTGCGCGACTACAGCATCTTCGCTTCGATGCTTACAGCGCCATAGTTGCCGGGGCTGCTTTTCCTCAAGAAAAGCCGCACTTCGCAACTCTCGATTGCAGAGATTAGAGGCGAAAATGCTCTAGAGGTAAGCTAACACGGATTCTTGCCGTGAATCTGCGTGCCGCATTTCCCGATATAGATGTCGCTATAGATTGAGTTGCCTAGAATGCTACACTCGCGCTTTCCACGCATGCTAGCCAAGGTACTGAGCGCCGCCGTCTACGGCATCGATGCGAATCCCATCGATGTCGAAGTGGATTTGAGCGGGACCGTTGCGGAAGAGGACCGCTTTCACACCGTGGGTCTGCCGGATGCGGCTGTGCGGGAAAGCCGCGACCGGGTGCGCGCGGCGATGAAGAACTCCGGCTACCTGATTCCGCCGACTCATATCACGATCAATCTTGCGCCTGCCGACCTGAAAAAGGAGGGGGCCGGATTTGATCTGCCGATTGCGATCGGGATTTTGAGTGCTTATGGGGCACTGCAGATCAAGGACCTGAGCGGGTTTCTGCTGGTTGGAGAGCTGGGGCTGGATGGAAGTCTGCGGCCGGTGCCCGGAGTTCTGTCGATTGCGGTGCTGGCGCGCTCGCGCGGCATTGCGAATCTTATATTGCCGACTGTGAATGCGCCTGAGGCGGCGGTGGTAACCGGGGTGAATGTGTTTCCGGTGGCGTCGCTGGCCGACGTGATCGAGCTGCTGAATTCAACGGTGCTGGGTCAGGCGCAGCGGGAGCCGTTTCGGGTGGAGACGGAAAAACTGCTGGGTGAGCTGCAGCATTATCCCAATGATTTTGCCGATGTACGCGGGCAGCAGACGGCGAAGCGCGCACTGGAGGTCGCGGCGGCGGGCGGGCACAACATACTGATGATCGGGCCGCCGGGCTCGGGCAAGACGATGCTGGCAAAGAGGCTGCCGTCGATCCTGGCTCCGTTGACCTTTGATGAGGCGCTGGAGACGACGAAGATTCACTCGGTGGCCGGCGTGCTGGATCAGGCGCAGGGGTTGGTGGCGCGGCGGCCGTTTCGTGCCCCGCACCACACGATTTCGGACGCGGGGTTGATCGGCGGGGGGATTATTCCACGGCCGGGTGAGGTTTCACTGGCGCATAACGGGCTTTTGTTTCTGGATGAGTTGCCGGAGTTTCCGCGCAATGTGCTGGAGGTGATGCGGCAGCCGCTGGAAGACCACACGGTGACGATTGCGCGGGCGTCGATGTCGCTGACGTTTCCGGCGCGATTCATGCTGGCGGCGGCGATGAACCCGTGCCCCTGCGGGTACTTCAATGACAAGTCGCGGGACTGCCAGTGTACGCCGCCGATGATTCAGCGGTATGTGGCGAAGGTATCGGGTCCGCTGCTGGACCGGATCGATATTCACATCGAAGTGCCGGCGGTGCAGTACAAGGAGTTGCGCGGCGGAGCGGCTGCGGAGGGATCGGCCCAAGTGCGGGAACGGGTGATGGGGGCGCGGGAGCGGCAGCGGGAACGGTTTGAGAAAGCCGGGCAAAAGATCTACTCCAATGCGCAGATGGGGACACGGCAGATTCGGGCGCATTGCGAGCTGGGGCCGGATTCGGAGCGATTGCTGGAGCGTGCGATGCAACAGCAAGGGCTGAGCGCGCGGGCTCACGACCGGATCCTTAAAGTGGCTCGGACAATTGCCGATCTGGATAGTGCGCAGTCGCTTACGGTAACTCACCTTGCGGAGGCGATTCAGTATCGGACTCTGGATCGAAGTTACTGGTCCTGATTACGGCGGTCTCAATGGCCGGAGTACGAAAGCATAACCGCGAAAGGACCGTATGTTGTATGGACTGAAGGGTTTATGACTGTTAACTTTCGTCTTAAGAAGCTAACTCTATTACACCTAAAGCTTTGCGATGCTTTCTGAGACCCGCGTGGACAGCGGGTTTCAGAAGGTGGCGTTCCAAACGCTTTCCGGTCTGTTGAGATAGTTTCCACGTTTGGGAGGGGTTGGCCCATGCCAATGGAAGTCCCCAATCTCGATACGATCGTCTTCGCGGTTCCTCTGCTGTATCTGCTGCTGACCTTTCTGTTTCGCGTTCTGGGTTGTGTGGGAAGACTGGAAGGTTGCCGTGCACACATCGATGAATCCAGGGTTCGATGCGAATGGGATGCCGGCGTGCTGGGATCCGGGGCAGGCGAGAGCCGTGGCGGCTCTTTCGCGCAGTATCTGAATGTGCTGACGGTGCTGTAGTTACTGGACGATGGTTTGCTACCACCTCTTCGTGCCATTACCGAGGTGGTAGTGGTAATAGCTGTGCGGTACTATGGCGGTTCGCGTTACTTTATCCGAGGATACGAGGTGAAGGATTCCGGGGCCGCGGGTTTGTAAGTCATCCATCGCGGGATCTTTTCCAAATTGGCCTGAATGGCGACTTCCGGCACTTGCCGAGGCGCCAAGCAGGAAAGGATTCGTGGTATGACTGTTCTCTCCAGCTCCGATGTCATTCTGGTTGCGATTCCCATGGTGGGCGTTCTGATTGCCTGCTTTTTTCGACTGGGTGAGATGTTGGGTAAGCCAAAGAAGCGGGTAAAGATGGAACATCGCGGGCAGATGTTCGAGTGGGATGAGCATGGACAGCCACTGTGCGCCGATCCCGATGGCAGCGGAGCAAAGCCGATCGATGGGCGCATGGTTACGGTGAGAGCAAGGGTGCGCAGGGATTGGAGCGAGTAGGGCTTGTTCACCCTACGGAAGTGGCTGTCGTTGCGGCAGCGTTGTGGTTGCGGTGTCGATGGTGCGGGCCTACTGCTCAGCTTTTCCGGCTGAGTGAGTTGATTGGCCGCCGGGAAGGGAAATATAGACGCGGCCACCAGTTCACTGGAGGAGACGAAAATGGGTTCCGGTATCCCAAGGCCCTTAACCCTCCGATTGCGGGACCAACCGGCGGCGTCATCGAGCGAAAACCGAAGGGCCCTCGGCATTTTGCGGGAACAGTTCAATGTTGTCGAGGCGCCAAAATTGTCGAAAGCTCCAGTACTCTCTTGTCCCATTTGGAATGGGAGATCGATCTGTGCTATAAAAGAAGGTTGACCGGAAACGCAGGTTAGGTATATATTCAAACTTGCTAACCGACAAGGCTGACTAGCGTAGAAACTAGGAGTTTCATCCCTCATCGCCTTGCCCCCAGTGTATTGACCTCCGCGTCATTTTGTAGTGCGGTTCACCTGACGGTAGCGGTGTGCCGAAATGTGTGTAGTTGACCGGGATTGGGCAGTTGGATTCCGGGAGTTGGCCTAGGCTGTAAGGCAGTCGCGAGGTTCCGGGAAGTAACGATCGTTGATGACGGCCTCCACCTCAGACAAAAAGAGATTTTTGAACTCAACCCGGGTTTTCTGCGTCCAATGATTGGTAGTCCAAAAATCTGGAGACGACGCAATGAGCGTTGTTTCCGCTGCGCCGGAAGACCCGGCAGTGAGATTAATCAAGGAGAAAGTCTGTTATGCGTTCCGAGTTAATTTTTGGGGCACTTACTCATGTGTCCAACCGTTACCAGCTTTGCCAATTAGCGAGCAAGGCTACCCGCAAGCTTCACAAGCCGAACACTCGTCTGCAGGACACGACGAACGAGGTTCTGTTCCGTTTCCGCGAGTCGAATCCTGGCACGGCGGCTAAGGCAGTCGAGCCCGTAAACCAGCCAGTCGAGCAGCGCCGCGCAGCCTAAAGCGCGCGGCCTGCCCCGCCTATTTCACCCACCCGCCTGAACCCCCTCCGGAGCACCTTCCATCACATCATCTCCCCCCGATCTGCTCGAAGAGCAGATTAGTGCCAGCAGGATTCCATGACCATCGCTGAATTAAAAGAGAAGAACATTACTGAGTTGAGCCGCATTGCTCGAACTCTCGACATTCAAGGCGCCAGCGGCTTGCGCAAACAGGACCTTATCTTCAAGATTCTGCAGGCGCAGAGCGAGAAGGAAGGCCACATTTTTGCCGAGGGCGTGCTGGAGATTCTGCCTGACGGCTACGGCTTTCTGCGCTCGCCGGATTACAACTACCTGCCGGGTCCGGACGACATTTATGTGTCGCCGTCGCAGATTCGCAAGTTTGACCTGAAGACGGGCGACACGATCAGCGGTAATGTTCGGCCGCCGCACGAAGGGGAGAAGTACTTTGCGCTGGTGAAGATCGAAGCGATCAACTTTGAGTCGCCGGAAGAGACGCGCAACAAGATTCTCTTTGACAACCTGACGCCGCTGTATCCGCAGGAGCGGATCAAGATGGAGACGGTGCGCGAAGGGATCAGCGGCCGTGTGATGGATCTGTTGACGCCGGTGGGCAAGGGGCAGCGCGGACTGATTGTTGCTCCTCCGCGTACCGGTAAGACGATACTGCTGCAGTCGATCGCGAATTCGATTACCACGAATCATCCGGAAGTGGTGCTGATCGTACTGCTGATCGATGAGCGTCCGGAAGAAGTTACGGACATGCAGCGGTCGGTGAAGGGCGAGGTCATCAGCTCGACGTTTGACGAGCCTGCGGCGCGGCACGTGCAGGTGGCGGAGATGGTGATTGAGAAAGCGAAGCGGCTGGTGGAGCACAAGCGCGATGTAGTGATTCTGCTGGACTCGATAACGCGTCTGGCTCGCGCCTACAATACAATCGTTCCGCCGTCGGGCAAGGTGCTCTCGGGCGGTGTTGACTCGAATGCGCTGCAGAGGCCGAAGCGGTTCTTTGGTGCTGCGCGCAACATCGAGGAAGGTGGTTCGCTAACGATCATTGCGACGGCCCTGGTGGATACTGGTTCGCGCATGGACGAAGTGATCTTCGAAGAGTTCAAGGGCACAGGCAACATGGAAGTGATCCTGGACCGCAAGTTGGTCGACAAGCGCGTCTTCCCGGCGATCGACATCCAGCGCTCGGGTACGCGAAAAGAGGAGCTGCTGATTCCGAAGGACGATCTACAGCGGATCTTTGTCATGCGCCGCGTGTTTAATCCTCTATCGCCTGTGGAGGCTATGGAACTCCTGGTGAAGCAGCTCGAGAAGGTGCGCAACAATGCGGAGTTCCTGGTGAATATGAATCACCTGTAAGAAGTGGTTTCGAATCGATAAGGCTGCGGAGCGATGCTTCCGCAGCCTTATCTGTTTTCGAAGATGCTCTCGTTACGGCCGGACAACTCACTTCCTAGCCCGCGTTTTTCAGGGATGGAATCTGTTCGCGGATCTCTTCAAGGGTGTAGCGCGGGGTAATGTGCTGTGGGCAGTTCCAGTCGAAGGCGACGAGATCGATGCGAAAGATGCGCTCGATCTCGCTCCTTTCACCTGGATCGCTGACTGCGCGGTCGAGGGTGGGATCAGCGCCGGGCTCCACGATGTGCGCGTGGCCCAGGATCTTGAGGCGAGTCTGGTTTGGATAGTCCATCAGAAAGAGAGCGACGCGGTCGTTTTCAGTGAGGTTCCCGGCGGAGATGTATTGTTTGTTGCCGGAATAGTCGGCGAAGGCCAGGGTTTTGGAATCAAGAATTTTCAGGAATCCTTTGGAGCCACCCCGGTGCTGGATATACGGCCAACCATCGGGGCTCACGGTGGACATGTAGAAGGAATCGCGCCCGGCGATAAAGCCGGCCTCGTTGGCGGAGAGATTATCGTGGCTGACGCCGGACTGAGCCATGCGTTCGTAGGCGGCACGGGAGCCATTGCGGCTTTGCAGAGCTTTGGCCGCCGGACTGAAGAGTGTTTGCGCGAATTTGTGTCCCATGGGATTCTCTGGCCGGCGAATGCGCAGGCTGTGTAGGTATCGATGCGGCAGGCCGGAAAAAGACGCCAAGAGATTGAGCGCGCGTCCTGTCGGGTGGCCGCAGTCCGAAGGTCGTTATCGCCGGAGACGCGCTTTGCGTTTGGTGCGCTTCTTGATAAACTCAAAAAGTTGTTCTTCTCTCGTGGGGCTGTAGCTCAGCTGGGAGAGCGCCTCGTTCGCAACGAGGAGGCCAGCGGTTCGATCCCGCTCAGCTCCACCAATCAAATCAAGCATATAGCTCGAAACCCCGGGGCCAATAATAAGGCTCGAAGCTGATTAGGGGCCATTAAGAAATCTAGGCCACCTCGTCTTCTTTCAACACAGGGAAGCTACCCTCTCCCCGGCATTGCGCTTCTCATCTCCAACAGTCTGCGCATACGTGGCCAACGTCATTTCTGGCTCGGGCACAGCGTCGATGTCAACCAGAACGTTTACACGCAATCGGTGGTAACGAAGCGGCAGGTGGCGGCGAACCAGCTGAAATCATCACTTAACGCTGCTCAAACGCTGTTCACGGTTCCGGTGGATTCTGTAATCAACTGATTCTGTTGGAGCGGGAGACCGGGATCGAACCGGCGACATTCAGCTTGGGAAGCTGACGTTCTACCACTGAACTACTCCCGCAACCTATTTAGAATCAATTATATATAGTGCAATTTGCGGAGATGAAGCGCCATGAAACACCATCGTTGATAGGCTAGACTTCACAGCACCATCCGGGAGGATGGAGAGGTGAAGGTTAGTCGTGAACGTTATCAGCATGGCAGTATCCGTAAAGTCCCACGCGCTCATGGATTCGCTTGAGAATTCCGATTTTATATCACTGAGAGTGGCAAACGAAAGCTGAAGGTCCAGACATTCGACTCGCTGAAGTACCCCACTAAGCGTGATGTGCGTAAAGCCGCTGAATTGGAGAGCCAGGCTTGAAATGTGCCAGCGGAGGAGAGAGACACTGGACAAGGAGAGCATATGGGACGAGGCAAGAAATAGCAGCCTGAGCAGGTAGTGAATCTGCTGCGGCAGATCGAAGTGGCCGTGGCAAACGGCAAGACGACGGCGCAGGCTTCGAAGGAAGCCAGAATTGTGGAGCAGACCTATTTCCGGTGGCGCAAGGAGTACGGTGGTCTGCAGGTGGACCAGGCGAAGCGCTTGAAGGATCTGGAGCAGGAGAACGCCAGCTAAAACGGCTGGTGGCGAACCTGAGCCTGGATAATCTCGTGCTCAAGGACTTCGCCTCGAGAAACTTCTAAGCCCTGAGCGACGGCGGAGTGCCGTGGACCATGCCCAACAGAAGCATGGGGTGACGGAGCGACAGGCGTGCCGGAACACCTTCGATCGGACAACGGGCCGGAGTTCGTGGCCAAGGACTTGCGCCAATGGCTTGCAAAAACAGGGGCCAAGACGCTATACATCGAACCCGGATCTCCATGGGAGAACGGCTACCGTGAAAGCTTCAACTCGAAGCTCAGGGATGAGTTCCTGAACGGAGAGATCTTCTACTCGATGAAGGAACTGCGCGTGCTGGCCGAACGCTGACGTATCCACTACAACACCGTCAGGCCACACTCTTCGCTAGGCTACAGACCACCGCTACCTGAGGCGTGGCTGGCTTCAACCCTGGGGCATGGAGAAGTGGGAACCGCTACGCGCTTCCCACTTCTCCACACCCCCGACGGCGGCTACTTGAACCCAGAAGTGGCTGCGCTACACTAACTCTTCCATCCGTACAAAAGACCGAGCACTCCACGTGCCCCTGGCCCGGACATTCGTCCTCTATGACCTGCGCAACGGTGGCGATCCGTCCAAGCCCCACGGAGTCGTCGAGGTGAGGATGCGCAACGGCCACCCATACCCCGGGTCTTGCACCCCTATCCTCACGCCCGTTTTAACGCCAGTCATCCTTCATAAGAGCCGTATGCGTAGATGCGCTCGTACGGATCTGTGCGGGGGCGCTCAGTGATGAGCGTCCCTACCGCGACCACTGATCATCCGCAAGTAGTTGCAAGACTGAATGTCCGCTTCTCACTACCAATTCGTCGGATGGGCGCAGCCAGAGTTCATGGACTCATCTTCTGGAATCGCCGTTCAGACGGAACAAACCTGATTTATCGGAAGTGGCGATGGCCTGCCCGGTAATTTGTACCAGCGAGATTGTTAGTGTAGCGCCTAGCCCAGACTACGATCATTCCGGAGGCGAATACCTTCCACCGGGGACGCGAGCCCAACGCATACGCTTCGAGGTCTCAGAAGCGAGACCTGGAGTAACCCCGGTGGGATTTCAGATCCTGGATACCCGTCGCGTCATCGTAGTGACCGCCGCATCAACCCTTTCGATCCATGATGCCTAGCTGGCGAGATGATCACAAATAGAATGAAACCAGCAAGGAATATCGTTCCCGCCATTGCCGTGATCAACGGAATTTTCATTGCCGCAAGCAGCACTATGGACATCATCAATACAACCAGAACTGCAATTTTCATAAAGTACCCTCCAAAGAACATGGTCGAAATGCGAGTGCTCGTGGAACGAACTTTCTCACAGGGTGAATGGCCCAGGTCTTATATTTCCTCGACCAGTGCCGACACGTCGTTCTCTACGCATGGCCGTTCACCAGGATTCTATCGTCAGTATGCACAGTCTCGCATTTGGCAATGCTGAAGATTTGACCAGAGGCATGATACCTTCGAATACTCGATCCGTAGGTTGAATTTGACACCAATCTTTCGGTGGATGTGTCGCGTTACCTCCTGCACCTATGCTGTGCGGTAGTCCTTTCTACCATTTGTATTGAGTACTTTTCAGGAGACCCTTCACTTGCACACTTTGCAGTCTCGTCCACCGCGGCGCCGCGCCCTCTTCATCGGCAGCTTGCTTTCCATCCTTCTAGCTTCGACGGCTGTTCAGGCACAAGACAACTTCTTTTCCCGCTGGCAGGCACGCGCTACGGCAACGCTGGCGCAGCAGCCTAAGTGGGCTCCTCCAGTCGTCTCTCCGTATCCGCAGCTTATTCAAGTGGTCCGCGCAGATTTCTTCCGGACAGTCTCACCTACCCACGTGACCACGTGGAACTATGGGGACACTCGCGGTATCAATCTCATTCCACTCAAGAACACCGAAGTCGACATCTTCTACCCGGATTACTTCCAGCACAGCAATGCCACAGTCGACGGTTTCGGCGATCTTGGCTTCTCGGGAAAGTACCGATTCCTGTCGCGGAACGAAAAGCAGGGTAATTACGTCGTCAGCGCATTTATCAACGCGACGGTGCCCACTGGCGACCACAAGAACGGCGCTGCGCATCCGACCGTTGCCCCTAATGTCGGTGCAGGAAAAGGTTTCGGGAAGTTCAATGTCACCTCCTGCTTTGGCGCCACGATTCCGACGGAGCAGGCTGACACGCTGGGCCGCACGGTAGCCTCGAACACCAACGCTCAATATCACTTCGTCAAGCAGGGGTGGGTTGAGGTTGAAGATAATGCCTCCTGGTTTAAAGGCGGTGCGAACGACGGCAAGAAACAGAACTTTGTTACGCCGGGCGTGCTGGCGGGGCCGTTCAAGTTTCATCCAGACGATCCGAAGCGGCGCGAGGCCTTGATGTTCGGCGCAGCGATGCAGATCGCTACTTCGACCTTTCACGCAACCAATCACAACGTCAATTTCACGGCGCGCTATACCTTCTAGCTTCAGCCCTGCAAGGACATCCTCCTCCCTTGCAGGGTTTTGCTCGGTTCAACGAACGTGGATTCATCTGGAGGGCAGTCTCAGCTCAACCTTTCGGATGAGGACAACCCATACGAGGCGTCTTTAGCATGGCCTCGATTCCAGCGGAAGGCCAATTTTCAAAGATACGGGTGAACACACCATGGCTGCTTCCAGTCCAAGTTACTCGCATGTGAACGTCCAGCAAACCTCAGAGCCTTCTTTCCTCGAGAAGCTCAACTCTAAATGGCATGAACGCGCCCTTCTGGGCTTCATGTTCATTGTTCTTGCACACTGGGGGAGCATCTCGTCCAGGCTTACCAAATCTGGGTGATGGGATGGCCGGCGTCGAAGGCAAACGGCATCCTGGGGCTTTGTACGCAACATCATGCGCCGCTGGATTCATCCGAGATTTACGTGGCCGCGGCGGCTGCGCAACAAGTGGATAGAGTGCTGACTCAAACCGGGCATCATACGACTCGAATAGGTGTCGATTTTGTTAGCCTGGCCCGAGAGGGAACAGATGTTGCTGAAGGCGATTCCTAAATCGGTCCATGTTGCTATCTGTACTCCGGTATAGTCGATGACGTTACGCTTGCGCCTTGCGCCGGCAGCCATCGAAAAACAACACCAGCCGAAATTACAGCAAATACCAGACATCCTCGCCGCTTAGTCAATGCACGCCGAGTTCAGCGCCTACAGCTTTTGACGAGGTGGCCTGCCCGGTAATTTGTACCAGCGAGATTGTTAGTGTAGCGCGGAAGGTGAGTTAGTTAACTCGCCGCCACAGTCGGGGGCGTGGAAAAGTGGGAAGCGTTGTTTGCTTTCCACTTTTCCATGCCCCAGGGAAGCTTCGATTTGCCACGTGACTGGAGCTGGTGGCCGATATCCCAGCGATGAGTGTGGCCGTTCGGTGTTGTAGTAGATCCTCCACCTTTCTGCCAGGACCTGCGCCTCCTTCAGCGAGTAGAAGATCTCTCCGTTCAGGAACTCGTCGCGCAGTTTGGAGTTGAAGCTTTCGCCGTAGCCGTTCTCCCATGGAGAGCCGGGTTCGATATACAGCGTGGCTGCACCGGTGCTGGCCAGCCATTTGCGCAGCTCCTTGGCCACGAACTCAGGACCGTTGTCGGAGCGGATGTATTCCGGGATGCTGGAGTGCCCGGCAAATTCTGTACCAGTGTGAATGAGACAAACTGGTATGGAAGGAGCCATGAATGGCACGAGGAAAGAGGCATACACCTGAGCAGATCGTGAACGTTCTTCGGCAGATCGAAGTGGCGATCGCGAACGGGAAGACGACTCCGGCAGCGTGCAAGGAAGCCGGATTTACGGAACAGACCTACTACCGCTGGCGCAAGGAATATGGCGGCCTGAAGGTGGACCAGGCCAAGCGGCTGAAGGATCTGGAGCAGGAGAACACGAAGCTCAAGCGGCTGGTGGCCGAGCTGAGCCTGGACAAACAGATTCTTCAGGACATTGCCCGGGGAAACTTCTAAGCCCGGAGCGTCGGCGTACGGCTGTGGAGCATGCACGGCAGAGCGGAGCGAGTGAACGACACGCGTGCCACCTGGTCGACCAGCCACGTGGCACGCAACGCTGCCAGCCCACACAGCGGAACGGCGAAGACGCACTGACCCGGGCCATCATCACGCTTGCCGACCGGTATGGCCGGTACGGTTATCGACGCATCACGATCAAGCTGCAGCAAGCCGGCTGGAACGTAGGCAAGGATCAAGTGGAGAGAATCTGGCGCCGCGAGGGGTTGAAGGTTCCCCAGAAGCAGAAGCCGCGCGGGCGGCTGTGGCTCAACGACGGTTCGTGCGTGCGGCTGCGCCCGGAGCATCGGAATCACGTCTGGTCGTACGACTTCGTCAGCACCTTCACCCACGATGGAAGGACAGTGCGCATGCTCAACCTGATCGACGAACACACGCGGGAGTGCCTGGCCATCCATGTGCGGCGCAGGATCAACAGCAGCAATCTGATCGATGTGTTGGCCGACGCCATGATCGAGCCCGGCATCCCGGAACACATCCGCTCCGACAACGGTCCTGAGTTCGTGGCCAAGGAGCTGCGCAAATGGCTGGCCAGCACCGGTGCAGCCACGCTGTATATCGAACCCGGCTCTCCATGGGAGAACGGCTACGGCGAAAGCTTCAACTCCAAACTGCGCGACGAGTTCCTGAACGGAGAGATCTTCTACTCGCTGAAGGAGGCGCAGGTCCTGGCAGAAAGGTGGAGGATCTACTACAACACCGAACGGCCACACTCATCGCTGGGATATCGGCCACCAGCTCCAGTCACGTGGCAAATCGAAGCTTCCCTGGGGCATGGAAAAGTGGAAAGCAAACAACGCTTCCCACTTTTCCACGCCCCCGACTGTGGCGGCGAGTTAACTAACTCACCTTCCGCGCTACACTAACAATCTCGCTGGTACAAATTACCGGGCAGGCCAGCCCTGTGCGAGCTTGGAGCCCTTCCATTGATAGTCTCCTGTCAGGTTGATGTGCTCCCAGCCGAGCGGGGAAAGATACTTGAACAGTTCCGGGTCGAGGGCCTGCCCGTTGCTCGTTAAGGTTTGGACTGCCCTCTCGATGTACACGGTGTTCCAGAGCGCGATGGCGGCGGTGACGAGAGTGAGGCCACTGGCGCGGTAGCGTTGCTGCTCGAAGCTCCGGTCCCTGATTTCTCCGAGGCGGCAGAGGAACACGGCTCTCGCGAGGGCGTTGCGCGCCTCACCTTTGTTGAGGCCGGCATGGACGCGACGGCGAAGCTCGACGCTCTGCAGCCAGGAGAGGATGAACTGAGTTCGTTCGATCCGGCCCAACTCGCGCAAGGCGACTGCAAGGCCGTTCTGGCGAGGGTAGCTTGCTACTACTTTTTGCAGGACGTTTACGTTCCCTGCTTCCTGCTGATTTCGCTCGACGCGCGGCTTCGGCTATGGGAGATAACTTGAAGCGCATCCGAATAAAGCTAACCTAGGGTGCGGTGTGGCATAAATTCATCTTGACTCAGCATGTTTTTTGAGAATATATATTCCACATAAATGATCGCACCCTATCTAGTTACGTCCCTTCCGCGTGTCTGTCCAAGGTTCTCTGAAGCGGTTCTAGAGGCTATCGTTATGACCAAAGCCGAGTTTACGCATTCAGGTGGAATACTTCTTAATCACTTACCTCGTACAACTTACCGGTTGATTCGAAGAATTATCAAACCCAGTCAAGCCGGAACAACATTTCGTGTGCTGGGCTTGATTACCGGATTGCTCTACTTTGGCCTGTTTGCGTCGAGCGCTGGCGCGACCACTTGGACCGTGTCTGACACAGCCGACAATCCATCGGACTCCAACTCCGTGCGGTATGCGATCAACCATGCAAAATCCGGGGACACGGTTACCTTCGCCAACCTCCTGGATGGGCAAGTCATTGTCCTGACCGACGGGCCACTCTCAATCAGTACGAACATCGCCGTTCAGGGTCCGGGCGCGAGACTGCTGACCATCTCGGGTGGCAACAGCGTGACTGTGTTTTCCCTCAACTCCAGCGAAGTGACGATCTCAGGCTTGACTATCGCCAATGGCCGCGCCGCAATGAACGGGGCCGGCGGTGGCGTCATGATCTCAGGCGGCACGGTTACGCTCACAGCCTGCATATTTTCCACCAATTCCGCAACCAGCGGGGGCGCCATCGCCAACGCCGGCAATCTGACCGTAAGCAACAGCACCTTCTCCGGCAATTCGGCGGGCACTCTTGGCGGTGGAATCCAGAATAGTGGCGCGCTCACAGTGACGAACAGTACCTTTTTCGGTAATTCCGCAGGAACCAGCGGGGGCGCTATCTATAACAACAGCGGCGCGGTCGCTCTGAACAACACCACCGTCTCCGGCAATTCTGCGGGCACGAGCGGTGGCGGCATCTTCAACAACGCTGCTGGTCAGCCCACGCCAACGATAACCGCCATCAACACTATCGTCGCCGGAAACAACACGGGTGGCACGCTTGGGTCGGGTGACTGCGACAGTTGCGGGACACAAAGCTCGAGCAACCTGATCGGCGGAGCGCCGCAGCTTGGTAGCCTGAGCTGGAATGGTGGTCCCACGCAAACCATGATTCCGCTGCCTGGCAGTCCCGTGATAGGCGCGGGAAGCTATCAAACCGGGGAGCCGGTTGCAGATCAGCGCGCTTTCAACCGCCCTTCCTCTAAAAAAGCGTCGATCGATCTCGGCGCGGTACAAACCAACTATGTCACCGTAACCACGCTCAGTGATGGGAGCCTGCGCGCTGCCCTCGCAGCGGTCAGTTCTGGCGGCTCGGCCGATATTGTCTTCCAAACCGGCTTGGTGAGCGCAACTTCCCCTGGCACTATCACGCTGCTCAGTTCGCTCCCGGACATCACGGGGCATCTGAACCTCAGTGGGCCGGGTGCGAATGAGCTGACAATCGGCGGCGGAGACCCGTATGTAACCAACGCTCACTTGCTTATGGTGGACGCAGGAGCCGATGCTGTCTTTTCCCGCATTACCATCAATCCAAATGGAGGATATCCGCCTAATTCAATCGAAGGCATCGTCAACTCGGGCACGCTGTCGGTGAACAATTGCACTGTCTCTAGCGGCAGCACCGGCATCGACAGCTCAGCCACGTTGATAGTCCTCAACAGCAGTTTTTCCGGCGATTCGTCTGGAATCATCAACTCCGGCGTGGGCATTGTGAGAGACAGCACTTTTTCCGACAACTCTACGGGTTCCATCGGCGGCGCCATCTTCAATGACAATATATTGACGGTGAGTAACAGCAGCTTTTCTAACAACGTCGTGACAGGTTACGGCGTCCCAATCGGCTTCGGAGGCGGCGATATCTACAATGCCGGCACATTGAACATAACCAGCAGTACTTTTTACCCGCAGAGCGGAATCTCCAATTTAGGTAGCTCGTTGACCATCAGCAACAGCATTCTGTCCAACCCGGAGGGTGGAGCGTGCGCCGGCAGCGGATGTCCGGAAAATGGGGTCGATGGAAACATCGTCGGCTCGGGCGAAATCGTTCTGTCGGTTCTGGGCGATCACGGCGGCGTCACACAGACCATGATCCCGGCGCCCGGCAGTTCGGCCATCTGCGCGGGTTCTCCGGCGCTTCTCCCCAGCGGTCTCACCAGCGATCAACGCGGCTTTCCACGCCTCAATACCAGTTATGCCGGATTCAGCAACAGCAGCCCCTGCCTCGATGCAGGCGCGGTGCAGACCAACTACACCTCCGTCAACTTCGTGCAGCAACCAACAAACAGCGTGGTCGGCAACCCAATCGCTCCGCCACCCACGCTGCAAGTATTGGAGACGAACCCTAACCTCGCCGCCCCCGACAATACCGACGCCGTCAGTGACATTCCCGTCACGCTGAGCTTCAACGGTACTGGTGCGTTAGAGGGCACACTGACGCAGCTTTCCAGCGGTGGCGTCGCCACCTTCGGAGACCTTATCGTGAACCAGGCAGGGACGGGGGACACTCTGTCCGCAAGTTTGCCCATCGTTGCCGGAGCTACGCAGACAGCGATCAGCACCCCCTTCAACGTAACTACGCTTGCCGGCAACACGGCAACCCACTTCGCGATCACAGGGCAACTAGTGGCGTATGCCGGCGTTCCCTTCAGCATTACAGTGACAGCACAGGACTCAAACAACAATACGGCGACCGGCTATAGCGGTACCGTGCATTTCACCAGCGGCGACGCTGCGGCGATGCTCCCCGCCAATGCTTCCGTGAGCGGCGGGGTAGGTACGTTCACCGTCACTCTGTTCGCTGAGAACGCCTTCGGGACCGTTACCGTCACTGATACGCTGCACCCAACCATCACCGGTACGATCCAGCTCTTAGTCCTTCCGGGGTTGGCTGACAGGTTCGCCGTCTCCACGCCCCCCACGGCTGTCACCGGAGCGCCGTTCAACGTTACGGTCACAGCCTACGATGTCGGCGGCAACCTGGTTACCGGCTACGACGGAACCGTGCATTTCACCAGCACCGACCCTGCCGCGACTTTGCCCGCAGACGGCGGGTTGTCTCAAGGGTCCGGTACCTTCGTCGCGACCCTGGCGACCCTGGGAACGCAGACCATCACGGCGACAGACAACCTCAACTCCAGCCCGACCGGCGTCTCCGGTGGCATCGTCGTGACTACGCCTTTCAATCTGGTGGTGACCACAGCTGCCGATGACACGGGCAACGCCGCCAATTGCACGATTCAAAGCAAGCCGGGCATCGGAACCGACAAGGCTTGCAGCCTGCGCGATGCCATCACGTATATGAACAATATAAGCGGGGGCATCATCACCTTCGATTCGACGGTCTTCGCGGTCTCGAATTCCGCAGCACAAAACACAATCACACTGGCCGGGCCGCTCGCCGTGAGCCAGGGCATGACGATTCAAGGGCCGGGAGCAAATGTGGTCACTGTCTCTGGCGGCGGCGTAGGGACTGTCTTCATCGTCAGCGCCCCAGGAGCCGTCACCATCTCCGGACTTACAATTGCGAACGGAAATGCCAGCTCCGCTTCTGACGGCGGCGGCATTACTAACGCGAGCACGCTTACGGTCAGCGATTGCATCTTGGCCGGCAATATTACCAACCGAGAGAACTTAGATTTGAGCTCTCAATTCGCCAACGGAGGCGCCATCCTCAACGGCGGGACGTTGACCGTGAACAACAGCACCTTTACCGGCAATGGCGCTTACGGCAATAACGATAGCGAGGGAACTTTTTCCGGCAATGGCGGCGCCATCTTTAATGGCGGAGGGTTAGTCGTAAACGACAGCACGTTCTTCGGCAATATCGCAACCCCGGAAACCATCTCCGGCGCTTTTGCCGGCGCTGGTGGTGCTATCTTCAATAATTGCGGCACGCTGACCGTCAATGACAGCACTTTTAGCGGCAATACGGCCGATCAAGGCGGCGGCATTTACAACAACCTAGGTGCCAATTATTCCTGCGGATCTTCCCCCCCGGTAACAATGACGAACACCATCGTAGCCGGCAACGGCCCTGGTGACGACTGTGACGGCTGCGGCACGCAGAGCGCATACAACCTGATTAGCACTCCCGGCAATATAATCAACCCGTCGCTCGGCCCCATCGGCAGCTACGGCGGTCCGACCCCGACCATGCTTCCATTGCCGGGCAGCATAGCGATCTGCGCCGGTTCCCCTGCGCTTCTACCCGCGGGCATCACGACGGATCAGCGCGGACTGCCTCGTCTCAATACAACCTACGCCGGTTACTCGGCGAGCAATGCCTTGCCTGGATCTCGGAGCAGACCAGAGCAATTTCCAGTCGGTGCAATTTACCAATGCTGGTTCCGGCTACAGCGCCTTGGCAAATCAGACGACAGGCGCAAGCCCAACTCCCGTCGTTTCCGTCACTGAAAATGGCCAAAACATCGGCGCGGTTCCCATTACCCTCACGTTCGTCGGAACTGGCACCGCAGTCGGGTTGGGCCCGGTAACCACCGTCGCCGGCATAGGCGCATCCTTCGGCAGTCTTTTTGTATCCGCCGCTGGCAATGATACACTGTCGGCCACTCTCCAGGTAACACCTACGGATTCGATCGTCACCAATCCCGATGCCAAACTGACAGTGAACGTCAACCCTTTCTCTTCACCGACATTTCAGATGGCGTTTGGTGCGGCGACCATTCCCGTCGAGGGCGAAACGAGCCTGACTTTTGCACTTACCAATCCAAACACAACAGTGGCGTTAACCAATGTCGCCTTCAATGACACGCTTCCCGCGGGGCTGGTCGTAACAACTCCGAACAGCCTATCCAACACATGCGGCGGCACGGCAGTCGCGACCGCGGGCTCTTCTTCGATCACTCTGACCGCCGGAAGCGTACCAGCCGCTTCATCATGTGCCATATCGATCAATGTCACCGGGACCGCCGCTGGCATTCAGGTCAATACGACGAGCCCAGTCACTTCGACACAGATTCGGGGAAGTTCGGCTACGGGAAGCATAACGGTGGTTGCCGCGGTGACACATCTTGCAGTGTCGGCGCCGCCCACAGCTACGGCCGGAACGGCAGTGTCTTTCACCGTCACGCCGTTGGACGCAACCAATACACCTGTCACTAACTACACAACCATCCTTCATTTCACCAGCACCGACGCTGCCGCGACTCTACCCGCCGACAGCCCGATCGCTAATGGAACCGGAACGTTCAGCGCGACTCTTAGAAACGTAGGATCGCAGACAATCACTGCGACAGACACCGTCAACAACAGCCTGACCGGCGTCTCAGGCGGCATCGTTGTTTCTCTGCAACCCACTCCGAATCTTGTCGTCACCACAGTCGCCGACGACGCGGGCAATCTGGCCAACTGCACGCCGCAGACCACATCAGGCAAGGGTATTGACGCCGCATGCAGCCTGCGCGACGCACTGCTCTATGCGGCCAACGCGATGGTAGGAAACATCACCTTCGACTCGACTTGTTTTTGCCGACGCCGCAGAGCATCTCGCTGGGTGGCGCCGGTACCTTAACGATTCCCTCGAACACCTCGATTACCGGCACGACCACCGGAAACGGTGCCACACTTACCAATCTGGTAACCGTGACAGTTGGCGTCGCGAACAGTAGCTTCCCCGTGTTCACGGTAAACTCCGGGACCGTGAATGTATCCATCGCGGCTTTGATCATTACCAATGGGAACAATACAGGCGGCGGTGGTGGGATCTCCAACTCCGGCTCTTTGACAATTAGCAACAGCACCATCATGAACAGCAACGGAGGGGGTGGGGCTGTCTTGAACAATGGCACGGTCGCGCTGAGCAACAGCACATTGTCGCGTAACTTCGCGGAGATCGGTAGCGCCATTGACAACCATGGTGCGGCTACCCTGACCAATTGCACCTTAGCTGGCAACTCCGGCCGCACTTACCCCGCGGGCGGCGTTATCTTCAACGATGGCACTCTGACGGTGATCGGTACAACGTTCTCCGGCAACTCCACAAGTTACGGTGGAGCCATCTTGAATGGTTATAGTTCCGCGCTCACCATGAGCAACAGCATCCTTTCCGGAGACACTGGAGGAGAATGCTCTGGCTCCGGATGTCCAGCGAACGGCTCCAACGGAAATATTGTTGGAGTATCGGCCAACCTGGCGCCCCTTGGCAACTACGGTGGTCCGACGCAGACCATGATTCCATTGCCGGGCAGCGTAGTGATCTGCGCCATCAACCCCTCAAGCGCCGCAGGAACCGACCAGCGTGGTCTGCCACGCACGACAGTTTACGGCAGTAACACCTGCCAGGATGCGGGCGCGGTACAGACGAATTACTCCATGGCCTTTGTGCAGCAACCGTCGGCAGTGGCACAGAACATCTCCATGAGCCCGGCACCCAGCGTGCAACTCGACGAAAGCGGCAGCAGCTACCTTGGTGGCGCGGTGACGATCCCGTTATCGCTGACCGGCAATGGCGTGCTCTCCGGCGGATCGGCCTCAACTTCCACCAGCAACGGCGTAGCAACGTATCCCTCCCTGAGCGTAAGCGCAACAGGCAGTGGCGATACCCTTACGGCCAATCTGACGCTCAATGGCACGACTGCCATAGCCTCAGCTCCAAGCAGTAGCTTCGATGTATCTGCGCAATCCTCACAAACCATCAGCTTCACACTGGCCAGCCCCGTCACGTATGGTGTCGCGCCTATTACGCTTTCCGCTACCGCCACCTCAGGTCTCCCCGTCAGCTTCAGTGTGCTTTCGGGCCCGGGCACAATCAGCGGCAACACATTGACCGTCGGCGGGGTGGGCACTATCGTAGTAGCCGCAAACCAGGCCGGAAATGCAGCTTATCTGCCTGCGACCCAGGTAACGCAAACCTTGATCGTCAGTCAATCGCCACAAACCATCAGCTTCACTCTGGCCAGTCCGGTGACGTATGGGGTGGTTCCCATCATGCTTTCCGCAACAGCCACCTCAGGTCTCCCTGTCAGCTTCACCGTAGTTTCGGGCCCCGGTGCGATAAACGGCAACACGCTGACCATCGTTGGCGCGGGCACAATTGTGGCAGCGGCAAATCAGACCGGGAATGCAAACTATCTGCCCGCGCCCCAGGTAACGCAAGCCCTGATCGTCAGCCAGGCGGCACTAGCCCTCACTGCCAACAATGCCACCCGCGTCTATGGAACCGCAAATCCGGTCTTCAAGGGCACGGTGACCGGCGCGCAAAACGGTGACACCTTCACCGAGAGCTTTATGACCACTGCAACCATCGCGTCCAACGCTGGCACATATTCGATTGTTCCGAGCGTAACCGGAGCCAACTTAACGGGCTATACGCAGGTGATCAACGATGGCACTCTGAGCATCACGCAAGCCGCTTCGACAACCGCGTTGACCGTCAACAGCAGTTCGATCACTCCGGGGCAGAGCCTCACTCTGACGGCACAGGTCACTTCAGCCACATCCGGCACACCAACCGGCACCGTAAGCTTTTACGATGGCACATCCCTGCTAAGCACCGCGCCACTCTCTGCGGGTACAGCCAGTTATTCCACCCCATCGCTCTCCGCTGGCACAACTCACACGCTCACCGCTGCCTACAGCGGCGACACAAACTTCACCGCCGGCAGCGCCTCCGCCGGCACAACCGTGACCGTAGCACCGCTGGCGTTCACTCTCACCTTGCCGGGACCGACCACTCTGACCGTCGCTCCCGGAGGTTCGGTCAGTTCTCCGTTTAACTTGGATCCGACATATGGATCCTATGCGGGTCCAGTGAGTTTCTCTGTCAGCGGCCTGCCGCCAGGCGCAACGGCGACCTTCTCGCCCTCCACGGTCGCCGCCAACGCCGGAAAGCAGACTATCACCCTGACCATTCAGGTACCCGTCGCAGCAGCGTTGCAGAGCACTCCTTCTTTAGGAAGAAGGCTGCCGCCAATTACACTGGCTCTCCTGTTTCTCCCATTTTTAGCTGCCGGAGGAATGCGCAAGCGAGGACGCAAGATAGGCCAGATGCTGAGCCTGTTGTTGCTCGCTCTCGGCGGCACGACTTTAGCCGCTGTTCTTACCGGGTGCGGCGGCCACAGTCGAGCCTCCTCACCACCGCCGGAGACTTATACCCTGACGGTAACCGCGACCAGCGGCAATATCCAACAATCAACCACCATTACGCTTGACGTGCAGTAGCGCCAACTGCAGGCGGTTACAGCTCCTTCGTAAGCCAACCACCCGTTAATACCGGCGACCAAATTCAATTGACTTCCAAAATAACCTCATTGCCAGATGGATTATTGGCCACTAAGAATGTTTGGACTATAGATGGCACCACCGTGGGCGCGTATTCCCCTTCTGTGGACGGCGGTCACGTGATACCAACTGCAACCGATCGGGGCGACATAACATTCTATTGGCTTTATGCGGGACAGAAGCTCAATGTTAGATATCACTATTGCGTCAGACTCATTGCTGACGAAGAATGTAGCCCCGATGCAACAGCTGTTTATAACGTGAACGGTGTGCAAGGCCCCGGAATGATCGTTTTCAATGAGGATTTGGCACGAATTGCACTTTTCGATGGATGCAGCTCCAGATCCATTTCCAGAGGGCCGCAACTTGTCTATGGAAACTTATCGGGCCCAGCTCCTGGCTGCGGAGACGGCCCTACAATTAGCGGTCCGAAAGGAGTGCCCGGAATTAAGTTTACTCATGTTGGGCTGCCTCCGGATGCAGGCAACTTCTTATTCGTCCAACTGATAAACGCGGACTCAACACAAGATTTGAAGGCTGGGTTCACCACGACATGTATTACGAATCCGGGGATAGATCGCGATTATCCTTACCAGATAATAAATCCAATGTCAGTTGATGACGCCCCAGGATCGCCGCTGCCTTCCACCTTTACGGAAGTGATCCGTAACTTCAGCGCTACAATGTACCTGTTGTGTGTTGTTTTTCAAATTATTTGGCTAGCTTCTGTCCTAATTATTTGGCACAGCCAGGTCTGGAGCTGTTTGTCAGGCCTGCCCGATGACCAGATTCTCGCGGGCTGTTTGGACAACATTCACCGATAGGGTTTGAAGCTTGTTGATTGCAAGGACCCGTTCCATCTGTGTCAGCAAGCGAACCAGCAGGCGAAAGTTGCCGCGAGTGAGCCGAATGACGGCTGCGATTACCTCCGGATCAGGGGGTAAGAGAGGGAGGTGAATTCCTACAGGCGCCCATCGTTCCTCCAGCAGAACCTGGATGTCGGCATCACTGAGTGGTCGGAACTCGTGAACGAATCCAATTCTTGAGAACAATTGAGGGTAACGAGCGACGCGCTTTTCGATTCCCGGCATTCCGATCAGCACCATGCCAAGTCCGCTCTTATCGAAAACGGAGCGCAGCTGCTGTCACGCTGCACTTAAATCCCGGATTTCAGCTGGTCGAGCTGATTTACTGCACTTGAATCCCGGATTTGCTGAGAGATAGTGCACTTAAATCCCGGATTTCCGAGAGACAACAGATCGGCTCGCCACCATCGGCTGTTCCGCTCGCGGTGGATTTGCGCATGAGCGAAGCGAGCACGTACAGCGGTCGGCCACGAAAGAGAGGACTGCTTCAACTGGGTTTCATCCTCGTCGCGGAGAGTGGAGAGAATGTTGGTCCATAGCTGGGGTCTGGGGAGCAATGGAACAGTAAACCGACTTAAGGACGGCTCAGCCGAATGCCGATCGGTGTCCGCATACGTAGAACTGGACCAGGATGTGCTAGGCAGCGGCCAATCTTCCCCATAGGTGGTCATCCGCCCGTAACCCCAATTTCGTCGCGATGCGTCGATGAGCGCATTGGCGATAGTGCGCTCACCGAAAGTCCATCGAGAAGTGGCTGTGGCGTTGATAGTGCCACCGGGCCGTCCGAGGTGCGGTAAGGTCTACGTTCATCGTTACATCCGTGGCGACGACTGCGTGACGTCTGCGCAGGCGATGGCGTCAATCTCGGTGAGCTAGGTCTGCAGTATCTGCCATTTTATTGCTGAGCGGACGAATCTTGGTGATATAGTTCTTTGCGTTTGAGGAATGTGCAGTGGGACAGTTAAATCCACGACAACAACAAGCAATCGTTACGATTGGGAAGGCGGTCTTGAGCCAGACCAAGCCTGAGGAGATCATTCTGCTTGATGATCTCGTGTCAGAACGGACTGCCAAAAGAGGAGATGAGATCCTCGGTTTTGGGCATGGGTTGGAGGTCCTTTCCCTCTGGCCTGCCCGGTAATTTGTACTAGTCTCCTGAGTCATAAATATATTGCATATATGGGAGGAGCGTTCTATGTTGAGATATGGAGCCTCGTCGGGGACGACCGAAGAAGCATGCGTTGTTGGTGAACAGCGCGCAGCGGGCCGAGTTGGAGCGTATGGCCAGGCAATCGCGCAGCGCTCGGTCGGTAGCCTTTCGTGCCCGTATCGTGCTGGAGTGTGCGGCAGGAGCGAGCAACGCGGCGGTGGCGGCGAAGTTGCGCACTACCGGTTTCACCGTGGGCCTTTGGCGCAACCGTTTCATCGCCGAAGGGGTTGTTGGGCTGGGGGATGAGCCGCGTCCCGGAGCGCCGCGCGAGATCGGCGACGAGAAGGTCGAGCAGGTGGTGCGGCTCACGCTAGAGAAGACTCCGAAGGGAGCTACGCACTGGTCCAGCCGCATGCTGGCGGCCAGAACCGGGTTGAGTCAGTCCACGATCAGCCGTATCTGGCGAGCCTTTGGACTGAAGCCACATCGCACAGAGAGCTTTCAACTATCGACGGATCCTTTGTTGATCGACAAGGTGCGGGATATTGTGGGCCTCTATCTCGATCCGCCTCATCACGCACTGGTGTTATGCGTGGACGAGAAGTCGCAGATTCAAGCTCTCAGCAGGACCCAGCCGGTGCTGCCCATGCAGGCCGGACAACTGGAGCGACGCACGCATGATTACAAGAGGCACGGCGTCACCAGCCTGTTTGCGGCTCTCGATATCGCCACTGGCAGCGTGCTCGGCAAGTGCTACCGACGCCACCGTTCGGTGGAGTTTCTTGACTTCCTGAAGAAGATAGACGGCGCTGTTCCAGCTGATCTCGACATCCATTTGGTGCTGGATAATTACGGAACCCACAAAACAGCATTGGTCCGCCAGTGGTTGCAGAAGAGGCCGCGCTATCATCTGCACTTCACCCCTACCCATGCTTCCTGGCTCAACCAGGTGGAGCGTTGGTTCGCATTACTCACACAGAGGCAGATTAAGCGCGGCTCGCATAGAAGCGTTCAAGAACTGGAAGCCGCCATCCGGGAATTCATCGCCGCCCACAACCAGCAACCAAAACCCTTCCGCTGGACAAAATCTGCAGATCAGATATTGGCCTCCATCGCTCGCTTCGCCACTGCCACTCTCGATGCCCACTCAGCCCCAACTTCTACGAGAAATCAATGACTCAGGAGACTAGAACCAGTCTCATAAACATCTGAAGCGTTAATAGGTGGCATTCTGGAGATGCTCTGAGCAACTCCGAACGCGCTGATGGCGGGACGCTGGGAACTGAACGACGAACAATGGGCAATGGTGGAGCCGGTGTTGCGGCCAGCGCGTCGCGGGGACAATCGCGGACGGCCGTGGCAGGATACGCGTGCGGTTCTCAATGGTTTGTTGTGGGTCCTTGGGACTGGAGCACAGTGGTGTGAGCTGCCCGAGAAATATCCACCGTTCCAGACCTGCCATCGCCGGTTCCAGAACTGGATCCGCAGCGGCAAACTGGAGCAGGCCTTGAAGCTGCTGGCTGCGCATCTGCATGGGAAAGGCAATCCTGCGATATCTCCAGAAGAGCCGTCCGGCGTGCAAAGCGTCGGAGTTGTTCGTTACCGTTCTACCGCCATACAGGAAACTAAGCTATCAAGCAGTGGGCGGCATCGTGCGTAGGGCAATAGACCGTGCAGGGATTAGCTCACCGACCTGCGGTGCTCATGTCCTTCGGCATTCCGCCGCGACAACGATGCTGCGACAAGGTGCATCCCTTGCCAGTATCGGATCTGTCCTTCGCCATCGTTCACCACAGACCACTACTCGGTATGCCAAGGTGGATATCGGGATGTTATCCACGATCGCCCAATCGTGGCCGGAGGTGGCGTCATGTTAATGACCTCCGTCCAACGCTATATCGCACTCCGCCGAAAGCTTGGTTATGGCCTCCTGCAGACTGATCGGTTGCTCAAGGCGTATGCCCAATTTGCCAAGTGTCAGGGCGACACCCACGTCAGGGTCTCAACTGCCGTGGCATGGGCTACCGCAGCGTCTACTCCGGGAACCAGGTACGTTCGCCTCAATGCGGTCGTGCTGCTTGCTCGTTTCCTGCACGCGGAGGATGCAAGGCATGAAGTCCCTCCGTCCCGCCTATTCCCGCCTCCACAGGGCAGATTGATGCCTTACATCTACTCCGCAGATGAGCTGAGCAGAATCGTCGATGCCGCGGCAAAGCTTCCCAGAACGTACGCTCTGCGCCGAGCGACCTATGCGACACTCTTTGGCCTGATTGCTTCTACCGGACTGCGGATATCGGAGGCGCTCAACCTACGGTTGAGCGATGTTCAGCCAGACGGCGTTCTTCTCATTCGTCGAGGCAAGGGCGGCAAGAGTCGATTGATACCTTTGCACCCCACGGCTGCGACGGCACTGAATGCCTATCTCGATTCCCGCTTGATACTTCCCACTGTTGATGATCATTTGTTCCTGTCTGCGGGGATGCGGGCCATTAGCCGGAGTATGGCGAACTACACCTTTCGCCGCTTGGCCCTCCACGCTGGAATCACCCAAACGGGAACCCGGCCTTGCCGAATTCATGATCTTCGACACACGTTCGCTACTCGATCTTTGGAGAAGTGTCCAACGAAGCGTGAAGACGTTGCTGCTCATTTCGTTGCGCTTGCGACATACCTTGGACATGTGGATATCACACATACCTATTGGTATCTCGAGGCGACCCCAGAGCTGATGACGGACATTGCTGCGTCTGCCGAGGCTCTCGTTGGCAAGGAGGTCGCATGACACTCATCGCCCCCCTCATCACCGCTTTTCTCCGAGAGCACATGCCGGTCGAGCGCGGCTACAGTCCCAATACCTGCGAAACGTATGCTCACGCGTTCCGGCTCCTGTTCGAATTTGCGTCAGGCCGACTCGGGAAGAGGCCATCTCAACTGTGTATAGAGCACATCACCGCAGAACTGGTGCTCGACTTCCTCGGTCATATAGAAAAGGCTCGCTCAAACTCCTCCGTCACACGTAACTCGCGCCTTGCGGCAATCAAAGCCTTCATGCGATACGTCGAATTGCGGGCACCGTCTTGCCTTGAGCAGGTGCATCAGATCCGTGCGATTCCAACGAAGCGACATGATCAAGCCCTTGTTCAACACCTCACCATGAAACAGATGCGGGCGATCCTTGACGCTCCAAATCTGGCAACCCGCCTGGGCATCCGAGACAGAGCGATGCTGCATCTTTGCTTCGCTTGCGGCCTTCGAGTGTCTGAGTTGGTGGAGCTGCCTCTCGACGGCCTGTCCCTGCGGCATCCGCCGAGCATCCGCGTGTGCGGAAAGGGCAGGAGGGAACGTTGCCTCCCGCTATGGAAGGATACTGCCAAGGATCTGCGAGCATGGTTGGCTGTTCGTGGTCCGGTACGCACTCCGGAACTATTCGTGAATGCTGCGGGAGATCTCATGACGCGGGCCGGCTTCGAATATGTCTTGGAAAAGCACGTCCAGGTCGCAGCAGAGAAGCTTCCCGATCTGAAGGGACGTTCTGTCTCCCCGCATCAACTCAGACACAGTTGCGCTGTGATCATGCTTCAAGCCACTCGCGACGTTCGAAAGGTTGCACTTTGGCTGGGCCACAGTGACATGCGCACAACCGAGGTCTATCTTCGTGTCGATCCATCTGAGAAGCTCGAGGCGATGGAGGCGGTTCTTCCACCCAGCCTGCGTCGTGGACGCTTCAAAGCCCCTGACGCTTTGATCGCATCTCTCCTGAGGTCACCGTAGCTCAGACTTTGCAGCATGGGATTATGCGGAGCGAGATGGCGTCACAGCGGTGCTCTTACGCGGTTTTCGCGTCGACGCTCCGCATAATCACGCACTCCACATAATGAGCAATGTGGCCAAAGGTCATCGAGAGCCGGTTGTAGAACTTCTTCGTGAAAAGCTCTCGCGCACAGTTGGCGTCAAGAAAATGCAGTAACGTGTTGCCGAAGTTCGCTTTTTCGGCCGAAGTAGAAAACCGTGTGGGAACGAACTCGTTGGGGAGGAATGGACCCTTCGGCATGATCGCCTCGTGCAAAGCAAAAGGCCAGCCGAAGCTGACCTCCTGCATTGCCTTGATTAGGCCGGGAGCACCAGCCTCGTTGGACCTATACTCCCACGCAACACACTGATCATCGATGGTTGTTGTTGAGGAGCAGCTTTTTGAACCGGAAGATAGTGGGCAGCATTCACGATGCTGCCAATGCGGGAATGGCATCACGCCGCCGCTTCGCCTATTTCTCTGAGCTTGCGGTATACGGTGGTCTTGCCGATTCTGAGCAACCGTGCAGCTTCCAGAGGTCTGCGATTCGACCTCGCGTAGGCGGCCACGATCATCGCTCGCTCCCCCTCCGCGAAGACGCTTGTCGACCTGTTTGATCGCTGTCGCAGACTGTCGATAGAGTTCGAAGTAATCCGCCTGCGTTCCTGACCAGAACATGATGTTGGGTTCGTTCCATACCTCAAAGTCCCACTCGCTCACACGGCCAATTCCGTAGCGATCGACGCAGTGCTTCGCGAGGGCTCCAACGAGTTCGCCCCACTGAGCGATGTCTTTCGGCGGAGTAGTATTCCCTCGATACCAGAGGAGTGACCGCGTGCCGCTCGCAAGCGCGCCCGGCATGAAACTCAGTTCCACGAAGGGCTTCAATCCGCGATCGAGCATTGCATCATAAACCATGTCGACGTAGAGGAAATTCGGCTGCTTCGCGCCTGCTGGCAACACGCCCATCTCGTCATTGAAGAGTCCATGAAAGCGAATTGACTTGATACCGGCGGCTTTCTTGACTGCCTCCAGATCTTTAAGCCATTGTTCCCGCAGACCGACGACGGCGCGATCGGACCCCGCGCACTCTTCCCACACATGCGGGAAGGGTGTCCCCGCTTGAGTACGAATGCCGATAGACTTCGGGGTTCCGATTTGCGCTAACTCCTGCTGTGCCCAAAGAGCGGACGGAACCAGATATGAAGCGCCGGCAAGCATGGTCGACTGAAGAAACGTTCGTCGGTTCATGAACTTCCTTTCGGGACTTGCACGATGGAATGCCAGGCACCACTACCGCAATTGAGCAGTTCGCTGCGGCTTATTGGCGTCGATAGTCAACGAGCCGTCACCGAGGCCGGCGCTTCGTGCTGTTACTTTGAGGGGGCCCGCTTGACGTGACGAGCGGATCACGACAAGTGCTCGACCGTCGAAGAGCTTCCGCCCATTGGTCTGATAGGAAGCTGGGTCTCGTCCGTCACCGTTTCCAACGGCTGCGATCGTTCCCGGTCCAGTAATCTCGAACTGAACCTCCTGGTCCGCGTGCAAATCGGGTAGACCCTTGGCATCGACCGCTTCGACGGTGATGAAAGTAATCCTGACCGTCCGCCTGGAGGATCGTTCGGTCTGCCTTAACTCGAAGTGCCGTGGGTTGTCCCGCTGTTGTCAGCACGTTTTCAGCGACCTGACGATCACCGCGCAGTCCGATAGCTTTCAGCGTGCCCGGCGCATAGGGAACCGAGAAGACAGCCTTGAACTCCTGCTCCTTTCCCGTAGTTTCTCGCCAATGAGTTTGCCGTTCAGGAAAAGCTGTACACGTTCGGCACCTGAGTACACTTCAACCTGCAGGTCCTTTCCTTCTTCGCCAGGCCAATTCCAGGTCGGCAGCGTTGGGTAGCTCGCCCACATGGCGGCAACGATTCTCTTGCCTTCCGGTGCGGGTACGCGAACAGTCGCGTAGATACGGTCGCCCCCATTCCACAAAATATCTCGATAGTAGGACTGCGACTTTCGATAGCCGGTGAGGTCGATGTCGCCGCAGATATCCGGCGCGAACAGATCTATGGACGGAGCAGCGGCTCGATAGATATCCATCACACCCATGACCGCCCACCGCTGGCCATTGACCCGGCAGTTCCGCTTTGGGTTGAGGTCCAAGCCAAGCATTGACATACATTGGAACGTTAAGCTCTGCCTTGCCCTCTGTCACAATCGCATTGACGTACCGGCCCATGTAGTAGGCCATGAAGACCTCATCAGCCCACTCATCTTTGCCAAACACCTCTTCCCAACTGCCTTCTTGCTTGAAACCATTTTTCTCCCAGAGCTTCTGCATTTCCGGCAACAATGTGGATTTATGTTTTGCCAAGTAGTTCATCAGCTCAGCCGGAACCGGCTCGGCCCATGCAGCTTCCGCGAGGGAAGAACGATCACGGCTGTCACCGACGCTGCCCATTTCGTTTTCGACGTGCATCATGACAACGGTGTGCTGGGGATCGACCTCTTTGATGTGCTTCATGAGGGCGCGAAATGCTCTGGCATCTGCCTTAAGCGTCTCTTTTCCAAACGGAGTCAGCGGTCCGGTGCCCTGCTGCTCCATGCTCTTCGCCAGGTAAGTTGCCAGCCTCCCGTCAGGGCGAAATTTAAGTACCATCGGCGGGAATCGCTTCCGATCTGCCTTAACCCAATATGGGACATAGCTGGAGCCGGCATTCTTCCACGTAGCGAACCAGATCAGCACCAGCCGCATATTGCGCTTCCGTGCTTCTTTGATTTGGGCGTCGACGAGAGAAAAGTCAAACTTGCCTTCTTCGGGCTCAACCAGTTCCCAACTCGCAGTACCGATCACGGTGTTCAGATGGAGCGCAGAGAGTCGATCCCAGATAGGCTGCATGTATTCAATGCTGGAAGCACTGGAATTGTGGAGTTCGCCTGCCAGCATGATGAATGGCTTGCCGTCTACGAAGAACTGTTTCACCTCGCCGTTCTGGCGAATCTGCGGCAACGATGACTTTTCCGCCTCTCCGCTCACTCCGAGGAACAAGAGCAGGCAGATCGCGGATTTCAGAAAGTTCATAGTTGTGAGATCCTCTCATTTACACCCGATGCTACTGCAACACCGTTTCAAGTGCCTTATCGACGACGCCTAGTTCTGTTCAACGGGGATCTTCTTCAGAGCCTCGATAAATGCGCTCATCTTCGCAGCGTTACTGCCAGCTCCGAAGTACCGAGCGAGCTGTTCTACCGTTAGTAGTCGAACCATACCTTTGGTGGGGACCTTAGGCAGGTCCTCGTCCAGAAGCGCTTTGGTTCTCGGATCGTCTAGCAGTTCAGCGAGAGTAAATTCAGAGGAAAGTACTCCGGTACTGCCGTAATCGGTAAAGTCGCTGGAGGCTTTTCCGTGGTAGGGTCGCCAACCCATTTCGCAAGCAATGGTTGAACGTTGTCGCTCACCAATTTGACCTCGGCACCGGTTGTCATTTTGGTGAAACGGAGCAGGCAAGGCATCATCACCGCTCTAAAGGCCTGCAGTCCTCCGCGGGTATATCCGAGTTTGTAGACTTTCATCAGCCACGGGTCAATCAGATCTACTTGATATGGCCCGTCGCCTTCGAGATTGACTTCTTGGGACTGTACTAGACCCAGCGACGGAGCTTTGATTTGCACCAAGTAGTACTGACCCTTGACTGCAAGAGCAACTCCGCCGCGGACAATATCCGGCGCAGGTGAAAGATCCTGGAAAGGTGCATCGGTCATGATTGACTTGAGAAACCCAAGTCTCAGAGGACTCTCCCCTCAAGCTCACCACCCGAAGCCCACCACAAGACTCCGCCAGGATGAACGTACGTTTCCCCATGCGACGCATAACCGCCAGCCATCGTAATATCCCAGTGACGGCTGAGCTCTTCTTTGGCTGAAAGGTTTCCCCAATCCTGCCCGTTGTCGCCTTCATAGCCGTACTCATCCACGACGATGGGCTTTCCGTAGCGCGTACGGGCGCCGGCCAGTCTACGTGCAGGATGTCCCGTTCCATCCTGAATAATCACGTGTGTAATCCAGGGTTTCGAGTGGTCATACCAGGTGACAATATTGTGGATCCCTCGGAGATGCGCATATGGATCACTCTTTTCCAGCACTTGAAACATGCGATCCCAGTCTTTGGTCTTCTGTCCGGGCGTCATGGTTGGATCGAAAAGATCGTATTCATTCGCCATCGTCCACCAAACATTCTGGAATGCCGAGAAACGCGCTGCCACATACCTGATATAAGCGTCGTCGTGTTGAGGATCCATCGTGGCGAAGCCCAGATGATCGTAAGGATGAAACAGTATGATGTCCGCCTGGATACCTAATCGCTGTAGATCAACGAGTCGTTTCTCAACGTGTTGGAAGAATTCTGGATTGAATCGATCGAGATCAAACTTGAGTGGCGCGGTCTCGACATACGGATAATTGGTCGGCTCAACTCTGTTGAATTCATACCATTTAGGAAAGAGACCGAAACGAATCTTGGTGAACGGATTCTTTCCAAGCGTTTTCAGAGTCTCCTCTTGCAGTTCCTCATCCCGATTTAACCAGTTATAGAGAGTGGTTCCGAGCAGGAAGTAAGGTGTGCCATCTGCGTAAGAAAAGTGAAAGGTCTTTGCCACACGAACCGGCCCGTGATTTCCGCCAGAAGGCGCCGACACATGGAAGCTGCCCGATTGTTCATTTAACTGCGGATCATTCGAGACCGTTGTGAATGTCCAGGAGCCTTGATGTTCCGGCATAAAGCGAATTCGCCAAGTATCTTTACCATCGTAAAAGCCCGTCACGATTATCGCTTGATCCTTCGACGTGAATCGCCCCTGCAGTTGAACATCGCTGAATGGGTTTTGGTATGTTCGGCTCGAATGAAGGGAAATCTCTTCGACACTCCATTGTTCGACATCCTTCGTACCGACGGCGGGTCGCGCGTGACTAACTCTGCTGGCGATCGAGACGCAAAGCAGCATCAGCGAAATAAAGGTGAGACGCCGTCTAAAGAAATGCCTCATGGACCAATCTCCACTATTCCTGAACGCAGTCGGCTTGCCTGACATTCGTTTCAACACGCCTCGGATATCTGCCAGCCAACCACTACCGCACCCGGCCCAGGTTCTGCACTCTCGCGAAGACTGTTGAGGCGTTACCTTCCCGCTGCGAAGATGCCCTAAGAACCGGAAAGTACGTGCCAGGCTTGGAGAAGCTGTGAGTCGTGGTCAGAGTGACCCGCGACCCCATTTGTTCGATTTGCCTTCTGACAACTGCTGTACTACTGGATAGGTTCCTTCTCCTTCAAAATCCCATTCGGCGCCCACAATCTTTCCGGTATTCGGCGGTATTTCGATGTTCGCGGAGAATTTTACTGGCTTTCCGACGGGCACATCAGCGCGAGTTGCTCCGTTTGCCGTTACCAAAACAACCGGTTGAATACCGAGTCTTTCGGCGGCTGTCTTGGGAACCACGATCTGACCATCCATCACCTTATAGCTAGTGCTGGCCGGTGGTGGCACTCCTTTTTCTACCCAAGCGCTTACGTCGCGAAGGGCCTGGTACAGCACGCCAAGATAACTCACAACCCGAGTAGGATCGACAGGCGGATATTCGTCACCATGCACAGCATGATCCGTGAACCAAAGGCGGAAATTATCTTCTAGCTGCGGCCCTAGATTCTCCTTCACCTTAGTGCGGTACCAATCAGCCTGCCATGGCAGTGCATCTTGATCCATGAGGCTCTCGACGACAATCATCTTTCCTTTGAATTTGCCACTTTGAAGAGAACCTGCTCCTCCGTATGTGATCATCGGACCAATCAGTTTTGGCCGCTGCGGATAAAGCGGCTTCCCATCAGAGCCGCGAAACTGGTCCCAAACATAGAAGTCCGGTGTAGGAACCTGGTAGCGGTGGTAGTACTGCGCTGCCAGAGCGTCGGAGTTATCGATCTGAACTTCATCCCCTACCTTGATCGATTTCAACAGCTGCGTATTATCGCCTGCGAATGGATTCACGCCCGGTACGACAGTATGGCCAATGATCTTTGCGATCGCAATATCCTTGCCAGCCCCTTCGCCACTTTTAATCAGCATGAAAGCATCGCTCAGGGTTTTGCTTAGACCGCTCTCAAGTTCGAAGACTAAAGGTGCGTCAGCTTGAAATTGATTAGGCAGTGTCCACGCCAGCGCGGGCTTTGGGTGCTTCATCACCCTTGCTCGTCGAGATGATCTTCGTAACCTTCGTTTTCAGTTGCACTCGCGCCTGTTGCAGCGACTTTGGCGGATTTGTGCCTTGATAGCCGGGAACAGTCCAAAAATCACTCTTGAAATAGGTTGGATCTTGCGCGCGCACCAGATTGAACAATATGGGGAATGCTCCCTCACCCAGCGTTTTGTAATTGAACCAAGCTGTGGGTGGGAAACCCATTCGAGTCACCTCTTGAAGAGCCTCTTTCTGCTCTGGGTCGAGATCTCGATACATATCACCGCTTCCCCCGGGCTCCACAGCGTCGAGAATCGAGGGGAACTTATCCCATAGCATTCGCATGGCATAGATGCGGACCGTGAAAACGCTTGGAATGGCCATCGGGGACCCGATGACGTAGGGCACTGCTCCATCCCAAACGTCCGTATTCTCAAATCCGCTAATGGTCTTGAAAGCACCGCCGCTTCCACCCCAGGCATAGCCATAGATCCTGCCAGGTCCGTACATCTGTGCGGCGACCGGCTTCTCTTGATGCTGAAGTCGCTCTCGCGCAGCGCGGACGACCGCTTCGGCCTGGTGTCCGAAGTCGGCAGCGAGCTTGCGATGCGAGCCATGACTTCGCCCGGAGAGTGGATTTTTTTGCGGTCGCGCGTTGAGTGCGCCGCAATCTCGGCAGCCTCCTTCCCGGCGCGTCCTGTGCGCTCAAGATACTCGCGAATCTGCTGGCTGCGCGGGCTTGATGCGTCAAGGTACTCCTGCGTGTAGCCTTTGATCTCCGGCGCGCCGCTGCGGCCAACGGCGATCTCGTAACCAAGTTGGCGAAGCTGGTAGGTCAACTCCGATTGATAAATGGCTGTAGCGAACTGCTGCGATGCGAAGAGGCTCTGGGGCTGAATGGCTCGCGGCTGGCCATTCTCTCGCTCGGTCACGTTGAATACGACTGCGTGGGTATGAAGCTGCGGCGCAACGTATCCATCGACCGGGCGGGCGGTGTCGTGTTCAAACTTCGCGGCGATGAATTTGGCCGTTGTCTCGGGTGCGTGATTTCCGCCGATGCGAGCCTGGGTGTACATTTCGAGCTGCTCCAAGGCGACACGGACGCTCTCGCGATGGGCGCTACGGACGTTGTCATCGCCGCCAACTAGCGCAGTGAGCGAGATGGATTTGGGCGCGGAAAAGGTCGCATCCCAACCAGCGCGATGCTCCATTGTCTTGACCGTTTTGCCGTCCGCATCCTGGTATTCGTAGGATGCGCGCTGGCGAACAAGCTGCTCGCCGGTGGCCGGGTGCTGACCTTGACTGAGTTTTGCAAAATCCTCGGCTGAAACCGCTCCGGCGAGGCCGAAATGAGCGGCAAGCCGGCCTTGCCACTCGCCTTGGATCACGCCGCGCTCGGACCAATAGTTCTGCTCCTTCGCGGTAAACTCCTTCGCGTGGTAGCTCTGCGCCTGCCCTGCGGAAAGCGGCTTGGAGATAGTCAGCATGGGCATCTACTCCATTCCCTGTCCGGGAGCCTGGACCACATCGTCGGGGAATATGAGATTGCCCTGAATTGCCTCCGGCTCTATAGGGAGCGGAGTGCTTGGCACGATCAGGTCGTCCATTTCTCGTTCATCGAAGCCGGGGCTTTTCTCCTGGAGCGCGATGAACGGAAACGAGAACCGAGCGACATGATTGCCGTACTTGAGAAAGCCCCGCAGGTCGTCGAGGCCGGAGACTTCCGATGGCAGAACAAGAGGTTCTGTCTGCCGATCAAGCGCGAAATTCTTTCCGGCCCGTGATCCGTCATAGTGGGTCTCGCGGAGACGCTCGATCTCGACCTCGCCGATCGCTTCGCTCAACCTCGCCGTTATGCAGGTTGAGGAAGTAGGGCGTGCTGTTGTCGGTCTCAAGCGCGGCAAGATACTCCGAACCGAGATGTGGATTCGTCTTCTCGCCGGGCAAGATCGTAAACAGAAACGAGAGGTCGGCATAGTTTGAATTGAGCAGGTAGGCATCGGAAACAGCGCTCCATCGAGTGTTCCTTCTTCAAGCCGATGAAGCAAGTGCAATGGGTCGCCGCCCGACAGATGAACCAGGCAATCCGGGAGCAGCCTGGCATAGGCATCGCGAAAGAGCTGAAGCAAGTCTGGATTGATGAAAGACGAGAATGAACTCCTCTGCCTGAAGGTTGCGTTCCAAGGCCAGAAGTGAATCAACCATACGGAAGTCGATCTCAATGCCAGCTTCCACAGAAAGTACCATCCGAGTCAATAAGGCACTTTTTTGTTCCCTTGGTTCGGCAACTGGTTCGTTTTTCCATAGACAAAAAGTATGGCGGCATAGACAGGAAGTATTGGACGGCCGGCCAAATTCGCAGGAGGCTGAAAAGAGGTGGGCATCGCGAACCCAGGATGCTCCTATTTCAGAGACCGCAGCAAAATTCACTCCCCGACTATCGATGAATGAGGTGAGCAATGTCGACTGCAACAGCCAAAGTCAGAGACTTGTCCGAGACGCCAGCCACGAACATGGTTTCCGCCAAATTCCCGCCGGTATCAGAGAACGGCCGCACACTGATTCATGAAATTGAGCTGGCGCCTGTCCAAGAGCCTCCACCACGACAAGTGTTTGAGATTGGGGCTCGTCGTATCGATGCCGGTTCCCAACTGGAAGACAGAAACTCCGAGCAACCGAACCATGATGGCGAGCGTTTGTTGAACGCTCGGCAGGTGGCCGACAAATTCGGCGTTTCGGAGCGTTTTATCCGGGATCACACAACACGCCGGTCGCCAAAATTCCCGCTGTAAAACTAGGAAAGCTCATCAGGTACCGTTGCGCGGATGTCGATATCTTTATGGCCGAGCTCGGCACCCTATCCACTTCCAGTCGCTCCCGATTTGGTGTATGAAGGAATTGTTCTCCACGACCAGGACCGGAAGCAGAAACCGGAGAACTACATGGCAATGAAATACCAGAAAGGCACCGTCTACCCCAGCGGGAAGAAGGTGAAGATGTGGTATGGCAAGTACCTGATCTACGGACAGGACAAGGAAGGAAAGGAGGTCCGGAAACACCGCAACGTCCCGATCTGCCCGAAAGCGGGAAATCCGAAGTGGAAGGCAGAGCAGATGTTGCGAGAGATGATCCTGAAGGAATGCGGGATGCTCACCGAAATACCCAGTTTCCTCAGGAGGAAACAGTGACGTTTCGATGGTTTGTGAAGGAACGTTACATCCCGATGCGGCAGGGCAAATGGAGCCCGGCCTACAAGCAAACCAATACCGATCAGATTGAACGCTATCTGATCTCAAAATTCGGCGATTTTCCGTTGCGCAAGCTCGATTCCTTTCAGATTCAGATCTGGCTGAATGGCCTAGCTGAAGAGTATTCCGAGTCGGTTGTTCGCTCATGCTATTCGAACATCCGAGCGATCACCGCAATGGCCCGCAAACAGAAGTTCCTTAAGGAAGACCCTGGAGAAGACGTGACAATGCCACAGACCAAGCCGGTTGAAAAACCAGTGATGACGCAGGACCAGATTCTGGGCCTCGTCAACGGCATTGAGGACATGCACGATCTCTGTCTCCTTCAGGTCGGCATCTTCTGTGGCCCTCGCGCGAGTGAGGTCATGGGCCTGCAATGGAAGTCCTGGACGGGTGAAGCACTTCAGCCGTACGGGACGGCCTACGAAGGGCAGTTCTACAACGGCCGACTGAAGACCAAGCAAAGCAAGGCGCCGATTCCCGTTCCCGAGCAAGTGCGACCGGTCATCGAAGCTGGCGTAGGATTTCTAAAAACTCTTCGCCGGACGCTCTTATGTTTCCCACATTCGGACGGGGAGAGCGGAAGGGACAGGCAGTGCCACGATGAGAAAAAAACTTCCTGAAATGGCGGCTTCGCCCGATTGCTCACAAGCTGGGCATCCCTGATCGGCTCGTTACTTTCCAAGTGATGCGGCGGACGCTGGGAACTGATATGCAGCAGCATGGAACCCTGGAAGACACACAGGGCATGTTGCGGCACGCGAGCATCAAGACGACGGGTGACGTTTACGTTCAGACAATCGAAGA
>CAVREZ010000009.1:0-24387 GCA_963720285.1 uncultured Acidobacteriota bacterium
AAATGGGACTGTCCTGGCAACAAGGCCCGCTATCACCGGCAGCAATCGGCCGGTTCCTGGTAGCCGAACCGCTACCTCAAAGATTGTTATATGCCGAGCCTCTGCGGCGGCGCATGCGCGTCCGCTTCGGGGGCACCTGGATTGCCGATAGCGAGCAGGTCGTGTTGCTGTTCGAACCAGGCCATTATCCGATGGCCTACTTCCCGGAGACCGACATAGCTCCAAATACTCTAGACCGCATTGAGCACACAACTCGCCATCGCGACTTTGGCCTCACAGACTGGTACACCGTGCAGGCGGGCGATAAGAGTGCATTGCCCGGGCGCATGGCAGCACATCGAACTGCCAAAGTATGCAAGCGAACTACAGGGGCGGATCGCGTTCGCATGGCCCGCTATGGACGCTTTCTACGAAGAAGATGAACGGATCTTGGGCCATGCTGCGGACAGCTATCATCGAATTGATATTCGCCAGTTTTCGCGCCGGCTCGTCGTGCGTCACCGTGACAGCACTATCGCCGAGACAAAGCGGCCGCTAGTTCTCTACGAGTCCGGCTTCGCGCCGCGCTGGTACGTTACACGCGAAGAATCAATGAGTCAGCCCTGACACCCGTGCAACACCACACCTTTTGTCCGTATAAAGGGCTATGCAGCTACTATGACATCGGCGACGCACGGTTGGCCGGCATGGTCATACCCTGAAGCCTATTCACAGGTTGGCCGTATTTCCAATTTCGTGTCATTCGAGCCGGATATGGTCTCGGTCGAACTCGAAGGCACGCCGCTCCATCTGGAGCCAGGTCAGCGTCATTCCTCACGGCCCCGATCGCGACCTCGACGTCCCGGTGGCGGCCGAAAGCCAGCCATAAAGGAGCACCATGGCTCGGCTCGTATCCGTGAACGTCGGACTTCCGCGCGACATCGAGTGGAAGGGTCGCACTGTACACACGGCTGTCTGGAAGGAGCCGGTACATGGGCGCTGTCGTGTTGGCCGCTTGAATATTGAAGGAGATGGTCAAGGCGACCTCGCCGGGCATGGAGGCGAACAGCGGGCCGTCTTCGTTTACCAGCTTGAATCGTATAGGCATTGGCAAGCACAACTAAAGCGAACCGATTTCGTTTACGGACAATTTGGCGAGAACTTCACGGTTGAAGGATTGCCCGATCAGGACGTGTGTATTGGGGACCGTTATCAAATTGGCAGTGCACTTTTCGAGATCACTCAACCTCGGGTTACGTGCTATCGGGTCGGCATTCGGATGAATGAGCCCCAGATGCCGGCGCTGCTGACGGCCAGCGGTCGGCCCGGGTTCTATTTTCGCGTTCTGAGGAAGGCGAAGTGGGCGCGGGGATGAAATCGTAAAGATCGGAGAGGCGAAGGAGCGCATGACGGTCGCTGAGATGAACGCGCTTCTTTATTCTCCCAATCATTCCCACGATCAACTGGAGCGCGCTTTACGGATAGAGGCCCTCTCCCCGGATGGCGTGCCTCGTTTGAGGCTCTTCTAAAGAGTCAAACAAGTGGAAACGCGGGGTCGGTACCAGAGGCTGCCGCGCATCCGGCTACATCAGGGTTTCGGCGACTTGAAGTGATTGCGGTCGGTCAAGAGTCCGCTGATGTCGTCTCACTATCTATGAGGAGCCGGGACGGGCAGCCACTGGAGACGGCTTTGCCCGGCCAGTACATCGTTTTGCGCCTTCCGCGACCCGGCGGAGGACCGCCGCTTTTTCGAAGCTATTCGCTGTCAGGACCACTCTCGACGGAGCAATACCGAGTCAGCGTGAAGATTGAGCCCCAGGGCTCAGCTGGAACTTGGCTTCGGGAACACGTTCGCGTCGGTGATTCTCTTGACGTCAGTTCGCCTCGCGGAAGCTTCATTCTGAAACTGACGACCGGCCTGTCGTTCTACTCAGTGCAGGAATCGGTGCTACACTCGTTCTCGCGATGTTGTACGCACTGGCTTTCCGCCCGCCCGATGCGCCAGGTCGTATGGGTACGCGAACAGATATTACCGTCAACCGTCACTTCGAAAGGCACAATGAAGACGCCGGGGTTCCAGCGTGAAAGCTACGGGATCAGTCTCTGATGGAGAGAAGCTGAGGCGCTCCGTCGATCCTCTACGCTCAGTAAGACTAAAGATTATGACGATCAAGATACGTAGCGATCGCCTTGGATTCCCACTCCGCATAATCCACTTGCTCAGGAACGTTTTGTTTTCGATATGGGTAGGAACTTCATGATGCCGAGTTTCCCCGCCCCATACTTCGTGCATAGCACGAGCATCGACAGCAGCGGCAATCGTTCATATTCCCGTTTCAGGGTTTGGCGAGTTCTTCGTCAAAGACATGGACCCCAATTGGTCGAATTTCAGCAACGTTCATGCCGTCGTTCATGACCTTATTACCCTGATCATCCAGCTTGTTGCTGAGCAAAACAACCTCGATATTGCTGCATTTTTCATCCTCAAAGAGACGGGCTAGTTCCTCCGTCAGCCCACTGAACTGCGTGCCCGGAGGATGGATCTTCACATTCTTCTCGAGTTCTTCCTCTTGGTTCTTCAGAAGGATGTCCTTCGCAATGCGGAAGTAGTCTCCTTTGACCGGCCTTATCTGTCGCGACACCTCTGCGACGCCAAGTCGTCGCTACGGACGGCCGTTACTGGCGCTGCTGGCGCAGCTTGCCGATATTTGTTCATCAGCTCTTTAAGCGCTTCCTTGATCTCCTCGGGCACATCCACCACATTCTTGGAACCCTTCCGCCACTCTGGCAGATACGCGTCCCACAATCGGTTGTGAGAGAGGCGCTGTCGTCCGGGGAACTGGGGCGAAGGAGTAGAAGCCCTTTCCAGCGTCTCTCGGAAGCTGAAGATACAGTTCATCGAGCCTCTTCAGGTCTGCTTTGAGATCGTCTCCGTGTACGAATTGCTGTGCCGGGTGCATGAAGAGCGGCGCTACCTGAACGTGAAAATTGTCTCGCGAGGAAAAACGGCACAGAATGGCAGGTAGTAAAGATAGGCCAGGTCGATCTGGCGACTCGCCTTTACATTCTTCAAGATTGCGTTTGAAGAACAAGGCCGAAAAAAATGTTGATCGATAGACGTGAATGAAGTACGGGCGATACGTGCGAAGGGGCTTTTTGCGGTCTGCACGCCATTGGTTGGTAACATACTCTGTCGCCTCCGGTACTCCAAGGAGTGCTAAGCCGAAGCGCAAAAGCCATTCCTGGTCCAGATTGTCGATGATGGTGCCTGTCATCGTCCGGGCATCTCGGAGCGATATGGGCTTCCGCCAAGGCCCAATCGCTCCTCAGCACGGTGGCGGACATCGCTTGAAGGTCAATAGCCTCGATCATCTTCCGCCATCATTTTGCGATTTGCCGCTCCAGCGCCAGGAAGTCGTAACGCGCCCACCGCTGCATCGCCTCTTCTTCTTCACTCGGCTGAAAAAGCATCCCCTCTGAAATCACCGAGTTCGACGACCTTGCCTGACGCAACAAACGGTCGAAGCAGCGCCGTGTCCAAATTGAACTGTTCCGACAACTCCCCTTTGAGAATCTGGATTTCACCAACATTCATAACAGACTGGAATCGGGTGTACGCTCCGCCAAGGACCCGACCAGTTGTTCAGGCGTACCCCTCATGCGAACCATCTTCCGCTCCTAAATCTGCCAAGCATTCCACAAAGAACAGCGGCGTGATCGTCGCGCGATAAAAGTTATCCAGCAGATGTGCCTCGTTCACGCTGAGGCTTTCCAGAGTCGATTTGTCGAACAGTAATACGGACCTTGCGACATCGGGATACTCCATGTGAGGGCTTTATGTCGGATTCGTTGCGAACCAGGCGATGAGTTCATAAATGCGTTGGCAGTATGGGATAAAAAGCCGCAAGTGGGAGTAATTGCTGTCCCGCGATACCAGAATGCCGGATGGAGGATGTCCGGCATCATTGCGATTGTTGCGGATCAGATCGAAGACACCACGCAATAGTGAATCTGCGTTCTCCGTAAGAGGCTTTGGCATCTGCGGCTTGATGTTTGTGAAGGCTTTCTCAAATACCTCATACTTGCGAAAAATGGAGGATGCCTTCTCAATCTGTACCTTCACCTGCCCCTTTCTATTTGGATCGGCAATAATATTCGCGTAGCCGCCTGATAAGCAAAAAATCGCCTTCTCGCTGGCGGCTCCCAGCATGACCGCCGAAGCTCGATGGAGATCACGGAGGAAACATTGCAAGGTTCAGCCAGATACTCCCGAATCACCGGATCGGGGGACGACACAGCTCTCTCGAAGTCGCGGAGATAGCCATCGGGGTCATGGGGAAGAATCTGGTGTGCTTCAATGCAACGCTGTCCGTATGCGGTAAGGCGAAGGAACGGCCAGTTCGGATTATTGTCGTCAGTGCCGGGCACCAGCATCCCTCGGATAATGCAGTCCAGATGATTTCGTGAATCAGAGCGTATTCCCCACGTCCAGGTGCGCTCTTCCATCGATGGAGAAACTGCGGTTTTGCTGCGAAGTACCGTGCATTTGAGCTTTCAGATTTCCGACCGCAATTTCGAGGTCGGTGACTTGATTCCATCGTGGCTGTCTTAAAGCCTGTACGACCAGACTGCGGATATCTTCGAGATTGAGAGGAATACGTTTCGCCACCATCCATTGTGCAGCGTTTTCCGCTAGGTGTCGGGTAAGGAAGCGGAATCGCTGCCGCCGCCTTACCCGACTATCCAGCGGACGATGACTTCGTGTTCGCTTCATGGCGCCTGCACGGAAAAAAGCCTGTGACGCCCGACATGGTGTTGAAGAAAGTGATTCGGCCCGCGCTCGAAAGAGCCGGCATCACGGAGAAAGTCATCGGCTGGCATAGCTTCCGCCATTCGCTAGCGACCAACCTTCGTGCGGCCGGGGTCGATTTGAAGACGGCTCAAGAATTGCTTCGTCACGCCAACTCGCGGATCACGCTGGAGGTGTATACGAGGGCGATCTCTTCGACCAAGCGGGAAGCCAACGACCGAGTGATGCAGATGTTCCTGGATGCGGGAAAGAAGACAATTTCAGCACCCTCGCCAGCACCCTCGCGCACTTCGTCGAGCTTTTGGAGGCGGAAAATGTCGGGGTAGGAAGTACCGCTGAAAGGCACCTGAAGGAGGCAAGCTAATGTTCAGCACCCTCGCCAGCACCCTTTTTCGTGACTGTCACTTTGGTCTACTGCCACAAACCTTTTATTTTCTTAGGTTTAGTGGCGGGGACGACGGGGCTCGAACCCGCGACCTCTGCCGTGACAGGGCAGCGCTCTAACCAACTGAGCTACGTCCCCAAGAAGTTTTTCAACAACTTGGCTATATGTCACATAGAATCAGGCGTTTCGTAGCTTTCGCTTTCTTCTACCTTTTCACCGCTGTGGGCTGAAATTCTGGGGCTGGGTGAACACCAAAATCGCCACTGCAACGACAAGATTAAGTCTACCAGATGAAAGCAGTTTTTGGTGTCCGTTCGCCCTCTCACAACGGGGCGAATGTATCTAAATAACGACTTCACGCAAGGTGGAGCAGGAATTGATGGTCCCATGCGGCTCGGAGCCGTCTTCCGTGGACGTCGATTTTCAGGGATTTGTCTTGTTTGAGCATATTGAGCGCGATGCGGTTGGCCACAGTCGATCTCCTCGACCACGGAGTATGCTCCGAGCATGCGAAACGAATCCTGGATGTAGGGCAGCAGATGCAATTGATTTTCCTTAACGGCCCGCACATATCCGTTTCGATACATGCAAATCCGGCTGAATGCGGAGGGAAAAGGCAGCGGACAGTTATGGCTGCAGCGAAGATCCGGTTCAACTCGAAGTCGGGCGGGTACGAGATTGAGAACTTTGGCAATCATGACATCAAAGCAGTGAATATGCGTTGGTCGAAATAGGGATGGCGTGGCTTGAGCGTGGAGATGCCAGGTCTCTCTATCGCGCGAACACTGGCTCTATCTGTCGGGTGGTTGTTTCCGTCTATGCGCGGTAAACGGCGCAATGTTCGTCGTCGATAGCTTTCAGGGACTCAGTGGCGCCTGGAGTGCGCGGCAAGGCTGTTGGATAGTCGCACACGACATAGATTGAATCCGTCACGATATCGGTGGTCACTTGTTCCAGCTGCAGGGCCAGGTCCGCGTGTCCTTCCGCCCACAGCAGCGGCGCCATTTCCCCATACGCTACCATGCGGGAACCTCCGTTTTGACCTGAGACGTCTGCGCTCATCATGGCGCGCAAGGATGAGGCGCTGGTGGCCGTGTCGAGTTTTCCGTCTCGCGTGAAGCTGGCTATCGCCGCCACCGCGTCCAGCTCCCTGTAGAGTCCTGCCTTGGTGGCATGGGGTAAATCAATGCCGCCCGCCTCCAGCCGTTGCGCCAGACCCGCGAGATGAGCTTTGGTTGCGATGACCAGAACTTTATCGCCTTCCTTCAGCACCGAGCAGAAGAACTGGCTAATCTCATCGAGCTGCAGTCCGTCGTTGGAATAATGCTGGACTATGTGCCTGCAGGCGCCATGCTTCCACCAGAGCGGAGGCGCAGCGGCGGTTGCGGCAGGAGAGGGCGAGACGAACATGCGGCCCTTGAGCACCGTGTCCAGGGCGCGTTCCAGATCCAATGCCATGCGGGATTTGAAGACATATGCACATGCGCCGGAGCCCAGCCCGGCAACAATGTAATCTTCCTCTTGATGCAGGCTCAGAAAGACGACTCTAGCGGTCGATCCTCGACGCTTGAGTTCTTCGGCAGCTCGAATTCCATCCAACCCGGGCATGGCGATATCCAATACCACTGCGTCCGGCTCCAGCCTGATGGCTTCCTCCACAACCAGCTTGCCGTTGGTTGCGATAGACACCACATCGAAACGAGGACGGAGGAGCGCCGATACTCTTTCGAGCATCGGAAGATGATCGTCTGCCAGGAGAACTCGAGGCCTGCGTTGCCGAAAACAGGAAGGATCTATGCTTGTCACCGTAGTTGGTTCTTAAGTCAGGCCTGCGTGCAACGGGGGTCTATTCATTATCTATACCAGATATTGACGTTTAAATAACATAAAGGTCCGTTGGAGACTACACGAAGGTCGCGAAAGGGCATGCGGGCTCGTCCGGCGAGCCGCGCGGAAGACTCGGTGTAAGGAATCGAATTGGATGTTGGACAGTTCCGGCTTGAACCGGCTTATTTCGGCGGGGGCGATGTTCGCACGCGCCTCAGCGAATCGCTCCATCGGCGGCTGTCACTTTTGCCAGTGGCGACAGAGTGTGGGAAAGCTATTCTCGTTACACTTTGGGCTGCGCAAAAGCAACAGCGACGGGGGCAGACGCGGGCGGCAACGGTGCAATGCGAGAAATAATCGGTGGCCCGCATCGTAAGCGCACCTCAGGAGAAAAGCCATGGCTAAATCTGTTCCCAGCCGCACGCATTCCGTAAAAACAAAAGAACGGAAAGCGGCTTCATCGAAACTGGGAGGTACCAGGCTTGAGCCGCTTTCTGGCGGCATGACTCTCAATGAGAAGCGCGCTTTGGGAAAGCAGCTGCGGGAGAGCGTTCCGCGGGAGTCCCATGGAAGCTGGGCGCGCAGAGCAGATCACCCCGGCGCGGTCGAGATTGTGATGCGAGGCAACAAGGGGCGGCAGCCTGCGCTTGTACCTCTGCGGCTGGCGCGGATGATCGCTTCCCCGTTTGCGTTTTATCGTGGAGCCGCAGCGGTAATGGCGTACGACCTGGCGCGCACTCCGGTTACGGGCATCGATGCTGTGATTTGCGGCGACGCTCATTTGAGCAACTTCGGGCTGTATGGAACGCCGGAGAGAAACGTGGTCTTCGACGTGAATGATTTCGACGAAACGGTACTTGGCCCGTGGGAGTGGGACCTGAAGCGGCTCACGGCGAGCGTAAATCTGGCAGCACGCGAAAACGGAATGAGCGAGGCAGGGCGCAATGCGGCAGTGCGCAGGTGCTCGGCCGGATACCGGGCCAACATGAACAGACTGCAGAGCATGGGAGTCCTGGAAACCTGGTATCTGCATGCGCATCCGGGAAACAATGGCCCGCTGGTTCAGAAAGACCCAAGATTCCTTGCGGCTGTCACGAAGGCGATGAAGAAAGCCGTGATGCAGACCAATGTGACGCTTTTGCGCAAGGTGGCAGAGAAACAAAGGGACGGGAGTTGGCGCTTTCGCGAAGATCCGCCAGTATTGACTCGCGTAGACCGGAAAACATCCGACGCCGTCGCACACTCGCTTGAGGCCTATGCGGCCACGCTCCCGAGGGAACGTCAATTCATGCTCACCCGCTACAGACTGGCCGACGTCGCTCACCGGGTGGTGGGAGTGGGAAGCGTGGGCACGCGCGCGTACCTGGCCCTGCTGTTCGGCAATGGGGACGAGGATCCTTTGTTTCTGCAGGTAAAGGAAGCGATCGTGCCGGCTCACGCACCCTTTATTAAAAGACTGGGCGGCGAGTTCGCGCATGAGGGAAAACGAGTCGTCCTGGGCCAACACGCGCTGCAAGCTTCGACGGATGTGATGCTGGGATGGACACAGATTGGAGCGTTGCCTTTCTATGTGAGGCAGATGAAGAACATGAAGGGCTCGATTCCTCTGGAGTGGCTTACCGGAAGCGCATTCAACTGTTACGCGTGGGGCTGCGGAGCCCTGTTGGCGCGGGCTCATGCACGCACCACGGATGCCGCGCGGATTGCAGGCTATTGCGGCAACTCCCGCACTCTGGACGATGCGCTGGCGCTGTGGGCCGAGGCGTACGCCAACCAGACCGAGCTGGATCATGCGGCCCTGGTGGAGGCGGTGAGTAATGACAGGCGTGTTCAGGCTTTCGTCGAGCCATCGCGTCCGCGCCTGCTGACATAACAGCGCGGGCCGGTCTCAGGTTCACCGCAACAGCTTCGTTAATGAGATGGCTTCTAATTTCACATAGCCGCCGCGTCTATTACTTACGTGTCGGCGGAGCCAGTGCGAGATAAGTAGTTCCAGTGCAGTAGTTCCAACTGTCAACCTTTACAGTACGCGGCGCATCACTAGCCGTGCTTCGATTAAGTTGGCCGCAAACACTGTACGGGTTGAGCTACGGAGACAAAATCCAGGAAGCCTGCAGGCGAGCAGAAACGGCAGCAGCTCGATGTAAGTGAGTTTAAGAAAGCGTTTCGGGAGATGGTGATTCGCGGCTAAGTCATGGGACCGCTATTTCTATCGATCGGTTGAATCACAGCGAAACATACGAGGTGATCGTCGATGACGCGGAGTGGATTCAGCAAGCCCAGCGACTTCGAAGAGGTGAAATAGCATACTGACGCTGATTCCCACACACCAGGGAATCACCACTTCACATCAAGCTCCCCATCAAGGAGAAACCCGAATGGCCATACGCGATCTTCCTTCCCCCTCGTTCCGCACCATGCTCGCGCTTGTCTGCGTCCTCTCCGCCGCCGCGGCTTTTGCGCCCTCCTGTCAGGCGCAGTACAAGGCCGACCACGCCCCCGGTTTCGTCGGCCTCTCCAGCGGAACAATGGCGCCTCCGGGCATCTATGTCGGCAATCTGGTCTATGTCTATCCAACCGACACCGTCAAAGATAATAACGGCAACAAGGTTCTTAGCGGTTTAAGCATCACCACTGTACTTGATGGCATCGAGGCCAGCTTCGTTTCCAACAAGAAAATCCTCGGAGCGAACTACGGTACCACGTTCGTTCTCACCTTCGTTAAAAATGAGATTCAGCTCAACTCGCTCGCCGCCAGCACAAACGGGGCCCTCTCCGATACGATTTACAGCCCCATCGCGCTCGGCTGGCACTTCAAACGCGCCGACGCGACACTCGGCTATAACATTTACTTCCCCACCGGCTACTACAACTCGCCCGACAACGACAATTCAGGCCTTGGCATGTACGGCAACGAGCCCTACTTCGGTAGCACCGTCTACCTCAATGCAAAGCGCACCTGGACTGCCGCCGCCACCTTCAGCGCCGAATTCAATTCCAGCAAGCGCGGACAGGACATCACTGTCGGTGATACGGGGACCATCGAAGGCGGCATCGGCAAAACCTTCTACAAAAAAGTCGCCGGCCCCATCCCGCTCATCACCAATCTCGGCGTCGCTGGATACACGCAGTTCAAGATGACCCATGACTCCGGCTCCGATATTCCGCTCTTCCTTCGCGGTTACAAAGACAGCGTCTCTGCCATCGGACCTGAGTTCAACATGTTCATACCGAAGCCGCGTCTCACCGTCCTCGTCCGCTATGAACCCGAGTTTGATGCCTATAACCGCACTCAGGGCCAGACCATCATTTTCACCGTTGCATGGATGGGCAAATCGCTCATCAAGATGCCACCACACCCATAACGCAGGGAGGTTCGCGTGACCGGAACGATCCGCAACGACATCACCCAACGCACAATCAAAAGCCGCGCCGTCGAAGCAGTCATCTGGGGCATGCCCGCGGTCAACTACGACCTGATGTATCAGGCCATGATCCATCAAGCCCACGGAGACTTCAACCAGATCCTCTACTGGTCGAAGCTGCCCAGTTGGAAAAACCAGACCCTCACCCCGAACCCCGATGCGGTTTACCTCATGCCCTTCATCAGCACAAAAGACGCAGGCCCCGTGGTTCTCGAAATTCCGCCTGCCTCCGACGGCACTATTGTCGGGTCAATCGACGACTGCTGGCAAACCGCAATCGAAGACGTCGGCCCGGCTGGCGCGGACAAAGGCAAAGGCGGCAAATATCTCATCCTGCCTCCGGACTAGCAGGGAAAGGTTCCAGCCGGATACTTTCCCATGTATTCATCCATCTACGAGAGCTATGCGCTCCTGCGTTCCATCCTCAAGAGCGGCAGCGACGCCGACGTCGCCAAGGCAGTCGCCTATGGCAAGCAGGTAAAGGTCTATCCGTTATCGCAGGCCGCACATCCGCCGGAAACGAAGTTCGCCGACGCGCTCGATGTCGTTTTCGACTCCACCATCCCCTACGATGAGCGCTTCTTCCAGTCGCTCAACCGCATCGTCCAATATGAGCCCTGGCTGGAGCGCGACAAGGCGATGATCGATCCTCTGAAATCAATCGGCATCGAGAAAGGCAAGCCCTTCAATCCAGATTCGAAGACCCAGGACGCTCTGAAAGTTGCTGCGACCGAGGCCCACGCATGGCTCGACGCGAACTACGAGAATGTCTTCAAGCCGCCCTTCAACCCCGGCACGCAATGGGCTCTCCCGGCGTCACAGGAGTTCGTTGCGGCCATTGAGTCGAACTACGCAGCCCGACAGCTACCCAACCGATGCACGCGGCCTCGCCTATTCCTACGCCTTTTTCAGCGCCAAGCATCTCGGTGCCGGACAGTACTATCTGATGACGATCAAAGACAATCAGGAGCAGCGGCTCAATGGAGCCTCCACCTATCGCCTCACCGTCCCGGCCAACGCACCCGTAAATCAATACTGGTCGGCAACGGTCTACGACGGTGATACTCACGCCTTCATTCGCAATGTACAGCGAGCCAGTCGCTCCTCACAGAATCCGGACCTCGAGAAGAACCCGGACGGCTCAGTTGACGTCTTCTTCGCCCCCACAGCGCCCAGTGGCAAAGAATCCAACTGGGTACCCACCAGCGCCAACGGCAGGTTCGAGATCCTCTTCCGTTTCTACGGTCCGCAAAAGCCCCTATTCGACAAGACGTGGAAGCTGCCGGATATAGAGAAGGTGCAATGAATACCTTCTCCCTCCCGCATTAGGACGAGTAGTCCAACAGAGGAGATTACGGCGATAAGATCTACAAAGCAGAAGGCGCCTGTCAGCAGCTTTGGAATTGTCCTGATTACAGCTGCACCGTCAGCCAACTGACCAGAGTTCACAGAAGACATGGCCCCCATTCCCGCCATCTTCCCCTCGGTCAACTTCCCTTTCCAGTTCTGCCCGCCCAGCGCGTCTGAGAGCGATCTTCTCACCCTCTGCGGCAGACGAGGCGCATTGAGCCAATGCGACAATCTTCATGGCAGAGGTGGGAAGATCACCTTCCAGTCCCGCTTCATATCCACGACAGTCCAGCCCTTCGCGTTTGCTTCGTCGAGAGCCTTGTCCAGGCGGCCCACGGAGGAGTGCCGGTCGTAAGCGTACTCGCGGGCGGCATCGGTGTGATGAACCAGCAGCATCAGGTGCGGACCTGCGCCGGCCGCGGTCCATTCCAACATCGGCAGGTCGCCGTCTGAGTTGCCGAAGGCGAGTATGGGACGGCGGCCGATAAATTCGTTGATCCCGACCGGTTTCCCCGGACCGTCGTCGATGAAATTCACCTGCGGCAGGCGCATGAGCACGGGCTTGCCGTCGAGCAGCTCAAACTTTGTCTTCATAGTTGTGCCAAGCACCTGCTCGGGTGGGATTCCGTAAGCTTTCTCGGTCCATGGACGCATAAACTCCTGTTCTCCGCCGGAGACGATATAAGTTTTGAAGCCGTTGTTGCGGAGATACGCGAGAAGCTCAAGCATGGGCTGATAGATCAGCTCGTTGTAGTGGCGATTGAACTTCCGGTCGCGCGCCTGAGCCATCCAGTCCGAGACCGCTTGTGAAAACTCCTCGCTTGTCATTCCCGTGCTGGTTGCAACCGCCATCGCCACAATGCCTTTTTCGCCGGTGGCCGCAACCGCCTTCATGTCGCCCTCCAGAACTCCCTCGAAAGGCTGAGTAGTCTTCCACTCCGGATGCTGCGGAGCGAGCTGCTTTACGCGGTCGAAGGCAAAGACGACCTGCGTGTAGACGGGCGCCTCAACCCAAAGCGTGCCGTCGTTATCGAAAGTGGCGATGCGCTTTTCCTGCGGCACAAAATCGTTGCTGCCGGTGGTAGTGGTTCGCCTCACAAAGTCGAGTATGCCGGCTTTCACAGGCCCATCGTTCCAGGATGGAAGAGGATCGCCAACCGGCGGCTGGGCGTGAACGAATGCGACGACGATAACCACGGCGAGAAGCGTAACGACGGAGCGGACCGGCTTTGGCCACAACAGTTGACGGTGCGGCTGCGAGATCCGATGCGATCGCGCAAATGCGCGTGGCACAAACATGGATGCCGATGAGATGGCGCCACTTGGAGTTTCGCACATATTTTCTTCCCTTTCGTTCTACGGATTGAGCAGGCGCATGCGCTGTCCGCGCGGACAAAACTCGAGTTGACTCTTCTTATAATCCCTGTCAGTGCTGTGCCGGTCGCACGAGAGATGCCTCCACGATGAATCGCTTTGGGGCATGGCCGACGAAGTAGAACGGGTAGCACGTAACCAACGTCAGCGTTGATCCGGAGCTGGGTCTCAGCACCTCAATGTCGCTGGGGTCGACGATCTCCAAATGTTTCACACTGTATGCGGCGATTCCGCTCGCGGTCTCGATGTCGATCGTGTCTCCTACCTGAATATCTTTAAGCGGCCGGAAAAAGCCGTCGCGGTGTCCTGCAATACCGATGTTGCCAACTTCGCCGGGACGCGCGGTTCCCAGGATTCGTCCAAGCCCCCGGTCCAGTGTCAAGTCGGTTGTTCCTTCAAACAACGGCGCATGCAGGTGAAGCCGCGGGACCGTCAACACAGCGATTGGCGAAGGGAATTGCACCTCCAACGCTTCTTTGTAAGCCTTCACTCGAATACTCGACCAGTCGGATACATCGACGCTCCCATCTTCGCCGGCGACCGAAGGCGATACAGCATCCGGCTGCGTGCCGGCAAGCGTCTGCAAAGGAGCCTGAGCGAGCGCGGCTTGATTTAAGTGGCCAAACACGATCCCCGCAATCAGACTCAATTTCAAAGCGGCTATGGGCCAACGATGCATCAAACGCAATATCTCAGCAGCAGAACTCATCGGTTCCTCGAAGAAGATGACGCCAGAACGCGAGCGCGAAAGTCATCAGCTTCAAGTTACAGATCGAGACCTGCGATTATCATCTGTCAATGTTGACAGATGACCTTGATCGATAATGCCTGCAAACCCGTTCCTTGTGCTGATTCTTAGCCTCAACGGTCGCATTGGGCGGCCGCGCTACTTACTGCCGTCACAATCTTCCAGTCTTACCAGTATTGCCATCAAGAGACGACGGGTATAACTGCGCCCTAAGTCAGGGTTGTGCACCCTGATTGGTGAGCATATAGGTGTCTTCTTCTCAGTTTTGCTTAGTGTGCTGCAATTCGTCCCGTTGGTGCCCGAGATCGCCGCGTCGCAAATCTCGTGTGTAGAAACCCCACACCACATCCCCATCCACGCTGAACCTCCGGAGGCAATTGATCGCCATCGGATTCAATAGTAAGTTCCAGCCCGATCGCGTCTCAGTCAGATCTCGCTCGGAGAATTGACAAACTAAACTAAACCGTTCAGTATTGATTGAATCAGGAGATAGCTCATGATCCGCGTGCAGAACCTGGTCAAGTCTTTTGGCAGTTTCACCGCCGTCAACGATGTCTCCTTCGACGTCGCTGCCGGTGAAATCTTCGCCTTCCTCGGCCCCAACGGCGCCGGCAAGACCACCACCATCAAGATGCTCACAACGCTGCTCAAGCCCACCAGTGGCGCTATTGAGCTCGACGGTCTAAATCCGGAAACCAACCAGAATGAAGCGCGCAAACGCTTCGGCATAGTCTTCCAGGACCCCAGTCTCGACGGCGAGCTGAGCGCCTGGGAAAACATGGAAATCCATGGCGTCCTCTATCACGTTCCCGGCAAACTCCGTCATAAACGCTCCGAAGAACTGCTCAGGATCTTCGAGCTCTGGGACCGCCGCAACGATCAGGTAAAAAAGTTCTCAGGCGGTATGAAGCGCCGTCTCGAAATCGCTCGCGGATTCCTTCACACCCCGCGCATTCTTTTCCTCGACGAGCCAACCCTCGGCCTCGACCCGCAGAGCCGAAATCAACTCTGGTCGCATGTCAAAAAGGTCAATGAGTCCGAGCGCGTAACCGTCTTTCTCACCACGCATTACATGGACGAGGCAGACCGCGTCGCACATCGCGTCGGCATCATCGACCAGGGCAAACTCGTCACCGTTGGCACACCCAAAGCCATCAAGGAACAAACCGGCTCGGAAAGTCTCGAAGAGGCATTCCTCGCACTAACCGGATCGACAATCCGTGATGAATCCGCAGGCGCGGCTGACAACATGCGTCAGTTTGCCCGCATGTGGAGTGGAGGACGAAGATGAGCGCCATTTATATCTTGTGGCTTCGCGAACTCAAGCGCTACACGCGTTCCCGCGTGCAGTTAGTCGCATCGCTCGGCCAGCCCATGCTCTATTTGCTTGTGCTCGGCTTCGGCCTCGGTCCCGTCTTCAAGCGTGCCGGCAACGGCAGCTATCTGCAATTCGTCGCGCCCGGCGTCATCGGCATGACGATTCTCTTCTCATCCGTCTTCTCTGGCCTCGGTCTTCTCTGGGACCGGCAATTCGGATTCTTGAAGGAAACACTCGTCGCTCCCGTATCCCGGTTGCAGATCATGATCGGTCGCACCCTCGGCGGCGCTACAGTAGCAATCATGCAGGGCCTACTCGTGGCTGCCATCTGCCTCCTGGCCGGTTTCCGCCCGGTCAACTTCGCAATGGCTCCGCTCGCGCTTGTATTCATGGTGCTGATCGCCATAGTCTTCGCCGCCCTGGGCGTAGCCATCGGCTCTAGCCTCCAGGACATGCAGGGATTCCAACTCATCATGAACTTCCTCGTCCTGCCCATCTATTTCCTCTCCGGAGCTCTCTTTCCGCTCGATGGCCTCGGCAAAATCCTCAGCGTCGTCACATCGCTCGATCCGCTTTCCTACGGCGTCGATGGCATGCGCGCCGTTCTGCTCAACCTTTCTCACTTCGGTTCAACCGTTAATGCAGGCGCAACCGTTGACGCCACCGTGCTGGCCATCGTCGGTTTCATTCTTCTTGTCATTGGCGCGTGGCGATTCTCTAAGATAGAGATATAGGCACATGGCCAGACCACGAAGTCAGGACGCTCACGAAAAAGTGCTTCGAGCCGCGATGGAGCTTTTCGCTGAACGCGGCATCGAAGCCACCAGCATGGACTCCATCTCCCAGGTCTCCGGCGTCAGTAAGGCCACGATCTATAACCACTGGGTCAATAAAGAGGCACTGCTCATCGACGTCATGCTCTACCTCAACGGCCTCGATCAGGAGCGCGCCGAGATCGACACAGGTGATCTCTGCCGCGACGTCGCCACCGTCCTGAGCCGGCGTCCGCCAGGCCAGTTTGATTCCATCCGCGATCGCATCATGCCCTCCTTAATCGCCTACTCCGCCCTTCACCCCGAATTCGGCGAAGCCTGGCGTCATCGCGTCATGGAGCGTCCGCGCGAGTCCCTGCGCAGGATTCTCTGCAAGGGCATCCAGCGGGGAATCTTCGCGGTCAATCTCAATCTTGAACACTCGATGGCATTTCTTCTCGGCCCAACACTGTACATGCATATCTTTCACCGCAACAACCATGCCAAAGCGGAAGAAATAGGCCCGGAAATCGCCTCCGCCTTCTGGCGAGCCTTTGCGTTGCCGGGGACCTCGGCGCCTCAGAAGCCGCGCAAGCCTCGCTCCGGTTCCACTCCCGCTCGTTCCTGACCGCAACTGGATGAAACCCTCTTGCATGATTTGCGATCTAAGTCTGCAGATCGCCCTGCGGCCATGCCCCTCGAAGCAACCGCTGGCACGCGCTTGAATCCAACTTGGTATCCGTGGTCGAACCCCAGGAGGCATCGTGACCGTCCGAGGCTATAGCAAACCCCTCTACATCCAACCCTTTGATCATCGCGGCTCCTTCGAAACCGGCATGTTCGGCTGGAAAGGTGATCTTACCGAGGAGCAGACCGCGCGCATCGCTTCCTCCAAGCAAGTCATTTACGAGGGCTTCAAACTCGCGCTCGATCAAGGCGTGCCCAGGGAGACAGCAGGCATCCTCGTCGACGAGCAGTTCGGCATCGCCATCCTCCGCGATGCCGCCGCCAAGGGTTACACCTTCGCCTGCGCTGCGGAAAAGAGCGGCCAGAAAGAATTCGAATTCGAATACGGCGATGCCTTCGCCGAGCACATCGAGAAGATCCACCCCACATTCAGCAAAGTCCTCGTCCGTTACAACCCCGAGGGCGATCCCGAGATGAATCGCGCCCAGGCCGAACGCCTCAAGCGCCTCTCCGACTATCTCGCGGCTCAGCAAAAATCCCTCTTCATGTTCGAGCTCCTCGTTCCCGCCGAAAAGCACCAGCTTGAAAAGGTTAAGGGCGACAAAAAGGCCTACGATCTCGAACTCCGCCCACCCCTGATGGTAGGCGCCATCAAGGCTCTGCAGGACGCTGGAGTCGAGCCTGACATCTGGAAGATCGAGGGCCTCGATCGCAAGGAAGACTGCGAAAAAATCGTCGAGGTCGCCCGGCAAGGTGGACGCACCAACGTCGGCTGCATCATCCTCGGGCGCGGCGAAAGCGATGAGAAAGTCGCCGAGTGGCTCTCAACCGCCGCCACCGTGCCCGGCTTCATCGGCTTCGCAGTCGGCCGCACCGATTTCTGGGACCCTCTCGTCGCATGGCGCGACAAGAAGGCCACGGATGACGAAGCCGCCGAGGAAATCGCCAGGAGCTACAAGCACTTCGTCGATCTATTCCGCAAAGCCCGGGCTAAGACCAACCCCGAGTAAACGCAGTGTGTCGATTTGAAGGGTACGGACTTCAGCGTAAACGGCATGGTCTTCAGCCTGCACGGTGCAGGCTCTAATGTGAACAGCACACGCGTCAGCCGGAACAGCGCAGGCTTCAGAGTGAAGGGTACGGGCTTCAGTCCGTACATAAACAATGCCAAATCAATAGGGCTTTAGCCCCTGAGGCAACCTCTCCGTCAAACTAACCAATATCCGAATACGGCAGCATCCTGTCAGGATGCTGCCTCTCCAAATCGCTCCGCAATCGCGCTCTCACCTAAAATTCTCATAATGAGCCCGCGCAAAATAGTCCACATCGACATGGACGCCTTCTACGCCTCCGTCGAGCAGCGCGACGACCCCAGCCTGCGTGGCAAGCCCGTCGTCGTAGCCTGGCGCGGCAATCGCTCCGTGGTCTGTGCCGCCTCCTATGAAGCCCGCCGTTTCGGCGTCCGCTCCGCCATGCCCGCCGTCCGCGCCGAGCGCCTCTGCCCCGAAGCCATCTTCATCCCACCCGACTTCGTTCGCTACCGCGCCGTCTCCCGCCAGACCCGCGAAATCTTCAAGCTCCACACCGACCTCATCGAACCACTCTCGCTCGACGAAGCCTACCTCGACGTCACCGAAAACAAAACCGGTCTCGCAACAGCAACACGCGTAGCCATAGCCATCCGCAAACAGATCCGCGACGAGCTATCCCTCAACGCCTCCGCCGGCGTAGCCCCCAACAAGTTCCTCGCCAAAATCGCCTCCGACTGGAAAAAACCCAACGGCCTCTTCGTCATCCAGCCGGCCGAAATCGAAGACTTCCTCCAGCCACTCGAAGTAGGCCGCCTGCCCGGCGTAGGCAAAGTCACCGGCGACCGCCTCGAAAAACTCAACATCCGCACCGTAGGCGATCTCCGCAGCCTCACCGCCCAGGAACTCGAAGAACATTTCGGCCGCTACGGCACACGCCTCCATCAACTAGCGCGCGGCATCGACGAAAACCCCGTAATCCCCAACCGCCCGACGCAATCCATCTCCGCCGAAGACACCTTCGAGCACGACGTCCTGCTAAGCGAAACCGCCGACCTAATCCGCCACCTCGCCGCCAAAACCTGGGAAGCCTCACGCAAAGAATCCCGCATCGCCCGCACCGTAGTCCTCAAGCTCAAGACCAGCGACTTCCGCATCCTCACCCGCAGCCTCACCCGGCCCGAACCACCATCGTCGTTAGAGGAACTAACAGAGCTAGCGCTGAAACTCCGAGAACGCGTCAACACCGATCCACATCAGCGCTATCGCTTAGTAGGCGTAGGCCTTAGCAACTTTCGCGACCCCGATCCCACCGAATCCGCAGAACCCCAGCCCATCCTCTTCGATTGATGCACAGATAACGCACAGACACGTTCCAGAACTGCGACCGAATCCGCAACTCCTCGGTCTTGATAGTTGCTATCGAAAAGACGACATTATAAGGAGTGATCTAACTGGCGGCATATTGGGGCTTCCATCCCCGGTCCTCAAATACAAAGGACCGGGGGGGCAGGCGCTCAGTTGCTCGCCTTTATATCGAGTGCGACGATCCCCCCGCCAAGGTCTAAAAATCCTGTGCTGCGCGGTCGAGGAATGACGGCGGCACGTATAACGCCGCAATGTCGCCGAGCGTAAATTCAACTTTTCCCGCCACGCGCCATTCGCGCTCCATGTAGTAGTTTTCGGGGTGGTCCGGGGGTAGGGTTGGATCGAAGAACTTGAGGTGGCCAAAAAGCAAGGTCTCGGCTACCGTTTGATAAGAGCGCAGCGTGAAGGTCACGTTCTACAGATTGTACGTCGGCAAACGATTTGAGCGGTTGAAACGCGTCCGTCATGCGGTCCTGCAACCTCATGAAGCAGGCGCCTTAGCTTGTGATTGTGGAAGTCGAAGGCTGCGTCAATCATGGGCGCTCTCGCGCCTACTTGGACCACCTGCTTGTCCGGCTTCCCGGAGTGGCAGTCGTGCGACTGAATTACAGCTTTGAACCATCCCGGTTTAGGAACGTACATAACCGGCGAGGCTCCCGCATTCACAAGGAACATCCTGAAAACGCCAGTCCGAAGTGGCTGTACTTTGCGCAGTGGATTGCCAATTCTTTTTGTGGATGTCGCAAAAGCACACAATTTCAAATTGCACGAGCGCATTGTTGCTCAGCTTAGTGTCAAGGTCATGTCGGACGTTCGGATACGAGGAATAGTCCAGTCCCTAACAGGCGGAGAGGGGTACAGATCCCATGGGACCTGGGCTGATCTTGACTTGGAAATTGGATCCCGGCGATCGATGTGTGTAGGGTCCAGGAGCACGCCTCCGTCGAACGATCTTGGCCAAGAGTTCGTAGCGCAACTCATCCGAGGCCAGAGAACGCCCGACAAAATGCGTCAGGTTATTGGATACGTAGGCCAAGGAGACACCCCTGCTGTTGCTTGTGAACAAATTCTATCGTGGCGGAAGGCCAGCTTTCTGCCAGAGCAGGAGAATAGGCTTCAGTTCGCAGCTACAAATGCAGGATACGTATCGAGAAACGCCGATCGCGGAAGTAAGGCTCGACGATGAGTCCACCTTCTAGAGAAAAGCCGAAAGAACTCACGTGAAGGTGTAACGCTATCATTTCTGATAAAGAACGTTATCAGATTCCGCGCGCTTCCAAGCTCTTCGTCCGTCAACTCTGTCTGGACTAATTCGATGGGGTGACCTGAGTCTTCGATAATGACCGCGCGAAAGCCTGGAATCGGCTCATAGGGCTCCAGCAGAACGTTGTAGCCTTGCATCGCTCGATCAAGATCCTCTACCTTCAGCGCTACATGGGGAAGTGCCTGAATAAGTGGATGCATGGATTAATCTGGTTCAAAGCGGTGCCACTGAATACGCATCGTTTTGCAACTGCTGTCGCTGGTATATAGCCCGAACGGTTCACTGTAACGTTCGCCTTGTTTTTTCTCCGTCGTGGGGATTCCCAGGTGATGAAAGACGCAGCCGACACCATTGATTTCCAATCAATTCTCCTCGTCAATAACCTTTCCAAGACGTCTATCGTAGCCACATCAGCATAATATAGTCTCGACAAACGCCGATCCCGCACCTGATATCTCTGCACGAAACACTTCTGCGAAAACAGCAAATCGCCTGAGATCGCCACCACCCGCCAAATGCGGCGTTTACCCTATAACAATGAAGTCAGAGAATCAGATCAGGTGAAGCTGGGTAAAGCGACAAGAGATGGCTACTATCCTTCGGACATCCGGTTGTCACGCTGAAACTGGCATCCGGCGAATCCGTCGAGGTGGATGAAGGTGTGGTCGATCTCATCAAGCTGATGGACAGCATTCCTGGGATTGAAACCAAGGGCTCTTGCCAGGGGCAGGAGCCAAATTATGGATATGTACAGTTCATGCCCGACGGGGCGGAAGACAAGGCTCACGCATCCATCTATTTCATGTATCACATGATGAGGAACATGCACGGCGCCTGGGTGATGCATCGGTACACCATGGGCGAGTACGAGAAATCCGCCGGAGCGGAGCATCCAGATGCCTACCGGTTGAAGTTCACAACCGAGATTGGCAACGGATACGTGCTGAAATGGTCTCCCTACAACTATCCCGCAGTTCTGGCCGCTGCACAAAAAGCCGCTGAAGAGACCAGGCAAAGCACGTAACCCGCGCCATTCATATATCGTGCCATCGAAAGTATGAGGTCGCTACCGACAAGCCGACTAATGAGATGGTCCGCCGTTTGATTTCTCACCCGCTGTAGGGAGATCGTGGGGGCGAGCTTGACAAGGAGGATCATCTATATGCAGATACATTCCGTTGGCATCGATCTGGGCAAGACGACGTTTCACCTGGTGGCACTCGGCCCAGCCTGCAAGGTGCTGGTACGGAGGAAGTTCTCACAGCGGCAGCTGCTGACGTATACCGCGAACATGCAGACGTCGCTGATCGGCCTGGAGGCTTGCTCCGGCGCTCATTTCTTGGGGCGAGCTTTACGGAAGCAAGGCCACGATGTGCGGCTGATCGCAGCTCAGTTCGTGAAGCCCTTTGTGAAGTCGAACAAGACGACTTCATCGATGCAGAGGCCATCGCCGAAGCTGTCGAACGGAAGAACATGCGCTTTGTTCCGATCAAGACAGACGATCAGTTGGACCTGCAGGCGATCCATCGTGTTCGGGATTGGCTGATCTCGCGCCGTACGGCGGTGATCAACCAGCTGCGGGCATTTCTGCTTGAACGCGGGATGGTGTTTGCACAGAAGCCAGCGAGGCTCAAGGCCGCCATGGCGGACATCCTGGAGAACCCCGAAGCGGACCTGACACCACGGATGCGCAACCTGATCAACATGCTGTGGAGTGAGTGGAAGCTTGTCGAGCAGCAGATCGAAGAACTGAACGATGAACTGGAACGGATCTCGGCCAGCGATCCAGGATGTACGCGTATCCGCCAGATTCCCGGCATCGGCCCGGTCGTGGCCACAGCCATCGTCGCTGCCATCGGTAACGGCGCGCCTTCCGTAAGGGACGAGAGTTCTCCGCATGGCTCGGCATCGTGCCACGCCAGTATTCGACGGGCGGCAAGGCGAAGCTGCTCGGCATCAGCAAGCGTGGCAATGTGTACTCTGCGCAAGGTCCGATCCACGGCGCGCGGCTTGCCGCGTTGCGGATCAAGCGGGATCGAGCACCGATTGGAGCTTGGCTCGATTACTTGATGCCAGAGCCCCCAAGAACGTTGTCGTGTTCGCGATGGCTAACAAGCCGCCTCGCATCGCCTGGGCTGTGCTGTCCAGCGGAGAAGACTATCGACCCGGCGCCCTCGTAACGGCAGCATGAGGTAGCGGCGGAATCGACATAGGTGGGCGATCACTCGCTTTCCCTGTCACACCACCGTGCGTACGGTCCGTACACGGCGGTTCGGTAGGATTACGCGCCAGTTGTGCAGCGCAAGGAAGGAAGCCCCAAGCGATCGAAGTAAGCGGCGGGCATGGCACAAGAGAGGGCTTCGGTGCGGCTAAGCCGCCACGGACCCCACTGATGCCCTGCCGTGCGGGCCGCGAGGTCATGACTTAGACCGAGCTCCCGCAATCGAGCGTACCGTGTCTTCCCTGTCCGCCATTGTTTACAGGCAGCAGAGCGTATACGACGCCTGATCCACTTATTGAAACGGTCCAGCACGGTCGGAGTCTGGCAGAAGCCGAAATAGCCTTGCCAGCCCTGAAGGTAGCGGCCTAGCTCGCGAACCATGGTCTCGATGCTGATACCACGAGTTCGACGAGTTAGGATCGGACTCGAGCCTCGAACCGGGACTTCGCTTTGGGCGCGATTCTGCGCTTCGGCTGTCTCCCGTTTGTAAAGCTGAACCCAAGGAACTTCCGCTCCCACGGTCGTGCCACAGCACTTTTCTCCCGGTTCACCTTCAGCTTGAGCTTACCTTCCAGGAGTCTTGTGAGCCCTCCCATCAGGCGTTGGCCGCTCGATGGCTGCGGACATAGATATTGCAGTCGTCCGCGTACCGAGTGAATCGATGCCCTCTTCGCTCCAGCTCACGGTCGAGTTGATCGAGAACGAGATTCGATAGTAGAGGCGAAAGAGGTCCGCCTTGCGGTGTCCCTTCATCCGTCGGCCCTACGAGTCCGTTTTCCAACACACCCGCCTTGAGCCAGCTCCGAATCAGTCGCAGGAGGCGCTTATCGTGCACGCGCCTTGCGATCTGCCCCATCAGTCGGTCGTGGTTAACTCGGTCAAAGAACTTTTCCAGATCGAGGTGACCACCCAGCGGTACCCCGCAGCAATATGCTGCTGAGCACGCGCCACTGCTTGATGTGCCGAGCGTCCGGGACGGAACCCATAGCTCGATTCAGAGAAGGTGTAATCCCAACTGCCTTGCAGAACCTGCATCACTGCCTGCTGGATCATTCGATCCAACACCGTAGGAACGCCAAGCTTTCGCACCCCTCCGTCCGGCTTCGGGATTTCCACCCGACGTACCGGTTGTGGTCGATAGGTCCCACTCAACAGTTGTTCCCGGATTTCTAACCAGTGCTGCTTCAGGTAGCCCGGCAGCTCATCGACCGTCATTCCATCGATGCCCGGACTGCCTCCGTTTCTCTTCACACGCTTGAGCGCCTGCCAGAGATTTTCTCGCTGACAGATTCGCTCCATCCACTGCTCATCTGGTGCCAGGCTTTCTGCACTGCACTCCGCCACCGATGCTTCGGTCCCTTCAGAGGACTGACTTCGAGCTTCACTCGTCGTCGCTTCCCCGAAGGCCAGCTGTAGCTGGTTATTCTGCCGCTTTGCACCTTTGAGTCGTGCCACGTACTTGCCTCTCCTATCGTTCAGGCCTTCGTCCGATCTGCTGGACTACTATGCCTTTTGCTGACTTCTGCTGCACGTTCAAGAAGAATCGCTTCCCCTCCAGTCGTGTTTCCACGACATGCAACAGACCTCCCGTGGTAAGTTCGACCGCCTTCAGCGCACCACCGCCGGATTTACCGACACTCGCCTTGATGGATATGGGCTTTGCTGTTCATTGCCAACTCGCCCGCGAGTGCTGGCCTCGTATCCGATTCTTGTCCATCGGCACACGCCTTTGCTCCACGCTTCCTTCAGACCCCGCCTCGCGACGACGCCCTTGCGCTTCGCTAATCCTTCACCTCCATCAGGTTGGATAAGGGACTTGCACCCTCAAACTGTCGAACATGCACGGCACAC
>CAVREZ010000010.1:0-614638 GCA_963720285.1 uncultured Acidobacteriota bacterium
CCGGAACTGTTACACCGCTCTTTCAGAATTCCGGTCAATCTATGAGTTAAGCCATTATTTTTCATCGTGTTCGAGCGAGGGTGGCCTTCGCTTGAACATCAGGTATGGCTGAATTTATGAGGAGATTCAATTCCCGGGAATTTCCTGCTCTTGGAGAAAGAGGAATGCAAGTGGCACGTAAGAGAGTGAATTGGTGCGCCAAGATTGGGTGGGCGGTGCTGGTAGCGATCACGGGCACGGCCGGAACTGCGGCCATTGTCGGAATGTCCGCCTACGGGCAGGCAGCGGCGGCGAGCCGGATTCTCGGCACCGTTGTCGAGGCCGGCGCAGGGTCCTTGACGGTGAAGACTGACGCAGGAGTTCAGCACAAGATCACGGTTCCGGACGGCATCAAGATTCAGCGTGTGGCACCGGGCGCGAAAGATCTAAGCAGCGCCGAAACAATCCTGTTCAGCGACCTTTCGGTGGGCGACCGCGTATTGATCAAATTAACGGCGGATTCAAGCACAGATCCCGTCACCGCCGCCTCGATCATCGCGATTGGCAAGGCTGAACTGGCGCAGAAGGAACAGCAGGATCAGGAGGACTGGCAGCGGAACGGCATCGGTGGGTTGGTGAAAAGTGTCGATGCGGGGACGGGCGTCATCACTGTTGTTTCCGGAGCTGGAGCAACGCAGAAGACTATCACGGTACATACCAGCCCCACGACGGTGTTGAAGCGCTACGCGTCGGATTCGACCAATTACGACCAGGCCAAGCCAGCTCCGATCGAGACGATTCAGGCAGGCGATCAATTGCGCGCTCTTGGAACAAAGAACACCGACGGCACGGAGCTCACTGCAAAGCAGGTTGTCTCAGGGAGCTTCCGCAATCTCCGGCGTGCTCAGCTCCGTGAATGTTTCGGATGAGACGATCACGCTGAAGGACCTGATTACGAAGCAGAATGTCACGGTGCACGTCAGCAAAGACACTCAGATGCACCAACTGCCCGAGAATATGGCAAAAATGCTCGCGGCAATGACCAAATCCTCTGGATCGCACGAAGGAGGGGCCGGGGGGCAACAGAGGAACTTGAACGGCGCTCAGGCCGGCGGACCCCACCCTGCCTATGGTGGTGGGGAAGGCGGAACCGGCCGGCGCGGCGATCTGCAATCCATGCTGAACAGGGCACCGGTCGTTCATATCGCCGATCTGAAAAAGGGTGACGCCGTCATGCTGGTTTCGACGGTGGGCACTCACGATGTTAAGGCCATCACTCTGCTTGCAGGCGTAGAACCACTGCTCGAAGCGCCTGCGGAAACACAAAACATGCTGCTTTCTAACTGGAGCATGAGCTCCGGCAGCGCAGAAGCAGCGCAGTAAGACAAATACTTTTTGCTTTTTTAGGAGATGAGGATAGGTGTACGCAAATTTACGTTCCCTATGGATTTTTCCTCTTGCCCTGGTGCTAGTGGCAGGGAGCGCAGCAGCTCAAACTGCATCGCAAACCGCAGTTGCGCCTACGAGCGCTGTCGCTACGGGACAAGCAACGGTTCGCGGCAAGATCACCGACCCGACAGGCGCTTTGATTCCTGGAGCGACCGTCGAGGTCAGTAACAGCAACGCTCAGACCGTTGCGACCGCGAAGGCGGATGCCAGCGGCGGCTATGAAGTCCATGTGGCTCCTGGCACATACACGATTACCGTCACGTTTCAGGGTTTTGCGCCGTTCGTCTCACAAGGCCTATTACTCGAACGCGGACAGGTAAAACGCGTCGATGTGTCGATGGCCATCGAGGCTGCCCAGCAAAACGTTGTTGTGAGCGATGAGACGCCCACGGTCAGTGTGGAGGCGGACTCGAATGCCAATGCCATGGTCATCAAGGGTAAAGATCTCGAGGCGCTGTCGGACGACCCCGATGAGCTTTCGAATGAACTGTCGGCGTTAGCTGGCCCTTCCGCCGGACCGAATGGCGGACAGATCTACATTGACGGATTCAGCGGCGGTCAACTTGCCGCCGAAGACGGCCATCCTCGAGATTCGCATCAATCAGAATCCTTACTCGGCGGAATTCGATCGGCTTGGTTTCGGACGTATCGAGATTCTAACCAAGCCCGGCACAGATAAGCTGCATGGCCAGTTCTTTGCCATGGGCAATGACAGCTCGTTCAATACGGTCAATCCCTTCGCCGTAAGCGCCCTTCAGCCGAACGTGCCGCCGTATCACACCTTTCAGTACAACGGCACGCTGAACGGATCGCTTAATAAGTCCATGTCGTTCTTCGTGTCGGCAGAGCACCGCTGGATCGACAATCTGAGCGTTTACAACGCGGCTTGCGATGCGACTGGAGATTGCTCGGCAGATATCACAGGATCGATCGACAACCCTCTTTCACGTACCAACGTTTCGCCGCGCATGGATATTCAGATTGGCGCAAAGAACACACTGACGATGCGGTATCAGTACTACCACAACTCGTCTTCCGGGGACCTGGGAGGAACACAGCTACCAACGGGCGCCACGAGCTCAACGACGAACGATAACAACATCCAGATCAGCGACACGCAGGTTGTCAACGATCATTTTGTCAATGAGACACGCTTTCAATACAACCGGATCATGGAGAGCGAAAGCTCTGTAAGCAATGCGCCGACTCTGCAAGTTCAAGTCGGCAGGTTTCTCCTCTGGCGGTTCCAACACCCAGAGCGTGAAAGACCATACAGATCGCTGGGAGATGCAGAATCTCTCAACCTGGTCGCTCGGACAGGGATGCAATCAAGTTTGGTGTTCGGGGGTTCGTGACAGCCGCGATGCAAACTTTGCAGATTCCGGGTTCAACGGCGCCTTTACGTTCAATACGACGCAGGCAGTACAGCGCGGCCGTTCAGGATCCGAGATGTCGCAGCGCCGATATTGCTAGCTCATACTCAACCGGCGAGCAGGAGCGCTCTGGCGAATGTATTCGATGCGGCGTTGTACATCCAGGACGACTGGAAGGTCAACCAACGCCTGACCTTATCTGGCGGGTCTGCGATGGGAATCTCAGAATCACGTCTCGGATCACAGTGACTGGGCTCCGCGCTTTGCACTGGCATACGGACTGGATGGCGGCAAAGGCAAGCCAACCAAGACGGTCTTCCGGGCCGGCTACGGCATCTTCTACGACCGACTGGGGATCGACAATTTCCTGACTATCAACCGCTCGAATATCCAGGAACAGTACACTGTCTCCGATCCGTCTTCCGCATGTTTCGCCGCAAGCGTAACGACGTTCGATCCAGATGCCTGCGGTGTGGGTACGGCAGACGGCCGCACTGCCTACCAGGTTTCGCCGGGATACCGCTCGCCCTATGCGCAACAGTTTGGAACCAGCCTTGAGCGGCAGATATCGAAAGTACAGACGGCTACACTGACTTATCTGCACTCCCAAGGCGTGCACCAGCTTACCGAGATCAATGCCAACGCGCCTTATTTCCCGAACTACGACGCGAATCTCGGTCCTCTCTTCCAATATTTTCCCGAGGGCGTATACAAGCAGGATCAAGTAATTCTCAATACCAACGCGCGGTTCTCCAAGAACTTCAACGTTTTCGGCTTTTACACCCTGAGCTTTGCACACACCGATGGTTCGGGTGGGTCGATAGCATCCAACTCGCTTGACCTGCATCAGGACTATGGTCCGGCGTCGTATGTCTCGCGGCACCAGCTATTCCTGATCGGCAATTACAGCGGGCCATGGGGATTACGATTCAATCCCTTTCTTATCGCACAGGCAGGAAGGCCATACAACATTACCAGCCCTGATGACGTGAATGGGGACAAGATCCTGAACGACCGCCCTGGAATAGTCGACGCCTCCAACTGCACTGCCGACTCGACTCAATATCAGATGACGCAGTTTGGCTGCCTCGACGCCAAACCCGTTGCTGGAGAACCGATCCTTAGCTATGACAAAGGGCGTGGTCCGGCAGCCGTCGCGGTCAACCTGCGCATCAGCAAGAGCTTCGGTATCGGCCCCAAGATTGGAGACACAGGAGGGAACAATCAAGGCGGTGGACCTCCCGGCGGTGGCGGGCCTCGTGGTGGCCGCGGCGGCGGACCGGGTGGAGGCTTCGGCCCCGGTGGCTTCGGTGGTGGAGGACGTCCGCAGGGCATGGGCGGCCCAGTCAACACGCGGAAGTACACCCTGAACTTCAGTGCGCAGGCGTTGAACCTTTTCAACAACGTGAATTATGGAACGCCGTCCGGAACGATCACTCCTCCTGGAACACTTCAAGATGGTGAGGAGAATCCCTTCGGCCACTCGAGAGGTTTGCAAGGACAGATCTTCTCTTCGGGCTCCGCGGTGCGGCGTATCTTCCTGCAGGCATCGTTCAGCTTCTAGATAACAGAAGCAACAACCTGGGCGGAGCCGCTTAAGCGGCTCCGCTTTATTTTGTCGTAGAGAGCACAGATGCCTCCCGAAGCAAGAATGCACACCTCAGGAATTGCAGGCTGACGGTAGCGCGCGACGGCCTGTGCTCCTCCGGAGATGAGAAGGAAGTAAAGCGCTGTTCCGGCCAAAAGCCACCATAGCGTTTTGTTTGTTTCCTGGGAAAAAAGACTTGCGACGGCGGCTAAATAAAGAAAGGCCGCAAAGCCTGAGAACAGCGCCATGATCGCTGCAATGCCGGGATGCCTTTGCGCGACTTCCTCGATCGATGATTGGACGCCTTCGTTGACCAGCCGCTGCGGCATATCGTCTGCCGAAGGATACGCGCCTACAAGCTGCAGCAATTCAGTCGCGCCAGGAGAAAACATCACAACAGCAACACCCGCAAAGTGCGACCGCAGATACATAAAAGGATGTTGCCTGAGTACGCTTGTCGCTTCTGCCTTCATGAAACGCAGCCGCTGCATCCGGCTCCACGCACGCTGCTCTGGATGAGCTAGGAGATAGCTCGTATCGTCGGGATAACCGAGCTTCCGTTGCTCCTCGCCAAGAGATAGATGGTCCAGCTCCGCCCTTATTTCAGCGGACTGATAGAAGTAGAGGTTCTTCTCAACGATGTCTGAAAAGCCCGAGTAACCAATTTCAAGAAAATTGCGTAACTGCCAACCTGCGAGACATGGTGCGACCACGATAAGAAACACGATGGGAGCCTTCCAGCGCAGCCCTGCTCGCCTCGGCACAGATACGGCAATGCCAATTGCCAGCGGTACAGCCAGGTAGTAACTGACCGGGCGGACGAATGTGGCCAGCACGAGCAGGAATGCGCTTAGCAGCAGAAACGCAGTCTTCGAATCAGAAAGGAACCGTAGTAATCGCTCCAGGCACAAGAGCAAGAGGGTTACGAACAAAGTTTCGGGCATGACCCGATTTACTGCAACGATGGATAGCGGCTCACAGGCAAGAAGCCAGGCCGCGACAATCGCGGCTCTGCGATCGCGAAAGAGCCTTTCGGCGATGGATGCGGCGGCCCAGATAGAGATAAGCGAAAGCGCGATCTGTACACAGACCGTCGACAACACGTTGGCAAAGAGCATACCGCTGAGTTCGGCAAAGAGCGGATACCCCGGCGTGCGGTCAATTTCGAGCAGGCCATTGTTCGTAAATGCACCATGGATCAGAAGATTCCGGCCGGGAGTGAGATAGCTCTGGGTGTCTCCTTGTGTCATGATTTGTGTTCCGGTACGCAGGACGGCGATTAGCATCAAGCCCGCGCGAAGCAACAATGCGGCTATCATCGGCCACGCGATGACGCGAAGAGATATCCAACCCGCGTTATTTCCTGGCCTGCTAAGGAAGGCCTGCTTTGCAGCGCTCAATCGAACTCGCTCCCGATGACTTGCTGATAAAGTTTCTCCCATTCGGCGGCCTTTGATTGTAGCGAGAAGTGCTGCCGTATGCGGCTCCGGGCGGCCGCTTCGAGAAATCGCCGGTGGTCGGCGGGAGTCGACATGGCGCGCAGCATCGCTTCTTTAAGATCGACGCTGTTCTGCCCCGGCACTAGGAAGCCCGCATCGCCCACCAGTTCTCGAACGCCTCCAACATCGGTTGCAACAATGGTCTTGGCCATTGCCATAGCCTCGGCAAGAGCAATCGGCATGCCTTCCCATGCGGATGACAGAACGAAGCCATCGGCGGCGTCCAGTAATTCGTCCACATCTCGACGAAGCCCCAGCCAGCGAATTGCGGGGCTATCCTGAGCCGTTTCGGAGTCGAGGTTAAGGTCCGCAGTATTGCCCTCGCCTGCGATCCAGAGTTGCGTCTCCGGTATTACCTGCACGAGGTTGTGAAAAGCGCGGAGCAGGTTTGGATAGTCCTTTGCCGGCGCCAACCTTCCGACTGCCAGCCATACAAACTGCTTGTTAACGAGCATCTGATTTCGCACACGCCGGCGACGGGTGCGATCCGGTGTAAAGTGATCCGTGTCGACGCCGTTAGTCAGGACTGTCATCTTTGCTGGAGAAACGGCGTGCAGGCGAATAAATCGCTCGGCAGCAGCCGAGCTGACTGCAGTAACCTGGTCGACCCAGCGATCGGTGAGGCGATAGAGAATCATGCGATGCCAACCGCCCTCGTATACGTTGTGGATGGTGTTTACGAGCCTGGGAGGGTTGAAGCCCTTGGGTGATTTCACCAACAAGAGCCGTGCAAAAAGGTTGGCAGGAAATGTATGGCTATGAACAATCGATGGGCGCACGAGCGCGAGGAAGCTACGTGCAAAGCGCAGGCCGCGGATGAGAGAGGCCGGCGTCCTGGCCAGATTCAGGCGCAGAACAGAGCCTTTTACGGGCCATTCTTCCGCCGAGTGCTTGAGAACAAGGAAAGAGACTCGATGGCCTTGCGCCGACATGCGCTCAGCCAGATCGATGACCTGTTTCTCTGCCCCACCGATGCCGAGCGAAGTTAAGACATAAAGGATTCGCACTCGCTCCACATCCGTATAAGAGACTCTTGTCGACTGATGATGGGGTCATCATATCGCCTGAAAGCCACTCGGCGAACATTACGAAGGGACATGATTTATGCGTTCCGGCTGCGGGTGAAACGACGCAGAAGTGTTTCGACAGCCAGATATCCGGGGCCAAAGATCAAAATGATGAGGGCTGCAAACCAGAAGGTGTAGGCATCCGCCGCATAAAATTTACCGGGATCATTGAGGATATGACCGAAGGCTTCGGGTTCTGCAGTCCAGTAAGCGACCGTCATATTGATAAAGAGCACCAAGGCAACCATGCGAGCACCGACTCCAAGGGCGAAAAGAGTGCCGCCGACAAACTCGATCAGGGACACAAAGAGCGCGGTTAGATGCGGCTGTGGGAGGTTCAACGAGGTGAAAAAATCCGTAACACGGTCGAGGTTGTGGAGCTTGCCCCAACCGCTCTCAATCAGCTGATATCCCCAGTAAAGGCGGATCGCGAGTAGAAACGGGCTTTGGAGGCGATTGAATAACCCTGCGACAAGATCGTGCAGGCCGCAGAGGCGGCGAAAGAATGGCATGGGAGCTCCTATTTCTGACGGGTGTTGCTATTCAGGCACGCAGATCCAGCCCAGTTGCGCCCATGCGCCAAACCATTCTCGTACACGGTTTAGCTGCGTGCCGGCAGACAATCGCGAACCGGCGAAGCCCACTTCAAGCGCTTCCGCAAGGTTCTGTCCCTCGCGCAGCGCGGAGAGCGTTCGGTATTCGGATGCTGAGAGCCGCTTGTAGTACAAGGAAAAATCGGCGCGGTGCACGGCAAGCCTTGTAGGGCGTTTACGTAACCGGAGCGGAGCGCTGTCTTCTTCCTCGTCAAGCTCGGGCCGCGTACCGGCTTCGCTCGCCTCACGCCGCTGCCGCTGGTGCAAAGCGAGCACCAGTTTGTCAGCCGGGTAGCTCAGTTCGAGCAGTTGCACATGTGGCTGAAGAAACAAGTGCGAGCCGCCGTTTACTGACGAGACTTCCTGCGCATTGAGAGGGCGGCGTTCGGCGTTATCGAATGCCTCAATGCAGGCCCATTCCACGCGCACGACGTCGAAGGCGAGCGCGGCGCGGCGTCCGGCGTATTGGGAATTCTCCGCAAGCCATGCAGCCAGCTTCGATCCGAGGTTTCGCAACGTGAATGAGCGGCTCGGATGAGCTTCCAGGTAGGCATTCATCAGCGCTTCGAATCGCTCCGGACCGACAACGGCGCGAAGCGCGGGAAAGTCCTCGTGAAATGCGGATTGGAGACGGAACCAGTACTGTCGGTTATAGATCTCGAGCCGTTCGAACGCGGTGAGCCGATCATTCGGTGCGATGAATGCGGCAGCTACCTCCCCCATTGCACGGCCGTTCCAGCGGCCCGTCGTGTCAACGGGCTGCATTTCCTCCTCGACGGTTAAAGGCTGCATGACGGCCGCGCACATCGTTCGCTGCAGCTCTTCGAGAGGCATGGTCATTGTGCCGTCTCCATGAATTGCTTTTCTTCTTCGACCTGCTTTGCCGGTTCCAGATACTTCTCGGCCTTGCGGGCCTCTGCCCATACTTCCTCGAAGGAGGGGATGCGGTCGTCCCACTCCAGCAGCGTGGGTGTTGGTCCGCACCGCTCGATGGTGCGCGCATAGAGCTGCCAAACCGGATCGATGACGGGATGGTCATGGGTGTCGAGAATATATTTTTCGTAACGGGTATGCCCGGCAATGTGGATCTGCGCTACGCGCTCGGTTGGGATCGCCTCGACATAGTCCATCGGGGTGAAATCGTGATTCACCGAGGAGACGTAGATGTTATTGACGTCCAGCAGAATGCCGCAATCGGCGCGTTCGACTACTTCGTTCAGAAACTCCCACTCCGTCATTTCGGAGTCGACAAATTCGGCGTAGCTGCTAACGTTTTCGACCGCGATAGGCACCTCTACGAAGTCGCGCACCTCGCGAATGCGGGCTGCGGTTTTCTCGACCGCCTCCCATGTATAGGGCAATGGGAGAAGGTCGTGGCTGTAGGTGCCGTCGACCGAGCCCCAGCAGAGATGATCCGAGAGCCATGGAGTTCCCGTGCGCTTGACAAGGGTTTTCAAGCGGCGCAGATGCTCGCGATCCGGGGCCTGCGCCGAGCCGAAATACATCGAAACGCCGTGCTGGACAACGCGGTAGTTTTCCATGATGCGATCGAGCATCTGCAATGGACGCCCGCCATCGATCATGTAGTTTTCAGAAATGATTTCGAACCAATCGACCGGCGGCCTGTGAGCGAAGATGTGCTCGTAGTGAGGAATGCGCAGTCCAATGCCGACACCGTAGTCTTTAAATGCATTGAACCGGTTGCCGGCCATCCTCCACATCTCCCAGGCGTGCATTAGCGCTCGGCCATTCTACTGCAACCGCCGAGGTCAGGACGGGGACAGCAGCGACGCTATCCCCGTACAGTTTTGATCATGCCGCAGTCCTGATTGGCTGACAGCAAGCAGAGATGCAAAGTTAGACAGTCTTTGGCATCTTGGAGCCGTCGGTGGCGCAGCCGCCCTTGCCCTTGCAGCTGTTCTTGCCCTTGCAGCCGTTGTCGCTGCTCTTGCAGCCGCCCTTGCCCTTGCAATCATTCTTGCCTTTACAGGAGTGCTTGTCGGTGCTCTGCGATACCAGGCGAACGCCAGCGGTCGTGGCCTTGACGTTGTTCTGGCTGCTGCTGGAAGTCTGGGCAAAAGCAGCGGTTCCGCCTACCAGACCTGTGAGAGCGGCGCTAAGCAGAAGTGCATTCAACGAAACTTTCATCTGTGTGTCCTCACTTGTGTTGTTTGCGGGCTAGCCGCGGGGAAGAAACTTGGCAGAGACATCGGTAGCTCCGAGTGCGTCCGCAGGAATGACATTCGCCCCGTTTGAGTGACGCTACGAGGCAAAGGTTACGTTGTGCAAGGAGAAAATGCGCAAGACCGGCAAGTAATTGACTCGATTACAAGTTTTCCCGCAGGCCGGCATCGCACAGAGCTTGCTGTTCCTGGGATAGCCATTCTGAAGGGGGACCCCCAAAAGGGTCCTGTCCGTCTTTGATACAGTGCGCGGCTTGTGCATTTCACTTCGTGCACACCGAAAGTACGCGGCTGTGGGAACAATGGATTGACTTTGAGGATTTTTCCCGGTGTGTGGAAGTCTACTGCTTGATGTGCAAGGCTCTGACTGACTTTGAAACTGAGCCAGGCCAAGCGAACCGGTAGATCAGCTTTCGGCCAGGGCGGCGGCGAGACGCTTATGCAGCCGCTCGCTGTATCCGGTGGGAATCTCGAAGACGCGGCCGTCGGCTACCAGCACCACGATATTCCGGGTCGAATCAAGAATCGCCGAGCAGATCTCGCAATGCTCCAGGTGCCGGTCAATTTCGGCGCGCGTCTGCTCATCCACATCGCCGTCAATATACGCCGAGATGTGATGCCAAACGTGCTTGCAGTCGATCTTCATGCGCGCCTCCCGAACCAGGAGCGCATTTTCCCTCTGGCCGGGGAAACATACGCCTTCAGAATGGGAACCAACTCCTTTTGCAGCATAATTCTTGCCCGGTGCAGGCGGACTTTAACGGCTCCAGGAGAAATACCGAGGACTCCTGCCGCCTCCTGGATATCGAGTTCCTGAACGTCTCTTAGCTGCACCACATCCCTATAAATCGGCGGCAATCTGAGAATCGCCTGCCTCAAACACTCTCCCAGTTCACTTCTTTCCAGAGCCTCTGCAGGCACCTCGCGCCAGTCCGTCAGAAGGGCCGGCGTAAAGTCCCCGCCGCCCTCATCGAGAACGGGTTCGATCGGCTCCTCAGGTCGTGAAGATCGCTTCCGAAGCCATGCCAATCCCTCGTTACGGGCAATCGAAAGAGCCCACGTCGAGAACTTGGCTTCGCCGCGGAAGCTACCGAGGTTCCGGTAGATCTTGATAAAAGTCTCTTGCGCCACATCTTCCGCGTCTGTCTCGCTGCGTAGAAGGCTAAATAACAGCACAAAAACCGCGCGCTCGAGAGGACGAATCAGGTCGTGGAAAAGCTGCTTTTCCCCGGCAAGGATGCGTCCGATGATGACCGTAGCCTCACTGGCGCTTTGGAACCTGGCTGTGCTTTCCCCTGTCATGCCGCCGAAGTATCAGTTACCCTTCCTCTGGCTGAATCCCAAGTACCCGAAACCACGTTTCTGCTGTCCCTGGATTCATAGATGAATTGAGCGGTCTGCAAGTTACAACCGCAGAGGCAGGCTGGCATTCGGGGCATCGAACGGAAAAAGAAAGCGAAAGTTTTCGACAACATACTGCGCCTCTACCCCAATAAGGAAGTTTGTTGAGACTTCCGTGAGGATCCTATATTTGCCGCTATCCGCAACAGACGCCCATCGTCTTCGCGTGCTGCGACCAGCTGCATGCCGCCCGCCTTGCCCTCGTCGTCCTTAAACGGAATCGTCACCGCAGGCATTCCGGCGAGACTGATCGGCGTTGTGTAGCGTAGAAGCCGTGTGCGGGTCTGGCTATGATCAGCCCCCGCGGAGAGCCGCGTCACCGGGGCCGCCGGCAAAAGCAACAGTTCATGCTCAGCCAGAAGTGTATCCATCCGCACGCGAAACTTTGCCTGGCGTTTACGCAAATCGTCGATTTCAAGGTCGCCGATCGCCGCTCCCCACTCGAGCCGCTGACGGATGGACGGCTCGAATTCGGCAAAATAGCCCGCATGAATACGAGCCGCTTCCCACGCCTGGATGGCGCTGAATATCTCCCGTGATTCACTCCACCATGCGACATCTACCGTTTCTGCGCGAAGCCCCAGAGACTCGAGCTCGGCGCGACAGTGGTTAAGGCTATCAAGGATTCGCAGCTCGCAATCTTCAAGAAAATCGTCATCTATGACAGCGAAACGCTTCGGCAACGCATCCGGATCTGATTTTTCGGTATCCGGAGCAAAAAATGAACCGAGCAGCGGAGCATCTTCGATATCCGCGAACAGCCATCCCATAGTGTCGAATGATTGTGCGAGATGCCCTCCGCCGCGCCAGTCACCTCGACCCAGCGAAGCACGGTATCCGGCGAGCCCACAAAGCGCTGCGGGCACGCGTACCGAGCCGCCGGTGTCGGTGCCGATAGCCGCCATAGCCGATCCCTCGAGGACGCTGGCCACCGCGCCGCTTGAGGAACCGCCTGTGAGCGCACCTGGATCGCCGGGCTGAACGCAGTCTCCAAACTCCACGTTTTCGCCGGTGATTCCGTAGGCCAGTGGATGCAGATGTGTCTTACCCGTGATCACGGCGCCTGCCGTCCGCAGCCGCTCGACCAGCGACGAGTCCTCTGTCGCAGGGCCACGCATTGATCCATAGAACCGGATTCCGCAGGTTGTGGGCGCACCTGCAAGATCGAAGCAATCCTTGACGGAAACCGGGATTCCCCAAAGAGGACCGTGGCCATCTCCAAAGGGAGTGTGCTCCTGTTCTGGCATAGAGATCACCCGGCGTAGCTCCGACATGGTCCACGCTTCATCCTGCCAGAGATAGGTATTGTGATTTGCGCCATCGTTGGATCGCCTGAGCGCGGCTCTCAGCAAATTCTCAATCGCTGCGCCGTTGTCCTTGGCCGCTGCCAGTTCCCTTCTCGCATGTGTGATCACTCCCGCTCCCGATCGCATTTCTTGATTCTATCCGTCGAAGACGCGCGGCCGGCACGTACGCATGAGCAACTCGTTTGAGCCGCCGTGTTAGGATTTCCTTTCTGCTCGGTCGCCGTGTTGCCGATGTGGCAGTTGCTGCACCACAGGCATGAGTGCGGTTGATCCGCTGTACCCCAATCGCGGCGAATTAGCAGAAAGATACTCTGGAGTTAAGAGCAATGCTTCGCATGGAGACCGAAACCGGCTGGAGGCTGATTACACATAAGGATCATGCACATCTGGCGGGTGACTTTGCCGCCGCATGGGGCAATGAACAATTCCGTAAGCCCGAGCCTTTGGATCGTGTTCTCTTTGCCATCGCCTCACACGACGATGGCTGGGCCTCGAAAGATGCGCGTCCCAGTGTCACTCGCGACGGCAGGCCCTCAGCGTTTTCGTCCGAGCTGATTGGCCAATACGCAACCTTTGAAGAAATCGATTTTGCCGACTATCTTACCGTCCGCGAACAGGCCGTGCGAGTGACTGCCGAGCAGGATCCATATGCAGGCCTTCTGGTCGCCATTCATACGCGCGATCTACTGGTGAACCGCATCGATCGCTCTACTGTTGCTCCTGAACAGCTTCCACTTCTGGATCAATTCCTGGAACGACAAACCGCATGGCGGCTGCAACTCCTCAATTGGATCACCCATCATCCATTACTCAGCGACCATGCGAAAGAGGCAACGACCATCCGCGGGCATTTCCGTCTCCTTCAGGCGTGTGACCATCTTTCGCTTCTCGCCTGCGTCGACCACGGCTCGCCATCCAATCTACTGCACCCCCTGCCGCTCAGTAACGGTGGTAAACAAGAGGTGCAAGTGCTGCCTCTTGGGCCACGCCACTTCCAACTCACTCCGTGGCCGTTTGCCGAATCCAGCGTTGCTTTCACCTTTCCAGTCCGGCAGGTAGCGGGCCATCGTTTTGCTGATTCCGCAGCATTGGAGACGTTGTTCATGGCGTCGCCAGTGGAAATACTCTCCGTTACTCTTACGGCCCCGCCACCGTCCTGAGCTTTGGATTCCGAGCTTACGGAAACATCCAAAAAACGAAAGGGGCTATCCGTTATGGATCGCCCCTTTTAGCATGTCTGTTTGCAGATTAGAAGGTGAAACTCAACGACATCTGAATCTGTCGCGGGCTGCCGATGGTATGCGTCACAATACCCAGACCACCTGGGCAATTGTAGAAGCCGTTGTTGACGCCGTTCGGATCGGTGGCGCAGTTGTTAGTCGGCAACGGAGCCGTACCAGTCGCAGGAAAGGCGTTGTAGTCCTGATTCTGTGAAACTTCATCGCCGGGAACATCGAAACTGGTCGTGTTGGTGAGGTTGAAAACGTCAAAGGTGTACTTCAGATTGTAGCGCTCGGTGAGATTGAGTTCCTTGACGAGCGAAGCGTCGGCGCGCTTCTGGAACGACTGACGGAAGATATTGCGCTGACCAGTGGTGAAGCCGGTTTCGAATGGGTCGGTGTCTGGAATCGCGCCGCCCAGGCCGCCGGCAGGTAGCAGAGGCAGGGTGAAACACGCGGGATTGAGGGCTGCCTTGCCACCGTTGGGAGTGAATGCGCCGGAGGCCCCGGTGGTCGCCGATTTGGCCGTGCATCCCTTGGCCAGCGGCACGATGGGATTGGTGATGCCGTTGGCCGTGGAGTAGTAAATTGAGCCGATTGCGCCAGTAAAATCGATGACGCTATAGGGTTGACCGCTCTGCAGCACGGTGAGGCCGATCAGGGACCAGCCGTCAATGACTTTGCCGGCGAGGGTACGCTTGTTGGCAAAATCGGGTAGCTGAAAGACGTAGTTGAAGTTAATAACGTGAGTACGGTCGAAGTCGGACGAGCCGTATCCACCGCGCAGATTGAGAGCGTTGTTGCCGTTGTAAAAGAGACCGAGACCGCTCTGCTCATCGAGTGCGTGAGAATAGGTGTAAGAAGCGCCAACCTGGATGCCTTTACTCATGCGCTTTTCGATGTGCGCTTGAAGCGCATTATAAGCGTCGACTCCTGCGGCCTTGTAGCCGATGGACTCCGCCGCATAACCGATGTAGGGAACGCGCAGATCGACGTTGCCTCCCTCGTAGTTGTAGAGGTAAGGCGTGCCATCAGGCAGATTGATCGGCGGACCGAAATTTGGTTCGCTGACGGTGTAACCGTAACTGTACTTCTGTGCGTAGGGTCCACCGGCCAACACGGGGGCGGATGGCGAAGTGATATTGGCCTGGTTAAGCGGAACCGGGATAACCTGGTGGCGCCCAACATTGCCTACATAACCGAGGTCGATCGCGAGATCGTTCCTTGGCTGCCATTGGATGTCGAGGGTGTAGTTGTACGTGTAGGGCAGGGTGTTGGCCCTGTCGTACACACCAAGAGATATCGGCTGGCCGTTGTTGATGACGTTTGCAGCACCCGAGCCTTGATTGACGATGCTGTACGCGTTGGGCAGGTACTTGCTCAGATCAGACGCCTTGGGATTGTTCGGCGGGGCCAGAAGAGCAGTGCCGTATGGGTTGGAGAGGTTGCCGGTCTCGGCCGTGGGAGGCGCGCCGTTCTGGCCACCGCAAGTAACAATGTAACCCTCGTAGAAGGACTGGGACGTGGAGGGACAGCTTGAGGCATTGACAAAGGGAAGCTGCTGGTTAACTCCGAAGGGGCCACCGGTGACAGTGCCGATGGCGTAGCCGGGCGAGAAGTAACTGAAGAGCTCTCCGCGGTCGTAGTACACACCGAAGCCAGTGCGAACGACGACCTTGTCATGGAACATGGCCGGCTGCCAGGCGGCTCCTATGCGCGGAGCAAAGCCCCATTGACGGCCGGTAAGGGTGGTAGGACTTACGCCCTTGGTACCGTTGGCATTGTTCCCGGCAATGATGAGGCCAGTACTGGTGATGGTGTCCGAACCCACGTCATAGCTATACAGGCTTGGATCAAAGTTGAAGATGCGGCCGTACTTCTCCGTGAGGCCGCCGTCCCAGTCGTAGCGGATACCTGCGGTCAGCGACAGGCGTGGCGTGAGCTGGTACTTGTCCTGAAAATAGAGGCCAACCTGATTTGCGCGATAGTAGCGGCTGGCATTGCCTTGCAGAAAGGAGCTGACATAAAAGCCCGTGGACGAGCTTCCGGGAGTCACATAACCTTGAATCATCTGGCTGAAGTCGTCGGTAGCGACGGTGCCGATGCCTGTGCGCTTATCGATGGTATTGAGCTGGGTATAGCTATACGCGCCGCCAAAGCTGACCGTGTGTTTGCTGACCGTCCAGATAGCATTCGCCGACGGAGCAAAGCGATTCTGGAAGACGCCGGTGCGTGCCGCCTGACCTTCCGCATTCGGTCCGATGTTCAGGATCGCAGTGGAAGTGCCTGCGGGCTGATAGTCTCCCAACACGTTGTACACCGAAATGCCGGGAAAGTACTTCGATCCAAACACGTTGATGGAGCCGTTGCCCGCTGCGCCGCCGGGAATGGAATCAGGTCCGAAGGGCTGTTCGTTGTCACCCCAGATTTTTTCGCGAATGAATCCGAAGGTCTCAGTGGTGCTCAAAGAGGGCTTGATCAGATAGCTATTGATGATCGAAGCAACTTGAGAGCCTGCGTCCAGGTGTTCCGTGAATCCTGGTACGCTGGAGTAGGCGAAAGGTGAGACAGTGGGATCGTGCTGGTAATAGTACTTGAGCGCGAGTGTGTCCTTCTTGCTGACGTTGTAGTCCAGGTTGGCAATGCCAAGATCGGCGGTAAAGCGACCGGTTCCAGGTATGAACGCATTGTCCAGGTGAGCCACAGAAGGCAATTGCGTAGGGTTCGGAATCAGCCACTTGCCCGGTTCGCCGGGAGCGGCCGGCGCATTGAACAGTGCCAGCGCAGTCGGATCAATGACCAAAGGACAGGTATAGGACGCGTTGCTGCAATTGGCGCTTAAACTCGTTCCGAAAGATTGGTCTGTCACCGATGCCAAGGCTGAAGCCGAACGATCATCGGTCAATCCCACGGGCACGTCCAAGAATGATGAACCTATCTCCTGGTCGGAAACATGAAGATGCTGGTAGCCCAGGTATAGGAAGAGCTTGTCTTTGATGATGGGACCGCCGGCGTAGCCGCCGAGCGTGTAGCGATGTAGCTGCGGAACCTTCATGTTGGTCGGAACATCACCGTCTTGATTAAAGAAGAACGGTGCCGCGTTGAGCCAATCCGTGCCACGCCGGTAATAAGTTCCACCATGAATGTTATTCGTGCCCGACGATGTGCTCAAGTCGATGTGAGCTCCGGAGGTCGATCCCTGGCTTGCGTCGTACATTGAAGCATTGACGCGCACTTCTTCGATGGTCTCCGGAGCAGGAGTGGGAATCGCGTTGCCTATCGAAAGATAGATGGAAGCTTCTGAGTGAATGACGCCGCCCGCGCCGTTGCTGGTAGACGCGCCGGTACTATTGATCACGCGAGCCGAACCGACTTGGCTGGTGCTCTTACCGTTAAAGAGATTTGTCGCATCGACGCCGTTCAGAGAAAAGCTGTTGCTCGTATCACGCTGACCATTGGCCCAGATCGGCTGATTGCCAAGACCGGAAACCGCACCTGTACCGCCGGGCAGCTCTGCATCCAGACCGGCCGACTGGGTAGCCAGTCCCGTGAAACTGCCTGTTGGAAGCGGTGTTGTTTCAATCTGCTTCGAGTCGAGCACGTATCCGTTGGTTGTATCGACTGCATTCATGAGCGGAGTTGCATCGACTTCCACAGTTTGCGCCTTCGAGCCGGCCTTTAGAGCCGCATTCACCGTCGCGGTTCGATCAGCCTGCACAGCAATATGCGGCGTGCTCTGGACCTCAAACCCTTCCGCGGAATACGTAATGGTATAGCTGCCAATCGGCAGATTGACGAAAAGATATTCTCCCGATCCGTTGGACTTAACTGAGCGTGTAAGCCCGGTCTGTTCTCCTATCGCCATCACATCGGCGTTTGGAATCAGGCTTCCGGTCGCATCGGTCACGGTACCCGTAATGCCGCCAAGAGTTTGCTGTGCCAGCAGGAGAGAACCACACAGCGCTACGGCTGCCAGGATGGCAAACAGCCGCACGATAGATAGAGAAATACTGCGACGTGTACTGATCAAAAGGCACGACCTCACAAAGATAAAGCTTTCCTGTGCCTCGAAATCTGTTTCCGAGGACCTGTATCGGATGTAGCGGCCTACCTGAAACGGCAGGTCAAATAAGGGAAGGAAAAGTTAATACGAGCAGAACTCGCAGTTTGAACCGCTCTTAAAGATCCGAGGGTTATGACTACAATACCCGAGCCTAGAAGAAATTCAACGAAAATTTTAGTGCGCTCCGCTGCCAGCCCAAAGCCTCGGATGAATGACGTTGCATGCACGAATTAAACCCATGCCGAGGGGTTTCCGCCCGTTTGAAAACTCGAATTGTTGAGCCGCACAGCAAAAGATATCTTGCGAAATTCATTTAATTTATAGAGCTCATAAAGTTTTTCTTTCGCCTCAAGGCGAATTACAAACTACCTATGCGACATTTCGGGAAGACTATCCTACAGCCCCAGATCGCTCAGGCCAGGATGATCGTCAGGACGCCGCCCTTGCTGCCAGTGGAACTTCCGTTCGAACTCCGTAAGAGCCAGATCGTTGATGCTTGCATGTCTCACACGCATCAACCCAAGATCGTCAAATTCCCAATTCTCATTGCCGTATGCGCGAAACCACAGACCGGCTTCATTGTGAAACTCGTAGGCAAAGCGGACGGCAATACGATTGTCCGTAAATGTCCATAGCTCTTTGATCAGGCGGTACTCCAGTTCGAAGCTCCACTTTCGCGCCAGAAACGCAACGATCTCTTCTCTGCCGTTAACAAACTCAGCCCGGTTTCGCCACCGCGAATCGATCGTATAGGCAAGCGAAACGCGCTGTGGATCGCGTGAGTTCCAGGCGTCTTCGGCGGCCCGCACTTTCTTGATCGCGGACTCGCGTGTAAACGGCGGAAGTGGGGGACGCGATGATTCAAAAACTTCACTCATAGGACAGAAACAACTCCATGTAGAGCAAAATCGGCTGGCTGATCAGAGCGCTCGATGCGTACGTTCAGGGTCAGACGCAATCGCAGCTCGGAAGCCACACAACAGATAAGATACAGACGCACCCCAGAGTCGATTCACCTAATCTGCGTGAGATGTCCAGTCGCTCACGAGGTCGACGCGTGTGCCGCTGTAGCCACATCTTCCACCCTTTCTGCCGCCATCTGTGCGGTTGTGGACCCACTTGGTCGAGGATTAGCGGGTATAGACTCTATCGTGCAGAACACAACCCAATAAGGCGCCCTCTGAGCACCGCTCATTCCAGGAATTGCTATGACGCTGCGACTTGCCAAGATACTTCTTCTCTCCGCTATAGCGTTTTTCTATACGCTTGTCGTCTTTAACAATACGACGGACTTTGATTCGAATTATCAGTTTGTCCGTCATGTTCTGATGATGGACACAACCTTTGCCGGCAATCACGGCATGTGGCGCGCGTTGATCGCCCCCGGCTGGCACCTGGTCTTTTACTTCTCCACCATTGCCTGGGAGGCAATTACCGCGGCCCTGTGCTGGTGGGGCGCGCTGAATCTATTTCGGAGCCTGCGGAAAAGCGCGGATACTTTCGACCTGGCAAAACGAGTTTCGATCATCGCTCTAACGTTGAGCATGCTTATGTGGCTGGTCGCGTTTCTAACGGTCGGAGCGGAGTGGTTCCTGATGTGGCAATCTCACACGTGGAACGGACAAGAGGCCGCTTTCCGCATGTTTGTGGTCGTGGGCGTCGTAATGCTTTTGATCATTCAACCCGAGCGTGAGATGCAGCCTTGAGAAGCTACGTGGCGGCCGAGCGCCGCTTGTGAATCTCGCTTCGTCGCACCATAAACCAGGCCATGCCGAGCGCCATGTATCCAACGTAGATGTAAGGGAACCATAGTGCCGGAGCGGCAGGCACAGGATAGATGCTTCCGAAGGCCGTTGCTGCCATCACGGTTGCTGCGAACCAGCTTATTGTGGTGGTGGCGCGCGAATGCTGCCCTAGAGCCTTGCGGGCAAATGGCAACGCGATCGCCACGAGTGCGTAGGAGGTGAGGAATCCGAAGACTGAAATGGAACCGAGCCATTCGTAGATATTGCTTCCGCTGACTCCGCATGCGGCCAGCGCACCGGTCGCAACCAGCATCACAATGGAGCATAGGATGACTCCGGCGCCGGGGGTGCCATAGCGCTTATGCCCGTGACCGAATACGTCCGGAAGTAACCCGCTGTGCGCCATGCGCAACATGACTCGTGACGCCGCGGTAGTGCAAGCAAGCGTGCAGGTGGCCATGCTGATGAGCGCTCCAGCATCGATCGCCGTGCCCAGCGCCGAGACGCCAGCCTTGCGCGCAAGTACATGCAAGGGGCTGGTTGATTCGCTAAGCTTCCCTAGCTCACCCTGGAAACCCAGCACCTCGGAATAAGAGCACAGCATGAAGAAGAGCCCTACCAGCAGCGCGCACTGCAGCACAACCCTGGGAATCGTCTTTAACGGCTCACGCGCCTCCGTTCCCAGAGTCGTGGCCGATTCAAAGCCTACGAAACTGAAGGTGGCCAGCACGAGAGCAGGACCTAGCGCCCCGATCTTTACGCCTTTCAGACGGAACTGATCCATGTCCAGGTGCCAACCGAAATGCGATGGCAACAAGATCAGCACAATTGCGATAAGGCTGACAGAAACGATCTCGATCCACAGCATAGCTTCGGCTGAAAGCTTCACATCGCGATAGGCTACTGCGCCCGTCACAAGCATCACCACAGCCAGAGCAAGCACGGGAGACGGCGTCCAATGCGCAAATTCACCGAGCAGGACATTGCAATAATAGAGTGCGCCGCCGGCCACGGAAGCGCCTGTGGCAAGATAGGCCAGCAACAGCGCCCACGCTGCCACCGCACCGAGCGACGGCCGCAGTGTATCGGCGGTGTATGTGTACAAAGATCCCGGCGATGCCGACATGCGAGCGAATCTGCTGACGCAATAACCCACCAGGAGCATGGCAAGCATCGTCAGGAAGTAGACAAACCATGTGCCATTTCCTGCCAGGCTGAAAACGAGCGGAATCGTAAGCGACGGCGTCGCAGATGGCGCGATGGCCGAGACGGACTGGGCGAGCGTCTCCGCAGCGGACAGCACGCCTTTGTGCAGTCCGTAGCCTTTATCAAGGCAGTCTGCGCCCTGGCCATCCAACTCAAGCGGTGCATACACCTCTGCAGCTGCGCCTGGTTCCGTCACGCACTCTCTCCGATCACAAACTTTCCCTTGGAAGTCTCAGTGTGGAGCTTCACTACCTCCGCGGTCAAGCTGTATGCGGTAGCGCTACACGCGAGGCTCTACACTGAATGCAATGCAAATGCCCGCTATCGTACTCGCCGCCGGCGCCAGCCGCCGTCTGGGTGGGCCAAAGCAGCTTGTTACCACCCACGGGGAGACGCTCCTCGCGCACACATTGCGAGCCGCCAAGGAAGCTGGAGCCGATCCAATATTCGTCGTACTTGGCGCGAATCGGGATCTGGTTGCTTCAACGGTCGATTTGTCGACAGTGTTAGCCGTCGTAAATCCGCAGTGGAATCAAGGCATCTCGAGTTCGATTCGCGTTGGACTGGAAGCGCTCCTGCAACAAGATCCGTCAGCGCGGGCCGCGATTCTGCTGGTTTGCGATCAGCCTTTACTTGGCTGCTCACATCTGAATGCACTCATCGCAGCCTACGCGGCGAGCGAATCCGAATCCATCGTTGCCTCCCGCTACGGCGGAATTGCCGGTATCCCGGCTATATTCCCGGCTTCACACTTCGCTCAGCTTCAATCGCTCTCGGGCGACATTGGCGCGAGACAAATCCTGCGCAACCCTGAGTGTCTGATGATTACGATTCCGTTCGAAGATGGAGAGCTAGACATCGACACGCCGGAGGATCTGAGATTCCTCGAGTGAGGACCCCTCCTTCGCAACGTCAAGAGCCTTGGCGGTTACAAATAGCGGCGGAATGTTTCCGTGAATCGTAGATAAGGAAATGAGATAAGCAGCAGCACAACCCAGTGCGATGAGTGTTATGTGCCGATCGGTCAATCATGGAGCTGTCTCTTCAGTACTTCCAGCTCGTCAGGTCTGCACCCGGAGGTGCTGTCTTCTGAATGCGACCGAGAATCCTGGACAGATACATGGTGTTGTAATGCAGCCGCGAATACGCATTCGGCAGGGCGGGATCGCCGTTCCAGCAGTGTTCCGCGCGCGGGCCGTAGGCAACCTCGCCGCCGTAGGGCGGATTCTTGGTGGTCTTGAGAAAATCTTCCATCAGGTAGACGGCGTCGTTGAGGAAGTATGTGTCATCGCTTCCGACATAGAGATGAATCTTCCCCTGTAGCTCCGGACCGAGCTTCGGCCATTCCCGTTGCAAAATGGCGTCAAGGTCGTAATGGTCGTGCCAATAGGCAGCAACACCTGGATCGATGACACCGGTTAGCTTATCGAAGATCGGCTGCGGATATCCATCCGCCCCCTCAGGCGAATACACCGCCTGCCAAATATCGAACTGCTCTCCAGAGCGGCCATGATCGCCCAGCGCCAGTTCATACGCGTTGACTTCTCTGGCGGTGATGAGTGTATGTCCGAGGTAGTCGCGCATTGCCGGCTGCTCCACCTGCTTATGCGCACCCTGCAAGTAAAAAGCATTCTTGTCGTTGTATAGATCAATGTCGGTGAAGGCGTGAAAATCGATCGGATCGGGGCAGGCTGCAAAGGCGCCGTTGTAATGCGTTGGATAGTAAATCTGCACCGCCAGCGACTCCCATCCGCCGGTCGAGCCGCCGTACAAAAAGCGTGCCCACCCCTGGCCAATGCCACGAAACTTCTTCTCGATCGCCGGCATCAGTTCCGTTTCAATGGCGTCGCCGTATGGTCCGAGATTGGCCGAATTCACTGCGTACGAGTCGTCGTAGTACGGGTTCGCATGCTGAATCTTGATCACCATGTATCGCGGAAAGTTGGGCGCGATCCACTGCTGATAGGTTTTGTAAGCCTCTTCCTGCTGAATACGGTTGTATCCGGCCAGATGGAAGCGTTCGCTGTAGTCCGGTTTCAAATTCGGATCAGGCGGCGTAGTGCGGAAGTCATCGATGTCGTCAACAAAATGGTCTTCAAATACCATCTCCGGGAAATGCGCATTCGGATGGTCGTCGAATCCCTCGGGAACAAGCACCACGGCAGAAAGATACATCGGTCGACCCCAGAACTTCGTGAGTAGATCGCTCTGGATGCGAATGTGGCGGACATACTTAGTGTCTCTGGGCTCAGGAATTGGTGGGATCTTCTCCGTGAGCGAGACGTCTATCGGCTCGCCCTTCGTTGGCAGTGCAATCTTGCGCGGCTTGCTGTACAGGTTTCCCGGAGAGATATTCCAATGCTGCCCTTCTCCCTGATCCATGTGGAGCTTGACCACGGAACCATCGGCGCGATGAAAAGTCTCATAAAGATTGAAGACCGCCTGCACGGTGTATTCACCCGGCGGTACATCTTTGAGACTGTGCACTGGATAACCCGACGCTGCGGCATCCACCGTCGCCGGGATGCCTGGAGCAAGTCCGTCAACCGCGACTCCAAAAATCATTTGCGACCGCGGCGTATCGTCAATCTGCATGCGCGGCTCAGCCGAGTCGTCGGTTGATAGCAGCAGCAACACGCGCCCGTCCAGCGGCTTCTGACTCATTTTCCTCGGAAAGCTGACACGGAATGATTGTGCGACGGCGCTCAGAGACACACAAACAGTGAGGAGTGAAACAAGATTGCGCAGGGGCTTCATAGCGATGAAGCTTATCACCTTCGCCCGCTGCTTATGAGAACCAATCTCCAGGTCTAGGTAGCGGTTGTGGCCGGAGCCAATCTTCTCCGCAGGACACGGTTCAGCGGCTCCGAGTAGAAGCGGGCAACCGCCCAGCTCAAGAGGCACGAGGCAGCGATAAACAGCAGCATCCACCAGATGCGCACATCGGGCGGTATCTGTTTCCTCGGCAATCGGGTCATCAAACCGGCCAACAGGAGAATATGGAACAGATATAGCTCGTAACTATGCCGCCCTAGCCATGCAATCGGCCACAGCAGCTTCGAGGTCCACGAGCCTTCGGGATTTCCGACGCTCGTGAATGTACTCTCAGCAAGGAGGAACGCTGCGGCTCCGAGCGCCATCAGCGTTGGTCCCCACACGGGAACCGAATCAATGCCTGCGCGTAGAAAGATGAACAGCATCCAGATCAGCGCAGCGGCCTGCGTCGATCTCCGGGCTAACTGTCCAAGCGGAAGGAGCTGTTTGTCCGCAAAAACCGCGACGCAACACCCCATGGCGATTGCATCGAAGCAGGCAAGGTTGCCGTAGAGAAACAGAATCTCGTTGTGGCTGTGATAACCCCGATAGACCGGTCCAACAATAATGGCGATGCACCATACGAGCACGATCCATCTGCCCTTCTTCAGAAGGGCACACAGCAATGGAAAGGTTATATAGAAGACCTCTTCGACAGACAACGACCAATAGATATTCTGGCAGTAATTGAAATAGCCGAATTTAGCCATCAGGATGTTGTGCCAGAAGGTCAATAGCGATAGATCGCTGAGCCACAAAGGTGGCCTGCTGTCTCCCCGGAAGATTGCTATTCCTGCGAGTGCAAGAAGATTGATTGCCGCGAGCGCCAATAGCAGACACGGCACGATGCGTGCAAACCGAAAGATGTAGAAGCCGCGAAGCGAGACGCCCTCAAGGCTTCCAAATCTGCGCAGCGAAGTCGACGTGATGAGATACCCGGAGATGACAAAGAAGACGACAACGCCGTAGTTGCCGTTCCACACCAGATTGCTTAGGTATGGGCCGGGCAACAGTTTCCCCAGCGGGCCCTGAAGCAGCCGATAGGCGATGTTGAAGTGGAGCACCAGTACGGACAGAATCGCCAACCCACGCAACAGATCAACGCGAAAATTACGCCTGCCTGCTTGAGCGCTTACGCTTCGGTGCAACCATCCTCTCCTGTTTGGGCAATGTGCCTGCTTCGAACTGCAATCGCGTGTTGCCAATTGCTGGCTGGATTTAATGCAAATGCAGTCGCCACAGCGTGTATGTCACGATCTCATGCCATATCTGCTGCCACTCGCTGAGGCTACCCACAGCAGCAATCTGCGGACGGGGCGAAGTCAATACCGGAAGACCCTCGCGCGCACAGATCGAACGGATACGAAACAGGTGTGTGGGATCACTGACTACCACAACGCGCTTGTAGCTGTTTGCCCGCGCGATCGAAACAACACGCATTGCCTGTTCTTCCGTGTCACGGCTGTGCGTTTCGGCGATGATAGCTTTCTCCGGAACGCCGTTAGCCATCAGGTATGCCTGGCCTACCTCTCCTTCGGAGTAGGTATCGCCGGGTTCACCGCCTCCCAGCGTGATAATGGTTGGCGCAATCCTGTGTTCATACAACGCCAGGGCATGATCGAGCCGTGCGCGCAGAACGGGCGAGGGTCGTCCACCGTACTCAGCCGCACCAAAGACGCAGATCACATCCGCTGGGGCGGCCTCATCTTGATAGGCATAGCGCTCAATATGTACGTATACCCAGATACACCAGGCCGCGGAGAATGCCAAACTAACCGCGAGAAGGAAGAGGATCACAAAACGAATTGCCGATCCCAACCGGCTGTGCCGCGCACCATGGAGACCGTCTTCGGCCATGGAATCGTCCTGTGCTCCCATCAGCGTTGCAGCGCGAGCGCAATCTCATGTGTTGAGATAGCGCCTTCGCGCAGGATTTGCCAATGGCCATTGTTTGCGGAAAGATCGACGATGGTTGTAGGCAGCGCTCGCCCCGAGGGCCCGCCATCGACGATCAACGGAATACGATCTCCAATCTGATCGCGAACGCAAGCGGCGTGAGTGCACTCGGCTGCACCAGCGAGATTCGCCGACGTCGCGGTGATGGGCAGTCCGAAGCACTCCACAACTGCCCTTGCAATCGGCGCATCGGGCACCCGCAGCGCCACGTTGCCGGTATTCGCTGTCGAACGCAGCGGCAACTTGCTGCCCGCTCGTACGATAATCGTCAACGGCCCAGGCCAGAAGCGTTCCGCCAGACGGTCAAAGCGATCATCGATATCGCGCGCCAGCCCGTAGGCTTGCGCAACGGAAGAGATCAACAGGGAGAGCGGTTTGTGCTTCAGGCGCGATTTGATCTGGTAGATCTGCTCGACTGCATGCAAATTTACCGGATCGACCGCGAGCCCATAAAATGTATCGGTAGGCACTGCCACAACATCGCCCTGACGAAGGCAGCTTACGATGTACTCGATGCGCTCCTGCTGTGGTTCATCGGGATGGACGCGCAGAATTTCCGCGGACAAATGATCTACCTCGGCTGCCAAATCTCGATTGGGACCGCCCGGACGGTTACCCGATCCCAGGCGATAAAGGATGCCCGTCTTCCGTAATATACCGGTTTCTTCTGGGAATGCCCACCCGTGATCCATCGCCTGCGGCCGCGACTACAATCGGCTAAGATCCTTGGAATCAGCCGAGCATGACAATTCGCAATATTGAGAGCAAACAAAATACGCGCGTGAAGGAGCTCCGAACGGCGCTTTCCCGGCCCTGTGCCGGTTCGCAGGGCACTATTGGGCTTGAGGGCGTGCATCTTATCCAGGAGGTTCTTCGCAGCGGCATGCAGTTGGCTACTGTCTTCATCGCGAACGACAGTCATCGACTGCTGGACGACCTCAATATTCCAAAGGATTTGGAGATCCTTTCTCTGCCGCAAGCTGTTCTCGATTCCGCCGTCTCCACCGAGTCTCCGCAAGCGATAGCCGCGCTCGCTCATCGGCCTTCCTGGACTCGATCTTCGGTGTTGCACTCCGGCGCTTTGATCCTTGTCCTTTCCGGCATACAAGATCCCGGGAACCTGGGAACGATATTGCGCTCGGCGGAGGCTTTTGGCGCAACTGGCGTCATCAGCCTGCCTGGCACGGTGAATTGCTGGAACCCCAAGACCATGCGAGCTTCGGCTGGCAGCGTCTTCCGTGTCCCCGTTCTGGAGCTGAATTCCGAAGAATGCTTCAGGATGCTTCGGGCGGCCGGTATCCGCACTCTCGCCGCCATGGCGCACAAAGCTGAGCCGTTGGGAGCGATTGATCTATCCGTTCCCTCGGCATTTGTGATCGGCTCGGAGGGGAGCGGATTGAAGGCCGAAGTTGCGTCACTCTGTGATGCCCGCATCACGATTCCCTGCCCTGGGCCGGTTGAAAGCCTCAATGCTGCAGTCGCCGCGAGCGTACTCTTGTACGAAAGTTCACGTCAACGTTCAGAGCACCAAGGTGGCAAGCCATGAGCCTTTCGGAACGCAGCTTATTCGATGCTTCTCCGGAGGCCGGAAATGTGAATCGGCTCGATCGCGCGGCTCCGCTTGCAGCGCGCATGCGCCCGCGCAATCTCGATGAATACGTCGGCCAGGAGCACCTCATCGGAGCAGGCAAACCGCTTCGCGTACAGATCGAGCGGGACGATCCGGCTTCCATGATCTTCTGGGGCCCTCCGGGAGTCGGCAAGACCAGCCTTGCAAAAATTATTGCCCAGACTACCGATGCAACCTTCCTCGAATTCTCCGCTGTCCTCTCCGGCATCAAGGAGATCAAGCAGGTAATGGCTGCGAGTGAGCAGGCGGCGCAGATGGGATCGCGCACGATTCTCTTCGTCGACGAAATCCATCGCTTCAACAAGGCCCAGCAGGATGCTTTCCTGCCTTATGTCGAGCGCGGCACGATCCGCCTCATCGGCGCTACGACTGAGAATCCCTCCTTTGAGGTTATCGGCGCGCTGTTGTCGCGTTGCCGCGTCTATGTGCTCAAGGCACTGACGGAAGAACAGATCGTGGCGCTGCTGAGCCGCGCTCTTACCGATCGCGAACGAGGCCTTGGGGCTCTTGAACTTCGCGCCGACGACGAAGCCTTGGCCCTGCTCGCGGGCTACTCCAGCGGAGACTGCCGCAACGCTTACAACGCCCTGGAAGTCGCGGCGCAACTTGCTTCGAACCGTCCCGACGACTCCGAGCGGCGCATCAGACGGGAGATTGCCGAGGAGGCTCTGCAACAGCGCGTTCTGCTCTACGACAAGACCGGAGAGGAACATTACAATCTCATCTCCGCGCTGCACAAAAGCGTGCGCAACAGCGATCCCGATGCGGCTCTCTACTGGCTTGGCCGCATGTTCCAGGCCGGCGAAGACCCGATGTATCTCGCTCGCCGCGTCATCCGGATGGCGGTCGAAGATATAGGCCTTGCGGCGCCCGAAGCGCTCAATCTTTGTCTGAGCGCCCGTCAGACGATGGAGTTTCTGGGCTCACCGGAAGGCGACCTCGCCTTGGCCGAAGCAGTCGTCTATCTGTGTCTGGCGCCGAAGTCCAATTCTATTTATGCGGCTTATGCCGCTGCATTGGCTGACATCGAACATACCCGCCAGGAACCGGTGCCGCTGCATCTGCGTAACGCTCCGACACGACTGATGAAGGAGCTTGACTACGCGAAGGGCTACAAATACGCCCACGATGAAGAAGGCAGGGTGGCCGATATGGACTGCCTGCCGCCTTCGCTAACGGGCCGCCGGTACTATGAACCCACATCTGAGGGACGTGAAAAACAACTGGCGCAACGGCTGGAAGAGATCCGCGACCTTCGCCGGCGCAAGCGCGACGAATAAGAATGGCCCATTACGTGCGCCCCGACCCCAAAAAGGGGGGTGTTGTTTTTTGGATCTAACCTTATGACGTGAATACACTTACAGAAAATAAAGATACTCTTTAAGCGGCTTTTTGCTGCATATTTGCGCTACATTTAGCATGTTCCACGGTCAATACGGCACGCGGCGGTCTTTCAGCCGACAGAGCCGAATTCAAGTATGCGCTCACCAGAAGTAATTCTGCGCACAGATGCAGCCGCCCGACCTTATCGCTGGGGGACCGGGATGCTGAAGAAGGCTCGCGCTGCGATGATGCGAGACTCTGCTAGTATCGTGGCGACGCGAAGAGGCTGGTTTGCATGGCGCTTTTTCGCATCCCAGGCTACGGCGAGCTTGCGGCCGCAGTGAACTACCTGTTCTCGCAGGAACGATGAAAGGCCATCATGACACGACCCATACAGGAGACGCTGTCCCAGCCAATCTACGTTGCCGGGTTCCAGGTTCGAACGAACAACGATCGAGAAATGAGCGGCAACGGGGAAATCGGAAAACTTTGGGGCCGTTTCATCCAGCAAAAACTCGCCTCGCAGATTCCTGGCCGAGTTGGCCACACGCTGATCGCTGTTTACTGCGACTACGCCAGCGACGAGAAGGGCGATTATTGTTACCTGCTTGGGGCGCCCGTTCCAAGTGTCGACGACCTGCCGTCTGGTCTTGCGTACCGTCGCATTCGGCGCGGTGCTTATGCAGTCATCAACACCGACAGGGGCGATGTAACCCAGGTTGTTCCCGCAGCCTGGCGTCTGATCTGGGCCATGACTCCAGGACAGTTAGGCGGGCAACGCGCTTTTGCCGAGGACTACGAGGTTTACGATCATCGCAGCGCCGACCCGAAGAATGCCCAGGTCGAGATTCATCTCAGCTTGCAGACGCCGTAACGGCGGGTCAGTCAGCGTATTTGACCGAGCACCCATAGGGCCGTGTGTATGGCGTAGGCACCGGCTTGCCCGCCATTGCGGCCGTCAGCGCTTCGTTTACGTAATTCTCCGCGCCCCTGATGTCCTCGGTATCCGGCGTGGGCCGGTTGTCGATGGCACCGTCGTAGATCACTTTGCCTGCCGGATCGATCACGACCATCTGCGGTGTTGTCCTGGCGCTGTACAGATGCCCAATCTTGCCTTGCGGATCCAGCAACGCTGCTGTAGGTACAGCGTGCATCTGGCTCAGATAGTTGTTCTCCTGGTTTGCAGTCACATACCCTTGCTCACCAGGCGCAGAAGAGATGACGGTGAACCAGACCACACCCCTCGCCGTCCATTCTTTCTGCAATGCCTGCATGTTGCCGCTGGCGTAGTGCTTCCGTGTGTACGGACAGCCCTGATTGTGCCACTCCAACACGACGTATTTACCTTTGAACTGATCGAGCGATTCGGTTTTTCCGTTCGAGTCCGATGACTGAAAGGCGGGAGCGGGCCCGCCAACTTTTACTTGCGCGAAGGCGGTCGTCGAGATACCGGCAGCACTGATCAACAGAGCTGCCACCGAAGAGAGTGCCGAGAGATCTCCGCTACGAACCATATCGAACCTCCTTATTCGGATTTTTAGAAAGAGTTTAAGAACTATTGATTCCCTGCCGGACTTGCAGCTTTGGCTGCCGCGGCGGCTGCTTTGGCGGCGTCTTCCGTCGCTTTACCCGCAGACCTTACGGCTTCCACAGCCGACAACCTGCCTAGCGCATCGGTCACGACGCCCGGCGTCAAAGCCTCGGGCAATAACGTCGGACCGTCTGTGGAGTTGGACGCGTACAGAGCGTATGCGGGAACGCCGCTGCGGCCAAATCCTGCCAGCGCCTGGGCAATCGCATCATCGCGCTGCGTCCAGTCGGCCTTGAGTAGAGCCACATTGTCCTTTTTGAAAGCTGCTTCCACAGTCGGCGTACGCAGCGCTACGCGCTCGTTGACCTGGCAACTCAGGCACCAACTCGCGGTGAAGTCTACGAATACCGGCCGACCCGCTGCACGATATTTATCCACGGCTGCCTGCGACCATGGCTCCCATTGAGTACCTGAACTGGAAGCAGATGTTGAACCGCCCGCCGCTGCACTGACCGGCTCGGAAAATGCCTGTAGGCCGTAGATGCAAATCCCTATAGCCGCAACTATGACAAGGCCAGCGGCAAATGACGGAATCCGCTTGGCCGGCCATCGTCCAAGTATCCAGCCGGCAATCGCCAACAGCAGAAACGTGCTCAGCAGCAGCACCACGGCCAGCGCGCCGCGGGTAGAGGCCAGCACCCATGTGAGCCAGATTACGGTTCCGAAGATGGGCACCGCGGTGGCCTGCTTCAGCACCTCCATCCATGCGCCGGGCCGGGGTAACAGACGGGTCCACGCAGGCTGCAAGGTCAGCAGTAGATAGGGCGCAGCCAATCCGAGCGCAAGGGCCGTGAAGATTGCGAATGTGACTACGGCACTTTGAGCAAGCGCATAGCCCACCGCCGCGCCCATAAACGGCGCGGTGCAGGGCGTGGCAACAACCACTGCGAGCACGCCGGTAAAGAAGCTGCCGGCATATCCCTGCTTCTGTGCCAGCGAGCCTCCGGCGCTCGTCAGGGTGAGCCCAATCTCAAACTGCCCGGCGAGCGAAAGCCCAAGGAAAAACAGCAATCCTGCCATCAGTGCGATAAAGATTGGCGACTGGAACTGGAATCCCCATCCAAGCGTCGCCCCAGCGGCTCTTAAGCTCAATAACGCGCCCACGAGCACCCAGAATGAGACAACAATTCCAGACGTGTAGACGAGCCCATGCATGCGCTGATGCGCTCTTTCCTGTCCGTGAGAATTCACCAGCGCCAACCCTTTGAGGAAAAGCACTGGGAAGACACAGGGCATCAGGTTCAGGATGATGCCGCCAAGAAAAGCCAAGCCTACTGCCTTGGCCAATCCGCCTGCATCTGCGGCGGGAGCGACTGCCGGAATCGTACCCGGACCGGCAGCGATCTCATAGGCGCGGCCACCGGAAAGCTCCAGGACGCCCTTCAACTGCGCGGGCTGAGCAGGCATGTTGGGATCTTTTTTCAGATCCAGAACCAGACCGTTGCTTCGCGGCAAAACCGCTTGTGGAGCGGGATTATTGAGAATGTTCTGTTCGGATGGAAAGAACTGTGCGGAGGTTTCGCGCTGTCCGTCCAGATAGGCCAGATGAAAGCCATCCGCGGTCGGTTGGAAGATGATTCTGGCATTCGCGGGCGGAGGTTCAGGAAGCCGGTTCAACAGCCGTTTGTAGAGCTCCTGGTCGAAACCCGACGCGGTCGGCCGGATCGGCTGGGCTGGAATCGATTCTGTCAGCGCAAGCTCCGCTTTACCGGGAATGCAAACTTCGCGGCAGACGAGCCAGGAAACCTTGGCATCCAGAATTGCCGGGCCCGGTTTAACCGTGTTGGCTACAGTCAAGGTCAGCGGGAACAGAACCTCGTCTTCATAGCCGAAATCCATCAGCGGACCCAGAGGAAGACGCTTAGGCGCTGGAAACTGCATTTCGCCGGCTGAGATGCCCTCGGGCAATGTCCAGCGGATGCGCGGCGGCTCGCCTGAATCGCCGGCGTTTTTCCAGTAGACATGCCACCCGGGCTCAAGCTTGAAATAGAGGCCAATGTCGGCGCTCTCGCCGCGGTTGAGGACCGATTGCGGCATCACGAGCTGCACATGCACATGCAACCCATCTGCAGACGAACTGGCCGCAAGCGCAGCCCCGCTCCCAGCCAAGGCCACTACCAGCGCGACAATGCAGCGAAATATTCGCATCACAGACATTATTTCTCAATTCGCCTTAACCAGGTATCGGGCAGCGGCCCGGGTGCGGTACCCCATCTGATGGAAAAACCTATCGGGAGGTTTCAAGCGGGTGCGATTTACATCCGCGCCGAGTGCTCACGGAAGATGCAGTCGTTCTGGATCGCTTTTACTCCAGCCGCTTGCGCTTTAGCCACTGCTTCGTCATGAATCACCTCGTCCTGAAGCCAGAGGTACGGAATGTGCAGGCGGATTACGTCGTCGACGATCGCCGGCACGTGCTGAGAAGCGCGAAAAACATCTACGAGATCAATCTTCAGGTTTTCGACGGCAAGCGCTGCCTGCGCATCTTCAAGCGAAGGATAGCTTGTCAACACTTTGCCATCGACCGCGATCTCGCTCAGAGCCGGATTGACCGGCACCACTCGATAGCCATGCTTAGCCAGATAAGCGCCGATGTTGTAGCTGGCGCGCCAGGTCTTGTTGCTCATGCCAATCACGGCTATGATCTTCGCCGTATGCAGCATCTCGTCGATCAAGGCACTCGTTTCAGCACTACTCATCCCGAGCGTTCTCCTCTGCTTGGTGGGCGCTCATACATCCAGATCGTCGTCTGTTCCATCAGATGCTACGGCGGTACCTCGCCGTTTCATTAAAAGGTACCCGCGCAGAAACGGCTCAAGATAACCATCGAGTACTTTGTCGACATCGCCGACTTCGACCTTGGTGCGGTGATCCTTGGCTATCCGGTAGGGCTGAAGCACGTACGAGCGAATCTGCGAGCCGAAGTTGATGTCGAGCTTGGCGTCTTCGATGTCCTTGGTGATCGCCTTCTTCTTCGCCAACTCGTATTCGTACAATCGCGAACGCAGCATTTTCATTGCTTTATCGCGATTCTTGATCTGCGATCGTTCATTCTGGCAGGTGACCACGATTCCTGTCGGCAAGTGTGTCATGCGAACCGCCGAATCAGTCGTGTTCACATGCTGGCCACCTTTGCCGCCCGAACGGTAGGTATCGATGCGGAGGTCCTCAACGCGGATGTTCACCTCGATCGTGTCGTCGATTTCAGGAGACACATAGACACTCGCGAATGAAGTGTGACGCCGCTTGGCTGAATCGAACGGCGAGATGCGGACGAGACGATGCACACCCGACTCGCCAGCGAGCAAGCCAAAGGCAAATTCTCCCTGGATCGTGAACGTAGCTGACTTGATGCCTGCTTCGTCGCCATCCTGGTAATCGTTCATTTCGGTTTTGAAGCCCTGCTGCTCGGCCCAGCGAAGATACATGCGCATCAGCATCTCAGCCCAGTCCTGGCTCTCCGTTCCGCCGGCTCCTGGATGCACAGTTACGATTGCGTTGAGCGGATCGGTTTGCCCCGACAACATCGTTTTCGCTTCGAGCTGCTCGCAGAACTCGCGCAGCAGGTTCATCTCCCGTTCGAGATCGGGGAGCACCTCTTCCGCGCCCTCGCGGGCGAGCTCAAAGTATGCTTCGATGTCGCTCATCCGGCGCACCAACCCGTCATCGTCTGCGATGAGTTGCTCCAGGCGTTTGCGGTCGCGCATCAGCGGTTGACTGGCCGCGGGGTTGGACCACATCGATGGATCGGCAAGTTTTGTTTCGAGTTCCGCTAGTTCGCGACGTAGACGGGCGGGGTCAAAGATACTCCCGCAGGTCGCGTACGGTATCGCGGAGAGGAGCGAATGCAAATTCGAGATCGTTCAGAGACGACATTTCGCTTCAGGACCTGACTTGAGTGGAATCCATGCGCGGATGAATTTTGGATCGTGGCTTCGGAGAATTTATCGAAAGCAAAACACGCACCGACCAAAGCACCAGCGCCAAGCTCAGTATGGCACAAATGACCGGCAGTACATCGCCGTGGACCGTGTAGAACGTCAGGTCGGAGCGATAGCCGAAAAGTGCCGGTAACTCATCGACCTGATGCCTCGGGATACTCTGCCGCACTGTGCCGTAGGGATCGATGGCCGCCGTTACGCCGTTATTTGTGTCGCGCAAGATCCAGCGCCGGTTTTCGATGGCGCGCATGCGCACCATATTCAGATGCTGCCAGGGCGCGCTGGTGTCGCCGTACCAGCCATCATCTGAGATATTGACGAGCACTTCCGATCCGGCGCGGACAAACAGCCGGATTTCATCCGCAAACACCGATTCATAGCAGATGAAGATGCCGTAGCGGTGTGTTTGTCCATCATTCGAAGTGATGGTGAAGCTCCGCCGGTTGGCGCCGTTGCCCATATCGGAGAGCTGGTCGGTCAACCGATGCGCAAAGAAGAACAGTTGGCGGAATGGAACGTACTCGCCGAAGGGCACCAGGTGAATCTTGTCGTAGCGGCCAGCGAACTGACCCTCCGCCGTGATGACCGATGCGGAGTTGTAGTAGTGGTACTGTTGGCCCGCGCCATCCGGAGTCGGCCCCAGATCCATGCCGATATCGCCTACGATCATGGGAGCCTGCGCACTGCGCGCGATGCCTGTAACAGCAACGCGAAAGCGGGCATCCGCGTCGCGAAAGGGCGCGGGCGACTCCGGCCAGACCACGAGATCCGGCGGAACGGGCGCAGATCCGCACTGAATCTGATCCTTGGGAGAAGCTTGTTCCGGCAGGCCAAGAAGATAACCGCGATTGCAGTAGCTCTTTGCCAGATCGGCAAACTGAGCCATGTGCTGGTCCCACTCCTTGCCCGCCCAGGTATCATCCAAAGCCACGTTCAGATTGGGCTGCACCAGCACCGCGATGGCGTGGGATGGCAGCTTTGGCGGCGCCAGCAAAAGCCCTTCGGAACACACCGCCGCTATCATTACGGCGAACGCGCCGCAGTAGGATGCCGGCGAAAAGCGAGCGCCGCTGCGTACCCGGACGTTCCGGTTTACAGTTACCGCGGCGACCAACAAAGCGTTCACGCCGGCCAGCACAAAGCTGATACCGTACACGCCAGTCCATGGGGCAAGCCGTGTCAGCAGCGTGTTGTCAATTTGCGAATACCCCAGTTGGTCCCAGGGAAATTCAGGAATTCGCGCGATTGCAAACTCCATGGTGATCCACAAAAATGGAATTGCGGCAAACGCGACCCAACTCCAACGATTCCCAATCGTTGCCCGGCGCACCACCGCCAGCATCAGCGCAAAGGTACCGAACCAGAAACCCAGATAAATACTGAACAGAACAAGGCATAACGCAGCCATGGCTTCGTTCATGCCGCCGTAGAGATGCATGGTCTGGTAAACCCAGTAACCGTTTAACCCAAACCACAGAGCGCCGGTGAACCAGCCGAAGAGAAACGACCGCAGCAGCGGTCTGCCAGCGGTTTCGGCAGCAAGACGAAGCACGGAAGCAACCAGAGGTACGAGCGCGAACCAGGCAAGAAGTGTTCGCCAGGCTGGCAGAGGCCCGGTCGTGGGAAACGACAGATCCAGCAAAACCGCCGTCAGCGCACCTGCTCCCCAAAGCCGCCATCGAATCCCGCGCATGGGCCTGAGTGTAGCAGAGGATCGCATCCTTAAGAGCGCCCGCAGCCCCACCTTGGCCCGCAATCCGTACAGACGACCGTGCTTCCCAAGGTATTGAATTAACGTTATTTAGAAAACTTTAAGGGATTTGGATCGACTTCCCTATCAGCTGAGCTGGAACCTGGCATGCAGACAGAGCCAATCCAGATTAGAATCATTTACATGGCCCTCGTTCTCTTTGCGATGCACGCGTTAGAAGTGCTGTTCTTTGTGGGTATGGCGGGCTCTGCAGTGGTGGTCGCCATCAGCTTCGTGGAAGATATCCAGGAGCTCTTCGGAGAAGACTAGCCTTTCCAATGCACATCTACTTCCCGAGATTTTCCCCTCACACATCCAACTTGCGGTTGACGGACAGCCGAACTCACACTAGACTCACCGCTGGGCGCATGTATTTTGACGCTCGTGGAAGCCGGAATGAAAACGCTTGCCGGCAACACGGAATGATAGCCCCCTTATGGTGGGCACTTTAATTCATGGCATCTTCCAGAACTACTCACGCCCCAATGCCCGACCGCGTCAGGCTGGTTGTGGCTTCCTCGGTAATGCTCACCTTCATCTCCTTCTGGCGCGCCGCAGCCATTGTGCTGTGCGACCTCGGCTCTTCGGCGTTTTATGCCGGAGGCATCGCTGAGCAGGCGATCGGCAAGGCGGCTCCCTGGTTCATTCTCGGCGTCATGCTTTTCTCTTTCGCCGTGCGCGCAGTCTATGTGGAAAGCTGCTCGATGTTTACGCGGGGTGGCGTCTACCGCGTGGTGAAGGAAGCACTGGGCGGCACATTCGCAAAACTCAGCGTCTCGGCGTTGATGTTCGATTACATCCTGACAGGGCCTATCTCCGGCGTCTCGGCGGGCCAGTACATTACCGGCCTGCTAAACGAGATGCTGACGGTATGCGCCTCGCACGGCTGGCTGCCGCTGGTCATGACGGATGGTCGAGGTCATGCGCTCCTCCAGTTCAACATGGACTACACGTCGGCCGTCATTGCCGCGGTCGTGACCATTTATTACTGGTGGGAAAACGTCAAAGGCATTGAGGAATCCAGCGATAAAGCCCTGCGAGTTATGCAGATCACTACCATAATGGTGGTAATTCTGCTGATCTGGGGTGTCTATTCTGTCCTGGCGCAGGGAGCCCACCTGCCTCCGCCGCCAACCGCCAGCAACCTCGCATTCAGCCAGGATGCGCTCGGCTTCCTGCGCGGCACTTCTTTAGCCCCGGTTCTTGGCCTCTTCGGTATCCTGATGGCCTTCGGCCATTCCGTATTGGCCATGAGCGGCGAAGAATCGCTGGCCCAGGTGCACCGCGAAATAGAGCATCCCAAGCTCAAGAATCTCAAGCGCGCCGCCATTGTGATCGCCATCTACAGCTTCGTGTTTACCGGCGGAGCTACACTGCTGGCGTCGATGCTCATTCCCGATGGGCCGCGCACCCACATCTATCAGGACAATCTCATCGCCGGCCTTGCCATGTACATGACCGGCCCGGTCATGCTCAAGATTGTCTTCCGTATCTTTGTGGTGATCGTCGGTTTCCTCATTCTGTCCGGAGCGATCAATACTTCGATCATCGGTTCAACCGGCGTGCTCATGCGTGTCGCTGAAGACGGTGTACTCACCGACTGGTTCCGCAAACCGCATAAACGATTCGGCACCAGCCACCGCATCGTCAATCTAGTTTTTGCGCTGCAGATGTTCACCATTATCGCCAGCCGTGGCAATGTGATCATGCTCGGCGAAGCGTATGCCTTCGGCGTTATCTGGTCTTTCACGTTCAACAGCCTGGCCATGCTGGTGCTGCGGTGGAAATACAAAGGCGAGCGCGGCTGGAAAGTTCCTCCGAATATTACGATCGGCAAGACCGAGATTCCCATCGGAGTTGTCTCCGTCTTCCTGGTGTTGCTCACCACGGCTATCGTCAACCTCTTTACCAAGTCCGTCGCGACTGTTAGCGGCATTATCTTCGCCGCCGCTTTCTTCGTTATCTTCAGTTACTCCGAAAAGCGCAATCAAAAGCTGCACGCACTGAGCAACCGCCAAATGAAGGAGCATTTCCAACTCGATCATCAGGACGTCGTAGCCCGCAATACCGTGGGCGTCCGAGCCGGTGGGGTCATGGTGACGATGCGTGACGCGGCCAATCCCTTCGCGCTCAAATGGGCTCTTTCTCGTACCGACACCGATGAACAAGATGTCGTTGTCCTGACGGTGCGCATGATGGGTGCCGGCGGCCCTGAGTATCTCGGCCCTGAAGATCAGATCTTCTCCGAACACGAGCAGATGGTCTTCACTAAAGCCATCTCTGTCGCGGAGAGCTTTGGCAAGAGGGTTTCACTGCTAGTCGTCCCCGCGGGCGATATCTTCGCCGCGCTGATGCGAACAGCCAGCTCACTTGAAGTGGACTCGGTCGTCTCCGGGCTTTCGACAAAGATGAGCGCAGAGGAGCAGGCATTTCACGTAGGCCAGGCCTGGGAATCTCTTCCGGAACCCAAGCGGCAACTCAATTTTTACGTGATCAATCCCACTGGAGAGTCCAAGGTCTATTACCTGGGTCCGCACGCTCCATCGCTGGGACCAGACGATGTACAACTCGTTCATCGCCTGTGGCTCAATATGCGACGTGATCCCTCCATGCAAGACCTGCATCATCGCGACATCATTACCTACGCGTTGACACGTCTCGCAAGCCAGTATGCGCGCGAAAAGCAGGAGATCCTGAAAGATTTGCGGTGTTATAAAGCATCGGATCAGCCGGCAGGCCTCAAGCTTTCCGGAAACGACTCGTTCGCGAATGCGCCGGTTCTGGCGGGAGCTTCCTCGAAGCAATTCGGTCCCAGCAGTTCCGACAAGGAATAGCGCCTTGCCGGCCAGCGTACTTTCATCTTTGCTGCTGAGAGATCCGCTGCCGACCTTATGCGCAAGCCACGTGAATAATCAAACACTTTTTGCGAAAACGAACGTTTTCGCCGCCAGCCACCTCTTGCGATGCCATCGCGGAGATACTTGCGCGTAGTTCATTTCGACGGCGAATCTCATCCAGAGATAGGGGTGGTCCCCACGGCACAGCGCTTTCTATCGTTTCTCCCGTCAAAACGTTGGGGTCTGATGCCGATCATTAACGCAACGGATAACCATTTGATGAGATAACGCAAAACAGAGAACTTTCCCTTTACAAATTGTGGGATTGTTACATACAAAGGATGTATACAACCTGCCTTCTGCAAATGAGCCCCCGTAAGCAGACAGCCGGCAATATCAGGAGGAAGTATGCAACTTTCACAAATTTTGGCTGAGATAGACAAGGAAATTTCTCGTCTGGAGCAAGCTCGCAAGATACTGGCTGGGGAGAGTTCTCAGCCCACGAAATCAGCACGCAGAGCAACCACGGTAGTTTCGGCTTCTGAAAGTCCGGTAAAGCGTAAGAAGAAGCGGAATCTATCCCCTGAAGGCCGCAAGAGAATCGCGGAGGCCGTTCGCCGTCGCTGGGAGTTGCAGAAAAGAGCCGCAGCCAAATAGTTCTTCGGGGAAGCGTAATATCCAGAACTTTCGGGGCTGGACTTCTTCCAGTCCCTCCGGATTCCAACAGGGCGCCGGTGTTCATTTACAGCACCTAACTGACAGTTCGCAACACGTGCTTGCCAAATCGAGAGACTTGTTACTGCACGTGTTGGATTTGCCTGCCCTGAAGGTTTTCCGAAACCGCCCAAATATCTTTCTGCCTTGTCTTTCTATAGGGTTTCTCCGGGACGCACCATTGCGACCGTCGCAATACCATCTACAAGCTCCGCCAACTGTTCCGGTCTACCAACGAGCGCTGGGAAGGTACCCCAGTGAATGGGTAATATCTCCTGTGGCTTGAGGTACTTCACGGCGAGCGCGGCCTCTCTGGGCCCCATGGTGTAATGCCCACCAATGGGCAGCATCGCGAGATCCGGCGCATATAGCTCCTGAATCAGTTCCATGTCGCGAAACACGGTGGTATCTCCGGCGTGGTATAGCACCGGACCGTCAGCGATGGTGAGAATTAGTCCGCCGGCTTCCCCCAGGTATAGAGCCATGCCGTCCTTCTCGATGCTCGATGAGTGTTTGGCTTCTACGAGAGTTACTCCGACGCCAGGCAACTGGACGGTTCCCCCGAAGTTGAATCCCACCGTGGACTCAACGCCGAGGCTCGCCATGTATCCGGCCAGTTCCACCATAGCGACCACGGTTGCCTGATGCTTTTTCGCAATAGGAGCGGCATCGGCGATGTGATCGAGGTGCCCGTGCGTGAGCAGCACATAGTGGATCTTCTCCGGCAATTGATAATCCCTGGGGTACTTTGGGTTGTGCTCGATGAACGGATCGATCAGGATGTTAGTTCCATTTGGCACCTGCACCAGCACGGTCGCGTGCCCCAGCCAGGTAACCTTTGTGCCCTTCAAATAGCTCATGATTTACTCCATCGAAATACCTTTTGGGTATATAAACACTTGCAATGAGCATCGGCCCATTGTGTCCGCAGCAGCCAGTTTGCCAGCCATTGAAATCTACGTTTCTCAATTCCGTTTTTGTTGCATGGCGAGTGGCCGTTCACCTGGATATGATGGCCTCGGAGACTCCATCTTTCGCGAGAAATTGCTTCAACCCCGACCAGGCCGTAAAAAGCCGCTCGATATTCCGGTTGGTCAAAGCCCGCTGCTGAACAGCCGCTCCTGCGCGCTGCATCTCAACTTCATCCGTAGCGGTTATGTGGAACCGTTGATAGGGCGCCTGTTCGGGTATCAACTTTGTGTGGAACAGGGCTAACAATTGCCCCTTTGGCGGCACGGAAGAGTACAGCGCATCGATGACCGGTGTGAGGAGCGGTTCCGGAAGATAGTCCAACGTGGTCCACAACAAAACCACATCAAAGATGCGCCCTGAGAAACGAAGATTCTGCTTCGCGAATCCCTCTATATCCCAGACAGGCTTGCCTTCGTCATCGGTACCCGTAATCCACTCCGGAGAAGAGGCGTCCTCTACGAGATTCGCCATGTAAACGCTATGCCCGAGGCTGGTGAGGTAGTTGATGTTATTGGGCGATGTGCTTCCTACGTCCAGCACGCGCAGCCCTTCCTCAGACATAAGCTTTTTCCGCATCGCTGCCCAACTGCCGGAGTGCCGGGAGGTCCGTGGGCCGCCTACCCCAAGGTGGGAGGTTCCGGACGCGGACTGACGATCAAACAGCTTGCCCAGCATGAATTCTGCCCTCTGCCGTTATCCTCGCAGCAAGCCCACTGCCGCGCCTAGCCGGTTCAGACGCGCTGCGATGCGCTCACCGGAAGGATACCGGTAAATCCCTCGTAGGCCCAAATAAGGAAAACTGCTCCGGCTAAAATACCCGATCACCCGTCCGCAACCAGTACGCGTACAGCTCAATCCGAGTCGCCATTCCTCTTAATATGAGGCCGCAGTTCCCATCCGATCCCCGCTTCGCAAGGACTAGAACAGACCACCGGCGGTCGCCGTTTCTGGAGTCCCAGATGGGGCTACGTCTCCGGCCTTCGCGGGTCCCTGGGTCAAATCCACTTTGCCTCGGAAAACAGCATTGTCTTCGATAGCCAATCTCTGCGCGTGCACATCGCCATTCACCTGGCAACCGGCACGTAACTCCACCCGTCCGCTAGCGACTATATTTCCCTGAACTTGACCCAGTACCAGAACGTCGCGCGCCGTTAAATCGGCAGCCAGCACGGCATTGGGGCCGACGGTGAGGCGGCTTTCGGTAAGGCTGATCGTACCTTCGATGCGCCCATCGACGTACAGATCTTCACCGCCTTTGACTTCGCCACGAATTACGACAGATTTGCCGATCCGGGCCGGTGTGTTCTCCACTGCCATGTGTTCTTATCCTTTGCGGGCCGCATTCCAGACCCTGCCCGCACTATAGCACCCCAAACGCTAACCCCTTGTGCTTCGAACTGACAACCGCCCTCAACCTGACGGGACGGAATCTTCTGAGTAATCTCCTACTCCAATTGAGCGCAACACTGAGAATTGAGCGCCTTGTCCGCCCCCAAACGCCCCCATGGACTGCTCTTGATACCGCACAACAGTTTCCCGACTGAACTTGCTGGCAAGAAACCTCCGCAACCCGCGAAGGCAAATCGCGTCTAAAGAGAGAAGATTCGACCTGCCTCAGCATGAGACTGACAACATCATCCGAGCCGCACCCTGGAATCGCAATCACAACCAGAGCTGCCGCGCTCGTCGGAAATCTGGCTCTGATGGTGGCAGTGATCGGTTTCACTGGGTCCCTGGCGGCACATGCGCTTGTCCAGTCGCCGCCTCCTGCGCTTACCAATGATGCGGCACAGGCACTGGTTAAGCGCGTACTTCAAACCGAAATTTCTGCCGCGAGCGATACAACTCATCCCATGCAGTACCGGCTACGCAAGCAAAGCCCTCGCCTGACGACAACCAAGCTCATCGTTGAAACGAAAGATGGGGATGTGGCTCGACTGATCGCCGTCAACGATAGCCCGCTTACGACTATCGACGAGCAGAACGAGCAGAACCGGCTGCAGGCTCTGCTCAACGATCCAGGCCAGCAGCGCCATCGTCAGCAGCGGGAACAGGGCGATGCTGAACATGCCCGCAAAGTCATGCGCGCATTGCCCGACGCATTCCTGTATTCCTACGTGGGCACTGCCGATACTCCACAGGGGCCGAACTACCGGCTTTCGTTCCAGCCGAATCCGAACTTCGATCCGCCGGATCTGGAGTCGCAGGCCCTGAAGGGCATGGCGGGAGAGCTCTGGATCGATGTCGCGCAACAGCGTGTCACGCATCTGGAATGCAAGCGGCTCCACGACGTTGACTATGGCTTCGGGCTCCTGGGCAAGCTCGACCAGGGAGGCACGTTGCTGCTGGAACAAGCCGATGTCGGCAATCATCAGTGGCGCACGACGCGCATGGTCCTGGTGATGAACGCGCGTCTCCTGTTCAAGACAGTCAAGCTCGATACCACCCTTGATCTGTCGCGCTACAGCCCGGTGACGCCCGGCATAAGCTATCAACAGGCCATCAAACTATTAGAAGCCCACTCCGCGGCAGAAGCAGAGGCATTCTCGCGTAATGAGAAAATTGGCGGGCGGTGAGGTAGCGCTTCGGCTCCTGCGTTGAAGCGGCAAAAGGGCAGACCCTAGGGTCCGCCCTTCTCTGTGGCACGCTGCCGGCAACTCAGAAATTGCCGCTATCGCCCGAGCCGAAATCCCCGCCTCCTGCGTCGCCGCCACCACTGTCGAAGTCGCTGTTTTCATTGAAATCCGAACTGCTGCCCGAGTTGTTGTCAAGCCCAGACCCTGAGTCGTCCCATCCGGCATTCTGCGTGTGGTCTTCACCGCCTCGATCGAAGTCCTGACCGTAGTTGCCCTGGTCCATGTGGTGCTCCGGTGCGGGCGAATCGTAGTAGTTGTTGACTACGTTCTCTTCGACAGGCCGCTCGAAACCGCCGCCCGGGCCCATACCAAATCCGACGCCAGGCATACCCCATCCGCCCATCCCCATCCCCATGCCGGGATGTCCAAATCCGCCATGCAGGAGCGACTCGACGCCTTCGAAGGCAAGCGCGCCGGCTGCTACGCCGGCTGCGGTTTGCGCCGCTCCGCGCAAGAAACTGGGCTGTGACGGAGGAGCGCCAGCGTATTGCGGCGGTCCGGGGGCGTATTGCGGTGCGCCGTAGGGCTGGGTCGGATACTGCGGGTTGTAGGGTGCCTGATAATCGGGCTGCGACTGCGGCGCATAAACCTGCTGGTAGCCCGACGGGGGTGGAGGCGGCTGAGGATCGCGATGCCCAAGCAAGCCGCCAAGGAAACTCGTCGAGCGCGCCGGTTGCTGGGATTGCTGAAGCTGCTGCACCTGTTCCTGGGCCTGTGTGAGTTGCGCCCGCGCCTGCTCCAGTGCGATGTTCTGCACCAGCACGCTTTGTGACAGAATGTACACCGCATCCGGATTGTTGGCGAATCCACGCGCCAGCAGTGCTTCGGCGGCCATATCTTTTTCGCTCAACTGCGTAGAGTTCACCCGCTCCACGAGAGCGTTCAGCATCTGTTCTTCCTGAGATGTCACGGAAAATTCCTCCAGCGGCTTCAACCCGATCATGCCGCGCTCATCACTAAGACGCGAACTGCCGGACGAAGTTGCCTCGCTGCCAATACTACGCCAACGCCACACTTCGAGTTCCAGCGCGCAGGGCCGCTTGAATGGAGGTTGGGGCCCCTTTCCCACGACGAAACCAAGGGGAACCTGGCCTGTGCTGAAAATAAAACACAGGCCTAAGCGTCCGCTAACGCTTCAAGATGGCTTCAAGATACGTCAACGCACGTGGATCATGCGATTGACCCAGCCAGAAGATAGCTTCCTTACGAACAACAGGATTCCGGTTTGTATCCGCAACGTGAATAAGCTGCGGCACACCATCCTCTTTGGGTAACTGACTCAAGGCAAAGACAGCGCGCTTTTTCACGTCGGTCTCAGGATCGTTTTCAATCGCATCGGAGATCGCGCCTATTGCTTTCTTACCGGCCTTCTGTGCGATCCAGAAAATAGCCTGCTCCCTCACTTTGGTATTGCTGTCGTTTTTCGCCATCGACATCAATTCGTCTTCCGCTGCGGGGTCGGAGTTCTGCGAAAAATCAAAGGGCAGTTTCTCGCGAAAACCTGAATCGGTGCTCTTGTCCGCGAGTTCTTTCAATGCAATGTAGCCTTCATGTCCGCGTTTTACGCCAAGCCAGAATGCAGCCTGCTCGCGCGTGTGGAGTGGAGCATTTGAGGTAGCAATCCGGTTCAGGGCTCGTGTTGCCTCGGGCGATGCGTGATAGCTCAGCACGGCCATCGCGCCTTCTGCGGCATGCTTTTCGATCGAATCGCGCGCCGCCAGCTTTTCCAGGTAGGCGATGCTCTCTTCCTGCGTCACTCCATCGAGCCAGGTAAAAGCCACTCCATCCGCGTTGATGTGGCATCCGACAGGGATCGGGCGTACCTTGACCGGCTGTCCTGCCTCGAAACGCAACAGAACATAGATTGATTGAGCAACAGGAGCATTCTTGCCATCGTTCATTGAGTATTCGTGGTCTTCCAGATGAAACTCTCCGCAACAACCGTCCTCCGAGTTGCCCGGATCATTTCCTGCTGTACAGCTTGCGAAGTGCGTGTTGGGTAGCGCTTGTACCTCGTATCCGGCCCATACATGATCATGCGAGTGCGCAACACCGTCCAGCTTCGCTCCCAGATCGCCGGTAACAGCCTCCGTCGTGAGCTGCGTATTGTTCACCTTTGGCTGCTGGGCAAGGGCCGGCAGCGTAAATGCTCCAAGCAAGATTGCTATTGCTGATGGATACAGTTTCATCGCTATTACTCCATTCCCTCTCCGCGCTTACTTGTTCAGGATTTCCATCATGTAATCGGTGGCTTCCTTGTTATGCATGATGGCGAGCTTGCTCACCAGTTCCCTCTTCAACGATGGGTCCTTCTCTGACCTTGCAAGCTGCACCATGTCGTGTGCGTCTCCAGAGATAAACAGCGCGTCGGCAGCGGCCTTTTTGCTTTCTTCATCGGAGCTCTTCTGGTAAACCGCAACCAGTGTCGGCGCAGCGGACGCCCCGCCTGCAATGCCGAGGCTGCGAATTGCCTGCTTACGCAGTTCGGGATCCTGCTCGGTGGACGTAATCTGCTTGAGCAGATCGGAACCCTTGCCACCCGAAGCTACGAGCGCGTGGATAATCGCCAGCTTTGTCTCCTTATTAGAAGCCGACTGATACATTGCTCCAAGTTGCGGCACAGCTCCCATTGCACCCAGTTCCGAGACGGCGTGCCGTGCGAGTTCAGGATTGCTCTCGTGCTGCGCCACCTGGATCAGCTTGTCCGGTTGATTGCTCACAAGGTAAGATTCGATCACTGCCTTCTTAACTTCCTGATCGCCCGATTTGGCGTAGACATCTGCCAACAAATCGCCCGATTGTTTGCCCTGCGCCACCGAGAGCAGGCGAATCGCCCTGATCTGCAGTTGCGGATCTTTCTGACCGCGCACGATCTGTCCCATCAGATCCTGCGCTTGCTTTGATTGATCCTGGGCGAGCACAAAGAGTGCCCTTTCCTTCAATTTCTCCGACTGATTTCCTTCAAGAATCTGTTGCAAAATCGGCAGAGCATTCTCATCGCCGCTCTGCATCAGTGCATTCAAGGCCAGCAGCTTCAACTCTTCATCGGACTCACTCTGAGGTTGCACCGGCCGGCCGTTTTTCCCGCCCACTTCAATCTGCAAAGCAGCGCAGTCCTTCAACCACTTGCTCTGCGCATTCGCCTCGCGCAGGCTCGCGCACGTGGATGCGACCTCGGATGTATGCCCCTGTTTGCTCTCCACATAAGCCTTCCAGTAGAGAGCGCCCTCGGCACGGCGTCCGTGCAGATCGACCACCTGGCTCAGCAGCGGCTCGGCATCTGCCCAGCGGCTCTCGTTGATTGCCTGCGTCGCCTGCGCATACAGCTTCTCTTCATCCGCGCTTCCTGCTGCGGCAGCATCCATCACCGGCGCGTATTCCGGCGCTCGATAATCTCCCGGCTGATACAGTGTCACCGTCGCTGAAGCTGTGAGCGAAAGCGCGCCGCCCAATGCGCCTGCGCATATCCATCGATGCATGTTCATAACGTCGTTCTCCCTCTCTCATTAACCCCTGATCGCTCTTTTGTCGACTGATCTGAAACTCGTGCCCGCAGCACGCGAATTTCAAACAGCAGTCCGTCCGTGTTCAGTTCCTTTTCCATCTGCTCTACATCCGCCGTGCTCAAGTCATCCGGAGAATTTGCTACTTCCACCAGAACGCGCTCCAGATGATCCAGCGCATTGGCCAGCAACGGATCTTTTGTCTGCCCTACGCTCTGCTGGTACAGCCGGTTATCCGCGAGTAACTGCCTTGCCTCTGTCTGCAGCGGAAGCGCCACCGTCTCACTCTTCACGCCAGCGTCATCCGCTGCGTGACTCAGTTGCACAAGCAATCGCTCTGACCTGTCCAGGTGCCCATCGAGTACGAACAGCACTACCCGTTCCCTGCCCTGCTGACCATTCCGCGCCTGCGTCGTCACATGCGTTCGTTCCCAGATCTTGCCGGCATAAAACGTTCCGGCCAGCAACAATACGCATGCCAGTGCATACACCCAACGCGGCCACAACAGCCATGTCTGACCGCGCTTCGGCTCGTATACCGGCACCGAACCGCGGATTGCCTGCCATACCTGCGCGCCGTACTCCGGTCCACGCTCCGGAACCGCCAAACCGTCCGCTGATGCCAGCGCTCGTGCAAGTTCGTCATACGCTGCAGCGCATGCCTCGCATCGCTGCATGTGCTTTTCCGCATCAACGTGATTCATATGCAATACGCCACTCTTCCCGTCTGCGTTTGCATCGCGGCTCTCGTAGTACAGCTCCACCAGTTCCTCTTCACTGAAATGCTTCATGCCTTCACCCACAGCGGCGCCAGCGAGCGCCTCAGTTTCTGCACTGCCCGAAACACTGTCTGCTTGGCTGTGTTGGGCGCTACACCGAGTACAGCCGCTACTTCCTCCATGGAGTTTCCTTCCATGTGCCGAAGTACAAAGGCAGTCCGTTCGCTCTCGGTCATCCGCTCCATCGCCTTCTGACGTCTTGCCTCGATCTCCCGGTCCAACAGAATCCGCTCGGGGCCTGCTCCGCAATCAGCGAGCTGCACGGTAACCTGCTCCTCTTCAAAGTCCTCGCTGATCGATACCGCTCCAGTTTTCCGGCGGCTTTTCCGCACATCCAGCGCGCGATTTACCGCTATCCGATATATCCAGGTCTTGAAATTCGCCCTGGAATCAAAATCAGCCAGGGCGCGATATCCGCGAAGAAAGGTTTCCTGTACGACCTCATCCGCATCGGCCTCGTTTTCCGTGATCCGAAAGGCCACGCGAAATACCGCTTCGCTATGTGCGGAGACGAGGAGACCATACGCTTCCTTCTCGCCGGCCAGCACCCGCCGGATCAACCCCTGGTCTGAATTCCCCATGTTGCGCATTAGACACTCATCCCTTGTTCCGGTTAGGGAGAATTTTTAGCTGATTCACCGCTCCTCTAAACGTATTTAGAAATGGAGACCGGAGTTACAGACGAAAGAAGTGGAGCCTCAATTGGCCCCACTCGCCGCCTATTTTTGTACGACTCGCGGCTCCAGTGCGAAAATCAAAATAGACCCCGAAAGCGAGCAGGGTGGAGTGATTTAGAAAATATGGCAGCATTCGGCAGTTTTGCGCTCTTAATAGGCCTGGTGTTGGCCGCCTACAATCTCTTCGCTGGCGGTATTGCATTACGCCTCATCGCAGTTGGCGGCCCGGCCAGGGTGAACCCCGAAAAAATGGCCGAAACAGCGCGCAAGGCTGGCATTGCCAGCTTCGCTGCCGTCACCGCCGCTGCATTTGCTCTGATCTGGGCTGCCTTTCATAACGACTTTTCCATCGAATACATCGTCGAGCACTCCAACATTGCGCTTCCGGGGCCGTATAAGTTCGCCGCGCTCTGGAGCGGCCAGGAAGGCTCGCTGCTGCTTTGGGCGTGGCTTCTTGCGGCATACGGCTTCGTCCTCCGCGTCCGGCATAAGAGCGACGTCAAGCTGCATGCCTATGCAGGCACCATCCTCGCGGGCACCCAGGTCTTTTTCCTGCTGCTGCTCAACTTCGCGGCTCCACCATTTTCGCTGGTACGCGGCGGCATCGCTCCGGCAGATGGCAACGGCCTCAATCCCCTTCTCCAGTATCCCGAGATGGTGATCCATCCGCCGATGCTTTATCTCGGCTACGTGGGCTTCACCATCCCGTTTGCCTTTGCACTCGGCGCGCTCATGATGCGCTATCCTGGCGAAAAATGGATCCACATCACACGCCGCTGGACCATGGTGGCATGGATGTTCTTGACCTGCGGCATTTTTCTCGGCATGCACTGGGCTTATGCCGTGCTGGGATGGGGTGGCTACTGGGGCTGGGACCCGGTGGAAAACGCCTCGCTCATGCCATGGCTCACGGGAACCGCTTTCCTGCACTCGGTCATGATGCAGGAAAAGCGCGGCATGATGAAGCAGTGGAATGTCTGGCTCATCTTCTCGACGTTCATGCTCTCAATCCTTGGCACGCTGCTCACCCGCGCCGGACTCGTGAGCTCCGTCCACGCTTTCGCCCAGTCATCCATCGGCAACTGGTTCGTAGCGTTTCTGGTCATCATCCTGGCCGTCTGTATCTTCACTTACATTCTGCAGCGTGACCATCTCAAATCCGGGCATCAACTGGAATCGCTTGTCAGCCGTGAGTCCAGCTTCATGTTTAATAATCTGATCCTGCTCGCTGCCTGCTTCACCATTCTGTGGGGCACACTCTTCCCGGTCATTTCGGAATACGTGCAAGGCTCCAAGGTCACGATGGGCGCTCCCTGGTACAACCAGGTCACGATCCCCATCGGAATTTTCCTGCTCTTTCTCACTGGCATAGGTCCGCTGCTTGCATGGCGCGCTTCGTCGTTCCGAGTCTTGCGCCGCAATTTCGTTCTGCCCATCATCGCCTTCTTCGCTACTGCCATAGTCCTGTTGGCAGTGGGCCTCAAGCCGTGGACCAGCGAAGGCGTTCTTTACTCGCTCATGACCTTCTCACTCGCAACGGCCGTGGCTACTGCGGTTCTCTCAGAATTCCTGCGCGGCGCCAATGTCGTCCATCGCCAGACTGGAAAAAATCTTGCCGCGGCTACGTTGCTCCTGATCCGCCGCAACACCCGGCGCTACGGCGGCTATATCGTGCACCTCGGCCTGGTCCTTATCTTTATCGGTTTCGCTGGAATTGCCTTCAATCGCAGCGCCGAGCAGCCGATGGGTCCTGGCGACATCATGCAGATCGGCCCCTACACGCTCAAGAACCTGGGCAATACCCAAGAATCGAATGCTAACTACGACAGCGAGTTCTCACTGCTCGATGTCTACCAGAACGGCAAGAAAATTCTCAACCAGCCCATGGCGCCCGAAAAACGTGTTTATGCCGCCAGCGGCACGCCGCAAACCATGGTCGCTAATCATTCAACCCTGCGCTGGGATCTTTACGTTATCTATGAAGGCCGTGATCAGACCACTGGATTACCGATCATTAAAGCATTCCTAAACCCGCTCGTTTCCTGGATATGGATCGGTCTGGCGGTTATGGTCTTCGGCACATTGGTTGCGCTCGTCCCCAGCCTGAATCCATCGCGTGCAGCCGTTACTGTGATCAAGCCCAGTCCGGTCTCCGAAGCAGCCACCGTCGGTGCAGTTGGGGGCGGTGATTGATGCGGAAATCTAATCGCAACCCATGGTTCTCACGTTTTGCGCGCCCCATGCAGGCGATTGCCGTGGCATTGCTGGTCTGCCTATCGCTGGCAGCCACCGATACCGGCGCTCGCTTCAACAAACTCGGCGATAAGCTCATGTGTACCTGTGGCTGCGCCCAGATGCTGCTGGGCTGCGATCATGTCGGCTGTCCTAATCGCGGCGCGGAGATGGATCGGCTGCGGACCGGTATCGCAAGCGGCCAAGACGATGCGACCATTCTGCAGGGCTTTGTGCAGGAATACGGCATGGTCGTTCTTTCCGCTCCTCCCACGACGGGTTTTAACCTTGTGGCATGGATCATGCCATTCGCGGTATCTATTTTGGCTTTAGGGGGTACCGTTCTGCTCGTTCGCAACTGGATTCGGCAGCAACCCAAACTTACTGCGGCCGCAGGATCAGTCCAAGAAGCGCCTGTATCGATTCCCGACTCTGATATGCGCGACCGAATTCGCCGCGAAACCGATACGGAAGGCGAGGTTTAAATCATGTCCAGCAACACCGGAATCCTTCTTGGCTGCGCACTCGCCATCGCGCTCTTCATCTATACGTTCTGGCCCGAAAAGCACGCGGCGATTCAACGGCAGAAAACGCGTCTCGACTTCCTCGAAGAGCTGAAAGAACAAACCTACACGAATCTTCGCGAGCTCAATTTTGAATTTCAGGCGGGCAAATATCCGCCCGAGGACTACGCCGTGCAACGCGACATCCTTGAAGCAGAGGCGGCGCGGGTTCTGGCCGAAATGGATGCGATTCGTAGCCATGTGCAGGCATGACTTCTCTGTATAGAGCTGCTGCGTGCCCGATATTCTGTTAAGGGCTTTCTGAGCAGGAAAACGATTCACGCGCCCTGCGGTTTTTCTGAAAGGTATGAGGCATTCCGATTGAAGATCAGTCTTTATAGAGTTTTGCCGGCGTTGGCGCTGGCTATTGCCGCAAGTCCGGCACTGTTGGCTCGCACAATTCAGGGCACGGTGACCAACATGACGGACAGCAAACCGTCCGCGGGTGACAAGATCACCCTGCTGAGCCTCACAGCCGGACTCGACGAGCTCAGCACCACCAAGACAGATGGCAAGGGCCACTTTACCCTGAATACACCTACCGATGATCCCTACCTCATCCGTGTGGAACACGATAAAGGGGCATACTTCAAGAATGTTCCTCCGGGGGTGACACAGGCGGATATCACCGTCTACGACGTGGCTGCCAAGGTCGAAGGAGTCTCGACCGAAGCCGACGTCATGCGGGTCGAGGCGGACAACGGTCAGCTCCATGTGACGGAGAATTACTTCGTCAAGAATGTTTCCTCTCCGCCTCGCACTCAATCAAGCGACCACACTTTTGAAGTCGCCCTCCCCGCCGATGCCGTACTTGAAGGCGCGGCTACTACCGGGCCGTCCAATATGCCCATCTCGGCAACGCCCGATCCAGTCAGTCCCAAGGGGCATTACGCTTTCTCCTACCCTATCCGCCCCAACGAAGGCGAAAACGGCACACGATTTCAGCTCAGCTATCACCTGAACTACAACGGCAGCTACAAATTTTCGCCCAAAGAGATGGGTGCCGTGGACAATGTCGCTATCATTCTTCCCGCCGGCATGAAGTTTGAACCGGGTGCCGGCACCAGCTATCAAACCGTGAATGACGGAACGCCCGGCGCGCAAACCTTTCTCATGCGCGGTGTGCACCCTGGCGAAGCCCTCGACTTCTCGGTTTCGGGCGCAGGCTCTTTCCCACGAGAAAGTCAGGGTGGAGACGCAGCAGCGCAGTCGCCGGCGGATAACGCAGGCAACGGCCCCAACGGGCGGCCGGGCGGCGGCCTGGGCAACCCCATTGATACTCCCGACCCACTGAGCAAATACAAGTGGTGGATTCTCAGCGGACTCGCCCTTGTTCTCGTCGTCATCGCAGCATTTCTTCTGCGCAAGCCCTCAGGAGCCACGGAAGCTGTATCGGCGAGTGCAGGCGCGGCAGCGTCCCCTGTATTATCCGCAACATCGACAGCAATTCCCGCGGCCTCCAATGGACGCACGCGTAATCAGCTTCTGCTGGATGCGCTGAAAGAGGAGTTGTTCTCCATCGAAAGCGACAAGATCGCAGGCACGCTCTCGACCGAGGAATATGCCGAGGTAAAGCCTGCGCTTGAAACTGTCCTGCGCCGCGCTCTCAAGCGGCAAGGATAACGGGCGGATACCGATGAAGACTATCCTTCGCACCCTGCTGCTGCTCGCATTCATCGTCTGGCTCGGCGCCGAGATCTTCTTTCCTGTCGTCGCCGGAGTCACCTTTTCGCAGATCAGCGATACGCACGCCGCCGGACAGGTGATCGGCGGCCTCCTTCGCATCCTTCACGGCATGGGCCTGGTCTGCGGAGTTGTGCTGCTTGCTTTGCTGGCGCTTGCTCCTGCCTGGGGTGTCTTCAAATCACGCAGCGTCCTGGCGCCGATGGTCTTCATCATATTGATGCTGGCGCTTACCTCTTACTCGCAGTTTGTCGTCATCCCCGCCATGGAGCGCGACCGCATTGCCGCAGGTGGCGCGATCGACGCGGTTCCCGCCGACAACCCCTACCGCGCGGACTTCAACCGGCTCCACGGCCGCAGCACCACGGTCGAGGGTGGCGTGCTTCTCTTCGGCCTGATCACGGTGGCACTCATCGCTGGCGCGGAAACCGTCGCGGCCAAGCAGGTATAGCCCCAATACTCACGCCAGTCCCGAGCCTGGTTTGCTCTCTATCGCATCCACTTTCGACACTTTCAGTTTCACTGTCTTCAGATGGGAGAGGGAGATTCCTTCGCTGCGTTCGAATTGCCACGCAACATCTTCTACCCGATAAAGCCGCTCTGCTTCGCCCGGCTCTTGAATGGATATCTTCTCCCCAATACGCGGAAAGTTCGCACCCCAGTGCTGTGTCAGCACAAACTCCGATGGGCTCACTTCCACCAGTACGGGGCCAAGTCTGCCCGCAATCTGGGCAGAAGAACGGCCGACCGCGCCCCGCCAACCCCCATTTCGCTGTTCGCATCGGAAGCGATCGACTTACGCACGCGATCCAGTTCGAAGCCCTGCTGACGAAGCAATTGCGCGGCGTTGCAGTTCTCTTCACGCAAAATACCCAGCAGCAGATGCTCCGTGCCGATATGCTTGTGGCCGAGATGCTCGGCTTCTTCCGCCGCACAGGCAAGGATGCGCTTACATTCACTGCTCAGCGGCAGATCGACCGATGTGGAAATCTTCTTCCCTGCCCAAGCAAATTTCTCTATGTTTACGCGAATCTGCGTCAGATCCAAGTCCTGGCCCGCGTGGCGGCTCATCGTCGCGGCGTTCTCGCGCAGCAGACCGAGCAACAGGTGTTCAGTTTGAATCTCCGAGGTGCCGAATTGGCTGCACTCGTAGCGAGCGAAGAAAATAATGCGTCGAGCCTTTTCCGTATAACGCTCAAACATTTCTCCCTCCCGCGCTCAAACTCACACTAACGCATAGTATTCTATCGAATGCTAAAGCTCTCTCTCATTCTGGGCACCATCGCAGGACTAGCCGATATCGCAGGCGGCCTGGTTCTGGTGCGTGCCCGAGGCATCCAGCGTTATCTGCGCTATTTCGTCGCGCTCGGCGCAGGTTTCCTCATGGCCACCTCAGTGCTCGAGATGCTACCGGAGAGCCTGCGTCTTGATGCCAAATTCGCTCCAGTTCTTGTCATGGCCGGCTATTGCGCCGTCCACTTTCTTGAACACACCATCAACGCGCACTTCCACTTCGGCGAAGAGACACATCACGGCGAGTTTGTTTCCATGCATACCAGCAACTCCGTGCTTGCTGGACTGGCAGTTCACTCTCTCTTCGACGGAGTCGCCATCGGCTCGGGCTTCGCGCTCTCCAACATGCTCGGGCTTCTGATCTTTCTGGCGATTCTGCTGCACAAAGCGCCTGAGGGCTTCACCATGGCGTCGGTGATGCTCGCCAGCGGACGCAGCCGCAAGGTCGCGCTTTTCTCTGCCATCGCTCTCGCCGCAGCCACGCTGCTCGGGGTACTGCTCATTGAGCTAGTGCCCGCCATGGTGCGCTATGGACTTCCAATTTCTGCCGGAGTCGCTCTATATGTAGCCGCGACCGATCTCGTTCCCGAAGTCAACCGCGAGCCGGGCATTCGTATGGCTCTTGTTTTCTTCGCAGGGGTCGCTGGATTCCTGATTTTGCGCCTGCTTCTTCCCAATGTGTAGCCGGTGGTCCGATTCGAGCCGCCTTTTTGAATGAAATAACTGCGAACAGCGTAAACTGGAAGAGATGGAAATCGGCAATAAGCTCTCTGAAGCGTGGGGAAAAGATCGTCCCTTGCGCAGACTGGCTCTTCGGGACGCAATCGCCCTAAGTATCGTCGTCGCAATTACCCTATTGATGTTCGCCGTAACTGGTTTGTATTACAGCGCCTACAACCGCTATCGGGCGTCGCTTGGATTGCCTACCGACAACACACCTGTTATCACTCTGCCGACCATGAGGCACCATTGATGCCTCAATCTTCCGAGGGCGGCCATCTGTATCAGGTGACTGAACCAGGCTTATCAGACGCATCTCTTGGCCCTCCAGCGTTTCAACAGCCTGTCAGCCGTGACCGGCGTCTTTTCCTTGTTCTCCCCATTTTTATCGGCATTCTCTCCGGGCTGCTCGTCGTCTGCTTTCGCATCTCCATCGAGTGGATACGGCTGGCCGTGATTGGCAAATATATGCGTGCGGGGGACTGGCGATTGATCGCCGTACCCGGCGCGATCGGTCTTATTGTTGCCATCCTCGTGCAATATGCCTTCCCTGCGGCACGAGGCTCGGGCATTAACCAGACCAAAGCCGCCATGTACGTGCACGATGGCTACATCTCCATGCGGACCATGTTCGGCAAATTCATCTGCACCGCGCTCGCCCTGGGCTCCGGCTACTCTCTAGGCCCCGAGGATCCCTCGCTGCAGATCGGCGCAGCCATCTCTTCCACCATCAGCCGCCGGTTCCGCTTGTCCCCTGAGCATCTGCGTCTCTTCGCTCCTGTGGGCGCCGCCGCCGGCTTAGCCGCCGCGTTCAACGCGCCTATAACGGCGCTTCTGTTCGTCATTGAAGAAATCGTTGGCAACTGGAATGCTTCCGTCCTTGGCTCGATCGTGCTGGCCGCCATCTCAGGGGATGCTGTCTCGCGCTGGTTCTTTGGCGACGCTCCGCTCTTCCGCGTACCCAATCTTGAGATGCGCGATCCGCGTGAGTTGCTGGCGTATGGAACTCTCGGAGTAGCAGGAGGGATTGCCGCACTTATCTTTTCTGGCGCTCTGCGCCAACTGCGGCCCCGGCTCACGCGAATGCCCGGCTGGACTCGCATCGTTCAGCCGCCTCTGGCCGGCCTTGCCATCGGGCTTATCGGCTATCTTGGTTTTCCGCAAATAATGGGCGTAGGCTACGAATCAATAAACCAAGCCATCAATGGCGGTCTGGGCTGGAAACTGCTCTTCGCTCTCGCCGCGCTCAAAATGCTCGCCACCACGATGGGTTTCGCTTCCGGAACTCCAGGCGGCATGTTCGCGCCCACGCTTTTTGTCGGGGCCATGCTCGGCACCGGAATCGGCAGTCTGCAGGAGATATGGCTGCCTCATCTGACGGGTCCTATCGGGGCTTACACACTGGCGGGCATGGGCGTTCTGTTTGCAGCGTTCCTGCGTGCCCCCCTGACGAGTGTGTTCATGGTCCTCGAGGTCAGCGGCAACTATTCCATCGTGGCCCCGGTCATTCTTGCAAATACGATCGCGTATCTGATCGCCCGGAAGTTCGATCCGGTGCCGATCTTTGAAGCCTTCACGCGGCAGGACGGCCTCGACCTTCCCTCGATGGAAGAGATACGCGAGGAAGAACGGCTTCACATCGAAGACGCGCTCGGCAGGCCCATTGGATTTTCCGAGGTTTCTCTCGATATCCCGGTGCTCCCGTCCACGCAGCCTCTTCGCGAAGCGCTCTGCGAAGCCGAAGCAAGCCCCGATGACCGCGGCGTCATCGTCATCCATTTCCCCAACGGCAACGGCTATTCGCTGGGGCTGGAGGAACTGCGGCAACTGGGAGCCGCGGCTTCGCCTGAAACAGCCATCGGCGAGCTGCTTCCCAAACGACGATTGCCCTTGCTGTACCCCGATATGCCTCTCGATACCACACTGCATTTCTTCGCGGATTGGCCAGCACTCCTGGTGCGCAATCGGGCGGTGCCTACGGCTATCGAAGGAGTTCTCAGGGAAGAACAGGTTCTGGCCCGTTATCGCGAAGCCGGCTCACACGGGAGCCTGTAACTTTCAGGACACATCCGGTTCATGATTGGTGCGAAATTGATAACACAACATTGCGTATGTCGTCCTACAATGGGCCCTGATCGTCCAACTACATTCGAGGTTCTTTGCATGATTCATTTTTCTGGGCGGATATTGCGCCCAGCTGGCCGCCTGGTGGAACGGACTTTCGAGATGTTATTTTCTCAATTTATGATCTCACGGGCGGACGTCTGCATTGCGATTTAACCGAATTATCGATCAACTCCCATTCTCTCTTCCGATCGGGCGACTGAGCCTGTTGACCATCGCGGCGCTCCTGGTCCACGGCTACCACCTGGGCACGGAAGACGCGGAGATATACCTCCCCGGAGCACTGAAGGCGTCCGACCCGTCGCTTTTCTCGTTTGCGCCGCAGTTCTTTCAGTCCCACGCACATTTGTCTCTCTTCAGCTCTATCGTCGGCTGGAGCATCGACCTCACGCATCTGCCGCCCGATTGGATGTTCTTCCTTTGGTACCTGGCTACGCTCTTCGCAACACTCATCTCGTGCTGGCTGCTGGCTGCGGCTTGTTTTGAATCATCCAGGGCACGATGGGGCGCTGTCCTGATCACGACAGTGCTTTTGACCATGCCAGCGACAAATACAGGCCTGTTGCTCGTTGATCCCTATCTGACAGCGCGTTCCCTGTCCACGCCTTTGTGTTTGCTCACGCTGGCGGGGTTCGTGCGAAAACGCTTTGCATTCGCATCTGTTGCACTCGTGCTCACCGCGCTGATCCATCCGCAGATGGTTGCTTATCTGGCGTTTTTGCTGGGCGTGATTCATTTCGGCGGACGAGCCCAGGTTCCCGCGGAAGAGCCTGTGCCGGTGCTCGCCGGTCTTGCCGCCTCACTGGTTTTCCTGCTGCCTTCAGGCTTTCACCTGGATCGCGCGCATGGCGCCTACCGCGAAGCGCTGTATTCGCGCGACTACTTCTTCCTCTACAACTGGACCTGGTATCACTGGCTCGGGCTCCTGGCGCCACTTGGGATACTTGCCTATCTTTGGAAATCCAACCTCCGCGGAACGCGCCCGGCTATGCGCAGTATTTGCCTTGCGCTCATTCCTTTTGGTTTGGCCTCCATTGCAGCAGCCGCCGTCTTCGCCAGCTCACCGTCCTTTGATATGTTCGAGCGTATCCAGCCTCTGCGCAGTTTTCACCTCATCACCCTGATCTTCATCATGCTGCTTGGCGGCATCCTCGCGGAGTACACGGCAAACAAACATCGCTGGATACTGCCTGCGCTCGCTCTCTCGCTCGCTGCCGGCATGTTCATCGTCGCCCAGACAACCTATCCTGACAGCCCACATATCGAACTGCCCTCGGCCACAAGCTCGAATCCCTGGATTAACACCCTGCTGTGGGTGCGCCACAACACACCGAAGGACGCGGTCTTTGCGGTCGACTCGGACTACTTCAAGGCGCCTGGTACGGATATGCACGGCTTCCGCGCCATCTCCGAGCGATCAGCCCTGGCGGACTACTACAAAGACAGCGGAGCCGTGTCTCTCTTCCCTGAGCTTGCCGATTCGTGGAAGGCCATGTCGAGTGCCACAACAGGTCTCAACCATTTCCAGAAATCTGATTTCGAACGCCTCAAACAGGAATATCCACGGGTTTCCTGGACCATCGTTCGCGGCAAGGCTCCGGCGGGACTGGACTGCCCATTCACGCAATCTGTCTACACTGTTTGCAGATTGCCTGCCACAGAAGGAAATTCTGCGGCGCTCCAGAACGTCTCGTTCCACGGAAGCGATATCAGTCAGAAAACGACTACCTCAGTCTCCTGAATTGAGTTGCAATGCTGTAGATCTCGATGGCGGCCTCAACGACAGAAAGCGGTTCACATACAGGCGCATCAGCAAACGAATAAAATCCACCGCCACCCGAACATTGGCTTTGCTGTCGCCGCGCGCTCGTTTGCCAAAAGCAAGCGGTATCTCCTGGACTGAGCCGATCCGGCCTCGCACAAGAATCTCCAGCAGAAGTTTGAATCCCTGCTGTTGAAAAACGAGCCCATTGAGACAGCTCCGCCGTATGAGGAAGAATCCCGACAGCGGATCTTTCATCCGGATCGCGGAACATTGCAAAGGCCAGGTCGTCCAGACCGCCAGCGAAGACGCCAATTTCCGGAAGCAATTCCACTCGCCGAGCCCGCCGCCAGTCGTATAGCGGCTACCGATCGCCATGTCCTTGTTCTCCAGAATCGCGTGCAGCAAATGCGGCAGCAAGGCTGGCGGATGCTGAAGATCCGCGTCCATCACGCCAAGCACGTCCGCTTCGGTATTCTGCCAGCCGTACAGGATTGCGCCCGACAGCCCTCGCTTGCCCTTGCGTACCAGCAACCGCACCCGCGGATCGGTGGCAGCTATCTGTTTCACCAACTCGCCGGTGCCGTCGCGACTGTCGTCGTCCACGACAATAATCTCGTAGAGCACCCCCAAGGGATCTAACGCACAACGGACCTCATCGAGCAACCTGCCAATATTTCCGGCTTCGCAGAGCGTAGGAACGACGAGAGCGAACAACGCTTTCCGGCCTCGCTGGTCGAGTCGAGATGCATCTTCCGGATTGTAGGATTGTGTTATCGCTTTTAAAAGCATGGGCACGCGGGACACAGGGAGCGGAACAGTTTGAGGCGAAACGGATTTCTTGGCGTGCTGCTGCCAACCCTGATGCTTACCATTCTCGGCTTTTTAGCCATGGGGTACCATCCGGGAGCAGAAGACGACGGCGTGTACCTGAGCGCGATCAAGACCGATATTCACCCTCAGCTATTCCCTCACGATTCAGATTTCTTTCGTTTGCAGTTGCAAGCTACTGTGTTTGACACCTGGATGGCTAAATTTGCCGACACCACCCATCTGTCTATTGCGTGGTCCGAACTCCTCTGGCAATTTCTTTCACTCTTTCTCATCCTCCTGGCCTGCCGCAGTATCGCAGCTCGGCTCTTCCCGGAACGCAGCGCGCAATGGGGAGCCGTAGCACTCGTGTCGGCGATGTTTACCCTTCCTGCAGCGGGTACCGCACTCTACCTGGTGGACCAGTACCTGCATCCTCGCGCCTTCTCCACCATGTTTATCCTGTTTGCCGTCTCGCGCATTCTCGCCGGCAAACGGTGGCAGTCGGTGCCCTTGATCGTTCTAGCCATCGTTATGCATCCGCTCATGGGCATTCTAGGACTTTCATTCTGTTTTTTTTCTATTCCTTACGGGCCTGAGGGCGTACCTGAAGCTGGACGAAGCTTTCAACCATCTCTGCATCCCTCATTCCACTCGGCTGGATATTCTGAACCTCCATCTCCTGAGTGGCGTCAGACGCTGAACACCCGATCCTATTACTTTCTTTCGCGGTGGGAGTGGTATGAGTGGCTCGGAGCCATCGCTCCGCTGTTTATTTTCTGGATGCTTTGGCGCATTGCGCGACGACCAAAAAGAGCTCGCGCTGGCTCGTTTCTCGCTCGCCGTATTGTCTTTACGGCTGCTTTCAGTTTCTCGCAGCTCTCGCGGTCTTGAGATCCCTGCCTTCTACGCCTTACCCCCATGCAGCCTATGCGGTTTCTACACCTCATCTACTTGTTTTTGTGCCTTATCGGAGGCGCCTACCTGGGTAAGTTTCTGCTCAAGAATTCCGTCTGGCGCTGGGTGGTTTTTCTCTTAGTCGCCAACGGCGGCATGTTCCTCGTCCAGCGCGATCTCTTTGCCAGTTCATCGCACCTGGAATTGCCCGGAACCGTCTCTAGCAATCCCTGGCTACAGGCGTTCTCCTGGATTCGCAGGAATACTCCTACCGATGCCTACTTCACGCTTGATCCGGACTATATGTCCGCTCCCGACGAGAATTTTCACAGCTTCCGCGCGCTCGCGGAACGCAGCGAACTCTCCGATGCCTTCAAGGACGCTGCAGTCGCAACCCAGGTACCGCGCCTGGCAGTCACCTGGCAACAACAACAGCTTGCCACGCGAGGTTGGAAACACTTCCAGTTGGCCGACTTTGAACGCCTCAAGGGCCAATTTGGCGTGGATTGGGCGCTGGTTTACTACCCGGCTCCAGGTGGGCTCGCCTGCAAATGGCACAACTCGCGCCTGGCTGTTTGCCAGATTCCCTGATCGCTTTTTGACAGCCTCTTCCGCGGAACTTTGCGTCATGCCGTCCTTTCCGCCAGAATAGTATGGATATCCTCTCACTTGGCCCCTCAACTCAGGCCGTCGGGAGCCCGACTATGTTGAACCTGACCCAGCGCCTTACCGTCGGTTTTACGCTGCTCGTCGCCTTATCGCTCACCCTGGCCATCTGGGTGCATCGCGTTCTGGTACCGAGCGGAGAAGCTGGCGGTCACGCGCCCGTCATTCTCTGGCTTCTTTCCGGCTCCGCGATCCTCGTTGCTACCCTGACCCTGATCTATGTGCTGCGCCCCATTCAGCAACTCGGCCGCGACATCCGCCGTATCGCCTCCGGTGACCTGACACATCGCACGGAATGGGGATCTGCCGTTCGCAGCAATGACAGTTTTGGCCAGAAATCGCCAGCGAAATCGACCGCTTTGCCGTCCGTCTCCGGGAGTTGCGCGAGACAGAGGCAGGCCGTCGACAGATGGAGTTCCAACTCGCCGACGCCGTTCTCCAATCGATCTTCGAACCCATCATCGTGACCGATAGCAAAGGTTACGTGCTTAAGATCAATCAGTCCGCCGCTGAAGTTCTCGGCTCGGCCGCCACTGACCGCATGGTGCTGGCCAATACGCCGGGGGGCGAGAAGATTCTCGAAGCCATTCGCAATGCAGTCTCCATGCAGCGCGCCGTTGCCGCCGAGGGTGATGCCGCTACACTGCCTATGCGCATCGGCGAGCGCGAACACAATTACCGGCTGCGCACCATGCCCATGCGCGATTCCGAAGGGCGCCTGCTCGGGGCCGTCACCACATTGGAAGATGTGACCTCATTGCAGGAAACCGACCGCTTTAAGACCCAGTTCATCGCGGTTGCCTCGGCCCGGCTTCGCGATCCGCTACTGCAACTCCGTCGCGGCCTTTACTCGCTCGGTATGGGCTTCGCCGGTGAACTCCGCCCTCTTCAATCTGAACTTGTTTCCGCCGCAAGTGGTGAGGCGCAAAAACTGGACGACCTGATGAGTGAACTGATCGAAGTGGCCGAGCTGGACTCAGGCAAGCGGGAGCCTGAGATCGAAAAGCTGCTCCCTTACGCGGAGCTTGTGGAGGCGCGCAATCGCGCCACGGACGCGGCCCAGGCTCATAATGTTCGCGTTGAGATTCGTGCCTTCGCCGATCTCTCGCACATCCAGGCTGATCGGCGGGCGGTACGCACCATTCTCGATAATCTAGTCGGCAACGCGCTCCGCTTCTCTCCCGGCGGAAGTGAAGTAATTCTTGAAGCAGAAGAGCATAAAGGGTTCATTCAATTCACAGTGCGCGATAGTGGTCCCGGGATAACCGCAGACCGGCTCAGTCACATTTTCGACCGCTTCAGCTCCTTCTCCGATGGCGGCACTGGCTTGGGGTTGGCTCTTGCGCGGAGGCTGGTCGAGTCGCTCGGTGGTCAGATCTCTGTCGAGAGCCGGCTCGGTCATGGAGCCACTTTCCATTTCACACTGCCGGTCGCCACGATTGAAGCGACCCGTCATCCGGTCGAGGTGGGCTAAGCGTGAGCGACGAACCTACCGAGCTTCAGATGGAGCGCCAGCAGGAGTTGGCGCGCCTGCGCATCTATATCGGCGCCGCCCCCGGCGTCGGCAAGACGTATCACATGCTCAACGACGCCCACATGCTTAGAGAACAGGGCGTCGATATCGTGATTGGATTAATCGAATCCCACGGTCGAAAAGAAACCGAATCACAGATCGGTGACCTGGAGATCATTCCCCAACGGGTTATCGGCTATCGCACGGTCAAGCTTCAGGAGATGGACGTAGAAGCTATCCTCGCCCGCCATCCCCACACCGTCATTGTCGATGAATTGGCGCACACCAACGTTCCGGGCAGCAAGAACCGCAAACGTTACGAGGACGTGCTCGAATTGCTCGACGCCGGCATAAACGTGATGACGGCCGTGAACATCCAGCATCTCGAAACACTCAACGATGCTGTCGGCCGTTCCGCCAACACCACCGTCCGCGAAACGGTTCCGGACAGTGTGCTCAAGCGCGCCGACGAAGTGGTGAACGTCGATGTCACCGTCGACGAGTTGCGGACTCGTCTCAAGCAGGGAAAGATCTATACCCCGGAGAAGATCGAACAGTCGCTGGCCAATTTCTTCCGCAAGGGCAACCTCAACATGCTCCGCGAACTGGCCCTGCGCACGACTGCCGAGACTGTCGGCAGCCAGGCGGCTCAATATCGGCGCATCCAGGGCCTCGAGCAAGCTCCAATGCCGGAAAAGGTCATGGTCTGCATTTCAGCTCGCCCTGGCACCGAACGGCTGATTCGAGTGGGAACCAGAATCGCCGGGCGCCTGGCTTCCAACTGGTACGCCGTCTACGTGGCTCGTCCCGATGAAGACAAAGGCCACGGCGACCCCGAAGCCTTCCAGCGTCTTCAGGAGTTCCAGCGTCTGGCTCGAGACCTGGGCGCGCAGAACGTCAATCTGCACGACAAAAATATCGCCGACGCGCTCATCCGTTACGCGCAGCAGGAGAACATCTCTCACGTTGTCTTCGGGCAGTCTGCCCGCTCCCGATGGGACATTCTACTGCGAGGCTCCGTGCTCAACCGGTTCCTCGCCGAAGTTCGTGACGTGACGGTTCAGGTAGTCCCAATGCAAAAAGTTGTACGGAAAAACTAGTGAGAACCCAGCGTTCCGCTACTCACTGAATACCCGTACCTTCACGTTGACGTTTGAGCTGCTCTCTTTCCCGGCCACGTCCACAGTCAGATCGTCGAGACTGTCGATCAGTTCTTCGAGATTCTCAGGTTTGATCTGAGACAGAGTCAGCGGAATTCCCTGCTTGCTCAGCGCCTGATCCAGATGCTCATGCGCCTGGGCAGGAATCAGGCTCGCCAGGCGCACTCCGGCGCGCAACAGCCGCATCGGCACACGAATATTCACGGAAGTCGGACCAGCTTTGCCAGTCGCCCCCTCGTCGGATTCGACCAGAACCCTCAAATATTTGGGACGGGGCTTAGCCGGTTCAGCGTCACGCTCAGACGTCTCCCCCGCGCCAGATACACCATTCCCGCGCTGGCCGCCATTGGGCTCAAGCGCGCTGAGTAGCCGCTCAGCTTCCTCAGCGGTAATCTTGTGGTCGGCTAACATCTGTAATACCTGCCGCCTGCTTTCGCTCATCACAATCCTCCGAATAAAGCCCATAAAATGGCATGGACATGCCGCGCCACCGTGGGTCCATTCCACGTCAGAAAGCCAAAATTCAACCGCACCCAGGGATTCCAATCATTTCTCTCGGCTGCTACCCCTGCTACCAGCAACAGAGCCACGGCGCAAATTCCGCTCCAGAGCAATACCGTCCTCAGTCGCTTTGCCAGTCCATAAAACCGTTCAGGATAGAGGGCTTCCTCAGCTTCCTGCACACTGATCAGACCTCCAGCCAGCAGCACCAGCACGCGAAATCGCTGCGGTTTCATCTCGCCCTCCTAGTAAATCTGTACGAAAACGCGGTTTCCTTCCGTGTTCACCGAAACACCAGTTCCAGGCAGGCTGCAAATCACGCCCCAGAAGACCGAGATCGCCTTCCATACGCTGATCTGTGCCGCCAGACAGCATCCCAGCAGCACCAAAAAGATCAGTGGAGACAGGATCACCAGCGGTATCCATAGCAGAAACAGTGGAACCCACAGCCGAAACCCCGGCCAAAACGGATTGTGTATATGAACAATCGCCAGATTGGGAGTCATCGCAATCCCTCCAAGGCCTCGATCGCTTCGGCGGCCGTTATCTCGCCACGGTTCAGCCGCTCCAATACCTCCGTGCGCACTTCAACACCCGATGGCTGCGGATTCGTCTCCACGAATTCAAGCTGTGCGGCAATTCGATTCAACCGGCCCTTGATCGTGGGGTAGCTCACGCCAAAGGCCTGCTCCATTTCTTTGATAGAGCCGTGCGCCTGAACAAACGCCGTCACAAAGACCTGATCCTCGGAGCTCAATCGGGCCAACTCGGGTAGCAGGAAAGCTCCCTCAATGGAAATCTGCTTTTCAGGGAGACGTACACGCTCCACCACCATCGAACCGTCCTGCGCCATACGCAAGAGTTCCTGCCATTCCAATGCCTTGCCGTCTGCCTTCACCATCAAACCTCAACCAGCAAGGCCATTATTATTGACTTATTTAATAAATGCAACATGTATTATTGATTTTATTCATTTAAATGTCGCTCCCTCTGTGGGCGTGATTTTCAACCGGACTGGATAGCTGAAAGAAGAAAGCGGAGATCGCATCCGGCGCGTTGCGACTCGAAATGCGCAATGTTTTTCGCGCAGTAAATTACCATCTCAACGGCGGCAAAAGAGATAGTCAGTATGCTTGCCTGTCGGAGCGTATACAGTTGAAAATCTGGAGCTTGCCTGCTCCGGCTTCGGTCGTACCCGGACCCTCGCAACTGGCTCCAGCCGACCATTAGGCGTCCCTGTGCTACCTTAATGAAGGCAGGTCTTCAGGAGCTCGTAGCTCAGTTGGTAGAGCAACGCACTTTTAATGCGTGGGTCCTGGGTTCGATTCCCAGCGAGCTCACCACTCCGCAGTCTGCCATCCCTTCAAAATCTGCTGCCAATGGTTAAGATTGCCGCCAATCGCCTCGATTGAAGCGGCAATCCCCAGAGTCCAGCGCACCTTTGCCTGCAGAAATACGGTCCGGGTATCGACGCTCAGTCGCTGAGTCCGCGCAGTCTCTCCGCCGCCTGTTCCGGTGTAATATCCCGCTGGGGCATCCCCAGCATCTCAAATCCCACCATGAACTTCCGCACCGTCGCCGATCTGAGCAGCGGCGGATAGAAGTGCGCGTGAAAATGCCACTCGGGATGCTCGCCATCATTCACCGGTGACTGATGGAAGCCCATCGTGTAGGGAAAGCTCACATCGAAGAGCTTGTCATACCTGCTCGTGATGCGCTTGAGCGCGTCGGCTAACCCATCCCGCTCGTCGGCTGACATTTCTGGAAATCCGCCAACATGCCGCTTCGGCAGCACCATCGTTTCAAAAGGCCACACCGCCCACCAGGGCACAACCACAATAAAATGGTCGTTCTCCAAGATTATCCGGTCGTCCGCACCGCGCTCCGCCGTCAGGTAGTCGCAAAGCAGGCAGCTTCCCTTCCCCGCCAGATACTCCTTCTGCGCATCGAGTTCAATCGCAGCCTCATCCGGCAACACACTCGTCGCCCATATCTGGCAATGCGGATGAGGATTGCTCGCCCCCATCATCGCCCCGCGATTCTCAAATACCTGAACGCTCTTGATCCACTCCCGCGCCGCGATCTCCTGTGTTCTCTGCAGACCACGCGTCGATCACCCGCCGGATATCCGCCCGCTCCATCTTCGCCAGAGTCAAGCTGTGGTCGGGATGGAAACACAGCACCTTGCAGATGCCTTCGACCGGCTCCGATGCCAGCAGCGGCGACGCAGCCTCATCCAGATGGGCCGGCGGATTCGGCAACACCGCCGCGTAATCGTTTACAAACGTGAACACGCCTTCGTACCTGGGATTCTCTTCTTCCCGGCTCGTCGATTTCCCGGACACAGATAACACTCGGGGTCATAGGTCACTCCGGCCGCCGCAGCCGTCTTGCTTACCTCGCCCTGCCAGGGCCGTTGCGTCCTGTGCGGCGAAACCATCACCCATGAGCGCCGCAGTGGATTCCATCTCCGGTGCGGATACTGCCATCGCTTTTCCATACTTCCCTTGTCCTCTCTTGCAATCAGGCGCAGCCTGCTTCAGGCCGTCGGCTTATCAGGAGCCGGCATTGTGGCCAGGTACTTCTCCACGAATGCCCCGCTGTACTCGTCGAGCAACGAGGCCACGCGGGCCGGGTCCTGCGAGCGCATTATCAACCCCGCATGATGATGCTTCTTCATCCGGTGCACAATCTCCGGCGCTTGAAACATCGAGGTGTCCGGCTCTTCTTCGCGCGCCAGGCACAACACGCTGCCTGCGTACTCCTCCCGGGCCTGCGGAGCGGCGTACTCCACTCCACGCAGATCGGCAACTTCAATCTTCGCCCACTCCCGCCACAAATTCACTCCCGTCGCATGCTCTACCAAGTCAGAGATGAAAGCACCACCAACCCGAGCTGCGATCTCAAGGAAGTAGAATTGTCCGTCCGCATGCGCCTTGATGTACTCTCCATGGGTCACGCCGCGCTTTAAACCCAACCCCGGAGCAAGCTTGGCATTCAGCTCCGTAAGCTGTTTGCAATCTTCCGAATTCCGGTCCACGGTTCGTGTCGTGAAGACGCCACCCTCGTGCATCACCTGCATCGGCGGCTTGCCGTACTTGTGCACGGCAGAAAAGACCACCTTGCCGTCCTTGATGATCGAGTCCACGTGAAAGATATCTCCGGGCACAAACTGCTCCATCAGGAAATAGCTTTGCCGGTCACCCAGTTCCTCCAGAGTCCGCCATAGCTGCTCCGGCTCCTGAATCTTCTTGATGCCAAGCGCCGAGGCCTCAGAGCGCGGCTTCAGCAGCCACGGCGGCGAGACCCGCTCCATGTACTCCCGTAGCTCGTCGTAGTTCAGCACCCGCACAAACTCCGGCACAAGAAACCCGGCATCGCGCGCCCGCGTCCTCATTGCCAGCTTGTCACGGTAGTAGGCAATGGCCGTGGTGCCGATCCCTGGAATACGCATGTGTTCGCGAAGCTGCGCCGTCACTTCCATGTCAAACTCGTCCAGTGCAACAAGCCGGTCAAACTTTCGTCCGCGCGACATCCAGGTTACGGTGTTCAGCACCTGTTCCTCAGTGAGATTGCCCGGCATCGTCGCGAGGTCCTCAAGACACTCCGACGGCCACGCGGCATGCCGCAGCTTTTCCACCGTCAACAGAGTTGTCTTGATCCCCTGCGCATGCAGCTCACACAGAAAATCCTGCCCCTTCTCATACGTCGAGATGCAAAGAAACCGCTCGCTGTCTTCAGCCATGCCTCTCTCCCATCCTCAACCACATAGTCCCGCCCGGTGCAGGACCGCTGCCATACTATTTTTGCCTGCGCGTGCAAGTGACGATAGTTCTACCATATCGGCCGCGCCACCCTCGGCGCTGGATCGTTCGGACCATCAGCCCGGCCTCCGCTGCATTCGATACACTCTCTCAGGTGGCCTTGCGCCGTCCTGGTCTACACGCGATATGTTGAATCTCAGCGAAATTCCGATCCTGCATGACCAGCTTATTGCGGCCTGGCATCGCGAAGCCCTGGAAATCTGGCAACTGGCGCAGGATCCGTGGCTTGCGCTCGTTTCCCGCCAGCACCTGTCCAATTTTGAGCTGTGGCACACCGAAGACGAGGCCCGCACCCCCGGAGCCACCGACTCCGATCTTGCCCGCGTCAAACGCCGTATCGACTCCACCAATCAACGGCGCAATGATCTCTCTGAACAGATCGATCAACTTCTTCTCGAAAAGCTCGCGGCGATCGGCATGCCCAACGAAGCCTCGCCATTGCACTCCGAGTCGCCCGGCCTCATGATCGACCGGCTCTCCATTCTCGCACTCAAGCTGTACCACACACGCGAAGAAATGGAGCGGCCCAATGCACCTGAGGGCCACTTCGAGCGCAATCAGGAGCGCCTCGCCATCCTTGGAGTTCAGCGCGACGATCTCGCCGCCTGCCTCGTCCGCCTATGGGAGGAATCCCTCGCAGGTACGCGTCGTTTCAGACTCTACCGCCAGTTCAAGATGTACAACGATCCGTCCTTGAACCCGGCCGTCTACCGTAACTCCCCAGGCGCTTAAGCAGCCCCGGCCGCACCGCGATGCACCCCCACCCATTGACGCCGCGCGGCCTTGTGCGTATAAAGAGGGGCTGAAGATACAATCGCTTGAGCGGTCGAGGCGTTGAAACTGCGCAGATTGCAATTTGCGGATCTCTCGTCCCGCGATTGAAAGACGATCTCTGAGGCCAGAACCACCTTGTCCACCCGCAAGAAGTCAATTCCGCCCACCATACGCCCCAGCGGGACCGGGAACCATGTCGATTCGGAATCCCTCCAGCACTATCAGGCCGCGCTTCAACTGATCCAGCAAGCCAAGTTTGACAAGGCTCTCATCGCCTTTGAGAAACTGCTCGGAACCGCGCCACCACCCCTCGCCGAACGTTGCCGCATTTATGTCAGCGCCTGTCATCGCGAGCTCACCAAGACCTCACTTGTGTTCGTCACGGTCGAAGAGCAGTACGACTACGCCGTCTCGCTTTTGAATACCGACTATTACGAAGAGGCGCGCGAACAATTTGCGGAGATCCTGGGTAAAAACCCCGTGGCGGACTACGCTCACTATGGCCTGGCCGTGCTCGATGCCATCACCGGCCAGATTGAGGAATGTCTCGACCATCTCTCGCGCGCCATCGAGACAAATCCGCGCAACCGGCTGCAGGCACGCACCGATAGCGATTTCCAGAACATGCAGGACGATCCTCGCTTTACGGAACTGCTCTACCCCGAGAACCCGTAAACTCGATACAGCGCATGTTGCGCCGTGAGGCTGGTTGATTGGCCCGGCGCGGCAAGTCCATGCGACTCGCCGTCAAGGAACTCGATTTGAGCACCTCCGCCAGCAACGCGCCACCCTCCGCCCTGCGGGTTGTGGCCATCGGCGGAGGAACCGGTCTCTCCACGCTCCTCCGTGGCCTTCGCCGTCACGTTGCCGTTCCAGGCCAGACGGGCGAACGCGGCCTGATCTCGGACCTCGCGGCCCTGGTTACCGTCACCGACGATGGAGGCTCTTCCGGTCGTTTGCGCAAAGGCTTCAACATGCTTCCTCCAGGGGATCTGCGCAACTGCATGGTCGCCCTCAGCGAAGAAGAAGATCTCATCTCTCAGCTCTTCCGTCATCGCTTTAAATCCGGTGGAGATATCGAGGGCCACAACTTCGGCAATCTCTTCGTCGCCGCGTTAACCGAAATTACCGGCGACTTCGGCCAGGCCATTCAACTGGCCTCGAAGATTCTCGCCACGCGCGGCCGCATCTATCCCGTTACCACCGCAAACGCTACACTCGTCGCGGAAATGGACGACGGCTCTTTCGTCCGCGGCGAAACCAACATCAGCGCCACCAAGCAGCGCATTGTGGAATTGACGCTTGAGCCGCCCGACGCGCCACCGCTCCCCGAATCGCTTGAGGCCATCGAGCGGGCCGATGTCATCACCGTTGGCCCGGGTTCGCTCTATACCTCTTTGATCACAAATTTATTGGTGCAAGGAATTCCCCAAGCGCTCGCTCGGGCATGTGGCCTGCGTGTCTTCATCTGCAACTTGATGACGCAGGCTAACGAAAGCCTCGGTCTCACTGCCTCGCAGCACATCGAGCGCATCTACGAGCATACCGGCGCTCCCGTCTTCGACTACGCCATTCTCAATTCCTCACCCGTTTCGCCGGAGATGCTTCTCCGTTACGCAGCCGAAGGTGCGGCCCCCATCGTACCTGACGTCGACCGCGTTGAGAGCCTGGGCGTCAAATGCATCGTCGGCAATTTTCTCAGCGAAGGCGTAGTTCTCCGCCATGCCGGCGATAAGGTAGCTGGAGCGCTTCTCGAGCTGGCCCGGCTCGCTTCGATTAAAAATTTCGCCGGCGCCTGATTCCGGGCCAAAATCCGCTTCCAGTCGCTGCCATAATCCCGTACATTGGTGGCGCACTGGATTCTTGGTTTCATGAGGAGAAGCATGCGCCACACTCGCGCTTGGATCGCCGTATGTACGTTGCTTTTGGCCGGCGTCATCGTGGCCTGGGCCCAGGGCCGTAAACCCGGCCTGTGGGAGATGACTACCACCATGACATGGCAGCAGTCTCCCTTCCCCGCAGGCGTGACGCCTCCCGGCGGAGCCAATTCGCCTTTTGGCGGCGGCCCGCGCACCACCCAGGTTTGCCTGACTCAAGAAATTATCGACAAATATGGCGCGCCCGTTCCGCAAACGCGCCATGGCGACTGCACCTTCACCAACGTCAACAAGACCGATCACGGCATGACCGCTGAAATGGTTTGCACAGGCCTCATGAATGGCAAAGGCACTGTGCAATCGTCGTGGGACGATCCCGAGCACGCCAAGGGCAGCGTACATTTCACCGGCAGCATTCAGGGACGACAGGGAAATACGCCGATCGAGTGGACCAGCGAATCAACGTCGGTTTTCAAAAGCGACGATTGCGGCAGCGTAAAACCGCTTCCGATTCCTGCAGATAAGTAGTTCAGTCTACGCGGCTGGTGACGCGCTTTCCGTTGTCCGCTTCAACTGGCCGCATGCGGCATAGATATCACGCCCTCTCGGCCTCCGGACATACGTCTGTATGCCGGCGGCCATCAGTTGCTTCTGAAAAGCCAGAACCGACTCCGCCGTCGGACTCTCATAAGGAATATCCAGACCGGGATTCCACGCAATCAGGTTAACCATCGCCGGCAGATTCGCCCTGCGCAACAGCTTGATCACGTCGGCAGCATGCTCCGGCTGATCCGTTACGCCACCCAGCATCACGTACTCAAACGTTACCTTCTCGCGTCCACGGAACGGAATCGTGCGCACAGCATCGAGCACTGCGGCGATGTTCCACTTGCGGTTTACGGGCATGATAGCCTCGCGCACATCGTCGTTCGGCGCGTTGAGGCTGATCGCGAGCTTGGGCCGCACCGGCTCCCGCGCGTACCGTAAAATCCCCGGCACAATCCCCGAGGTCGAAACGGTCATCCTCGGCGCAGCAATGCCAACCTCATCCATCAGAATGCGTGCCGCCGTCATGAAGTTGTCGTAGTTCAGGAACGGCTCGCCCATCCCCATAAACACCAGGTTCACGCGGTTCCTGTTAAGTTCTACTGCGTGGCGATCGAGCACTGCGACCACCTGTCCGGCGATCTCGCCCGCCGTCAGATTTCGCTGTAGCCCCAGCTTCGCCGTCAGGCAAAACTGGCAGTTGACCGCACACCCGATCTGGCTCGAAACACAGATCGTCGCCCGCTTCCAGCCGCGCGAGCCGTTTTCGCCATCTTCGTCGCTGAATTCAGCGCCGCCATCGCCCTCAGGCATCCAGACCGTTTCGACCGTCTGAGCGCCCGTCTCGATCAGATAGCGCTCCGTCCCATCGACGCTCCTGAAAGTCTGCGCAATGCGCGGCCTGTCAACTTCCCAGCCCGCCGCAGCCAGTTTGTCCCTGAGCGCTTGGGGCAGCGTCGTTACCTGGTCCAGATTCGCAACCCGCTGTTTGTAGAGAGCGTCCGCCAACTGCCGCCCGCGATACGATTTTTCGCCCAGTTCCGCAAAAACCGCTATCAAAGCAGCCCGGTCGAGTCCGAACAATGCTCGTTTCGCTGTCGCAGAAACAATGCCCGCGGGAACAATCTCGTCCACCGAAACGAGCGTTCCCACGGAAACTGGCCTCTCTGCATGGACCAGCATCTCCGTTGGAGCGTCGGATTGTTTGTGAACAGTCGTCATGGCAGGCCACCGGCGCATCGCGCGCTCTCTTCAGAATACCAGTGGAGTAACTTTCCGCGTTGCCCGAGCTTTTCCCGCTCGCCCCGTGGCTTGCCTCAACAACCTGCCTATTGAAGGGTTTTGATCCACCGGAACGATTACAATCAAAGATACGCATGCCGATTTCTTCCCTTAACCCGACCGACACCTCGACCCAGCGCAGCCTGCGCCGCACTGTGCTTCCCAACGGCCTCATCGTCCTTACCGAGCGCATGGAACACCTGCGCTCCGTGGCCATGGGCGTGTGGGTCAAATCCGGCTCCCGCTATGAAGCGGCTGAGATCAACGGCATTTCGCACTTCGTCGAGCACATGCTCTTCAAGGGCACCCGCTCGCGCTCAGCTCAGCACATTGCCCGTGAAATGGACGCCATCGGCGGAAATCTCGATGCATTCACCGGTAAAGAGACCATCTGCTTCAGCGTCAAGGCGCTCTCGAATCACGTTCCTATCGCGCTGGACGTGCTTTCCGACCTCGTCCTGAACCCGGTCTTCGCCAACATCGATGTCGAGCGTGAGCGCAGCGTGATCCTTGAAGAGATCAAGATCGATGAAGACAATCCCGACGTACTGGTGCACGAGATCTTTACCCAGAATTTCTGGAAAGACCAGCCGCTCGGCAAGCCGATCCTCGGCACCACCAAGACCGTCTCGGGCTTTCAGCAGGACACGCTCTTTGGCTATCACACAGATCGCTTCCGCTCTGGAAACATGGTCTTCTCAGCCGCCGGCAATCTCGAGCACGATGAGTTCGTAGCCGCCGTTGCCGAGAAGTTCCACCCCCTGCCCTCCGGAACCACGGAGATGAACTTCGGCGCGGCGCAGGTGAGCGCACCCATCATCCTGCGTAACAAGCGTTCTCTTGAACAGGTCCAGATCTGTCTCGGCGTGCCGTCGCCGCGCATCACCGACGAAAACCGTTATGCCACTCTCATCCTTAACACCGTGCTCGGCGGCGGGATGAGTTCGCGCCTCTTCCAGACCATCCGTGAAGAGCGCGGCATGGCCTACTCCATCTATTCCGACCTCAGTCCGTACAGCGACACCGGTGCTCTCTGCGTCTTCGCCGGCACCTCCGCGGATAAGGCGCTGCAAATGATCGATCTGGTCATGGCCGAGTTTCGCAATATGAAGGAAGCGTTGCTCTCCGATGAGGAGCTTACCCGCGCCAAGGAGCAGGTCAAGGGCAATATTCTGCTCGGACTCGAAAGCTCCGGCTCGCGCATGTCTAACCTCGCCCGCCAGGAGATGTACTTCAACCATTTCTTCAGCGTGGAGGAGGTCCTCGATCGGCTCGACGCGGTCACTGCCGATCAGGTTCAATTCATGGCACAGAAGCTTTTCATTTCCGACCGCATCGCTGTCACGCTTCTCGGACGCCTCGATGGCATCAAGCTCAATCGCTCGCGCCTCGTTTGCTGATTTTCTCCCCCAGCGAGAAGTTGTTGCGACATTGCGCAAGCGTTCGCACGTACTGGAGCGTCAACCATTGTGGATGGTTCCACAATGTACGCTCCAGATCCGCCGGCACGATAGAGGGCTTTCCTTTATGACCCGGCGAGCGTTAGCATTTGTGTGACAGGTTCAGCCGACGCATTTCAGGCTTCGGCAATGAGGAATCAGCTTTACCCTGAGGCTTTGGACATTCATGAACACACCACGAGTTAAGAACCGCCGCCAACGCCCCAACGGCTTTACGCTGATGGAGTTGCTGATCGTCATCAGCATCATGCTGATCCTGATGCTGCTGGCTATCCCCAACTTCAACAAAATGAAGATGTCGGTCAATGAAAAATCAGCGATCAATTCGATGCAGGTCATTTACAAGGACCAGATTTCTTTCCAGAACGACTACCCTGCCAATGGATTCGCCTGCACCCTCGACCAACTCGGTGGCGATCCCAAACAGGGTAATCCGACTCCGCAAGGTGCACAGTTGCTCTCCGGAACCTTGCAGAATGGCGTGAAAGACGGCTATCAGTTCGCCATCACCAACTGCAGCAAGGTCACCGTGGGCAACACCGACCAGATCACCGGTTTCCAGGTCACCGCCGTGCCGCTCGCGGTCGGCAAGACCGGCAATCGCGGCTATTGCATGGATAACCAGGGCCAGATCAAATACGATCCGCAAGGCGGCACAAACTGCACCCAGTCACTGCAGTAAGAGCCAACTCAGGTTTCCGGCAAAGCAACAGCGCATCGCGACGCCTGGTCGCTGCAGTGTCGCTGTTGCTTTTCTGCGTTTGCGCCAATTTCTCCGCGCATGCAGCGGACCCACCCGCGCCGACAGCTATTGAGCTCGCAAAACGCATCGACAGCCATTACAACCGGCTGCAATCGCTTAAGTCCGACTTTACCGAGCAATATAGCGGTCTTGGAATGCACCGCAGCGAATCCGGCACCATGCTGCTGCGTAAGCCCGGACGCATGCGCTGGAACTACACGAGCACTCAGGGAAAGGTCTTCGTCCTCGACGGCAAATACGCCTGGTTCTACACGCCTGGAGTTCCGCAGGTGCAGCGCATCAAGGCCAGTGAGCTCGACGACCTGCGCTCACCGCTGCGCTTCCTGCTGGGCCACACGAAGATTGAGTCGGAGCTTGAGGGCCTGAGCCTGGTGTCGCGGATCGAGATGCAAGGATCGGTTCAAACCCGGGATCTCATTCTGACCGGCGTGCCCAAAGGACAGCAAAAGCGCATCAGCAAGATCTCGATTACTGCAACGGAAGATGGCTCGATCAAAAGTCTGGAGATCGACGAGGCCGATGGCGCGCAAACGGTCTTCTACTTTTCGAACGAGCAGACAAACCCCGCCATACCGGACTCGGAGTTCCACTTCACCCCTCCAGCCGGAATTCCTGTTGTAGACGCTCTGTCCCCTGTGTAACAGGATGATTTTCGACTTACCACCCTGTCCGGCCGGAGCACGCTCCGCCCCGTCTTCCCCGCTACTCGTAGCGTAGCGCCTCGATGGGATCGAGATTTGCCGCACGAATCGCTGGGATCATGCCGCTGACCAGCCCTGTCACTACCAGAATGCCTGTAGCGACTAAAACCGCGGCCGGCGATATCCGCAGATAGATATCCGCGTTCGTTGCGTTTGCCGCAATCGCACTGTAGAACGTGATGCGGCCCACTATCACCGAAACCAGCTCAGCAAGCACGATGCCCAGGATGCCGCCGGTCCCGGTTATCACAAACGCCTCGGCCAGGAACTGCATGAGGATGTGAAATCTCTGCGCACCCAGCGCTTTCTCAATGCCGATCTCGCGCGTCCGCTGCTGTACTGCCACCAGCATGATGTTCATGAGACCTATACCGGCGATGCCCAGCGTCAGCGCACCCACAAGCGCCAGCAGCACCTGCAGCGCGATCGAGAGTATCCGGAATTGGCTCAACTGCTCCATCAGATTGGCCACGAAGATGGCATTGTGATCCGAGGGCTTGAAGTGGTGCGCGGTGGCGAGCGTCTCCCGCAGGTGCCGCTCCACTTCCTCAAAGTTCCCCGAATAATTCATCCAGATTCCGTCGAGGTACTTCGTGCTTTTAATGTCGCTCATCGTGCTGAAAGGGATGTAAATCTGGCGATTGTTATCGCTATCCCCCTCCTGCATCTTGGCTTCCATCACCCCAATCACCGTGAACCGGATGCCGTTCAATCGGATCGACTGCCCGATTGGCCACTGGCCTGAAAACAGCTTTGTCTTCGATTCGGATCCGATCACCGCTACGTGCGCCCGCTGCTCCTCTTCCTGTCCATTGAAGAAGCGGCCCTCCGAGGTCGGAAGATGCAGAATCTCCTGCGCATCCGGCAGCACTCCCGTTACCGACCAGGTATAGGTGTGCAGATCATCCTGTACCGGTACATCCTTACTGACCATGGGCGTGATGTGGATTAGGCTCGGTACTCCGTTCCAGACCGCGTCGACATCGTCCTGCGTGAACTGGACTTTCACTCCGGCTTTGTCTCCGCCCGCCTGTTCGCTGGTGCGGCCGGGAAAGACTCCGATCAGGTGCGTGCCCCACTGCGCAAAGATGGCCTCGATCGCCCGGCTGAATCCCGCTCCATAAGCCAGCAGCAGCACTACGGTGGCAATGCCCCACGCCATGCCCACGATTGTGATCGTCGTGCGCCGCCGGTTGTGCACCATCGCTTCCCACGCCTGGCCGAAAATGTCTTTTAGCATACCTTTGGTCCTGACTACCGTTGGCTATTCGCGCCGCAACGCTTCTACCGGCTCCAGCCCCGCCGCGACACTAGCCGGATATACCCCTGCAACGATTCCGCTGGCCGCAAGCGCGGTCATCGCCATCGCCGCCGACCACCACACCAACTGCGGCGGATCGAAGCCCGGCATCTTGCCTGTCAGCAGAACCTGCAGAATGGCCATAAATCCCGCCGATATCCCGATCCCGATTGCGCCACTCACCCCTGTCAGAAGCAAGCCCTCCCAGAAGAACTGGGCCAGAATACTGCCCTTCGTCGCGCCCAGCGCTTTGCGCAGCCCGATCTCGCGCGTCCGCTCGGTTACCGACACAAGCATGATATTGATGATGCCAACGGCTCCGAGCCCCAGCGTGACAATGCCGACCGAACCCAGGAATACGTCCATCGCGTCGAAAATCTTGTCGATCAGGTTGCTGGTGTGGATCGTGTCCCACTCATCGAAGGCATCTTTATTCGTGGGGTCAAAGCCGTGGTTTCTGGCAATGACCTGGTGCACCGCCGCAACGGCGTCTACATCGTCGCCGCGCTTCGCGGGCTGATACTGAATCGACGTCAGCGCGTCCAGCGGAATGTTGTCGCCCTTCATTGTGAAGAGTTCCTGCATGGTAGTCAGCGGGATATAGACCTTGGAGTCATCGAAGTCATTATTCCCACGCCCCACGGTCCCCACGCGTCCGACTACCGTAAACGCAGTGTTATTGATGTTGATCGTCTGGCCAATCAGCGGATGCCCCGGAAAGAGCAGGTGCGCCGTTTTCACTCCCAGCACGGCTACGCGGCGGCGCTGGGTCAGGTCGGCCTGATCGAGAAACCGGCCCTCCTCGATCGGCACATACCGGACGCCGGCAAAGTTTGGCTCGACACCCCAAACCTGCGACGAGGTATTCGACCACTCGCTCACCTCGTAGAGATCCTGACGGTTGAGCGTGGCCGTCACCGAGCGCAGTTCGGGCAGCATGCGCATGTCTGCTTCATCCTGCGGGGTAAGTTTGTAGGGTCGCATGCCGGTATGCTGGCCCGGAACAGCCGGTACCGTTGCGCTCCACATCATGATGACGTCATTGCCCACGCTGGCCAGGTTGCGGCGCTGCCCGGTGCGAAAGCCCTCGCCAAGGCCCACGAGCACAAGCAGCGAGCCGACACCCCACGCTATCCCGAACATGGTCAGGAAGGTGCGCAGCTTGTTGGCCATCATGGCGCGGAAGACTTCACCGAGAATGTCGCCAAAATTCTGCATCGGAAGCGGGTGGGCGGAGCTCTGCCTCGATAAGTGGTACGCAGGCCGGCGATGCTGAGTTCCCCGACACTGCAACCTCAGGCTTGTTCGAAGATTGGACGCAACACGAACGGCGACAGCCTGGATACTTCAATGAAAATAATTCTCGCGAGGCAGCTATACAGCGCCGGAATCGACTTCGCTCATAGGCCGATACCCAAGCTGCTGCCAGAATCGATCGACCAGCTCGCGCGTGGCCTCGGTGGTTTGAGCGGTGAACACCAGCGGAATTGCAGAGCCGTGCGTCTCCTGCGCGAGTACGGCGGCATCGACGCGCACCGCGACGCATTGACCGGGGCGGTAGGTGCATGAGGCCAGGTCCGCAATAGAGAGATTCGTCGTCGGGGTCAGCAGTACTGTCTTCGGCGGGGCCATGCGGTCGAGCAGGCTGAAGATTTCGAGTTTTGACTCGAGCTCGTCCGGCACGCAGTCCACCGCCAGGTCTGCCTCGCGCACCGCCTCCTCAATAGACCGTGCAAAGGTCACGCGCGGCATCGCCTCGGGCCCGAGCGATTGGCGCAGATCTTCCTGCGCGTGGCGCAGGCTGGCCGGCATTACGTCCTCCAGAATCACGCGAAAACCAGCGCTGGCTGCACGATGCGCCAAGCGGCGGCCAAGCGATCCGGCACCAAGAATTGCGAGGGTGGTTTCGGCAGGAATCAAAAGAGAAAGGAACCTGGAAGGTGGGAACAGGCCCGGAATCGACCAACATCCGGGCCGAAGCCTTGGTTTATTTGCTCGCCAGCGCGTCCAGTACATCCTGGGCACTTGGCTTGGCCTGGGCAAGATGCTCGGCGACCTTGGCCCGCTCTTCGTCATCCAGCGTGGCCACGCCTGTCAAAATGCGGCGCAGTGTCACCGAAACATCGTCAATGAAGTTCATCAGGCGGATGGCTTCTCCGGAAAGCGGCATGGGGGTACCTCGCGAAAGAGTAAGAAATATGTCTCTGGCCATTCTCATCGCTCAGGCTCTGGAGTGTAAAGGCAACGAGCTATCGGCTCAGATGGATCAACGCCACTCCCTGCCTTGGCAGTGAAATCTCTACCGTTGCATTGCCATCATGAACGGGCAGATCGCGTGACGCCGTCATGCGCTCCAAAGCACCGGCTGCTTCCAGCTTGTTCTGCTGCTCCGCAGTCGGTTTTGCGGGGCTGCCCATGGCCAGCCAGACCGCGTAAGCGTTGCTATGGTCCTTGTCCATGCGGAACTCTTCTTCGTGTACCGAGCCACCATTTTCAAGTCCGGCAATCTTCAACGTGACAAGCGCGTCGGGAGCGGAAACATCATCATCCGCGTAGTTCCAAACCAGAATGCTTACGCCGTTTCCACGCCGCGTAGCGATTGCGTTTACATCGCCGTAGCCCGTCGCGTCGCCCTGAAGCATGTCATCCAGCGATAAGGCGCCAGAGCTTTCAACCTGCACCTGATCTCCAGACAGCTTGCCCATCATGCGAAAGACATTGAGCACGGGCTTGTCGACGCCGTTTGTCGCCAGCTCTCGAAACCCGGCGAAGTAAGGCTGATCTTCGAATTCAAAGGCCCAGGTCACCGCCCCCTGCACATGCACACCGTACTTGCGTTCAAGTTCCGCGATACGCGCCATTACCTCAGCCTCGCTAACGCCATAGAGCGGACCGTTACGGTAGCCGTTCGCTGTTCCCTTGCAGGCCGCACAGCCTTCGGGGTCGTTTTCGCCCAGGATGATTGGCGTGTTTTTCCATTCCGGATACGAAGCAACTACCTTCATGCCACGTTCGACCGCACGAAGCTGGTAGCCGATATCCATGCGTACATGGCCGTCGACTGTTGACGGCCTGCCCTTGGGATGAAAGCTGATGAAATCAAGAGGTGCTCCGGGCGCGCCCGTGGCGGCGTTCCTGCCGTGCGCACAGTGCTCGAGAAATTGCCGCAGAAAAGCTTCGGCATGGCTTGAAGCGACACCGGTCGATTCCGGGCCGCCGATCTTCGCATTGGGCAGCACGTCGCGAATGGCAGCAGCCGTCACATCGTAGAGGCGGTCATACTCTTCAGGCGTGCCGTGCCAGTACGCAATGTCGGGCTCGTTCCATACTTCCCACAGCCAGCCATCGACCGCGCTGCCGTAGCGCTGCTTCATGTGCTCGGCATAGGCATGTACCAGCGCGGCCCATTTGGCGTAGTCCTTCGGCGGATAGCTCCATCCTGTAAAAACATCGCCCTTTGGGAAGTCATGACGGTACGGCTCCGGATGCGTCGAGAGCGCCTCTGGCATGAAGCCGATCTCGACCAGCGGCCGAACGTGCGCTACTGAGAATGCGTCAAAGATGTGGTCGGTGATCTTCCAGTCGTAGGCAGGCGTTCCGTCTGGCTTTTCCGTGTAGACATTAGTCGAGCCCCACTTCAGCGACGCGTCTCCATCGCCTGTAGTGAACAAATTGTGCGTGCGGAAGAATACCGGCGCGGAGCTTAGCTCGCCGAGTTCGCGCAGCAGCTTCTGACCGTTGGGAGCATAGGTGTAATTCGGCTCATCAGCGCCGAAGTAGGTCCAGATCGGGTCGTAAGCGCCGATCGTGTGGTCGGCCTGCACCCGAATCGTTACCGGTCTCTGAGCTAAGCCTGCACCGGACGCGAAACACACCAATCCGAGCCCGATAACCAGCCCAATTTTGCGCCGCGTCCGTCCCTCGAATCGCTTCATGTTGTTCAGGACGGATGGTATCGCACCAAAGGCTCAGGCGGTGTGTTGGACAACCTTGCGAAACAGCATCGCTCCTGGTTCCTCACCGCTGCCGGCAACTACAAATCCGCACTTTTCGAGCACGCGTACCGAGCCATACAGATATGGGAAGGTCTGCGCCACAAACGCGTGAATCTTTCTCTGCGTCCGCAGCCAGGGCATCGCGGCCATCACCGCTTCTGCGGCGAACCCCTGCCGCTGCCAGTCTGGCAGCAAGCCATAACCCAATTCCGCCTCTCCTGTCTCCGGCTTTGGAAAGCCGCATCCGAAGGTCCCGATCAGCGTGCGCTTTCCCTCGCCACGCAGCAACAGATATCGGCACCATCCCACCGCATCCGGATGATCCGCGATCAGCTTCAGCAAATAATCCACGACATGCGGCTCCCAGTGCTCCGGAGGCCATGCTTCCGGCACATCGGCATCCAGGATCAGACCCAATTCGGCTCGTGCCCGCGACCCCACATCCCTCTGGCAAAGCAGCGACACGATTGTCACCGGTATCAGGTCCATCCGTTCGGTACGGATCATGCCGAGGGATACTTCGATTGGTTTTTCCTGCATTAAATCCGCCCGATCCTTCGGTAAGACCATACAGCATCCTGCCCTTACAGCGCAGCGGCTATCGCCGGCGCTTCAGATCGAATGGCCGAGGAATATCTGGATCAGCAGCCACACATTCAACCCTGCTATTACCAATGCGACGATCCACGAGAGCCACTTGAGCCATGGTGCGTTCACGAACTCGCCCATCTTGCTGCGGTCGCTGGTGAAAGCTACCAGCGGAAAGACGGCAAAGCTTAACTGCATGCTCAGCACTACCTGGCTGAAGATGAGCAACTTCGCCGTGCCGTGCTCGCCGTACAATGCCACCACGATCACCGTGGGAATGATCGCCGCCAGCCGAGTGATCAGACGCCGCTGCCACTTCGGCAGTTTGATGTTGAGGAACCCCTCCATCACAACCTGCCCCGCCAGCGTCCCTGTCAGCGTCGAGTTCTGACCCGATGCCAATAGCGCAATCGCAAACAATGCGCTCGCGCCGGTCACGCCGAGCAGCGGGGAGAGCAGCGTGTACGCATCTTCTATCTCGGCCACTTCAAAATGCCCGCTGCGATGAAAAACCGCCGCAGCAACCACCAGAATTGCCGCATTCACAAACAGGGCCAACGTCAGCGCGCCGGCGGAGTCCCAGTTGGCAAACCGAATCGCCTCACGCTTCCCTGCCGGGGTGCGCGGATAATCGCGCGACTGCACAATTGAGGAATGCAGGTACAGGTTGTGCGGCATCACGGTCGCGCCCAGAATGCCGATCCCCAGGTAGAGCATCTCCGCATTGGTTACGAGCGAAGCTTGCGGCACCAGCAGATTCCTCAGAATCGGCGCGAACTCGGGCCGCGAGAGGACAATCTCGACTCCGAAGAGCGCGGCGATGGTGCCGATCAGCACGATGACAAGCGCCTCCAGATAGCGGAATCCGCGGCGCTCCAGCAGCAGGACGAGCATGACGTCGAGGCTGGTGATGAGGACCCCGGCGAGCAGCGGGATGTGGAAGAGGAGCTGCAGCGCTATTGCCGATCCGATGACTTCGGCAAGGTCGCAGGCGGCAATGGCGATTTCGGCCAGGAACCACAGTGCGTAAGCCACCGGTTTGGAAGTGTTTGCGCGGCAGGCCTGGGCCAGATCCTGTTCCGAGGCCACGCCCAGCTTGATGGAAAGACTCTGGAGCAGAATCGCCATCAGGTTCGACAGCATGATCACAAAGAGCAGAGTGTAACCATATCGCGAGCCCGCAGCCAGGTCTGTCGCCCAGTTGCCTGGGTCCATATATCCCACGGCTATCAAAAACCCAGGCCCGATAAACCCCAGCACTCGCCGCCATCGCTGCGATGAGGTTGACACACGAACCGTCGAGTAGATGTCCGGCATCGATGGCCGGTACACTTCACCTCTCGCGTTCGCTACGGTGCTGTTGGAAATCTGCGTCGGCATTGGGCAAGATGGGCAGGGGAAATCCCATTAGCGATAGTATGCCACAGAAAGTTAACTATGGTTAATAAAAATTATTTGCCGTGTTTACGCAGTCACTTTTTGTTGGGCTCCCTCGAAGCAATCCGCTTGACCCAGACGCGCTCCGCCGCCGGATGCCCGAGCGTCACCTGCCCTGCCGGTGTCTCCACGACGACCGTCCTGTCATAGTTCCTGGCCAGCAGGCGCAGGCGTGTATTGGGACTGATCCCCGACTCATGCAGAAAAATCAGCAGTTTCGGATCACGCTCGTACAATGCCGACACGATGTAATCGCTGTCTTCCGGCGCTTCGGAAAGCTGAGCCAGCCCGCGCTTCTTCCGTTGCGTGGGGTTTTCCGGCAACACCGTATTTCCGTGCGGACACATCCCCTGCTCGCCAAGCTTCTCAATGAGCCGTGCTTCGAAGGCAGGAGAAACTGCGTGCTCCAGCCGCTCCGCTTCGGCATGAATCTCGTACCACTCCATGCCGAAGATCTCGGACAGCATGCGCTCGATCAAGTGATGACGCAGCGCCGTGCGATAGGCTGTCTCCTTGCCGCTCGGTGTGAGGCGCACGATGCCGTCGGACTTCACATCCACGTAGCCATCGCGCTTCAGCCGCTTCAGCGCCATCGTTACCGCAGGCGCGGAGACCGAAAGCCAGTGCGCCAGCATCGCCGGAATGACCTGATGCCCTTCCGACTCAGCCTCGAGAATGGCCTTCAGATAATCCTGTTTCGAAACCGTGATTGATTCATTCATCAGCGCCCGCTCTTCCTGCGAAACAAGCTCTGATTATAGGGTCCGCAACTCCGCCGCAGCCTTCCGCCTATCGCGAGACGACGGCTGCAGCGGCGGCGGCTTTCGCTCCTCTTGCCGCCTGGCGTTCCGCCTCGGTCAGGGTCAGGATGGTCGTCACCGTGCGCGCGGGAGGAGGCCCCAACGGGTCGTTATCACGCTCCGAAACGTTCACGAGATCAGCCAGCCCGCGAGAGATATCCGGCGTAAAACAATTAGCCGGCGCGCGCCATGTCCAGTTGCCGCTCGGCACCGCAGGCGTATTCATGCGAGCTTCGGAACCGAGCATCAGCAGATCCTGAGCCGGAACAAGGGACATCTCCGCCACACTGGCCGCGCCGGCGCGCATTAGTGCCCACACTGGACTTAACGCCACAGGACCAACGTAGGTTTCGAGATTCGCCCGCTCCTGGTCGGTGGCCTTACGCCACCATCCAAGCGTGGTGTCGTTGTCATGCGTCCCGGTATAGCAAACCGTCTCCGGAACATACTTGTGCGGCAGATGGTCGCGCGACTCGCCCTGATCGAAACCGAACTGCAACACCCGCATGCACGGCATGCCGCGAGACAACCGCAATGCCGTGACTTCCGGCGTGATCACGCCAAGATCCTCCGCCACAAGGGGCAGCGGCCCAAGCACCTGCTCCAGCCGCTCGAACAGCTCGACACCCGGCGCCTTGATCCAATCGCCGTTGACGGCCGTTTCTTCATTGGCAGGGATCGACCAGTAGGCCTCGAATCCCCGGAAGTGATCGAGCCGAACAATGTCGTACAACATGCAGGCCCGGCGAATCCGCTGTATCCACCAGTCGTAGCCCGTCTCGGCGATCACATCCCAGCGATATAGCGGATTGCCCCACCGCTGCCCGGTCGACGAAAAATAATCGGGCGGTACTCCGGCGACGTAGGTGGGATTCAAGGTTTCATCGAGCTGGAACAGGTGCGGATTCGCCCACACATCTGCCGAGTCCATGCTGACGAAGATTGCCACATCGCCCATGAAACGGACCTTTTCCTTCAATGCCGCAGCGCGCAGATTACGCCATTGCTCCTCAAATGCAAACTGCAGCGCTTGCTCGAGCGCCAACTCGCGCCCGTACTTCGCCGCGGCCTCCGCCATCGCTTGCGGCTCACGCCTGCGCAGCGGCTCAGGCCACTCCGTCCACGCGCCCGTGTTGAACTGTTTCCTGAACAGCGCGAAGCATGCGTAATCATTGAGCCATGAAGCCTCCTGCGCACAAAAGGCCTCGAACCTGCCCCATTGTCTTTGCAATGACTCTTCGTGCGGACCGCGATCGAGAAAATTCGCCGCAGCTTCATAAAGCAAGGGAAGTTTCTTCAGCTCGACTTCGTGGAAATCGACATTTGCGGTCGGTCCTGTCAAATTCTGGAGACGGCCGCCATCAATCCAGCCCCATTCGGCAAGCACTTCCAGGCTGATCAGGAACGGATTGCCCGCGAATGCCGAACTCGCCGCATAGGGCGAACCGCCATAACCTGTGGGACTGAGCGGCAGCACTTGCCAGACGTGCTGCTTGCCGGCGGCCAGGAACTCCAAAAACCTGTAAGCTTCAGGACCAAGATCCCCGATGCCTCCGTTAGAGGCAAGAGATGTGATGTGTATCAGGACGCCGTTCGAACGCTGGAATCGCATGCATCCATTATCTCCGGCCCATTGAGCAAAGACGTGCCAAAAAGCAACAGGGCCATCGATTGTCGATGGCCCCGCTACATTGAGGACGACTTGGGAGGCTCCTCGTTCAAGCCGCGCATGCCGTCGGTAACATCGGTTTAGATTCCCGCGCTTGCCGCCTTCGCCGCTTTGGGATTGATCGCGATCAGCTTGTGCTTTTCGAACTCCTGCTGAGCATTCGCCACGAAGACACCGAAGACCTCTTCACGGCGCTGATCCAGAATCTGATCCCGCGTCTGGTCCAGGTTCTTTGCAATCTCATCCGCGGTCGGCTCCTGCTTGTCGACGATCTTGGCAACGTCGCCGGTGCGTCCCGTCGGGATCGGCCCGCTGATCTGCCCAACATTCAGGTTGAAGAGATCGGGAGCTACGCTGCTGACCTGACCAAAGTCCGGGACCTGCCCGGTTTCACCAACCAAATCGCTGGTCTTCATGGTTGCGCCGGCTTCTTTCGCCGCCTTGGCAAGATCGCCGGAAGCTTTGGCCTTGTCTGCCAGTTCCTTGGTCTTCTGCGCCAGCAACTGCGGCAGTCTCTCGTCTGCATAGTCCTTTGCAACGTGATCTTTCCAGTCAGCAAAGGTTGGCGCATGCGCCGAAGTCACTCCCGCCACCTGGAAGATCGCATATCCCTCACCTGAAGGAGCAAACGCCGGCGCCGCTCCCTTGGCCAGAGTGAACGCCTTGGCCAGCACACCCGATCCATCCGGCAGCCCTGCAATCGTGCCCTGAGCTGTCAGCGAAGGAGTCGTTACCAATTGCAGATGATGCGCCTCGGCTGTCTTCGCCAGTCCGTTCTTGCCCGCTTCTTCGGCCAGCGACTGCGCCATTGCCGACTCCGCAGCAGACTCCTTTTGCCGCAGCAGCGTAATCTGAATCGTCTGCTTTACCTCGCTCAGTGGCTGCGTGTGCGCCTGATCGCGCTCTTCCACCTGAACGATGTGATAGCCATACTGCGTCTTCACAATCTTGATATCGCCAATCTTCTGGGAGAAGATCGCCGTGTCGAACTCCGGCACCATCGTGCCGTGCCGCGCGAAACCAAGCTCGCCGCCTTGGACCGCACTGCCCGTGTCCTCGGAGTCCTTCTTCGCCAGATCCTCGAACTTGGCGCCATTCTGCAACTGCTTCAGAATGTCCTCAGCCTTTGCTTTGGCCTCGGCATCGGTCTTCGCCGCGCCGCCCGGATACTTGATCAGGATGTGCCGCGACTTAGCCTGCTCCGGTACCTGATATTCGGTCTGGTGCTGGTTATAGTAGGCCTGAATCTCCTGGTCTGAAACCTTCGGCTCACCGCCGGGAAGCTGGTCCGCGGTGAATGCGAAATAGGAAATCGTCCGCTCTTCCGGAACCGCATTCGAGTACCGTGCCGCATTCTTCTTGAAGAACGATTCGAGATCGGCGTCTGTCGGCTTGATCTCCTTGCGCAGGTCGTCCGCCGAGATTACCGCGTAGTCGAATTTGATCTTGATGTTCTGCTTGCGATACTGATCGCGAATCTCGTTGTCGCTTACCGTCACGCCGGCTGTAATGAACGACCGCAGCCTGTTGACGGTGATGTCGTCCCCGAGCGCCTTTTCGAATGCCGTAGTCGACATATCGAACTGGCTGGAGATGAACTGCTTGTACTTGTCCATGCCGATGAACTGACCGTTGGGAAACAGCAATTCGCCGTACTGTCCGGTATGCAGGAAATTCTGGACATCCTGATCGGTGGCTTCAAGCCCAAGGCTGTGCGCCTTCGCCAGCAAAATTCGCTGCAGAATCAACTGCTGCCCCACTCGCTGGATCATGAACGGCAGTGCAAAATCGGGCAATCTCTGCCGCTGCAACTGCTGCTGAGCTACTTCCTGCACACGCGTCATCGAGACCGTATCGCCAGAGAACAGCATTCGGCTGTACCAGTGCGGATAGATGGTGGCGTAGGTATCGCCGGTGACTGCCGCATTCTGGAAAATGCCTGGAATCAGCGTGATGACCATGGTGATCACGGCGGCGCCAATGATCACCCAGAAGATGGCCTTAACCATCTTGTTGTCTTTCTGCAGAAAACGAATCATGGGATGGTGACGACCTTCTCGTAATCGCCCGCAAATGTCACAATCCTTTGCGGATTGGCTCGCGGCGACCTGCTCCTGAACAAAATCTTGCTACTCTCTGCGATTATAGACGAGGCAGGACCCCACAATTTTACGAGGATCAAACACGCCATGTCTTCCCCCGCGATCACCACGGAACATCCTTCTGCGAACGGGAGTCAGACACCTTTCGCGTCCCACACTGCCGGCGATGCAACGGCGGATGCCGGCGCGTTCGCCGGCGAAGGTCCTCTGCGTATCGATCTGTACAAGGTCCCCAGCGATACCCCTTTCAAAATCAAGGTTCTGCGGGCCATATGGGGACTTTTCCAGATTCCCTTCTGGCGGCATACACCACAGGCGCTGAGCCCGCTCCGCGTCGCTTTACTCCGGCTCTTCGGCGCTGAAATCGGCCCTGCCTGCCTGATCGGCAGCGGAGTGAGGATCTGGGTGCCTTGGAATCTCACCATGGGCGAGCGCTCAACCATCGGCGCCGACACAGAGATCCAAAACTTTGTCCCCGTGACGATAGGCCGCCATGTCGTCATATCTCAGCGCAACTATATCTGCACCTCCACGCACGATCACACCCATCCCTATTTCCCGCTGATTTCGACGCCCATCGCTATCGGCTCCCAATCCTGGGTAGCGACAGAGTGCTTTCTCGGGCCGGGAGCGCAGGTTGGCGAAGGAACCGTCATCGGCGTCCGCTCCATCGTTAACAAACCTATGCCTGCGTGGATGGTCTGCGGCGGGAATCCCTGCCGGCCGCTCGTTGAGCGCGTCATCCGCGAAGTCTGAACCGCAATCGGGGTAGAGACGGCACTGCGAGCCGGCAAATAAAATGCTCGTTATGCCGCGCTTATCCGATCCCGGGCCCACTTTAAGCCGCAGAGATGTCTGCAGGCTGGCCGCAGCAGCATCCCTGACCGCGCTTTTGCAGCCCTCCACCCTGACAGCAGAAAGCAGTGATTTCCATCTGGTTGATCGAACTGACCGGCAACGCATTCTCAAAGCCGCGGAAGCTTACCTGCCGCTTGTGCCTCAGACCATCACCGCTTACCCGTCGGACCGAAGCCCGGGCGGACTTCACGATTACTTCTCGCAGGCCGACTATTTCTGGCCCGATCCCGCGAACCCCGGCGGCAAATACATCAACCGCGACGGCCAGAGCAATCCCGGCAACTTCGATGGCCACCGCAAGGCCATGATCGCGCTTTCCATCCGCATGCCGGCTCTTACTGCGGCGTGGCTGCTGACCAAAGACCGGCGGTATGCCGAGTGCGCCTGCGACCATCTGCGCGCCTGGTTCATCGCGTCGGCGACGCGCATGAATCCCAACCTCGAATACTCCCAGGGCGTGGTAGGCGTGGCCACTGGCCGCTCCTACGGCATCATCGATACCCTGCACCTTGTCGAAGTGGCACGAGCAGCCAGCATCGTCGCACCGCGCATCATGACCTCTGGCGACCTTGCCGCGCTTAAAGACTGGTTTCGCAGTTATCTCACATGGATGAAGACCAGCGACAAGGGCAAGCAGGAGCGCGACGCGCTCAACAACCACGCCACCTGCTGGGCTCTGCAGGCATCGGAGTACGCGCGCCTGATTGGCGATAAACAGACCCGTCAGGAGATTCATCGCCAGTACACCGACGTTCTGTTGCCCAATCAGATGGGTCCCGACGGATCGTTCCCCAAGGAATTGACCCGCACCAAGCCATATAGCTACTCCATCTTCAACTTCGACACGATGGCTGGCCTGTGCCAGTCGTTGCTTGGTACAGAATCCGACCTCTTCAAATTTCAGCTTCCCGACGGTCGCGGCATCTGCAAGGGAGCTCAATTCCTATACCCGTATCTGAAAGACAAGAGCGCGTGGCCTTACAAGCACGACGTCGAACACTTCGATTCCCTTCCAGTCCGCTCGCCAGGCCTGCTCTTTACCGGTCTTGCCTGCCACCGCAAGCCCTACATCGCACTCTGGAAAACCCTCGACCCCGACCCCACCGATCCCGAAATCATCCGTAACTTCCCCATCCGGCAACCGCTTTTATGGATTTCCTGATCGTCGCGCAATGTAGTCTTCGCATTCCCTGGACTCGCTACCGTGCCGCTACCATGGATGGATGCGTCGCCTCTCTTTCATCGCAGCATCCATCACCCTCGTTGCCTTCATCACGTTCCAGCAGATCGTTCCCTCAGCCCGTGCCGAGGCGTACGATGCCCACCCGAAACTCGTCGTAATTATCGTCATCGACCAGTTCCGTGGCGACATGCTCGAACGCTATCGCTCCGAGTTGAAGGGCCGCGGCTTCCGGCTCTTCCTCAATGAAGGCGCATGGTTTCCGGACTGCTACTACAACTACGCAAACACCAAGACGGCTCCCGGCCACGCCACGATCGGCACCGGCGCATACACCGACGGCCACGGCATCAATTCCAACGAGTGGTGGGACGCACGTACTTACGATCACCGGGTCACATCGGTCGAAGACGAGCGTTACACGCTGGTCGATCTGCCTGCCGGAACGAAAAATTCCCCTGGCGCATCCCCACGCAACCTGCTCGCCTCTACTCTCGGCGATGAGCTGCGCCTCGCCACACAGGGGCGCTCGCAGGTCTGGGGAGTATCGCTGAAAGACCGCGCCGCCATCCTGCCGCCAGGCCATGCGGCCAATGGAGCTTTCTGGCTCGACGACGCCAGCGGCCACTTCACGACCTCCACCTACTACATGCAACATCTGCCTGAATGGGCGACGGCGTTCAATTCGAGCGACGAACTGGCCCGGGCTGCAAAAGAAGCCGGCATCGCTACCGCCGTTCCTTTCTCAGAGCATCTCGAGTTCACTCCCGAAGCCAACCACTATGAGCTCGACTTTGCACAGACCCTCATCACTGGCGAAAAACTCGGGCAGGGTCAGACCACGGATCTGCTGACCGTTTCGCTCTCCGCGCACGATCAGGTCGGCCACCGTTACGGCCCCGACTCCAGGCAGGAAGAACAGATGGTTCTAGGCCTGGATCGTGACCTGGACCGCTTTTTCTCCTGGCTCGACAAGACCGTCGGCCTGGGCAACGTCTGGCTTGTTCTCTCCGCCGACCACGGCGTCGCTCCGGTGCCCGCCGTCGCTTCCGCGCTGGGCATGAACGCGGCAACCGTCGATCTGCCGCAGCTCACCGAAAAGGCCAATGCGGAGCTGAACCAGCGCTTCTCGCCGGAGAAGAACCTGCGATATATCCTGCCTCTCCCCGATCTGCCTTACTTCACCCTCGACCGCCGTGTCTTCGAGGCCGCCAACATCAGTGAAAAAACCGCCGAGGAGGCGCTCTGCGAAGCTCTACGCAAGATTGTCCCAACGATGCAACAAAAGGCCGCCGGCGACCGCATCGCTCCCGTTCCCGAAGTTGCCGGCGCCTACACACGACTCCAGCTGGCTTCGAGCGAGGGCTTGCCTGACACCGAGATGGGCCGCGAACTAGCCCACAGCTACAGCGACCACGGGAACTGGTACGTGATGCTGATGCTGGCCGGCTATCAGATGCAGGATCAACACAGTACCGGCACGACGCACTTCAGCCCGTGGTCTTACGACCGCCACGTGCCGCTGGCCTTTTATGGTTCAGCCTTCAAACCTGGTACCTACCGCGGCCGTGTCGAACCGGTCGATCTCGCTGCCACATTCGCTTCGCTGCTCGGCGTCAATCAACCCTCGGCCTCTGTCGGTCATGTGCTTGTCCAGGCCATTCAATCCGGCGACACTATAATCAAGCGCTAGGGCTACGGCCGATTTCGTCGCGCCAACGCCCAATGTACTTTCAGGAATTGACGAACGTTGAAGCCAGACATGACAGTGCGGTTCGCCGGCGTCGAACTGGCGAACCCGATCATAGCCGCCAGCGGCACCTTCGGCTACGGCATCGAGTTCGAAGACATCGTTGACCTCGAGCGCATCGGCGCCTTTGTCTCCAAGGGGATCTCCCTCGAGCCCATGGCTGGCAACGAACCGCCGCGCATGGTGCATACCGCGGCAGGCATGCTCAACGCCATTGGCCTGCAAAACATCGGAGTCGCAGACTTCATTACCAAGAAACTGCCGGAGCTGGCGCGCTATCCCAAGGCGAAGTGCATCGTGAACGTCTTCGGATATCAGGTCGCGGACTACATCGCCGTCATCGAACGCCTCAACGACGCGCCCGGCATTGTCGCGTATGAACTCAACGTCTCTTGCCCCAACGTGCATGAGGGCGGCATGACCTTTGGAGCCGATCCAGGCGCGCTCGAATACCTGGTAGCTCGCGCCAAAGCAGCTTCCAGGCGTCCGCTTATCGTCAAGCTCTCACCCAACGTCACCTCCATTGCGCAAATGGCGCGCATCGCCGCTCTTGCCGGCGCGGATGCGCTCTCCCTTACGAACACTTTCCTGGCCATGGCAATTGACCTGGCAACCCGTCAGCCCGCGCTGCGCAACATTACCGGCGGACTCTCAGGCCCAGCGATCAAGCCCATTGCCCTGCGCATGGTCTATGAAACCGCCAAAGCCGTCTCCATCCCGATCCTGGGCATGGGAGGGATCGTCACCACCGAGGACGCCGTCGAATTCCTCCTTGCTGGAGCCACTGCCGTCCAGATCGGAACTGCCAGCTATGCTGATCCGCGTGCTGCCGATCGCCTGGTCAAAGGATTGGAAAGCTGGTGTCGCAGCCACGACGTGGAACGGGTGGCCAGCCTCACCGGCGGCCTCACTATCCCATGGCTGGAAGAGAAACACTGAACTCGCACTTCAATCCGCGCAACAATTCAGTTACCGATGCTCGCTTTCATTTCAGCGCGCACTTTTTTGGCCAACTTCTCGACTTCATCGGCCTTCTTAATCACATTCAGAGAAAGCGTGTCTTTGGTGCTCTTGTTCATCTCGGTCTTGAGTTCGTTCGCCAGTTGGTATAGTCGCGCCGTATCCTGAGTCAATTGATCTTTAGCCCGCTGCTTCTCTGGAGAGAGTTTCGGTGCATTCTCGGCCGTCGAGGGATTCGCGGCGTCTGAAACTCCGCCAGTGGCAGCTTGTTCCTGCTGTGTGGGTTTTATCCCCGCGCCTTTATCGGGCGCACTCGCTACTTGCTGTTGATTGGGGGATAGTGATTGCTTAGCCGGGGAGGGAGGCTTCGCGGACGGTTGCGACTGTCCGGCAGATACTATCGAGCAACTCAGAATCAGGATCAAAACCAGGCCTTTGGTCCTGGCCCAGCAGTGCATTCTTGATTCGGCTCCGACTACATCCGCCATACGCTCACTCACCACAAACTGTCCTCAAAGTCCTACAGCATCGCCCCACACGGCCTGAAGTCCGGAATCATGATCTTCAGTTTGCAATAGTGGTGCGCATTTTAACCTGCACACCGTGCGCCAGCTTTTCTATCTCGTCAATCTTGCGAGCCTCATCGACGTACAGCGCACCGTCGTGCCCTTTGTCCATTTCGACCTTGAGATCACTCGCCAGAGCCACCAGCTTGTCTGTGTCGCTGGTCATCTCTTTCTGCCTCAGTTCATTTAGCTCTCTGATGCGCTTCATTGTCTCTGGCAGGTGCATCGAATCTTCGAGAACTCGGTTCGGATCGGGATGAGGATTCGCCACTTCCGGAAGCGCGGCAAAACCCTCCGAAGTCCGTCCAGAACTCTGCAGTGTGCCGCCAGCCTGCTGCAAAGCCACTGCCGCTATCCCGGTCAATCCGGCAATCGCAGCTATACAAACCGCTCCCCGCGTCATCCAGACCCTGTTTCGCTGCTCTGCACCCCTCCGGAAGATGTGCAGGAACCGGTCGGAACGATATGCCTGATTTTTCATGCGCTTAGTATAGGCTCACTCTGCAGCCTCCGACACGGCTGTTTTTGTAATTACATTGTCTGACTGAGCCGGGCATCTTGCAGTTTTCCCGCTGTGAGCAACATCGCCCTACTCACTCTCACACCATCCAATACACTTTCCATGAGGAAACGCCGTTCATAAGGACCACATCGCTCGGCTTTCCCGCCGCAACCTGTTTTTACCTCATGGAAGTCTTCTGTGCTCCATGCTTTTCATCGAACCTCTCATGCCGTCGCTGACTCGGCGAATCGATGGCAATCAGGCCTCTCGATTGAATCTTCGATGTGTTTGCCTTGATCAAGAAAACCAGATTTATGAACCCCTTGCAGCGAACAGGTGCACGAAACATCGCCTGTCTCGCGTGAACCACTTCAGCCCGTACCCGGAGGACAACTATGTATCTGCTTTCATTCTTTCTGCGCACCGGAATTTTCGCCGAAGGACGCTTCCTCGGAAAGGTCCTTGATGAGTGGACCTCTGACGCCCAGGAATTTGTTCACACTAAACTGCCGCGCATTCTTTTCATTCTCATCGTCGCTTTCGTTCTGACGCGGCTCATAACCATCGCCACTCGGAGAATGGTCCGCATTGCCGACCGAAAGGACGAGCGGCCCGGCCGCCACTTTCAGGTCAAGACCTTTGCCAGCGTTCTTCGCACGACCCTGAACGCCATCCTATGGGCTATTACCGCCCTGCAAATCTTCTCTGCACTCGGCGTCAATCTAGCTCCGCTGCTTGCTTCCGCGGGTGTGGCTGGAGTAGCTATCGGGCTGGCAGCTCAGACTATCGTCAAAGATGTGCTCAACGGCATGCTCATCATTCTTGAGGATCAGTTCAACGTCGGCGATGTCGTCCGGTTAACGGGGTTGACCGGTACCGTAGAAGCCATGAGCCTGCGTCGCACCGAAGTCCGAGACGGGGACGGCACTCTGTATGTGATCCCGAATTCACAGATCACCACCGTCGCGAACCTCAGTCGCGACTTTTCGGTAGCCACCGTCAACGTGAGTGTGGACTTCTCCACCCCGCCGGATAAAGTTGTTGCCCTGCTGACCTCGATTGCCACGGACATTCGCAAAGACCCTGCGTTTGCATCGCTCTTCCTGGCGGATCCTCAGATCCTCGGTGTCGACTCTATTACCGGCTCCCAGGTCGTCTATCCCGTCGTCTTCAAGACCCTCGCCACCAAGCAGTACGGACCCATCCGCGAGTTCCGGCGCCGCGTGCGCATTGCTCTTGAAGAAAACGGCATGCTTCCCGGAGATCCGAATCGCGTCTTCACCGGCGCCACAGGCGGACAGTCTCAACTTGTCGCCGGCGCTCGCGCACCCGAAGAAGCCTCAGCGCATCCGGCCATCGACCCCACTGCCATACCAGCCAAAACACTGGATCCTTTCACGGCGGAATCCTGATCTCTCTTCTTTTTGGAACTATGCTGGCAATCTATGAATGTTGCCGTTCAAGAATTGCCAGCAATTCCTCATATCCGGTGACTGGCGGCATGCACGTTCGTCCTGTGCAAACCAGAGCCCACGCCGCCGCTCCGTCGGGCACAGGCATCTGCCCCACTGTCTCGGCGAGCGCCTCAGGCAGGTCTTCGCCAACTTGCCGCGGAGAAAGCCGGATCACCGTCTTGTTCACGGAAAAACGGGCCATTGCCGCGGCTTCCATACGATTCGCTTCTTCACCACGGCCCACAACCACCACCTGCACGGGATCATGCAGCAGCCGCTGGAGCGCCAGAGCATAGCTACCTGCGTACAGCCCGAAATGTTCGACGATTCCCGCAAACGACTCCAGCGAATCTTCCGCGATTTCTTTGAATTCCCGCCGTCCCGACAGCGTCTCCAGTCTCAGTAGCGCACTGATGGCCGTCGGATTTCCCGCCGGAGTCGGCGCATCCTGCAGGGGCTTGCGCCTGGCTGTGAGCACACCGAGCCGCTTGTCTTCGGCCTCGTCGAGGGCCGTATCCACAAACGCTCCAGCCGTCCGGTCGTAGAATCGGGCGACCATTACCTCAGCCAGACTGATCGCTGCGCGGTAGTAGGCAATCTTTCCCGTCGCGAGCCATCCATCGATAGCCGCATGCGTCAGAAACGCGTAGTCATCGAGCATACCGGGCACCCGCGCTGATCCCGCCGGCGCTTGCTCATCCGCATAGGCGATCACATGCGTAACCTCGCTGCTGCCATCCCACGCTTGCACCAGCAGCCGGTCCAATGTCTTTAACGCAAATTCCTTCGCTGCGTCCAGCCGAAGTGCACGCGCAGCTTCCAGATACGCTGTCACCGCCATTGCATTCCAGCTCGTGTACAGGGTGCGGTCGATATATGGCGTGGGCCTGGCCTGCCGCGCCTGCATCAATTTCGCTCGCGCTACGGATAGCCGGGCCACAGCCTCTTCCAGCATCACTCCAGCATCTTTGGCCACGTCCGCTACACTGTGCCGCACATGCAACACGTTTTTCTGCGGATTGTGGTGCATGTCGCCGACATCGCCGATGTCCCAGTACTTGCTCGCAACCGCCCACTCCTCCGCGGTCAGTACCGCTTGCGCTTCCGCCCTGGTCCACGTGAAGTAGTCACCATCGTCATCCAGATCGATATCCGCATCCTGCGAGGCGTAAAAACCGCCGCGCTCACGATCCGTCATCGTCGTATCGAGCCAGCGAATGATTTCGGACGCAACATGCGCAAAATCCGGCTTCACGAAGCTCTGGTAAGCGTGGACATAGTTGCGCAGCAGCTCCGTGTTGTCATACAGCATCTTCTCGAAGTGCGGCACTACCCACCGCTCATCCACCGAATAGCGATGAAAGCCTCCCGCAAGCTGGTCATAGACGCCGCCCTGGCTCATCTTGGTCAGCGTGACCTGGGCCGCATTCCGCGCCAGTTCCGCGCGCTTCGCATCCTGCCCGGGCCGCGTTGCGATATCGATCAACAAATCCAGCGCCGAAGCATGGGGAAACTTTGGCTGTGACCCAAACCCTCCAAATCGCGGATCGAATTGCTTGAGAATGGAGTCGGCAATTTTATCCCCCAGCGCGAGGCTCAACGCACCGCCGCGTCCGGAGAAGTTTTCGTTCTGCTCAATGGCGCCCATCACGCTGGCCGCTGACTCCAGAGCCTCTTCCCTGCGCTCACGCCATACCTGAGCCATAGTCAGCAGCACGCGCTTCAACCCCGGCCTGCCATACCGGTCATCTGCGGGAAAATACGTGCCGCCGAAATATGGCCGTCCATCGGGAGTCAGAAACCCCGTGAGCGGCCATCCGCCCTGGCCGCTGATCGCCGAAACCGCCGCCTGATAGCGCGCGTCCACATCGGGCCGTTCGTCGCGATCGACTTTGACTGCTACAAAATGTTCGTTGATGATCGCAGCGACGTCGGGATTCTCATATGACTCCCGGTCCATCACATGGCACCAGTGACACCATACCGCGCCGATATCCAGCAGGATAGGCTTGTCCTCTGACCGGGCTCGGGCAAAGGCCTCCTCGCCCCACGGATGCCACAGAACAGGTTGGTGCCGAGCCGATCTGAGGTAGGCCGATCGGGACTGGTCAAGCCGATTGACGCCGGAGAGGGGGGACTCGTGAATCGCCATGATTCGAGCATACAACTGCTCACACCCCGTCGGAGGCGCGCAATGCCCGGCTTGCCGCCGATCTCAGCTCATCCTGAAATGACCCGCGGCAGCGCCGTAAAACCGGCTAGAAATTCCCATGCGATCGCAGGCGCCGTCCGCCGATCGCGTAAGTAACGCCGATCGTGTAACCCTGCGGAGTCAGGTCATTGGGGCCATGATACTGCTGCCAGAACTGATACTCATACTCGCCGCGAATGGCAAGCCGCGCCATAACCGGAACTTCGACGCCTCCGCTCGGTGCATAAACGCTATAGGAATCACGCGTATAGAATGGGTTTCTTGAAGGAAATTCGATTACACCCAAGCCGCCGGCCATGCGAACGAAGGGGCGTACTCGCCAGCGCGTCTGCGGCTCGTAGAAGACGCCCCCCAGATAAGTCGTCTGCTGCATCCGGGTCAACTGGGGAGGCGTATTGATGAAGAGTGTCCGCGCACTGCCGTCAATTCCTACTCCGTGAAAAATTTCATAACCTACTCGACCTACGATGCCCTGCATACGGCGGCCCGGTCCATAGTCGAGGTCGTAATCCGAAATGCCTACGCTTACCGTTAGTGGAATTCCGCCCACCCTGGCAGCGGGCGCCACCTGCGCCATTCCAATATGTGACCCAAATCCGGGAAAAAGAGCAACAGCAGCAGCGACGCAAAGAGACTTCAAACGCATAGAACATCCTCCTGGGGGTAGTCGGGACGAACCCTACGAATTCTGGAATTCTAACCCTTGAATCAACGGAAAGTTGTCTTGAAACGACACATTAAGAAGCAATCTGCTCTTTCGATGGACGCAGAACAAATTGTTGGATGAGCAGAAATCACCCTGAAAATGCACGGAGGGTCAGAAAGATATCAAAAAGATACCAAGAGGTTAACTGGGACTCCGCGCCTGCGCGATGGTTCGGCTCAGCCCAACAGTTTCCGGGCCACCTCGACGTACAGATCGACGGCCTCCAGCAGTTCCCGCTTGGCCAGCCGCTCATGCGGCGTGTGCGCCACGTGGATCGAGCCTGGCCCCAGCAGCAGCGGCTCGCCCCAGTTGCTCAACTTGGGAATATCGGTGGTGAACTTGGCCACCATCGTTGGAAATCCCTCCAACGACTTCAGCCGGACAAAAGGAATCTCCAGCGTGAAATCCACCTCGGCCAGCCCCTCGGCACACTTCAGCAGTGCCTGACGTGTCTCTGTTGAGTCGCACACCAACCGCACCAATACCTGGGCCTGAGCGTGATCGGCAATCACATTCGGCGCACGTCCGCCCTGGATCAATCCCACATTCAGCGTGCTAGGGCCCACACCTTCCAGCTCTGGCAGCTCCAGCGCCAGCACGCGCGACATGACCTCAACCAGCTTATGCACGGCGCTTTCGCCAAGCTCCGGATACGCCGAGTGCGCCATGGTTCCCGTCGCGGTGAACACCACGCGCAGCGCGCCCTTCGAAGCGAGCGCCAGCCTGTTATCCGTCGGCTCGCCATTGATCAGGTAACGGCTCCCCTTCGGCTGTGTATTCGCTGCCTCAGCCCCAGCCGAATCGCGCTCTTCGCCCGAAACAAAAAGCAGCCCAACTGCGAAACCCTCAGTCCTCAGCCTCTCCGCCGCCGCAATCTGCGCCGAGATAATTCCTTTCGCGTCGCAAACCCCGCGTCCGTAGATGAACTCGTCGTCCTCGCGAAACGCAATGTACGGCGGCACGGTATCCATATGCGTCGACAGCACCAGCACGGGAGCTTCATGGGATGCCGCTGCATACACATTCCACCGTGGACCGGCATGGTTGCTCTCATCCGGCTGCGGAACCGGCGTCTTCTCCACCTGCCAGCCCCGCCCCGCAAGATAAGCTTCCAGAAAGTCGCCCACTGCGCCTTCGTGATAGGTCGTTGACTCGATATCGACCAGCGATCGGGTCAGTTCCACTACGTCGATGGCATCTTCGTTTAGGCTCGGTGTCTCCATGGGGGCAACGGGGTCGGTCGTCGGCATCGTGAAGCCAGAATATCCCAACCCTCCCCAGCCTTCCGAACCGTCTTCTATATCCGTTTGCCGGAACCGATCCCTGTACCTTTCCTCACTTCCATGCACCGGGGATAGCAGAAATCCCCGCCAAGCTTAAAATAACCGGAGGCATGCCAGCAGTTTCAGACAAACCGGAGCGACAGCCCACTTTCGCCTCGCGAGACCAGCCGGAATCTGCGGCTCGGGCACAATCCATCCGCTCCCTCGAACTCCAGGGTCCTGCGGGGCGACTCGAAGCGATACTGAATGAAGGCCATCCTGGCGCGGAGTTCGTCTGTCTGGTCTGTCACCCACACCCCCTCGGGGGCGGAACCATGCACAACAAGGTCGTCTACCATGCCGCCAAAGTCTTTCATAGCCTTGGCTGCCCGGTTCTGCGCTTCAACTTTCGCGGCACTGGCCTGAGCGAAGGCGAGCATCACGGCAGCGCTGAATCCGAAGACGTGAAAACGGCCCTGGACTGGCTCACCCTGCACTACAACAAGCCCATCATCGTCGCCGGTTTCTCCTTTGGAGCAGCCATGGGGCTTACCGCCTGCTGCGGCAACACCCAGGTTCGCGGCTTCGCTGCCCTCGGTCTTCCGGCTGAAGCTCAAGGCCGCCACTATCGTTATCCCATGCTTCCGGCCTGCACGATCCCCAAGCTCTTCCTCAGCGGCGGTTGCGACCAGTTCGCGCCCGCGGACCAGCTTCGCGATATCGTCGCCGCAGCCGCGGAACCGAAACAATTGGTTCTTATTCCGGACGCCGACCATTTCTTTTCCGGAAAGCTGCCCGCCATGCAGGAAGCTCTTCGCAACTGGCTTCGGACTGCGTTCCCTGTCCTTTTCCCTGATCAACAACCGCATACAACGGGTTCACCCGCGGACGGCGAACCGTCTACCGGCAGCTTTGAAAGTAACGATCATGACTGCAAACGATCTCGCTCTGGAATCTCTACACACAACCGCCACCAGCATCTTTACCCAAGCCCTGGATGCCTGCAGCATTGAGTCCGCCTTCGATCACCGCATTCTTATCGAAGGTTCCATGCTCCGCCGCCGCGTCGCCACCGACGGCCCCTCCGACATCAATCTCGACAACTTTCAGCGCATCTTTGTCATTGCCGTCGGCAAAGCTGCTCCAGCCATGCTCGATACGCTTTTCACCCGCATGAGCCGTCGCCGCGGCGTGCGCGGCGTTTGTTGTTCCGGACAGATTCCGGCTAAGCGTAACTGGCGCATCCGCTATTTCGAGGGCGGCCATCCGCTGCCAAACGAAGACTCCTTTGCCGCCGCCCGCGCCGCGCTCGCCATGCTTCGCAAGGCCCGGAAGGATACCCTGGTGATCTTCCTCATCTCCGGCGGCGCCTCTGCTCTCTTCGATCTGCCCCTGGACTCCGGTATCTCGCTCCAGGACACGATGCTCTTTCATCAGGCGTTGCTGGCCAGCGGCGCGCCAATCACCGAGATCAACACCATCCGTAAGCATTTCTCCGCTGTGAAAGGCGGACGCCTGGCACTCGCCGCAGCCGATGCTGCGAAGCTGAGCATCATCCTGCCTGATGTTCCACTTCGCAGCATCGACATCGTTGCCTCTGGACCGACTGTCCCCGACCACACCACCATCGATGAAGCTTTGGCCGTCATTGCTCGATTTGATCTGATGGCCAAGTTTCCGGCTTCGGTCCGCGACTTCTTCAGCCGCACCGACCTGCCCGAATCCCCCGGCAACAAGAACCGCATCGGCCCGCTGCTCTCACGCATTCCCTGGAAAGACATTCCCTGGGCGGAAAATTTTCCCGCAGGCTTGCGCAAGTCGCCCACCGGCAGCCTGCCGATCGAAGAAGACGCCTTCCGCAACTCTATCTTCGAGATTCTTCTCTCGAGCCAGGATCTCGTCGAACACGCGCAGGCCATCGCGGAAAAACTCGGCTATCTCGCCATCATCGACAACGCCTGCGACGACTGGGACTACTCCACCGCAGCCCACTATCTACTCGACCGATTTCACTCTCTCCGCAGCCAGCATCCGCGCTTTTGTCTTATCTCCGGCGGCGAGGTTACCGTGACACTCAACCGCACACCCGGAGCAGGTGGCCGCAATCAGCAATTTACTCTGGCCTGTGCACTCGAGCTTGCCAACCACCACGGCGAAAATCTCGTCGTCTTCAGCGCCGGCTCCGATGGCATCGACGGCAATACCCGCTCGGCGGGAGCCATGGCCGACCCTACTACCGTGCGCCGCGCTTTGGCCTTCGGCTTCAACCCCGACCAGGCTTTAGCTGAATTCAATGCCTGTCCGCTCTTTACCGCGCTCGGCGATACCGTTGTCACCGGTCCCACAGGCCACAACCTGCGCGACTTGCGCCTGCTTATCTCAGAGCCACCCCTCGCTTGATCTGTTTTAATCCCTAAAAAAAGCGGTGGCCACCCGGCCACCGCAATGCTCTCTGCTCTGTAGTGCTCACGGAACTCGCGAGATCTGGGGTCTCGCCGCTAGAGTTCCATTTTGCCGCGCTCTTCACTCCGGGAGGAGACTCGAGCACGGCAAACCGTCGCCCATTCATTGGGAGGCAACTCTGCGCCCCCAGAAACAGGCATTACTCTTCGCCCGGTCCCGGACCGCCCGGCTGCGGAAGTGGAGCAGCGCCGCCGTCCTTCGGTGCACCGTCGCGCCGATGCCAGTGCTGACCATCCCCGGGAGCTCCTGGGCCACCACGACCGTCACGCCGATCCGCCCAGGCAGTCTTCACATCCTTCCACTGCTCGGGTGTCAACTGCTTGCGAATATCCAGCAGCATCCGCGCATTTGCCTTTTCCAGCTCCGCCCGGGCCTGCGCTACCTTATCGATCTGGCTCAGGATCTTCGCTTCATCCGGTTGATCCTGCCCCATCAGCGGTTCCATCTCCAACTCGGCCTTTTCGAGATTTGCATGAAGATCCACCAGATTCAGACGATGCTGCTCATAGATGCCATCCATCGTCTTCCGCTGCGGATCGGTCAGCTTGAACTTCTCCACCAGCCGTGCATTGTTCCACCAGCGGCCAAACTGCCCATGCGAGCCACCCATCTCCCGCTCCATCGGCGGCCGATGCGGCCCCATGCCCATTCCGGATCCCATACCGCCGGGCCCTTGAGCCACCGCGGTCATCACGCTCATCGCGGCAAAGGCTCCAAGCCACGCCATCATTCGCCCCACTCGCAACACTCCCAATCTGCCTTTCATTGCCTGCCTCTCCTTAAATGACCTCTCCCAATCTCAACCCCTATTTCCCCGCCTGCGAAGATCCCGAATCGCTCATCAGGCTGGCCAGCGGCTGCAAAGCATCAGGCGCCTCCTGGGCGATGTCGCTATCCACTTCCGTCATCAAATCGGCATCATCCATCGGCTGGACTTCATTCTCCCGGGCCTGCCGTACCTGGATCGCCTTCTGTCGATTCGCTGCTTCCTGCCGCTGCTCCGCCACTACCTGCTGGTGATGCACCACCGCCACCGGCACGCCAATCGAAGCTGTAGCCAACACCGCCGCCAGCGCTCCGCTTACAGCCGGCCGCGTCAACGTCATCCACATCGCGCTCCAGCGTGAGCGCCGCACCTCGCGCGGCGTTGCAAACTCCGCATCGCTCCACGCCTTCACGCTTCCGCGAAAGTTCTTGAGCGCCTGCTCGATCCTCGCCTCATTCTTCTCTTGATCCAGGCTCATCGCTTACCTCCCAGCTCAGCCCGCACGCGCAGCATTGCGCGAGACAGGTGTGCTTTCACCGTTCCCTCGCTCAGCCCTACCGTACTGGCGATCTCATGAATCTCCATTTCTTCCACATGCCGCAGCATGAACACCGTCCTCTGCCGCTCGCTTAACCCCTTGACTGCTTTCCACACCAGCCTCACCTGGTCTCGCGCTACCACCTGATCCTCGGGCGTCGACTCACCGCTGGGAAGCCACTGCGCCGCATCGTCGGCATCGACGGAGTTGTTCGTGGCCGCCTTCCAGAACTGCAACCGCCGGCTGCGCCAGTAATCCTTCTGTAGATTGATCGCGATTCGCAGCAGCCACGTCATCACACTGGACTCGCCCCGGAAGCTGGCCCAGTTGCGATGCGCCTTCAGCAGACAATCCTGGGTGAGCGTCTCCGCCGCGTCCGGGTCGCGCAGCGACGACAGCAGAAAACGAAAAATCTGCGGTCGGTAGCGCGCCGCAGCCTCGGCGAACTCCATGGCATTCTCGCTGCTCCACGCGCCAGCCGCGCTGCCTCTGCCCATACTCTCCAGTACTGTGGTTGTGGTCGCCATCACCAAGGTAGACGGCAATCAACCGATTGAGATTACATGGACCTGATGCTTCGCTCCCATTCGCACCGGCTGCCTGAAAACACGCTGGTCTGTTCGTTCGAACCCGCTCCCAATCGAGCTCTCTTTCCCCTGCTTTGGAGCATTCTTGCTCTCTACCTGCTCGGCCGCCTCTGCCAGCCTTTCGCCCCAGTCCTGCCGACGCTGCTCATCGTTCTCCTCCATGTCGTCCCGCCGGCTCTCTTTGCTCTCGTCCACGGTACCCACCTCTATCGGTTCCGTGGGTTCGCCGTCTTCACCGCCTGCTGCCTGATCACAGCAGCGGTCTTCGAGATACTAAGCCTCCGTACTGGATTCCCCTTCGGCCAATACGTTTTCACCTCGGTGATGGGTCCCAAAGTCCTTGGTCTGCCCATCCTGCTCGTTCTCGCATACCTCGGCATCGGATACACCTCGTGGATTCTGGCCTCGCTCATTCTGCGGACTCGTCGTCTATCGCGGCAAACTACCTGGCTGTTCCTCCAGCCTGCCATCGCCGCCTGCATCATGACCGCCTGGGACGTGACCATGGACCCCGGCTGGGCGACTCTCGATCATGCCTGGATCTGGCGCAACGGCGGCCCGTGGTTCGGCGTGCCAATCAGCAACTACTTCGGATGGCTCCTCACCACTTTCGCCTTTTACCTGCTCTTCGCGCTGTGGCTACACAATCGTGCGTTTGAGCCAGCACCGCAACCGCGCGGCTTCTGGCGCTCGGCTACGGCACTCTACGCCATCTGCGCCCTCGGCAACCTGCTCATCCCCTTTCAACCCATGGCCCCGCCCATAGTCGCGGACCACGCCGGCAAACTCTGGCAGACCTCGCACATACTCCTCGCCTGCGTCCTTTGCTCCCTGTTCGTCATGTTTCCTTTCGCCGTTTTCGCCTGGTTTCGCATTCCTCTCCGAAGCGTCCCAAACTCCCAATCCTGATCAATTTCACAATCCGGCGGTCCTGCTACACTACCGCAGTAAACGATTTCCTGCACCCCTGCAATCCCCTTCGAGGCACGCCATGCTCTTCCCGGAACTCCGCGCCCAGGTCCTCCACGCCAACCAGGAGATCTCCCGCCTCGGCCTCGCTGTCCACACCTTCGGCAACGCCAGCGGCATAGACAGGATTGGAATCGACGGCAAGCCGGTCGTCGCCATCAAGCCCAGCGGCGTTCCCTACGCAACGATGACGCCCGAAGACCTGGTCCTGACCCACCTCGACGGCACCATCCTCGAAGGCACGCTGCGCCCCTCCAGCGACCTCGACACCCACCTGCTTCTGTATCGCGAATTCTCCCAGATCGGCGGCATAGTCCACACCCACTCCGAATTCGCCACCGCCTGGGCACAGTCCGGCCGCCCCATCCCCTGCCTCGGCACCACCCACGCCGACTACTTCCACGGACCGGTCCCCCTCGCCAGCCAGCTAACCGCCGCCGAAGTGGAAGAAGCCTACGTCCGCAACACCGGCGCCGTCATCGTCCGTCTCTTCCGCGAGCAGAACCTCGACCCCATCGCCGTTCCCGGGGTCCTTGTCGCCGGCCACGCTCCGTTTGCATGGGGCCGGACTCCGGCCGCAGCCGTCGAGCACGCCGATCTTCTGGAGTTCATCGCCCGCCTGGCCTGGCGCACAGAAGTCCTCGGCGCACCTGCCGCGGGACTTGCTTCCCACGTCGCCGACCACCATTACCAGCGCAAACACGGCCCCAAAGCCACTTACGGTCAGGCAAGATCAAGCTAAGTAATTCGAAAATCAGACTTACTAAATACCATAGCAGGATACGTAATATCATATTGGTATGTCTAAATCACATGCCTGTACGACCGCCTTTGGATCTACCGATTTCGCAGCGTTTTACACAACTTGCTCTTAATTCAATAGTTTTCTGCTTGCAGGTGGACCAGATCTCATCGTTTGGTTCGGCGTTTTGTCTTGGCAAGCAACGTGCAAGATCATGTGATGTAAGCGATTTCCTCACTGATTTGCATTTGCAGCATGTTTCGCACTTGGTATCTCGGGCAAAACAGCCGAACATTCCGAGTCGTAACGCTTGCAGGCGGTGGGAGAATAGCTAAAGGCTTCATGGAGACAAACCTATATAACCGGGTGGTCGCTACCCTGCTGGCTATTGCCACGGTCGCCATCGGATTGTTCGCGGTCTTCAATCTCCAGCAGGAAAGCACCTACCAGCAGCCCGACGACGGCGTTGTCTGGACAGAGTCCAACAGCCCGGTTCTTCCCGGCCTCATCGCCGTCCATGTCAGGCCCGCCGGCCCAGGTGCCCAGGCCGGCATCGAGCCTGGCGACTTCCTCACGGCCGTCAATGATCACACGATCAATTACGGCGCCGATCTCGATCTCGAACTGAAGCACACCGACGTCTACGGCAAGGCCGAATACAGCATCATTCGCCACGGCGTCCTGCTCGATGCCCCGGTGGTGGTCATACCTCGTGCCCTCAGACCGCACAATGCTCGACTTGACCCGGCTTATCGGCCTCGTCTACCTCGGCATCGGCATATACGTCCTCTTCCGCCGCTGGACCGCCCCACGCGCCACTCACTTCTATATCTTTTGCCTGGTCTCGTTCGCACTGAACACCTTCCACTACACCGGCAAATTCGACCTTCTCGACTGGACCATCTACTGGGGCAACGTCGTCGCGGAGGCCCTGCAACCCGCGCTCTTCCTGCACTTCGCCCTTGTCTTTCCCGAAGAGCGCCTGCGCAAACAGCGCCGCACCTGGCTCGTTCCCTTCTCTACCTGCCCGCTGTGGCCGTCGTGGGCATCCGCGTCGCCGCGTTCTTCTCTGGCAGGCAACGTTCGCGCTAAAGCTCCTGCTCGACCGCATCGCGACCGGCTACGTCGCCGCCTAGTTCATTCTTGCCGCCATTCTCTTCCTCCGTAGCTACCGCCGCGCGGACACGCCGCTGCTGCGCCAGCAACTCAAGTGGCTCACCCGCGGCACGCTGCTTGCCGTCGTTCCGTTCACCGTCTTCTACGCCATTCCATTTCTAACCACCAGCCAGGTGGACCTGCCCTGGCAGCGTGTCGCCGATCTGTTCCTCGTCTTTCTCCCGCTCACCTTCAGTTGGGCCATCGTCCGCTATCGCCTGATGGATACGGACCTGATCTTCAAACGCGGCGTTGCCTATACTCTCGCAACCGCAACGCTGGTCGGTGTCTACTTCGGCGTAGTGGCCCTCATCTCCGAGTGGATCCACCAGCAGCTTCCAGAGGCCGTCCGCGAATGGGGCCTGGTCCTCACCATCCTCATCACAGCGCAGCTCTTCGACCCCCTCAAGCGCCGCTTCCAAAGCTGGGTCGACCGCGTCTTCGACCGCCACAAATACGACTACCGCAAAGCCCTGGTCGAGTTCGGGCGCGGCCTCAGCTCCGAAACCGACCTTCAGGCACTCCTGCGCTCCATCGTCGATCGTTTGCCCAGCACCCTGCTCGTGGCCAAAGTCGCCGTCTTTCTCGCCGATTCGCCCGGACTCCATGACGGCTTCCGCCTCGCCGCCTCCCACGGCCTTCCCGCTGATCTCGAAGGCGACTCGCTCGATCTGGGTTTTCTCGACTTCGATTACCGCGACCGGCAGAACCACATCTTCCTCGAAAACACGCAGCAGACTCTGCACCTTCCCGAGACCCAGCAGCGCGCGGCCGCTCTTCTTGAACTGAACTACTACCTGCCATGCCGCGTACAGGACTCGACCCCTCACGCCTCACCCAACGGGGCACACGCGCCCACCAAATCGCGCACCATCGCCGTGATCGGCCTGGGCCGCACCATCGGCGGCGATTTCCTCTCCAGCGAAGACGTCGAGCTGCTCGAATCCCTGGCGAGCTACATCGGCATCGCCCTGCAATGCGCCAGCCTCTACGCGCGCCTCGAAGATCAGGTCAGCGAATTCGAACGCCTCAAGGAATTCAACGAAAACATCGTCGAATCCATCAACGTCGGCATCCTCGCCGTCGATCTGGAAGACCACATCGAGAGCTGGAACGCGCAGATGGAAGCCATGTACGCGCTGAGCCGCAAGGAAGCCATCGGCCAGCCGCTTGCATCGGTCTTTCCGCCCGAATTCATCGAGGCCTTCGACAGCTTCCGCAACGAATCCGGAGTACATCACCTCTACAAGTTCCGCCTGACTACCCGCGCCGCCGAATCACGCACCGCCAACATCGCTGTTGCGCCGCTGCTCTCACGCGATTTCGTCGCCGTCGGCCGCATCGTCCTGGTCGACGACATCACCGAGCGCATCACTCTCGAAGCGCAGCTTTCGCAGTCCGACAAGCTCAGCTCCATCGGCCTGCTCGCCGCTGGCGTCGCACACGAAATCAACACGCCGCTCGCCGTCATCAGCTCCTACGCGCAGATGCTCAACAAGCAGATGCGGGCGATACACGCCTGACCCCTCTTCTGGAACGCATCACGCAGCAAAGCTTCCGCGCCTCGGAGATCGCCAACGGCCTGCTCAATTTCTCACGGACTTCCACCACGGAGTTCCGCGAAACCGACCTTAATCAGGTCATCCGCGACACGCTTGCTCTGGTCGAGCATCAGATGAAGACCGCGCGCATCACCGTCGCCGTCGACTTCAGCGACGATCTCCCGCGCATCCAGGGCAATCCCGGCAAGCTACAGCAGGTCTTCCTCAATCTCCTGCTCAATGCCAAAGACGCCATGCCGCAAGGCGGCGAACTGCGTGTTGCAACCGCCGCCAACGGCCATGTCGAGGCCATAATCTCCGACTCCGGCGCCGGCATTGCTCCCGAGCACCTCAAGCGTATCTACGATCCCTTCTTTACCACCAAGTCCGCGCCCAAGCCCGGCGAACGCCGCGGCACAGGTCTCGGTCTGTCCGTCAGCTACGGCATCATTCAGGAGCACGCCGGAAAGATCAACGTCGAGAGCACTGTGGGCGTCGGCACTACATTTCATCTCGAGTTTCCGCTTTTAAGGAATACCGTTCATGCCTGAGGTCTTATCTTCTTTGAGCCAAGCGAGCCAGTTCAGTCCCAGCGAATCCAACCCCGAAACACCCGCCGCAAAGATCCTCGTCATCGATGACGAAGCCGGCATTCGCGAGTCGCTCGAAGTGTTGCTCAGCCTCGAAGGCTACGCGGTCGAGATGGCCGTCGACGGTACGCACGGCTTATCCATGCTCGAGCGCGGCGACTATGATCTCGCGCTCCTCGATCTCGCGCTTCCCGGCCAGTCCGGCCTTGAGCTATTGCCCCAGATTCATGAGCTCTATCCTGAACTGCCCGTCATCATGATCACCGCTTACGGCACCGTCGAAAACGTGGTGGAAGCCATTCATGCGGGTGCGGAAAACTTTGTTCAGAAGCCGTGGGACAACGAAAAACTCCTCGCCGATATTCGTTCCGCCATCGCGCGCCACAAGGCTGAGGCTGAAAACGTACAGCTCAAGCGCGCTCTCAAGCAGCGCTACAACTTCCACAATATCGTGGGCAAGAGCGAGATCATGCTCAAGATCTTCGATCTCGTCGCCCAGGCCGCGCCCAGCCGCGCCACGGTCCTCATTCAGGGCGAAAGCGGCACCGGCAAAGAACTCATCGCCAAGGCGCTGCACGCCAACTCGCCGCGCCGCGATAAGCCGTTTATCCCCGTCAACTCAGGCTCCATGCCTTCCGAGCTTCTCGAGTCCACGCTCTTCGGTCACGTCAAGGGAGCCTTCACCTCGGCCATCGCCACCAAAAAGGGCCTCTTCGAAGTAGCCAATAGCGGCACGCTCTTTCTCGACGAAATCGGCAACATGAGCCCCGACACCCAGGCCAAGATTCTCCGCGTCCTGCAGGACCGCCGATTCACCCCGCTCGGTGGCACGCAGGAGATTCAGGTAGACGTTCGCATCGTCGCTGCTACCAATGTCGATCTCCGCCAGGCCGTCCGTGATGGCCGCTTCCGCGACGATCTCTTCTATCGCCTCAATGTCATCTCCGTTGACCTGCCTCCACTCCGCGCGCGTCGCGAAGACATCCCGCTGCTGGTCAACCGCTTCCTCGATCATTTCTCCAAGGAGAACGACCTCGACGTCCGCAAGCTGACCCCCGACGCCATACGGGCCCTCGTCGACTATGACTGGCCGGGCAACGTTCGCGAGCTTGAAAACGTCATCGAACGTGGCGTCGTTCTTTCGAGCACTCCGCTCATCGACTCAGGCCTGCTTCCCGGACACATCACCGGCCGCAGCTTTCAGGACGCTTTGCTCGAGCACAATCCAAACTCGTCTCTCTTCGATATTCTCGAAGACATCGAGCGCCGCATCATCATCGAAAAACTGGAGCGCTGCAACTGGAACCAGACCGACGCCGCCGAGCAGTTCCGCATCCCGCTCAGCACACTCAACCAGAAGATCAAGCGCCTCAACATCGAAATCCGGAAGAAGAGCCGCGACTAACTCCGCATAACTCTCCGGCTTCAGCATCCCCACTGCTTTCCGATGTCCGGGTAAGTTGCGGAAAACTCATTGTTTTCTCCTTGCATCCTCCCCTCGCAATCAAGTTATAGTAGTTCCATCGCGCTCTAACCAATTCCGCACTTTCGTACACTTCGGGGACAACGCTATGAAGCTGTCGCTCACTCTCTCCTTTCTGGCGTTTTGCTCTTGCACCGGACTTTTGGCGCAATCGCCTGACGCACCGCAAACTTCCCCCTCGCCATCCAACCCGGCGCAGGGAGGCATCGTCTTTCATCAGGAGGCCAAGAACGTCCTCATCGATGTCATTGCCATCGACAAACACGGCAAGCCGGTGCGATCGCTCGATCAATCGCAGTTCAGGTTGATGGAGAATGGCAAACCTCAGACGATCGCCTTTTTCGAAGAACACGATGCCGCCCGTGATTCCGCCACCGCCTCCACCACTCCTCTACCTCAATCGTCCGCCGGCCAATACACCAACATTGAATTTGTTCCGAACGGCGGACCCCTGATAGTTCTGCTTGCGGACGCTCTCAATTCTTCTCCGTCGGATATGGCCGAGCTGCGTCAGCACCTGAAGAAATACATTGAACAGATTCCCGCCGGATCGCATGTAGCCATCTTCGCTCTCACGGACAAACTCCGGCTGATTCAGGGTTTCACGCAAGACCCCGCGATTCTCAAAGCTGCTCTTCAGAAAAGCGATAAAAAGGACCCTTCCAACCGCATAACCGATCTGGCGGATGCCACCGCCGATCAGGTCTTCGCCGCTGAGATCAGCCTCAACCAATTCTTCGCATCGTCCGAAACCAACTTCTTGCATGAGGATCATCGCGCTATGATCCTGGATGCACTCCGCTCGCTGTCGTCATATCTGAAGGAGCTTCCCGGTAAAAAGGACCTTGTCTGGTTTGCCGGAGATTGGAGCTGGGTTCCACTACCGCGTGGGGCCCGGATGAGTGAAATTGATGAGGTGCCGCTCGATAACGATCAGCTTTCCGATCTGTTCGTTGAAAGCCGTGTCGCTCTCTACCCCGTTGATGTGCGTGGGCTTGTTCCAATGGTTGCATTCAATCCATCGGCGGGTGGTAATCCAACCGGAGGATCCACGGGCTGGGGCGAAGTTCGCGCCGAGCAAAGCCTCGGTGATCGTCATATCTGGATGAATCAGATTGCCTATGCCACTGGCGGCAAGGCAATCTTCGACACCAACGGCGTCGCGCAGGCTATAGCGCTTGCCGAGTCAGAAAGTGAACATTACTACACGCTTGCTTACTCTCCCGGAGGCCCGTCGGAAAACGGCGGCTTCCGCCGTATCGAAATCAAGGTCGCGACCCCTGGCGTTGAGCTCGAATACCGCACTGGATACTACCCGCAGAACGCCAAGGACTCCGCGCGAGAGCGGGAGAAATTCAAGAGCCCACTCACGCCCGTCATGCAATTCGGCGGGCCCAACTACACGCAGATCCCTTTCCACATCGACACAGCGCTTGTCCCTCAGCAACCTGATCTGACTGAGCCTGCGAAGCGCATCGGCGTGGAGGCGGCAAAACTTAAGTCGCCACCGATCCGCTACCGGTTCACCTGGCACGTCGACCTGCAACATCTTCTTCTAACTCCAGGGACGGACGGCCTGGAGCACGGCAAGCTCACCGCCTGTCTGGCCGCTTACGACACCGATGGCAAGCTGCTCAATCACATCACCGGTAACCTCGCCTTCAAGATCTCTCCCGCGGATGCAGCGAAATATCGCGCCGGCGGCATGCCGATCACGCAATCCTTCGATCTTCCCGCCGGACACATCTTCATCCGCGCCGGTCTGGTGGACCCTGACACAGCACACACCGGTGCAACAGGGTTTGCCCTCTCCGTCGCGACACCCGGACCGGCTAACGCAAAGCTGAATTAGATAAATAAGCACTCCCGTTACTCATACCGGAGCGCCACAATTGGGTCCACCAGCGTCGCCGTCCTCGACGGAAAATACGCAGCCGCAAGTGCAATCGCCAAAAACAGCATCGACACCCCTGCAAACGACACAACATCCACCGCGCCCAATCCATACAGCAGTGTGCGTAACAGATACGAAGCACCCAATGCCAGCACCAGCCCGGCGCCAATCCCCATCATTACAGGCCGCAGGCTTTCGCGCAGTATCAATCGCAAAACCGTTGCGCGGCTTGCGCCCAGCGCCATGCGAATGCCCACCTCATGCGTGCGCAGCACCACCATGTAGCTCACCGTGCCGTAGATTCCCATGCAAGCCAGCAGTAACCCAAACGCACCCACGACCGACGCAAACACAGCCGCGCATCGCGAAACCGCAAATGGCGGCGCTTCATGCAGCATCTCTTCCAGAGTTGACGTGTAGCCCATCACCTCAGGATCAGCCGCAGCCAATACCCCTCCGATGCTTTCTCTCACTGGCTCCGGATCACTCTGCGTTCGAACGAGCAACGCATATTGATAGATGCTGTCCTCCGGCAGCGGCAGATAAATCTGAGACTTGTCACTCCCATCGAGTTGCGTCCCTCCAGCATCGGTTACTACACCTACGACCTCATATTGCACGCCGTCGGGAACAGGCTCGTCTTTGCCGTGATATTGTCCGGCAGTACTGAGCCATATCTTCTTTCCAATCGGATTTTCGCCGCGCCACAATGTCGTTGCAGCGGATTGGCTCACCACCGCAATTGGCTCTGCTGCGCCGGTATTCTTATCGAAACCTCGACCAGCCTGCACAGGAAGGTTAATAAGTTGGAAATAGTTCGGCATCACGTATGTGTAGAACAATGCCGGGTGGCCCGCATCGCTGGCCGCACTCTTCGCATCTGTCGAGATGTTCGCCACGCGCACTCCGCCACCGTCTGGCGCGCGTCCCACCGTCGTATCAACAACCGCAGGCAGCGCCGCAATCTTCGTTCGAATCTCACGCGCAAGACTCAGCTTGCGCTCTTTGGTGTACTTCGCATTGTCTGGAAACCCTAGTTCGAGATTGAGCACCCGCTTCACTTCATACTTCACTTCAAGCGCGTGCATCGAAGCGCGAATCAACAGGGCGCCTGTAATCAATAGCACCAGGCACATCGCAACCTGTGTCGCTACCAATGCATTACGCAGCTTTCCTCCACGCGACGGCGAGGCATTCTGGTTTGCCTTCATAGCTCCACCTAGCGCAGAGCGCGAAGACTCCAGCGCCGGTGCAAGCCCAAACATCACTCCAGCAATGACCGAAACCCCGAACACATCGGCAAAGACCTTCAGGTCCGGATTGACATGCAGCACTACTGTTCCCCACTCCGGCGGTATCATATCGGCGTATGCGACAACGAGCACACGCAACAGTCCCCATGCAAAGAGCAAAGCCGCTGCCCCCGCCAATATCGCCAGCAATACGCTCTCGGTCAGCAATTGTCGAATCACTCTCGCTCGCGAGGCTCCAAGCGAACGTCGCATGCTCAGCTCGCTCTGCCGAGCCGCTGCTCGCGCCAACTGCAGACTCGCCACATTCGCGCAGGCAATGACCAGCACCAGCCCCACGGCCAGCATGATCAGGAAACAACTGAACATGAAACCCGAATCCAGCTTCCTCGCTAACGGCGATCCAGGCCAGATCAATGTCGAGCTTGGTTTTGCTTCATCCGAGTGCGGATCATGTAGCGTTCGCAAACGATCCGCAATGCCCTGCACCTCTCCCTGCGCCTGAGCCATCGTCACGCCATCGGCGAGCCGCGCGAAGATGCGGCAGCAGATGTTGTTGCGGTCGTGCAGCACCTGCATTCCCGGATGCAGCAGCGGCACGGACACCATCGGAATCCAGAAATTCGGAGCCGCCACGTTGGTTCCAGTAAAATCGCGCGGCATAGTCCCAATCACCGTAAATGACGCGCCGTTCAGCTTCATGCTGCGCCCGATCACCGAAGGATCGGAACCAAATCTCTGCTCCCAATAGTTTTCGCTAATCAAAGCGGAAGGGTTCGCAACCAACTCTGCTCGATGGCCTGTCTGAAAGATGCGCCCGCGAAAAGCCTTCGTACCCAGAACATCGAAATAGTTTTCCGAGATCTCCGATACCGTAGTAAATTCCGTCTCACCGGTCGACAGACGCGGAAGCTTTAACCCCAAAAGAGCCTCTGCGAGCTTCCCGGCTCCGGAAGTAATCTGCGTCATTGCTCCGCCCGCACCAGCAAGTGTGACGCTCTCGCGCCTCTCCGCAATCACGCCTGAAAAGCTTCGCGCACCATCGCGATAAGCTTCGTAATCGGGATAGCTGAAAAATGAGTTGAACTCGCCCTTTCTGCCGATCAGGCTCACATTCACCATGCGGTCTGCATCATGAGCTTCTACTCCCCGACCAAACACGGCTTTGCCCAGCGTAAAGACAACCGTATTCAACCCAATGCCCATGGCCAGCGCGGCAACCGCCGCCAGCGTAAAGCCAAGGTGTTTGCGTAGCATGCGTGTGCCAAATCGCAGATCCTGCCCAATGCTCTCAGGCATTGTCCACACATCGATCTCGCGCATCCGCTCCCGCAACCGGTCGAGATTGCCGAACCGCACCTTCGCATTGCGTCGCGCCTCGGGCTCTTCCATGCCCCTGGACACATTCCACTCTTCGCGCATCGCCAGGTGAAACTCCATTTCTTCCTGATGCTTTTTCGCCAGCGACTCACGCCGGAACAGCCCTGTAACTCTCCGCAACCACCCCATCGCGATCCCTCCTCAACCCTTTGCTGGCGAGTAGGTCATCACCAGCCCCACAGCGCCGGTGATCTCGCGCCAGTTCTTCTCTTCGGCACTAAGCTGTTTCCTCCCCTTGGCCGTCAGCCGGTAATACCGCGCGCGCCGGTTGTTCTCGCTTATGCCCCACTCCGAGGAAATCCATCCCTGTTGCTCCATCCTGTGTAGTGCCGGATACAGCGATCCCTCCTCCACGCGCAGAACATGGTTTGAAATGGCTTCGAGGTGCAGCGTGATACCCCAGCCGTGCATAGGTTCCTGCTCCAGGCTCTTCAGCACCAGCATCGCCAGCGTCCCCTGTAGGTGGTCATTCTTCGCTTTCGTCACGATTCTCCCCTAGATATCTATAGAAGATGCGCTCAATTCCCCGTGCTGTCAATTCCACGCCGTCTATTTCCTTGAATCGACCCGCTTCCGACTTTGCTTCGAACCATCCGTCCGGCTTTCGCGGATCTTTGACACGTTCCCAGGTCACCGATCACTAGCCAGCGAGCAGCAAAGAATTTCTTGACGTCGCGCTGCGGAAAGGTTCAATCTTGCTCACCATGAAGAAAGATTTCATGCAAGTTCCCCTCTGCGTGCTCGCCTTCCTGTGCGCTCTCACCCCTTTCCCCGTCCATTCTCCCGCGCAGACGCCGCCCTCCGCAGCGCAAGCCACCCCTGCCAACCCGAGTTCCAAGCCAGACGCGAAGAAAGAAGAACTCGATTCATTCAACGCCTGCGCCAAGGCTGTCCTTGCCGGCTTCCGCCCGATCGCCACAGAGCAGAAACAGCGCTTCGAAGGCAAAGTCTCCGACGTCAACGCCCTATGCCGCGGCGGCTACCAGGCTGAGCAATTCCGCAACACGCCGTGGGTCGACTGGCAGACCTACTGGGGCACCGGCGATATGGAATCACTGCCCTCCGGCTTTCTTTCCAATAAAGGACCCGCCTTTCGCGGCGTCACCGGCGCGCTACTCGATCTCGAGTTCCAGCGCGTCGAGCTCATCAAGTTCAACCTCTTCGACAACTCTGGCTCATACCAGGACTACATCCAGGGCCGCAACGGCGTTGGTGGCCCCGCGCTAAAGGTTTGGCCCTCCATGCGCCTGCCCAAGACCGATCCCAACTATGCGGCGGTCGGCGGCGACAGCACTCAGGTCTGCACCGGCGAGCTCGTCCGCGGCCGCACCCTCACCGGGATCTGCAACGATGTGCGCAATCCGTTGATGGGCTCAACCGGCACGCCCTTTGCGCGCAACGTGGAGTTCGAAGCGTCCTTCCCCGAAGATGGCCACGACGAATACGCGATCAACCGGCACGGCGGCCGTCTCAGCCTTCTCGAGCCTGATCCGCAAGTCATCAGCCGGGTTTTGCTCACGCGTCCGCAGTCCGATCCGGCCAAGTGTAACGGCGGCTTCGGCCTGCCGAATAATTCAGTCGACGCCAACTGCGACTACCAGAAGGCTCCCTTCTTCAATGTGCTCGCCGCCTATTGGATCCAGTTCATGACCCACGACTGGTTCTCACACATGGAAGAGGGCCACAACGCACCGCTCTACATCAGCGTCGGTTGCAAGACCAAGCTTGTGAACAACGTCGAAATTCCGCTGACTGACGACGACGTCAAGCAGCTCGGTTGCCGCCCCGACGATAAAGTCGACGACACCTACGTCGATCAGTCCACCGCACCCGAGACCTTCACCTTCAATGGCAAGACCTACATGGCCCGCGCGCCCAAAACCTTTGCCAACAACAACACCGCCTGGTGGGATGCGTCGCAGATCTATGGCTACGACGACACCTCCATCAAGCGCGTCAAGCACGATCCCAGCGACCCCGCGAAGCTGCTTGAAGTACCGCTTCCTGGCGCGCCTCTCGGCGACCCCGTCACCAGCGGCTATCTCCCCACGCTCCAGCCCGGCGATCCCTTCGCGCCACAGTGGGCCGGCCAGGAATCCGTCGCCTTCCCCGACAACTTCACCGTCGGCCTCAGCTTTCTGCACAACCTCTTCACGCGCGAGCACAACTCCTTCGTCGCAGCATTCGAGAAGCAGGCCAGGCTCACACCCGACAAGGATTGCGGCCTGCGCGATCCAGCCAATCCCAAGCGCATCATCCACTACAAAGACGTCACTCCTGACGAGCTCTTCGCTGCCGCGCGCCTTGTGGTCGCCGCTGAGATCGCAAAGATCCACACCATCGAGTGGACTCCGCAGCTTCTCTACGACGAGCCCCTCTACAAAGGCATGAACGGCAACTGGAACGGACTGCTCGGCACGGGCGACCCCGATGTTTCCAAGGCTCTTTCTGACATCGTCACGCATGATTTCGGCAAGTCCGCCGACGTTGCCAAGGCCACGCAGTGGTACTCAGTCTTCGCTTCCGGTCCCGGCATCTTCGGCCTGGGCAGCAAAGCCAAGAACTACGACATCACCAAGGCCGACAGCATAGAAGGCGGCGTCAACCATTTCGGTTCGCCCTTCAACTTCCCCGAAGAATTCGTCTCCGTCTATCGCCTGCATCCGCTTATTCCCGATCTGCTCGAGTTTCGCGATATTAAGAACCCGAACCAGATCACCGAAAAAATCCCCGTCATTGACACCTTCGAGGCCAAGGAAACCGAAGCCATGCACACGGGTGGCATGCCCGACTGGGGACTGACCCTCGGCCGTCAGCGTCTCGGCATCCTGACACTGCATAATCATCCGCAATTCATGCAGAACATCACGCTGCCGCGCCTCGACAGCCCCACAAAACAGCTCGATCTTGCCGCGATGGATATCATCCGCGACCGCGAACACGGCGTTCCGCGCTTCAACGAGTTCCGCCGCCAGTATGGCCTGCGCCAGCTCACCAGCTATGACGACTTCATGGACCCCGCAGTCCGCGCCCTGCCAGCGAGCGATCCCACGCGCCAGCAACAGCAGCAGGCAGTCGATCAGCTACGCCAGCTCTACGGCACCCACGTCTGCGATGCCACCAAGATCATCACCGACGCGCAGGTCAATGAGGACGGCTCGAAAATCAACGACTGTCTCGGCCATCCCAACAGCTCCGTAGTTGACAACGTCGAAGATGTAGACACCGTAGTCGGCTACCTCGCCGAGTTCCGAAGGCCGCACGGCTTCGCCATCTCCGAGACGCAGTTCGTCGTCTTCATCCTCAACGCCTCGCGCCGCCTCTTCTCGGACCGGTTCTTCACCTCGAGCTTCCGCCCCGAATTCTACACGCAGATGGGCGTTGATTGGGTCGATAACAACGGCCCGGTAGCCGAGATCGAGAAGGGCGAGCCCAACGGTCACAAGCAGCCCGTCTTGCCGCTCAAGCGAATCCTCATCCGCAACATTCCTGAGCTGAAGCCGGAGCTTGACCCGGTTATCAATGCGTTCGATCCATGGGCCCGGGACCGTGGGCAGTACTATTCGCTGGCCTGGAAGCCACGCCCCGGCGCTGAGTCCGATCCGGCCTTCAAACAGTAGCCGCGTGGCGCTGAGCGTAGATGCGTTGGAATGCCCATATTTCAATTTGAAGTATGGGCATTCGTGTACCGCAGAGTATTCGCTTCATGGATGGTCTAAATTGCTCAGCAGCCTTTGAAAGAAATGAAGTCCCCGAGTGGGTTGGGCAGGGTTGGGTTAAAGGGTTCGAATGGGAAAGATTGTGAAGTGTCAAAGCCCGCGGCCTTGGCGGCGTTGAAGCTGACAAAAGGTGTCAGCGCGGTTAAAGCCTGATTGATCGAAGTCCAGCATAACGTTCTTTCGTACCCGTTGTTATTCGGCGGAGCGATACTTTCAGCGACGCCCTCGATGCCGGTGATCGAGCTGATTGGACCGCCAAACTGCGGGGTTACGTCACCGCCTACGACTCGCGCCAGTGTGCGGTGATCGCTCTCAATACCCATGATGCGCGCAGCGGTGACACGCAGGTTACGAGTGGAAAAGTTACGCACACCAACCAGATAGGCTGCGATGAATGCATCCTCGAGAGTGACCAGAATGTCGAGAGTAGTCTGCGCGTCAGAGAACATCTTATGGGGATAGAAGAACTCTGTGAATGGAGTGGGCTGGTCGGTAACGGACTGCTCGAGAAGATAGTGAGACATCTCTTCCTGGCGGGCTCCGATCAGGTAGCCCTGATCATCGTCCGGAATCGTTTTGAAGAAGGGAGAGGTATCGATGATGTTGGAGTATGTGGTGACAGCGAGCGCCTCGGCAATCTGTGCAGCTATTAGGATGTCGCGATCGTCTTTCTTCAGATGATCGTGCTCGTACCGCATGCTCTCTGTCTCTTCTTCTTGTTCTGCCGCTGACGCTGAGGTGGAAAGCCCGCCAAGAACGGCGAAGGCTGCGGCTCCGGTAAGCGCGGCGCCCTGGAGAAACGATCGTCGAGAGGAGCCTGATTGGTCCTGTTTTGACGAACGAGTGGCTTCGGTTTCGTTTGGTGCGTTCATTACCGTAAATCTCCTTTCAATTCCGGGCAAGTTCATCCACTGTTCAGTTCCTTCTGGTTGGGGCCCTTGTCACTCAGAACTTGCGGATTGCATGAGGAACGTACCGAGTCACCATGCGGATGTCACGGAAATGTAAATTCGGAAAATTGTTAAAAGAAGATCGACGCCACAGCGATTCGGATCCGCAGAAAATCCCTTATACTCGGGACAATTTAGTTGCGAACGCGCACTTCGAGATAAACGCAAAATCCGTCGGAGCCTCCATGCACAATTTGTTGCGAGACATCCATCACGCACTGCGGCGATTGCGCAAATCGCCCGGATTCTCCTTGACCGCAATCCTGACGCTGGCCTTCGGCATCGGAGCCACCACCGCAATTTTCTCCATCGTCGAAGGCGTGTTGCTGCGGCCTTTGCCCTTTCCGGGCCAGTCCTCGCTTGTTACCCTCGCCGACATCATCGAGGGCGTTGACTACGGCGGCGACGCGCCCGGTGTCACAGCGCCCGGCGTTCGCACCTACATGCGCGACACCAGCTCCTTTTCAGCTCTCGGCGGTTACCAGCCATGGACCTATGAACTCTCAGGCGTGGGCGATCCTGCACAGATCAATGCCACGCGGCTTACCGCAAGCATCTTTCCTGCGCTTGGTATCTCTCCATTGCTCGGCCGCACCTTTACGCAACAGGAAGATGAATCGAGCGTGCCCGTCACGGTCATTAGCTATCAGTTCTGGCATAGCCGTTTCCATGGCAATGCTCATATCCTTGGCCAGAAGCTTCTGCTCGACCGCAAGCCTTACGAAATCATCGGAGTCATGCCCGCCGAATTCGAGTTTCCTCTGGTTCCAGGCCAACTGAACCAAAGTGAGCTTTGGATTCCCATGAGTTTTACCCACAATGAAGCGGTCCTGGGCGCAGGAAGCTGGGGCTTCTACATGGTGGGGCGATTGAAGCCCGGCGTAACGATTCCTGAGGCGCAGCGCGATGCTGCCAACGCGGCCCAGGAGATCATGCGCAACTTCCCTCCCGCCCTCGCCCGCCGCCGCATCAATCCCCTCATCCAGCCGCTCGATGAAGCCACGGTAGCGCAGGCCCGGCCTATGGTTCGCACACTATTCTTCGCCGTCCTGGTGGTGTTGTTTATCGCCTGCGCCAATCTGGCAGGCTTGCTGCTTGTGCGCGTCATCGGCCGCAAGCGAGAAATCGCCGTGCAACTGGCCCTGGGCGCAAGAGGAGCCACGATTCTTCGCCAGTCCATCGTCGAGACGATGACGCTCAGTGTGAGCGGAGGCCTTCTCGGTTTGTTTCTGGCATGGGTTGCACTCCGCGCCGGAGTCAGCTTCCTCCCGGAAACACTGCCGCGCGTCAGTTCCATTGGCCTGGACGGAAAAGTAGTGGCCTTTTCACTCGGGTTGGCCGTGCTCACCGGACTTCTCTGCGGCTTGATTCCCGCCTTTGCCGCAACGCGCACAGGTGTGAACGAATCGTTGAAAGAAGGTGGGCGCACCGGAAGCGCAGGCGGAGCGCACGCGAGACTGCGCTCGATCCTGGTAATCGCAGAACTTGCAGTCGCTCTGGTACTACTGACAGCCTCGGGCCTGCTGTTGCGTAGCTTTCAGAAGATACGCTCCGTAAACCTTGGCTTTCGCGCCGATCACATGCTGACCGCGAGTTATAACCTGCCTCGCCAGCGATACACCACCCAGGCCGCCATCGACGCTTTCAACTCGATGCTGCAATCCAAACTGGAGCAGCTCCCCGGCGTGGAAGCAGCCGGCGTCACCACCCTCTTGCCTGCAGCCAACCAGAACGTCCGCAGCACGTTCACCCCCGAGGGCTATGTTCCTCCCAAGGGAGCAGGCCTGAACGTCACCTGGTATCCCGAAGTGATGGGCAATTATTTTCGCGCGGCAGGTATTCCCATTCTTCGGGGCCGTGAGTTCACCGCAGCCGACAATGCAACGTCGCCGCTGGTGGTTATCGTGAATCACACGCTCGCGGAGCGCTACTGGCCCGGTCAGGACCCCATCGGAAAGCGTCTGCATCGCGGCTCCACGGAAGCGACAAACATGCCCTGGCTGACCGTAGTGGGCGAGATCGGCGAAGTGAAAGAGCTCGCGGCCGATGTACCCACGATGAACCAGGTCTATTTCCCCTCCAGCCAGATAAAAGCCAGCGCAGGCCCCTACGGAACTGCCGACATGCTGGCTGGCGGCGGTGGCTCCATTGTGTTGCGCAGCCAGCAACCGCCCGATCAGTTGGCAGATGCTCTTCGCCGTGTGGTTCGTTCCCTCGATCCTCAGCTCCCTGTCACTCACCTCGAATCGATGGATCGCGTGGTTGCAGAAGGTCAGGCATCCCGCAGCTTTACCACAGCAGTTATCTCCGCATTCGCAGGTGCTGCTGTGCTTTTGGCACTGCTTGGCATCTACAGCGTCATTGCATTCACCACAGCTCAGCGCACGCAGGAGATGGCAATCCGGCTTGCACTCGGTTCACAGCGTGCTGGAGTGATGCAGTTGGTTCTGTTCTCCGGAGCCAGATTGGGTGTGATCGGCTGCTTCCTTGGCGCATTCGCGGCCATATTTGCTACCCGCTTGTTGCGTTCGTTCCTCTTCCAGGTCGATCCCCTCGATCCAATGGTGGTTGCGCTCGCCGCGGTCTCGATACTTATTCTCGCGCTCGCCGCATCCTTGCTTCCAGCGCGCCGTGCAGCGCACGTTGATCCGATACAAGCGCTCCGCGCAGAGTAGATCGACGGGTCTTGTCCCAAATAGATAAAGCGGCAGCGAAGAATCCTCCGCTACCGCTCTGCCGATATTGCTTCGTCCGTAAACCGGGAACAGGATCGCTAATTGACCAACGCCTGCTGGAACCCGTCGCACCCGCTGATCGCCGTCACCCTCAGGTGCAGAGGGGCATATTTCGGATGCCCGCACTCCTCCAGAAGCTTCAGGTCAGCCTGGTGAGTATTCATGATGCTCACGAGCACATCCGTCTTGTGGTGCTCGCCGAAGTGCGTACAAAGACCGCATTGTCCGTTCTGAACAGCTTCCATCGAGTGACCCTCCTCTGACCGTTGGAGTCTGAATTAAGCCGCACGGTTGTCCGCAGAGAGACCACCGCCCTGCATTTCTGACAAACCTACTACGATCATTTCGGTCTGTAAATTGCGACTGTTTTGGCCGCAATTATCAAAATGGTCACCGTCCTTTTCCCGCCTGCCGACAATGCGTTTTGGCGCAGCCGGCTGTGCTTCTTCCCGCGCTGTCGATCATCATAGACTTGTGCCGCAAACTTCTTCCCATCCGCTCGCCCACGCATGGCGCGCTCTGCAACACCGCAACTTCCGCCTTTTCTTCGCCGGGCAATCCATCTCACTGATTGGCACGTGGATGACCCGCTTGGCCACCGCCTGGCTCGTCTACCGGCTGACACATAGCGCCGTGCTGCTCGGCACCATCAGCTTCGCCGGCCAGATTCCGACATTCCTTCTCGCGCCGTTTGCCGGAGTACTCGTCGACCGCTGGAATCGCCAGCGCGTTCTCATCTGCACCCAGGTCCTCGCTATGATTCAGTCACTGGCTCTCGCGGCCCTCACCCTCTCGCACCGCATCAACATCGCTGAAATCCTCGCGCTGAGTATCTTCCAGGGCTGTATCAATGCCTTCGACATGCCCGGACGACAGTCGTTCATGGTGGAGATGGTGGAGGGCCGTGACGATCTCTCCAACGCCATCGCCATCAATTCATCCATGGTCAACGCAGCCCGTCTGGTCGGCCCGTCGCTTGCCGGACTGGTCATTGCGGCCAGCGGCGACGGCTGGTGCTTCCTTATCGATGGCATCAGCTACATCGCCGTCATCGCGTCGCTGCTGGCCATGCGCCTGCCCGCCCGCGCACTCGCCGCCATCGGCAAATCCGAAGCCACGATGGTGACGCAGCTCAAAGAAGGTTGGACCTACGTCAGCACATTCCCGCCCATCCGCATGATCCTGTCGCTGTTTGCGGTCAACAGCCTCATGGGATGGCCCTTCGTCGTGCTCATGCCCATCTTCGCGGCGCAGGTGCTCAGGGGCGGTCCGCACACCCTGGGCTTCCTTATGGGCGCGCTCGGCGTCGGTTCGCTGGCCTCGGCCCTCTCGCTCGTGCTGCGCAAATCCGTGCGCGGCCTGCTCAAGATGATCCCCATCGCGGCAGCCACTTTCGGCGCTGGACTCATCCTCTTCGGACTCTCAAATAATCTTTGGCTCTCGATGGCCCTGCTGCTCCTCACCGGCTTCGGTATGATGCAGGGCCTCACCGCCTCCAACACCATCATCCAGACCATCGTCCCCGCCGACCGGCGCGGGCGCGTGATGAGTTATTACACCGTGGCTTTCGTCGGCATGGCCCCGTTCGGCAGCCTGCTCGCCGGAACATTGGCGAACGTCATCGGCGCGCAGCGTACCGTCATCGTCAGCGGCATCTGCTGCATCCTCGGTGCGGCATGGTTCTTCACGCGAATGCCGGGAATCCGCAAGCATATGCGCCCCATCTACGAACAGCTCGGCATTATCCCCACAGCCAACATCGCCGAACTGGAAGAGTCCAGCGCAGGCTAGGCCTCAGCTAAGAGCTTCGATCAAAGACCTTACGTCCGCCTCAGTGTTGTAAACCGACGGCGAGACCCGCATGCGTCTCGGGTTCAGTGAAACATCAACATTCGCCCGCTTCAGCTTTGCCGCCGTGACCGCATCATCTTTCACGGCAAAACTGACGATCGCTCCTTGCGCGTCGACGGGCGTAATGCAATCGAAGCCGAGTTGCGGCATCTCCTTGCGCAGCATCGCATTCAGCCCATGCACGTGCTGCTGGATGTTGGAAATACCGAGTTGCTGGATCCACGGAAGCGAATAACTGAGTGCGGCCAACACCGCATTGGCGTAGGTGCCGGTTTCAAAGTAGCCTGCGGCGTTGTGCAGCTGATCGAACGTTGCCGGAAAAGGGCCAGGCGTGTCACCAGGAAAGGCGTGGTACTCAATATCGGAGAACTGACGGTAGCTCCACTGCGTGTGCTGAAGGGTGGGCAGGATATCGGCGCGAACGTAAAGAAAACCGAGACCGAAGTCGCCCATGAGCCACTTGTAACTGGCGCTTGCAAGGAAGTCGACACCGGCACTCCGTACATCGATCGGTAGGCAACCGGCCGCTTGTACGGAGTCCACAAACAGGCGCGCGCCATGAGCATGAGCAAGTGACGCAAGCCAGCTTACGTCATGTGTGAAACCGTTAATCATCGAAACCCACGAAACCGCAATAAGCCGGGTGTTCTGATCGACAGCCCTCTCGATGTCGGCCTTGTCAACAGACCAGCCCCCGTCAGTGATGTGCGGCTTGACGATGCGGACGTCAATGCCTCGTCTCTTCAGCTCGGAGTAGAGATAGAGCGATCCCTCGAAGTGCAGTGCGTCCGTGACAATATTGAAGTTGCCTGGTTGGGTAAGGCCCAGGGCGCTGACTACGAGGTTCTCACCGGCAGTGGTGCTTTGAACGAAGGCGATTTCGTCAGGCGTGGCATGAATCAACTTCGCGAACGACTCTCGAACGAGGATGGAGGTCGGACTGGTGATGCCATTCTGATTCCAAATGCCACGCGATTTGTATTCAAGATAGTCCTCCATCGCCTTGCGGGCAGCGATCGAAAGCGGATGCCAGCGGGCGTTATTTAGGCATATCTCAAACTTCTGCGTAACAAATGCATCGCGCACCGGCAGCCTGGTCTCGGAACTGGCCCCAGTGGCGACCGGCTGCGAAATACTACCGTGGGTGGTAACGAGGGCCGCGGGAATAACCTCGATGAATGATCGGCGCGTGACTTTCACGCAGACAGTGTACGGGCATGACCAACGATGTTCAAAGATACATTTCCACGATAGTTTCAAACTTACCCATTGCTCGTCTCCAGCAATGAATTAATCCGGAAATTTCCGCTGAGTACGTCATGCTGCACTCGTATTACCGCAATCTTTGGCCGGCGCAGCCACAACTATGCTCGTGGGATGTCAAAATGAACAGGAGCCTAAGAATGCGGTAGTAGTTGTATTGGCCTTGAAGCAATCATGACGCGATGTTGCGTGGTCAAATCATTTTCGAAGAATATTAGCGAGGGGAATCGGATGCAGATGGGGAATGCTTGTCGTCTTTTGCTGGTCGTTTCGGCTGCATTGGCAGGATCGGCTTTGTACGTGTCAGCGCAGGTTCCAACGCCAATTTCCGTTCTGGGGCATAACCCCGGAGACGACTACTATCTGGCGAATTACGAGGAAGAGATTCAATATTTTCACGCGTTGGCCGCACATTCCGACCGCATCAGGATGTTTACCGTCGGCAAGACCACCGAGGACCGCGATATCGAGATTGCGGTAATTTCGTCGCCGGAAAATCTTTCCAAATTGGACGAGTACAAGGCCGACTCAAAGCGGCTTTCGACAGCGCAGGGGCTGAATGACGCCTCAGCGAAGGCTCTGGCGCAGCAAGCCAAGGTAATTGTGCATATCGATGGAGGACTGCATGCGAGTGAGGTCGCGGGACCGCAGCACTCAATGGTGCTGGCATACAAGCTGCTTTCGGCGCAAGGTGATCCGGAAATCGACAGAATCCTGAACAGCGAGATTCTTTTGCTGTATCCGACACTGAATCCGGATGGACAGGACATGGTCGTGTCGTGGTACCGCAAAAATCTGGGAACCCGATTCGAAGTGAGCCCCATGCCATGGCTCTTCCAGGACTACGTGGGACACGACAACAATCGCGACGGCTACATGCTCAACATGAAAGAGTCACAAGTCGTGACAAAGACGGAGCTGGAATACAGCCCAGCCATCTTCTATTGCCAGCACCAGACGGCTCCGTTTCCGGCGCGCATCTGGATTCCGCCATTCTCGGACCCGATTTCTTCGAATATCAGTCAGTATGTGCGCAGTTGGTTCAACGTAATCGGCACGGATATGACGGCGTATCTTAACGAGCACCAAATGCCGGGCGCGATCAGCGAATCGCAATTCGATAACTGGTATCCGGGATTTGTCGATTATGCGGGGTCGTTCCGTAACGAGATTTCGTTCTTCACAGAGACCGCTCTCTACCGCTACGCCACGCCGAGATTCTATACGGTCGATGAGTTTCCCAAGGATCGGCAAGACCTGAAGGCACTGACGATGTATACCACTCCGTGGCAGGGCGGGTGGTGGCGCCTGAAAGACGCGGTCGACTACATGGTGGCGGGGTCGATGTCGGTTCTGGACACGGCGGCGCGATACAAAGAGACTCTGCTCTACAACCAATATCAGGCAGCGCGCGACAATATTCAGCGCTACCAGCAATCCCCTCCATTCGCATATGTGATTCCCGGCGTGCAAAGGGATGTGCCGGAGGCGGCGCAACTCGCACACATCATGCTGGAGAACGGTCTCACCATAAATGAGACCGCCGCGGGATTCACAGCCAACGGGCGGGAGTATCCTGCCGGCTCCTGGGTAATCCTGATGGACCAGCCATACTCTGCCTTGGCTCAGGAACTGTTTGAGACACAACGGTACCCAGCCGCCATGGACACCGGGAGCACCAAGGCAGTCGATTTGCCCTATGACGTAACAGGCTGGACGCTGCCGCTGCAAATGGGCGTTCAGGTAGATGCGGTGTCGGACCCGATTACACCGGCCCAATTGACCGCTCTGAAGCAGATCACACAGGTTGATTTACCCGCCGCGAAAGTCGACGGCACAGGAACTGAATTCATACTGAGTCATGAGGCCAATGCGAACTTTCGCGTGGTGAACGAGGTGCTGGCGAATGGTGGATCGGTGGCCTTTGACAACGACGAAGTGAAGACACCCGAGGGCACGGAGACGGGTGCGCTGGTAGTGAGCGGGATAAGCCGCAGCACGCTGGAGGGCTTGACATCGAAATATGGAGCGTCTGCGCTGGCGCTGGAGAAAGCTCCGGCGCATCAGACCTTGATTCACAAGGCGCGTGTCGGCTTGTACAGGCCGTGGAATGCTTCGATTGATGAAGGCTGGACGCGATGGATTCTGGAACAATACGGCTACAAGCCGATTAGCCTATACAACGCGGATATGCGGTCCGGTGGGTTAAAGGACCGCGTCGATGTCCTGATCCTGCCGGACATGAGCGCGCGGCAACTGGTCAATGGGTTCAATGCCGGGATTGTTCCAGGGGAATATGCGGGCGGCCTGAACGAAGAAGGACTGGCGAATCTGCGCGACTTTGTGCGTCAGGGTGGAACGCTGGTGGCCTTCAATCAGACCTCGGCAACGCTGATTCCTCTGTTGTCGCTGCCGGTGAAGAACGTGCTCGAAGGTGTAAAGAGCGATAAGTTCTTCTGTTCCGGTGCATTGCTGCGTGTCGATCTGGAATCCCCCGAAAGACCGGCGGCACTTGGACTGCCAGGCGAACCTACGGTGATGTTTGAGAACGGTCCTGCATTTGAGACGCAGCCTGGGTTCAAAGGCGCGGTGCTGGCACGGTATCCAAAAGATACAAATCCACTGCAGAGCGGGCTGCTGCTGCATCCAGAGGCGATCGAGGGGAAGATTGCTGCACTCGAGGTTCCGTACGGAAAGGGACATATCTTCCTCTATGGGTTTAAGCCACAATGGAGAGCTCAGTCCCATGGAACTTACAAATTCTTCTTTAACCTTCTGTACAAGTACGAGCAGCCTCCGTATCCGTCAGAGAAGCCCGCGCCTGTTGTTGCAGACAAGCAAAAACAGGCGCCGTAGGCTGACATTGACCCGAATTGCATTTTGGATCATGAAAGAGCTTGCATAGAAATGTTCGTCACAAGCAAACTCTAGTACTTCGGGCCCGATGTTGTCGGAACGCTGCTGAAGACGAACTTCGATGAGCGCCTTGCCGATTAGGCCACAATCGAGGAATCAGTTCTTTCAATCGACGGCCGGTGAAGCGTCGTTTCTTCCGGTAGCCGTTTTATGGGTTGCCTTCTCATTTCGATTTCCTCGACGGTACAGAGCAGGGCAGGTACTCTACCGGTATACGATTTACAGAGTCATCCGATTCAAGAGTCATCGACGTTCGTCACGCCGAATTCCAGGAGTGAAGATGGATCGCAGAAAGTTTCTCAAGACCAGCAGCGCCGTCGCCGCCGTTGCCGCAGTTTCGCCACGACTCATTGCCCAACATTCGGTCGAAGAAACGGGGCGTGCAAATCTGCCGATCAACCGCGGATGGCGGTATGACAAGACGTTCTCCGAAGCGGCAACAGCCATCAATTTCGACGATTCGAGCTTCGAGCGCATTATCATCCCCCACACGAATCAACGTCTTCCATGGCACGGCTTCGAAGACAAGTCCTACGAATTCGTATCCATCTATCGCCGCGAACTCAAGATCCCCGCTGAGGCCAAAGGCAAGCGCGTTTTCGTTGACTTTGAGGGCGTTATGACGGCCACTACTGTCTACATCAACGGTAAGCGGCTGGGGGAATACAAAGGCGGCTATACACCGTTCTCCTTCGAGCTCACAGAGCACCTGGACAATAACGGCGGCAAGAACCTCCTCGCCCTTCGTTGCGATTCCACGGAACGTGCCGACATTCCGCCCTTCGGCAATGAGATTGACTACCTCACCTTTGGCGGACTCTACCGCGAAGCGGCACTCCGCATCGTTCCTCAGCTCTACATTGAAAACGTCTATGCGAAGTCAGTAAATGCGCTCAAAGAGCCCGCGCTTGAAACCTCAATCTACCTTGACCGTTCCGCCGCTGCCAGACCTGGCAAGCTCTCGGTTGCTGTCGAGTTGCGTGACGGTGAAACAGTCATCGCGAAATCAACAGAAAAAATCGCCACACCGGCTGTCTCGCCCGTCATCAATCCCGCTGATGCAGGGCAGGCTCAAGGCGCGCAACCCTTCGGCGACACCGATAAACCATCCCACGTCGTCAGGCTCAGCGCACTCCAAGGCATCAAGCTCTGGGACCTCGAAAATCCCAATCTCTACACTGTGCACGTCCAACTCCTCGACGACGGCAAACCGATCGACAGCTACACCACACGCATCGGCTTCCGCGAGGCCGTCTTCGTCGACGATCAAGGCTTTTTCCTCAACGGCAAATCCATCAAGCTTCACGGGCTCGACCGCCATCAGACATTCCCTTGGGTCGGTCAGGCGATGCCCGAACGTCCGCAACGGCAGGACGTCAAGATCCTGCGCCAGGACATGCGCTGCAATATCGTCCGTACCAGCCACTATCCACAATCACGCCATTTTCTTGATGCTTGCGACGAAATGGGCCTACTCGTTCTCGAGGAAATTCCCGGTTGGCAGCACATTGGCGACAAGCCCTGGCAAGACATCTCAGTCGATAACGTACGCCGGATGGTTCGCCGCGACTGGAATCATCCCTCCATCATTCTGTGGGGAGTTCGCATCAATGAATCGCCCGACAATCACGATTTCTACACACGTACCAACGCTCTCGCGCACGCGCTGGACAACGCTCGCCAGACCGGCGGCATCCGTGCCGGCAATTTCAACTCCGAGTTGCTGGAAGACGTCATGACCATGAACGATTTTGGCTGGCCCATGCGCGCGCCGAATCATCCCAAGTGGCTCAACACCGAATTCGTCGGCCATACCTTTCCAACTAAAACCATCGATAGCAAAGAGCGCTTGCAGGAACACACCATCCGCCACGCGCGTGTGCACAATACGCTCGCTTCCACACCTACCTACTCAGGCGGTATTGGCTGGTGTGCCTTCGACTACAACACTCACTCCAACTTCGGTTCCGGCGACCGCATCTGCTACCACGGCGTCATGGACATCTTTCGCACACCCAAGCCCGCTGCCGGCTTTTACAAATCCATGTGCGACCCGAAGGAAGAGATCGTTCTGGAGCCCGCATTTCACTGGGCGCGTAACGACGAGTCGACCGGCTTTACCGATGGTCTCGTCAGCTCCAACTGCGATCACCTGAAGACTTACGTCATTCGCGAAGGCAAAGAGACGCTTCTCGCCGAAACCGATCCAGACCGAAGGCAGTTCCCTTTTCTCAAGTACGGTCCTTTCATGGTTGCTGCTGGTGACCACATGGACGATTGGGGCGATCTCCGCATCGACGGCTACATCGACGGCAAAAAGGTCATCAGCAAAACCTACTCTGGCAGCGGTGCTGACCACGCTTTCATCCTCAAGCCGGATGACACCAATCTCATCGCCGATGGCGCCGATACGACCCGTGTAGTCCTCCGAGCCGAAGATGAGTTTGGCAATATCCGTCCATTCGCTGCCGATGCCATCACATTCCAACTCACTGGTCCTGCAGAGATCATCGGCGATAATCCTTTCGGCCTCATTGGCGGAACAGGAGCCATCTGGATCCGTGCCAAGGAAGAGCCTGGTACCGTCACCCTCAAAGCCACGCATCCAATTCTGGGTTCAGCTACCGTAAGCCTCACTTTGACTGAGTCTCAACCCGAAAGCGCCTGAGGGCGCATAGCTTGAAGTGTGATGCGGGCGGGTCTCGACTGTTGACTTTAGGCCGATGCACTTATGCAGCAGTTGTCGCACCAGCCCGAATCCTCCGAAGGCCCGCTCGACTTGCGCCCCGCCTCAATAAATCCGAAAATTCCCGCTGCAATGCAGCATGCTCATCAGGTAAAGCATCCCATCAAAATACCGCTGCTCTCCTGAAGGCGCCGGCATCTTCCAGAGCGCATCCACAAAAGCCTTCGCGTTCTCACCCTGCGTAACCGCCAGGCTCCCCACCGCACCCGTCGCCACCATCCCCGGCGAGTGCCGCGTAGACAACGGCTTCCCATCCAGCGTGTACCGGTCGGCAAACGTGTCGATCCCTTGCCCCACCAGAAACGTTTGCAGCTTATCGCTCAGCTCCGTCTCGCGCACATCCTTGCGCCACCAGCTATAGTCCACTGACCAGTTGCTGATGCTGCGCCATGAGTCGTACCCGAACGGAATCGTGGTGCCGTTCTGCAGCATGATGCGGGTCTCGTCGAAGTTGTTGCGATCCGGCGTCAGGCCCGTCTCCGGCCCGGTCACCTTGGTGAACATATCGCGGCTCACATCGGCGGCCCTGGCCCAGAAGGCGCGATCCTCCACCGGTCCCCAGCGCGACCAAAGCTCGTAAAACGCGGGCAGGTGATACGAAGCGTCGGTGTTATCTCCAAACGGCGACTCGGCAACGAACCGGACCATAAAGTGAGCCTCATCCACCATCGGCCCAACGGTCTCCTTCTGCGGCCCGCGGTTAAAGCGGAACGGCGGCATTGGCGGCAGCCCCTTCTCCTTGCGTTCGCGCTCCGCATTTGTATTGTTCGGGCTCGGCCACGGACGATCCGGCTGTACAAATGGCGGATCGTCGGGATGGATGCGGAACGGACCGGTTCCGGTCAGCACCGGATGATGCCGCATGCCGCGCAGAATCTTGTCCGCCTCAGCCTGGTAATTGTAGATGCCCTTGCCGTTGCCCCACCGATGGGCCGCAAAGTAGAGCGCCATTGCGTAATATTCTTCGCCGTCAGGGGCGGCCCCGGTCGAGCGCGGAGTGCCATCGGTATTCATCGACCAGGCGAAGTATCCGACCGAAGGGTTCTTCGGGTCGGTGATGAGCATGTACGTCTTCGACCAGTTCCAGATGCGCGTCAAACTCGCGCTTCTTGTTGAGCTCTACGGCGATCATCATGCCGTAGCTCATGCCCTCGGTGCGCGCGTCGTTGTTGGCCCAGTCGGTGATGTAGGCCAGGGTCCCGTTCTCATTGGCTCCGGTCTCGAAGTAGACCCGCTCCTCCTGCCCGTCGCCGTGAAAGAGCTGCTGAAAGGCCTTGTCGATCTTCGCTCGCGTCTCCTGCGGGAGAGTGGCCTTCTTCCGCAAAGAGATCGCGATAGCGATGCGTCTTGTAGGCTCCATCGCCATCGCCGGGAAACGCCGGAATCGGCCCCAGCGGAACGTTCACATGCGGAACTGGCGGAGAAAACATCGGCGGAGACGCAGCGGCCTTCTTCTGCGCCACCTCCGGAGCCTGCGCCCAGCTACCTGCGGCAAACAGACATGCACATCCAAGAGCTAACGAGCAAAGACTTCGGCTGTAGCGCACGGGAATCGCCTCAGGGCTGGAGTTGCCGGACGATCGGATGAGCCTCATTTCCCGGCCCACTCATTCCACTACAGTAAATCGATTTTGTCGATGCCTTTTTCCCGATTGCGCTACACGCCTGCGATTTCACGCTGCCGCGCCTGCCCGCGCTCCGCGGCTACGGCTGTCTCGCCTCATCTTCCACACCGCGAAGCCGATCCCCAGCACCATCAGCCCGATGTAGACCCACAAGATCGTCGACGACCATTGTTCGATCTGCTGCCGCCACTCATGAATGAAGTGCCGTCCAAAGCTTATCCCCAGCCACGCCACCAAGCCGAATCGCGCCATACGCGCCGTGCCGAAGGCCAATAAGAACCGGCCGCGAGGCACCTTCAAGGCACCCGCTGCCAGCAGAAAGGGCGTCATTGGAATCGGTGGCGGCAAAATCGCCGAGAGTGCCACAGACCACGCCCCGTACTTTTTGACCCATCCGTTGATTTTTTTCAGATATCTCTTCGGGACGTAACGTTCCAGCGTGATTTCTCCGCCCTTCCAGCCGGCGCTCCACGACGAATATCCGCCGATCACCGAACCCATCACCGCAATTGCCGGATAAGCAATTACCCAAAGCCCCGCGGATGAACGCCGTATGGTCAACAACAGCACGAGAAGATCTGCACTGCCCGGAATCGGCAGCGGAATCACCGAGGAATCGGCAATCGCGACGGCAAACAGCCCAACCCCGCCCAGGCTAATCAACCAATGCAGCCACGGCGAAGCGTGGTTTCCTGCATGACGCGCGGCACGCTCCCCTGTCTGCAGCATCCACAGGCTCATGGACTGTTCCTTTCGGCACACTCGCCATTGCCGTCCTCAAGCCAAATTAGATGCAATCCTCTGCAATCCGCTTACATCCAATGGGCTGTCATCTAGGAATAGCCGGTTTAGCATGGAAAGACGGCGACGCAGATATCTCCAATGCCCAAGGGGTTCGAAACCGTTCGGCCGGACTGGCCAACCTGATACGCTATCCTGACCGCAGAGGTTTTTAAGCAGCACTGGCAGCTACTTCAACAGCACCGGATTCAAAAGAGCACGCGCACTGATGCCCTTTGCCATTGAAAAGATCGACATCGCCGCCAAGCGCATGATCCTGGCTGTGCAGGATTACTCCATCTTCTGCTGGCAATCCGTCGCCAATGTCTTCCGCTCACCGCATTACTGGAGCGACGTCTTCCAGCAGGCAGATCTGATCGGCGTAGGCTCCGTTCCCATTGTCGTGCTCACCGGATTCTTTACCGGCGGGGTTCTCGCCCTGCAATCAGCTCAATCGCTTGCCCAGTTCGGAGCGCAGGCCTACACTGGCCGCTTTGTCTCGCTCTCTATGATTCGCGAGCTCGCCCCGGTACTGACGGGACTCATGGTTTCGGGCCGCAACGCTGGCGGCATGGCCAGCGAACTCGGCTCCATGCAGGTCACCGAGCAAATCGACGCCATGCGCGCCCTCGGCACCGACCCGATGAAGAAGCTGGTCACACCACGCATGCTTTCCACTGTGGTGATGCTCTTCCTGCTCACCATCATCTCGGACACGCTGGGGACAGCCGGCGGTGCGTTCGTCTCGGTCTTCATCAACAACCAGAACGGTACGCAGTACTTCACCTCTGCCTATCAGGCGCTGGCTTACGCCGATATCGCACAGGGCCTCACCAAGCCGCTCTTCTTCGGCTTCATCATCGCCACCATTGGCTGCTTTTTCGGCATGCGCACCACCGGAGGGACACAAGGCGTGGGCCGTTCGACAACTCAGGCCGTTGTCGTCTCGTCGATCCTGATCATCTTCACCGACTTCCTCCTCAGCCGCGCCATGCTCTGGATCTTTTCTGGTTTCTGAGACCATGGCAGATTCCCTCCAGTTCGCTCACGAACAGACCGCCGCGCACGGCGGTGCAGGCGCCATGAGTGGACCGACTGTCGTCTTCGAGCACGTCTCCATCGGCTTCAACGAGCACAAGGTTCTTCAGGACGTCAGCTTCCAGGTAGGGCCCGGCGAGACCCGCATCCTGCTAGGGCCCGCCGGCGTCGGCAAGAGTGTTCTGCTCAAGCTGGTCAATGGCCTGATCCGCCCCGACTCTGGCCGTGTCTTCCTCTTCGGCGAAGACATCACGCACATGACCGAGCGCGAACTGCTGCCGCTCCGCACCCGCACTGGTATGGTCTTTCAGGAGGGTGCGCTCTTCGATTCGCTCATGGTTTGCGATAATGTCGGCTATCAGCTCATGGAGCGCCATCAGCCCATCGACGAGGTCGAGCGCCGTGTGCGGGACTCATTGCGCTTCGTCGAGCTTGAGCACACCTACGACCTGCTGCCTGCCTCGCTCTCCGGAGGCATGCGCCGCCGCGTCGCCATCGCCCGCGCCATCATCGACCAGCCCGACCTGATCCTTTATGACTCACCCACCGGCGGCCTCGACCCGGTGACCTCGACCACCATCATCGAGCTCGTCGTGAAGGAACGGGATGTTTTCGGAACTTCGTCACTGCTGGTGACTCACCGTCTGCAGGACGCCTTCACCATGGTCACCCACCGCTACGACACCGCTGAGAATAAGATGGTGCCGCTGCCGCATGGGCAGACAAATGCGAAGACGACCTTCCTGGTGCTTCACGAAGGCAGGCTGATCTTCGACGGCACCACGGCCGAGCTGGTTTCGAGCCCGGACCCGTTTATCAAGGAATTTCTGGCGTAGTGATTTTCGGTTGCGGCAATGGTCGCAATTGAAAACACCGGTCGGTGAAACAGCTTTCGTTCCAGTGACCTTACCTTTCCCTCCGGCCCTGCAACCTGCTACCCTCAATCGTTTGGGTCAGCGTGTCTTTGCTTCTCTTTCCACGCTGCGCTCTGGAGAAAGGCAGTCATCATGGGTTTCAAGTTTCAGAACGTGGACTTCATTAAGTTCGACACCCTGCTCAATGAGGACGAGCGTCTCGTGCGCGACACAGCACGCGCCTTTGTCGAGGACAACCTGATCCCCATCATCGAGGACTGTTTCCGCGAAGGCCGATTCCCTCGCGAGCTTGTTCCGCAGATGGGCGAGCTCGGGTTCTTCGGGGCGAACCTCGAAGGCTACGGCTGCGCCGGGATGTCCAATGTCGAATACGGACTGGTGATGCAGGAGCTTGAGCGCGGCGACTCGGGTTTTCGCAGCTTCGTCAGCGTGCAATCGGCGCTGGTCATGTACCCGATCTACACCTTCGGCTCCGACGAGCAGAAGCAGAAGTGGCTGCCCGAGCTAGCGGCGGGCCGCAAGCTCGGTTGCTTCGGCCTGACCGAACCCGGGTTCGGCTCTAACCCCGGAGGCATGACCACACGCGCCCGCAAGGTCGGCGAGGAGTACATCCTGACCGGCGAAAAGATGTGGATCACCTCCGGCAACATAGCCGACGTCGCCATCATCTGGGCCAAGGTCGCCGACGGACCTCAATCCGGCAAGGAGCCTGGCAATGAAACAGTCCGCGGCTTTCTCGTCGAGACCGACCGGCCCGGCTTCCGCGCCGACGAGGTCCACGGCAAATGGTCTCTCCGTGCATCGGTTACCTCAGGCCTGTCGCTTCAGGAAGTTCATATCCCGGCGGAAAATATTCTGCCCGGCACCGGTGGGTTGAAAAGCCCGCTGATGTGCCTGAATCAGGCTCGCTACGGCATAAGCTGGGGGGCTATCGGAGCCGCCATGTCCTGCTACGACACGGCGCTGCAATACGCGATGACCCGCAAGCAGTTCCGCAATGAGCCCATTGCCAGTCATCAGCTTATTCAGGAAAAACTGGCGTGGATGATCAGTGAAATATCGAAGGCCCAGTTGCTCTCGCTGCACGCCGGGCGGCTCAAGGACGCAGGAACGCTTAGCCACGAGATCATCTCTCTGGCCAAGCGCAACAACGTGTGGATGGCGCTGGAAACCGCGCGCATGGCCCGGCAGGTGCTCGGCGCAAACGGCATCACCGAGGATTACCCAATCATGCGCCACATGATGAATCTCGAATCCGTCATCACCTATGAAGGGACACACGATATTCATGCGCTGATCATCGGTGGCCACATCACCGGCAGCGCGGCTTTCTAGTCACGCCTGGTCCGCCTGCAGCGGACCGGCGTAATGCAGGGGCGACGCTCAGTGCCTCTTGAAGTACTGCACCTCGCGCTCGTGCTTCTTGGCCTGATCGAGCGTCGAGAAGGTGCCCAGGTTGCGGCGTTTGCCTGTCGCTGCATCCTTCTTCCTCGAATACAGCCGATACTCTCCGGATTTGAGTTTGCGTATCATGTCTACAATAGATGCGGTCCCGGCCAGCTTTGCCGCAATGGACGCCGGAGTACACAGGCAGAAAATCTCCCCAAAGGCAACGCCCTCAAGAAGACCCAGCGTTATTCGAAGACGGAAGAGTTTCGCTTCGCGAGCTTGTTCCTGACCTTTTCCAGGCTCTCGATATATCGCGCCGACTTACCGCCCAGAAGACCTTCTTCCAGCGCCTTTTTATAACCACCCATGTAAATTGTATAGAGCACCGCAAAGGCGCAGCCAACGCCGAACATGAAACCCAGGATTAGTCCGAATAGAACCCAGGTGCCGAAAACTTCCATCGATCCGGCCCGCTTTCGTCTTTATACCGCTACCACAAAACTATCTTCAGTCCGCGTCACCGCGTGATACAGCGTATCCCGCTCTACCGGCACGCGTCCGGCCGCCGTAATCAGGCGGCAAAGCTCTTTGCGCGTCATGCCCTGCGGTGTTGTCGCGCCGGCGTCATGATAAATCTTCTCCTCGATCACCGTGCCATCCAGGTCGTCCGCGCCAAAACGCAGGGCTATCTGCGCTATCTTCGGAGTCATCATCTGCCAGTAAGCCTTGATATGCGCAAAGTTATCCAGCATTAAACGACCTACGGCGATCTGGCGTATGTCCGTCAATCCCGTAGTTACGGGCAAATGATCCATTGGGGTATTTTCCGGATGAAACGCCAGCGGAATAAACGTCTGGAAGCCGCCTGTCTCGTCCTGCACCTTGCGCAGTCTCAGCAGATGGTCCACGCGATCTTCGTCGTTCTCGATATGCCCGTAGAGCATCGTGGCATTCGATCGGAAACCCATCTTGTGCGCCAGCCGCGCCGTGTTGAGCCATTCGTCGCCGTCGATCTTGTGGTCGCAGATAAAGCTCCGGACGCGGGTCGCAAAGATCTCCGCGCCACCACCCGGCATCGAATCCACGCCGGCCTCGCGCAGCTTCAGCAGCGTCTCTTCAATCGAGAGCTTAGCGCGCCGCGCCAGAAACGCCACCTCCACCATCGTGAAAGCTTTGATGTGCACTTTGGGGAAGCGCACCTTGAGCCCGCTCACCAGGTCGAGGAAATATTCAAGCGGCAAATCCGGGTGCAGGCCGCCGACGATGTGGAACTCCGTTACCGCCTCCGTGTAACCCGAGGCTGCCGTCTCCCACGCCTCTTCAAGCGCCATCGTATATCCCGCGGGATCGCCCTTCTTGCGTCCAAATGCGCAAAGCCGGCACGCCGCTACGCACACATTGGTCGGGTTGATATGCCGGTTCACGTTGAAATACGTGACATCGCCGTGCATCCGCTCGCGTACATGGTTCGCAAGCCAGCCCACCGCCAGCACATCCCGAGTGCCGTACAGCGCAACCCCATCCTCGAAATTCAACTGTTCCTGGGCAAAAACCTTTTCGGCGATCGGCTCGAGACGTGGATCGTAGGTGCGAAACGCAGAACGGGAAGGAGGTGCGGACTGAGTAACAGCGCTCATACTTAGATGATACTCAAAGCCTGCCCCACGCTTCACCGAATTCCGCACTTCAAGCCCTGCGGAAACGCGAGGCCTGCTTTTCCTCGTTTTACTCTTCAGAAAGAGCGGGCTTCACTCGCGGATCGGCTGGCTGTTGAGCATTTGGCTTGATCGGAGCGTTTTGCTCCTTAGCCAGGCTTGCTTTAGGGGCTCCCAGTCTGGATTCCATCAAAACGCCGTTCTGTAGCGAAGCCGCAAACGCTACCCCTCCGGCTGTCCGCGCCATAAAAAGCCGGAATCCCGTAGAAGTCCGCGTGTACTGCAGCGTTGCCGGATCGATGGAGTAGAGGTACTGGCTGACCCGAGAGGTCGCCAGCATCTTTCCAGTGCGCGAATCGAAGGCGAGATCGCCTACACCGCGTACCGGCACTTTTTCGAGCCAGAACCAGGTCTTCCCCTGATCCCGCGAGAAGTACACTCCGTCGCCGGCCCCAATCCAGAACGATCCATCTTTCGAAAAGGCGATCGTACGAATCTCTTTGATTCGCGACGGGATTCCCATCGGATCCCACGTCTGCCCGTGATCCTTTGAGAAGACAACACCTTGCCGCCGAGCCGCCAGCATTTCCCCGTCCCACACCGCGACCGTGATGTAATCCGACGAACCCATAACCAGGCCGCCCTGCCAGGTCAGCCCCTTGTCGGCGCTGGTAAAAAGTCCCTCAGCCGTTGCCGTCAGCCATACATTGCCCGAGAGATCAAACGCCATCACGCGCGAACCCATCTCCCGCGCCGGCAGCGTTACCGTCTCAAGCCGGTTTATTTTGTGTCCGCCAATCATCTCGGAAACCACTTTGCTTCCGGTATTGACGATGCTGCTCGTCATCACCCATTGCGGTCTGCCGCCGCCAACCCCTTCTTCCAGCATGAAAATACCGTGGCTGGTGCCTGCCAGTACCGTGCCGTCGCCCGCCTGCGCCAGTGTGAAAACATCGCGTCCATCCAGTCCGTTCGCAATCTGGTTCCAGCTTCCGCCGCCATCCTGCGTTTCGAAGACGCCGCCGTAGGCTTTGTCGTTCACAATGCCAGCCAGAATGCGCCCAGCTCCGCGGTTGTCGGCCACCAGCGCCTCCACCTTGCGCGCTGAGAATCCCTGGTTCGACTCAACGAACGTCGCGCCCCCGTTCTCGCTTGCCAGCACGCCGCTGCGGTCAGTGGCCAGCAAAATCTGCCCCGGCTTTGCGGGGTCCAGATAGATGTCATTGACCACAACATCATCGCCCGTCACCCGTTGCCAATCGTGGCCGCCGTCCCGCGTCCGGTACAGTCCCTCGGTGGTTCCCGCGTAAACAACTTCGCGGTGGTTTGGGTCCTGGATCAGCACCCGCGTACGCCGCGCGGTGGATGGAATCCCCTGCACCTTATGAAAGAGGTCACCGGCGTCCTCACTCTTGTAGATCCCCGAGCACGCGCTGGCATAAACGACAGTGGGATGTTTCGGATCGATGATGATCGAGAACACATCTGAGTCGTCTATCACACCGCGTTTGATATTCCGCCAGTGCGTACCGTCGTCATTCGTCTTCCAGGGCAGATGCCACGTTCCCGCATAGATGATTCCCGGGTTGCGCGGATCGATCGCCAGCGACTCCACCTCGTGAATCTCGTGGCTGCCTGCCGGGCTGATCAGCTCCCAGGTTGCCCCGTGGTCCTTGCTGCGGTAGACCCCCTCCATCGAACCGGCCACCAGCACATTCGGATCAGACGGAGCCTGCGCCAGCGAACGGATCGACTGTCCCAGTAGCGCTGCAATCGGCTTCCAGCTCAGTCCGGCATCGTGGCTGACATAGACGCCGCCATCCACGCGGTCCACACGGTGTACGCCGGCATAAAGCGTCCGCTTGTCCGATGCGTCCACCACGATGTCGTCCACCAGCAGCCCGCCGTCGCCGTCCGGGCCGTCGACACGGCTCAGACGCTTCCATGTGGCGCCATCGTCGGTCGACTCGAAAACCCAGCTGTCGGCATCGCCCAGGTAAAGATGTCCCGGCTCGCCCGGTACCGCGGCAAAAGATCGAACATCGCCGCCGAAAGGCCCGATCGAACGCCACATGGGCAATTGCGCGCGTGCGGTGAGTGCGCCCGATGTCATTGCTGAAAGACATGCCAGAGCGATCCAACTGCGTTTCAGCTCCGGCGATGCAGGCCAACGAAACTTGAAAGAAAACAACGGAACTCCGTCAGGGGCACAAAAGTACGCGGCTCAAGCCCGCGAAATCAGTCAATCAAGCCAGAATTAGCTCGATTGCGTTATCTCCATGATAAGTCCGCTTTCGCCAATTGCCGCGCAAGAAAATGGGCGGAGACTCAACCGAGTCTCCGCCCACATCGCGAAAGAAACCGATTAGGGTTTAGTTCGTCGCTGCTGCCTTCTTGTGCGCGTGATGACGCTCGGCCAGCGGCTTGCGAGGCTGTGCCTTCACATCACCGGTGTACTGCGTTGCGCCGTTCGCATTGAAGGTTGCGCCAGACGGTACCAGATAATCTTCCACCGTCTTGCCATCAGTTGTGCCCGTGTAGAGCGTGATGCGGGAAGCATCGATGCCCTTCTCGGTTACCAGGTAGTCCTTGGCATTCACAGCGCGCTGAGCAGCAAAGTCTTGCGGCGTCTCATTCTTGCGGTGATGCTTCGGAGGAGTCTTCTCGTCGGCAGTGGACTCACCAACGATCGACAGCGAGGCATCGGACTTGCTCTGCAGGGTCAGCGCGATGTCGTCAAGGCAAGCCTTGGCTTCGTTGTCTACGCGGGTCGGACGCTTCTTGTCCTTGTCAAAGGTCAACGAGCAGAGCGACGACTGCGTCGGCGGAGGAGCAACATAAGGCTGCTCGATCGTGATCGGCGTAGTTGCGCTTGCGGTCTGACCCTTATCGTCCGTGACCGTGCAGGTGACCGTTACCGAGCCTGCAGGCGCGCCAGCCGAAGAGTAGGTTGCTGTGTTGCCAGTGCCGCTCACAGAGCCAGCAGTGGCCGAGTAGCTGTAGGTCAGAGGACGGTTCTGCGGGCTGACGCCAGTCGCAGTGATGGTGCTCGAATCGCCCGGCTTGATGGTCGTCGGATTCGCCGAGCAGCTCACTGTCGGAGGCTCAAACTGCTTAACCGTAAAGGTTGCCGAGCAGTCTGCCGACTGGCCGGCCTTCGGGCCTTCGGTCACGTTGCCGTGAACCGTGTAGCTGCCGGGAGCCAGCGAAGTCGTGTCGATCTTCGCCGTCGTGTCGGAACCACTCACGCCCGCAACTCCAGACCACGAATATGTGGCCTTCTTCTTCGGGTTCAGCATATCCGCTGTTCCCGATACGGTGACCGGCTCGCCAGGAAACACCGAAGACGGGTTCACAGAGCAGGCATAAGTGACCGGAGGAGGAGGAGCAATCGAGCCAACATGCAACACGATGCCTGCGCTCAGGCGGGCAGCGTTGATGTTTGCACGGCCACCGTAAATGATAGGACCGAAATCGGCATGCATGTACTGGTAATCAGCCTGGAAGAGGCGAATTGCCAGATGGTGATTGAACAGCGGAGTGTTGTAATCCATACCGCCGCCGACTGTCAGGGCCGGACCCCAGGTCATGGGCTCATGATCAGGACCCCCGATATCCGCCGCGCCTACCAGGGCGTGAGCGAACGGGGTGATATCGCTGGTCGGATAACGGAAGATCATACCAGCAGAAGGGATAATGAACGCATCGTTGTTGCCGCAATCGGCCTGCGTTGCGCCGCATTCGTGAACGCTCACTTCAACCTGAGCGCCCACATAACGGTTGAAGTAGTACGCACCGCTCGCGATCGCTCCCCAGTTTACCGACTGGTATGAGAACGGGAGAGTAACCTCCGGCACGACCGGCTGCAGCGCATTCACCGTACCATGAGGAGCAAGGTAGCTGTATCCGGCGAAGATATCCCAACGCGATGCCGAATCATACGCGGGAGCCTTCGCCGCAGGTTTGTCCTGCGCGAATGCAGCAACGGGCAGCATTACTGCGATCGCCGCCACTGCGAGAATATGTTGTTTCTTCACAGCAAATTTCATTCGATTTCCTCCGCAACCATACCCGAAACGCTCTGTGGCCCTTCAGGTGTGCAACCCGTCAATTGTTGAGACCCGCGTGAGGCAATGCGGGCAGTCAATTCATTTACTACAGATCAAGCCGAGTAATTTGTTACAACAGTCCCAAATTAACATAGGGAAAATCCAGGAACACAAAATTCTTCAGTAAGTTGCCAGATCGATCAATGCCTGACAACCGGCCCCGGTGACATGCAGCACGTCTCGAAAACTAACTCATCGTTCGATGCGAGTCTCAAGTGAAACCCGCTGTCGAAGAGGATTCATCCCACGTTCAACGTCCGCTTCAGGCTTCCTCGTTCGTGCTGAATCTTCTCCTGCAGCAATGTGATCGCGTAAATCAACTGCTCCGGCCGCGGCGGACAGCCGGGCACGTAAACATCCACTGGTATGACCTGATTGACACCCTGGACCAGGGCGTAGTTATTGAAGACGCCGCCTGAAGTAGCGCATGCGCCCATCGAGATAACCCATTTGGGTTCGGGCATCTGCTCGTAGAGTCTGCGAATCACGGGCGCCATCTTTTGCGATACGCGCCCCGCGATGATCATCAGATCCGATTGTCTTGGAGAGGGACGAAATACCTCTGCGCCGAAGCGAGCAATGTCGTAGCGCGAGGCGCCCATCGACATCATCTCGATCGCACAACAGGCCAGTCCAAATGTCATCGGCCAGATCGAACTCTTGCGAATCCAGTTCACCGCAAAATCCAAGGACGTCAGGAACACGCCCTCCGGCTGTTCATAGCCGTAACTGACTTCGCGGACCTTGGCGCGATTGACTGCACTGCTCTCAAGAGATCCGAAGAGATACCGGTCTTTGTCCTGACCTACACCCCGACTGCGTTCCGGACTACTTCCGCCGCTCGCTTCCGACATGCACCTAGTATACGACGCATCGTCCGGATACAAAATATTTTCAACATTGTTTCGCTATTTGAACTCAGTCGAAAATGTATCATTCAGCACACCTTGCCGTTACGGCGCGTAATCCATAAGGTGCTCTCCATGCTCGTCGCAGCCATAAAACAATCGAAAAATGCATCGACCGTAACTCACCGCGAACGTTGGCAGGCCATTCTGTTTGAACGCATGCCGCACCGTTTCCAGGTGCTATGTCAGGCCGCTGCGAACCTGGGCGGATTCGCAGTTCCGGAAATCAGACGCGCGTCTTCCACCCGCGATTGACCCCGTGCCTGCTGCGCAAACTGCAATAGTGCGAGCATCTCAGCCCGAACACATAAAAACTTCGTAATACACCGATTGCATTTCCGCAGGTTGCCAATACAATCAAGCGAAATGAAACCTAAATTTCTCTTCCGAGCCTTCCTCCTATTGTGTCTAACGACAGCGGGCGCTTTCCTGCTGCCGGTTTCCGCACTGGCCCAGGCTGGCTCGACTGCGGCGCCAGCCTCTACACAGGACCAGATCATCGCATTGCAGAAAGCCGTCACAGACGCGCAGAGTGCCGGCGACAACTCGTGGATGCTCACTTCCGCGGCGCTCGTGCTCATGATGACCGGCCCCGGTCTCGCACTCTTCTACAGCGGCCTGGTCCGCCGCAAAAATGTGCTGGGCACCATGATGCAGAGCTTCGCCATGATGGGCATTATCTCGCTGATCTGGGCATTCGTCAGCTATTCACTGGCCTTCGGCCATGGAACCAGCTTCATTGGCGGCCTTGAGCACCTCTTCCTCAAGGGAGTCGGCGCCGCGCCGAATCCCGATTACGCGGCAACCATTCCGCACCAGACCTACATGATCTACCAGCTCATGTTCGCCATCATCACGCCGGCGCTCATCTGCGGGGCCTTCGCCGAGCGCATGAAGTTCAGCGCCATGGCGATCTTCCTCTCCATCTGGTCGATCGTCGTGTACGATCCGATGGCGCACATGGTCTGGGGCGTTGGAGGCCTGCTTAACGCTTCCGGCGGCAAGTTTCCCTGTCTCGACTTTGCGGGGGGCACCGTCGTTCACGTCACCTCGGGCGTCTCCGCGCTAGTGACTGCGCTCTATCTCGGCAAGCGAATCGGCTATCCCAAGACAGCCATGCCGCCTCACTCGATGGTGCTGAGTTTCATCGGAGCCTGCCTGCTCTGGGTTGGCTGGTTCGGATTCAATGCCGGTTCCGCGCTGGCAGCCAACGGTCTTGCCACCAGCGCTTTCGTCGCCACTCACTTCGCCGCCGCCGCCGCGGCCATAAGCTGGTCCGTCGCGGAGTGGATTCACAACGGCAAGCCCACTGCTCTCGGCGCTATCTCAGGCGCAGTCGCGGGACTCGTCGCCATTACCCCAGCTTCCGGCTTCGTTCAGCCCATGCCCGCAATTCTCATCGGACTGATCGCCGGCGTCTTCTGTTTCTTCATGGTCTTCACCGTCAAGAGCATCTTCGGCTACGACGATTCGCTCGACGCCTTCGGCGTTCACGGAGCGGGCGGCACGCTGGGCGCAATCCTCACCGGCGTCTTCGCCACGGCGGCCGTCAACCCCATCTTCGGCAAGGACGCCCAGGGCCGCCTGATTCCCACCGGAGGCATGGACGGCAACTGGCATCAGGTCGTCAATCAGCTTGTCGGCATCGCCATCGCATGGATCATCTCCATCGTCGGCACACTCATCATCCTTTTCCTCGTGGACAAGACCATCGGACTGCGCGTCTCCGCGGAAGATGAGAATGAGGGCCTGGATCTCTCGCAACACGGCGAAGAGGGTTACGACTTTGGCGCATGAATTCGCCTCAAACGCCAAACCGCCTTACGTTCCACCAGCAGCATTCCCGCCTGGGCGGCCTTTCATAACCGCTCAGGTCACTACTTTGCCAACTTCGTGGGATTGCGGGCTCAGCCCGTGCAACTGATACCCTAAACACCGTTATCGCGAGCAAAACTCGCCCAAGGATTTCCCGGCTATGCAAAAGATAGAAGCCATTCTTCAGCCTTCCAAGCTCGACTCGGTGAAAGATGCCCTGCTCGAAGCCGGCATCGAAGGCATGACCATCCTCGAAGCGCGCGGCCACGGCCGCCAGAAGGGCCACACCGAGTTCTACCGTGGCCGCGAATACACCGTTGATCTCCTGCCCAAGGTCAAGATCGAAATCGTCGTACCCGATGCCCTGGCCGAAAAGACCATCGCGGCCATCATCGGCGCTGCCCGCACCGGCAAGATCGGCGACGGCAAAATCTTCGTCACCCGCATCGACGAAGCCATCCGCATCCGCAACGACGAACGCGGCGAATCCGCCCTCTGATTTGCGGCATCCCAGAGGTGTCGAGCCTTCGACGGACCACACCAAATGATGCAAACAGAATTCACTGCTCTCAATGACAAGCTGGCCATCCCCGGGGTAGCTGGCGTTGTCTTAGGCCACGGCGGCCTGCCGAAAATCCAGATTACCTCGCAGGCCGCGACCGCTGAAATCTACCTGCACGGCGCTCACGTCACTTCGTGGCAACCCTCTGGCGCCGAAGAGGTCATCTTCATCAGCAAACTCTCCCACTTCGAAGATGGCAAAGCCATCCGCGGAGGCATCCCCATCTGCTTTCCGTGGTTCCGCGCCAAGGCCGACAACCCAAAAGCTCCCTCGCATGGCTTGGTTCGCACCCGCACATGGAACCTCGAATCAATAGCCCAGAAAGACTCCGACATTATCGCCTCTCTCACCACCGAAAGCGACGACACCACGCGCGCTTTGTGGCCGTTTGAGTTCCGCGCCACCCATCGCATCACCATCGGAGCAACGCTGAAGCTAGAACTCATCGTCGAGAACACCGGAAGCGAGCCATTTCACTTCGAAGAAGCCCTGCACACCTATAACCGCGTCAGTGACGCCGCGGCCATCCGCATCTCCGGCATCGACGGCGTGACCTACCTCGACAACCGCGACAACAACACCACGAAGATACAGGCAGGCGACATTCATTTCACCGCCGCCACCGACAATGCCTACATTGACACGGCGCACTCCGTAACGATCCAGGACGCGGGACTCAACCGCAGCATCCGCCTTGACAAGCAGAACTCGGACACCACCGTCGTCTGGAATCCTTGGAGCGACGGCGCAGCAGCTTTCGCTGACATGGACGATAACGAGTGGCGCGAATTCGCCTGCGTCGAAGCTTCCAACATCCTTAGCGCAGCCGTCAAGCTCCAGCCTGGTCAATCTCACACCGTTACCGCAAACATCACCGTCTCAGCCGTTGCATGAGGCAACGGCTGGCGGTTTCGTGTGCCGCCCCGCTACGCATCACTCGTTCCGCAGCGCAATCATCGGGTCCACAGCAGCCGACCGGCTCGCCGGAATCACCGACGCCAGCGCCGCTGCCAGCGCCAGGCTCACGCCGGCCAGCAGCAGCGAATCGGACAGCCCTCCGTGCATGGCGGCGAACGAATGCGTCAAAATTCGCTGGGCGATAAACGTTAAACCAAGACCAACCGCAATCCCCACGCCGATCAGAACAAACGACTGCCGCAGCACCAGCGCAATCACCTGCCAGCGCTGCGCTCCCAGCGCCATACGAATCCCGATCTCAGTCGTGCGCTGCGCCGCCGTAAAGCTCAGCAGCCCATAGATGCCGATACCCGCCAGCAACAGCGCCAGACCCCCAAAGAGCGTCAGCAGCAGTACCAGCAGCCGCCGCGCAGCCAGCGATTCGCTCACCAAACTCGTCAGCGAATGCACGTCGTACACTGCCTCCGTCGAATCGGCCGAATGCACAGCCTCGGCCAGCACCCCACGCAGCGCATCCGGATCCATCCTGCTCCGCACCACGATCGACGCGCCGTCCGAAGAATTCTGCGCCATCGACTCGTAGATCAGGCCCTTGTTCTCATCCACCTCCAGCGAATCTTTCCGCACATGCCCGACCACGCCGACAATCTCTTTCCAGGGCGACTGCGACCCGTTGCGCACATGCTGGCCAATCGGGTTCTGCCCCGGCCAATACGCCTGCGCCAGCACATCATCGATCACCGCCACTCGTGGATGATCCGCGCGGTCTTCCTCCGTAAACCACCGCCCCTTCAGCAGCGGAATCTCCATCGCCGCGCGATACCCAGGCGTCGCCGCCACCCTGTCGCTGTGGGGCCCGGGATCTCCAGGCCCCAGCGGCTGATTTTCGATCTGAAAACTGGCCGATGGATGCCCGTTTTTGCCAAACGGCAGCGAAGAGACAGCCCCGGCGGCCACTACGCCCGGCTGCTGGTTCAGCCGCGACATCACATTCTCGAGGAAGTTCTGTACCTTCACCGGCTGCCCGCGATAGTTCGACGCATTGAGCGTAACGCTCCCCGCCAGCACCCCTTCGCTCGTAAATCCCATATCGACGTGCTGCAACTCCCTGAGACTGTTCAGAAACATTCCCGTCCCGGCTACCAGTAGAAACGCCAGCGCCACCTCGCCGGCGACCAGCGCGCTGCGAAAGCGCTGCCGCGCAGGAGCAGACGTCGATCCTCTGCCGTATTCCGCCAGTTTCAGGTTCTTGTACGACCGCGCCACTTGCAGCACTGGCGCCAGCCCTGCAAACAGCGAAGTCGCCAACCCGAATCCAGCCGCGGCCAGGATCAGATTCCAGTTCCCTTCCACCACGAATCCCGCAACCAGGTCATGCGGAATCGCCAGCAGCAACAGCCGCCCCAGGAGCGGGCCGGCCAGAATTGCAATTCCCGTCGCCATGCCCGCCAGTAGCACCGTCTCGACCACAAACTGTTTCGTAAGCTGTGACACCAAGGCCCCCAGCGCCGTGCGAATCGCCAGCTCCCGCGTCCGCGAAGAGGCCCTCGCCAGCATCAGCCCCGAAATATTGGCGCAGGCAATCAGCAGAATCATCGCCGCCACGGCAAAGAGCGCAAACAGCGGCTTGCGCAGGTCTCCCGCCGCGTCCTGCGTCCACGGCTGGGCAAACATGCTCCATCCCGCACTCTGCGCAAAGCTGCCCGTCCCCTCGCGCCGAATCTCCTCCTGCCGCTTCTGATCAAGCGCCGCATCCATCTGCGCCACGCTCGCCCCCGGCCGCAACCGCACCACCGAGTCGTAGCTCTCATTGAACCGATTGTCGGAGGCATACTCCGTCGGCGCCAGCCCCAGCGGAATCCAGAGCTGCTCATTGCGCGGCCAGTCAAAATCGCTGCGCATCACTCCCACTACGCGGTACGACTGGTCATCCAGCAGCACCGACTGCCCCACCGCATCGCGCTGCCCGCCAAACATCTCCTGCCACAGCGCGTAGCTCAGCACCACCTCGCGATTGGCGCCCTTCTGGTCTTCCTCAGGACGAAAGACCCGCCCCACAATCGGCTCCGCGCCATAGACCTCGAACCACCGCCAGGTGACCAACCCCGCCCGCAGATGCTGCGTCCGGCCCTGAAACGTCGCATTAAAGCTAGTCCGTTGCACCATCGCGCCCGATTCCACAATCGAGCCCAGTGACATCGCATCCTGAAAATCCGGTGCGGAAACACCGATACTCGGCAGATTCAGCTGCACATACCGGGCATGAAAAGAAGCCACACTCGCCGGATCCTTCACTCCTGCCGGCTGTAGCAGCACAGCCTGGATCACACTGAAGATCGCCGTGTTCGCCCCTACTCCCAGCGCCAGCGTCAGAATCGTGATTACCGTAAACATCCGCGCCCGCCAGAGCTGCCGCAGCGCATAACGAAGATCTCCAGACCAATCCGACATGCCGTGCCTCCTCTGGCTGCTACGCAATCCAGCCACTTCCGGTTCTCAGATTTTTCGTCCCGCGGTTTTCACTGCCATCGACGGCTGCCAGATGCGATCGGTGCTTTTCTGGTCGATGCCTTCGAGCAGCATCGACAACAGAGCGTGGCTAATCAAATTGTCCCACTCGTGGCCTGCGGCCATATAAATAAAGCGCCCATGCTTCAGAAGCATACTGTTCTGAACGAGTGATGCGGACCGCTATGGCGTGCCCTGGGATTGACGGGGTTGATCCCTCAGAAGCCTCCATAACTGGTACACCGCACCCCCCATCTGGTCTGCCGGAGTGGTTGCAAACCCAAGCACGAACCCATGCCGCGGCTTATTCATATAACAGGGCGACAGAGGCCATAGACATAAGCCATATCTGGGCGCTTCACTGGCGATTTCTGTGTCGTTAAACCCTGATGGCAGGGTCACCGTCAGGTGCATTCCGGCACCCGTGCCGTGAATCTCCAGCGAATCCCTGCAAATGCTCCGTAAGCTATCCACCAGAGAAGTCCGGCGTTCCTTGTAGACTGCCCGCATCCGGAGAATATGCCGGGCAAATAGACCGGTACGGATGAAGTCTGTGAGCACTTCCTGCAATAAGTTGGAGGTGAAGATGCCTAAGGAGAATCGTACTGCTTTAAATCTTTCAATAAGATCGGGTGGGATAACAATATAGCTCATTCTTACGGATGGAAAGATAACCCTGCTGAATGTTCCAATGTAAATCACGCGTGTGTCCGCATCCATCCCCTGAAGAGAGGCAACTGACGTAGCGTCGTACCGGTAGGCGCCGTCATAGTCGTCTTCCACTATCCATGCTCCATGATCCCGAGCCCAATCCAGTAGACGTAGCCGGCGAGCAGCGCTCGTGGTAACACCGAGGGGATATTGATGTGACGGCGTAACAAACGCAGCACGCGCTTTCGGCAGCAGACTCATCCCTGCAGAGACATCGATACCTTCGTCGTCTACCGGGACCGGGACAACTTGGCAGCCTGCCCCGAGCAGAACAGACTGTGCAAGCTGGTACCCTGGCTCTTCGATCCACACCGGGTCGCCGCTATCCAGCAGCACCCGCGCCGTGATTTCAAGAGCTTGTTGCGATCCCGATACGATCATGATTTGGGACGGGTCACAATCGACAGCCCTCGCGGTGCGCAGGTAAGTGCAGATAGCCTCCCGCAAGCACTCAAACCCCATCGGGTCATTGTGATGAATAGCTCGCAATCGTGGCCTTTTTCCATGTTCAGCCAGCAGCTTCGACCATGCTGTGAAAGGAAATTGCTCAAGCGCCGGCTGGTGAACTCCGAAGGGGCCACAGCCGTGCTGCCAGGGAGCAGTTTCGAATCGCGGCAGCAACGAGGAACGCCGGGAAAGACATCGGGATCCTGGAGTTACGGACCGTGGTCTTCTGCCCTGTGGGAGTTGACCCGGCAAGGACGCCGAAACAAAGGTTCCCGATCCGGATCTACTTTCGAAATACCCTTCGGAAAGCAACTGCGCATAGGCGTCGAGGACCGGAAAACGGGATACTTCCAGATCTTTCGCCAGATGCCTGGTGGAAGGTACTTGTTGTCCGGGCCGCAAAAGGCCGCGCAGAATTGCGGCGCGGAACCCTTCGCAAATCTGCCGGCTCAGCGGAAGCGTATCGAGGCGATCGATAGGGATGACGGGTGCAATTCCTGACAAGTTTCTCGCCACTGTTTTCACCCCGCTCGCATTCGCCTTCTTATGCTCAACTCGCACAACGATGGAGACCGGAGCCTCTCCGCTGTTATTGAGCGACATTCGGTGTTCGTGGGTTTCGACTTTGAAAGACTAATTTTCGCGAGTTAGCTCGCGTTGCTCACTGCTGACGGAAAAGTGGATTTTCCACCGAAGTAGCACTCAATCGCCTCCACTTTCCCGTCTCTGATCCGGAGATACTCCACATTCCGGAATGATTTACCGTTCTTTGTGTGGCAAAGATACTTCACTAACGCCTCATTGCCACTGCCGAATACCTGTTCCAGATCAAAACGATCGATAAAGTTAATCTGTGTATCCCAGCATTGCGTCTTGAAAGTGCTCTTACTGATGTGGTCGTCGCCGGCCGCGCTCGTGAAGGTAAAGTTGTCGGCCATCAGGGCTTCAAATTGACCTTGGTCCTTTTTCTCCCACGCCCCATACCACCTCCGGACAACTTCTTCATATGCGGTGCTGTGCTTCGTATCTGCGCGCGCCCGTGCCGTTCCCAGGAGTCCTGCCACTCCAGCCAGTGCGCAAGCTCCCGATTGGAGCGCCTTTCGCCTTGATACTCCGATGCTTGTCATATCCATTCTCCTTTTCCGGCTCTTGGGTTGGTGGCTTCCCGCGCCACGCTATCGAATCGGCAATCTCGTGTCATTTCGCTCTTCGACGCCGTTTGGGACTGTTGCCGAAATTCCCGATGGTCAGGGCTGCACGGATCACGGCGATGGTTGGAACAGCAGCTCTATATATCGCCGCAGATGATCAATGCACTGCACCGCAATCGCAGCACCACCCCGAGCCTTGGCCAGGATGAACGCACCCTGGAGGGTTGCTTGGGTGTAGAGAGCGAGGCTTTCGGCGGTCCATTCCGGATGCATGCCGCGCTGCCGCATCACCTCTTCAATGTCGGCCACCAGCTTTGTCGCGTGCCCGCTGATGCTTCGGTTGCAAGCCTCGCGTATCGCCGGATGCGTGTCGTAGACCTCCTGCACCATCGTCCCCGCCAGGCAGCTAAAGTCGCGTAATTCTCCCGTAAGCATGGTCTTGCGAAGGTCCACATAGGCCAACAGCCGCTCCAGCGGATCGGCCAGCTCGTGGTACGACGCAGCGCCAAACTGCGCCTCCGTGCCCTCAATCCAATAGTCGGCCGCGGCCAGCGCCAGGTCGTCCTTGCTGTCAAAGTGGTGGAAGAAGCTTCCTTTAGTCAGACCTGCCGCCTCGCAGACGTCCTCAACCCGCGTGGCTGTATATCCCTTGAGGCGGATCACCTGGATCGCAGCCTTTAGGAATTTGGCCTTTGATTCGTGTCTCACTTCGGCTATTGACATGTAGATACCAACCAGTCGGTATGCTGCACTATATCGACTGGTTGACACGTTTATCAAGAGGAATCTTTGGCAACCACCCAATTCTTTCGCTTTCAAATTTCAACTGAGTGCAGGTCCATATCCATGGTGGACGATAGATTGGAATTCGCGATCTCTTGAGCTCTGACGATTCTGTGGACCCGGGCAGTCTTTCTGGAGGGCGATAAATCACCATCGGTCATCGAGGAGTGTTTTGAGCCTGGGACCAAAACACCGCAGTGTGCGATCGCAGTTAAGTGAGGATCTCAGCAGTACTTGAATGGCGATATCGGGCCAAATCACTCACTAAACCCGGCTTGCACTCCGTAAGAGGATAAGCATCGGGAAACGCCATTCTCGTCACTTGCCGATCACTTCCGACAAGCCGACATATCAGGACTAATCCCCCCATCGCTGAGTGCGTTGGCGATAAGGCGCTCACTGAAACGTAGTCCTCCAGATCGCCGTGTCGAAAGACACGGCAGCCAATCTGCAAGAAAGGTCACCGTTTTGGAATCATCAGGCTCCGGGAAATCTTCCATGTTCCATCCGGATGCTCCTACCATTCGGTAGGCGGCGGTCGAAAATCTTGAATTCCTAAAGCGCGTTGGCGGTTATCAGCAAACGACTAAGGAAAGTGACTCCCTAACTTTCAACCAGGCGCCGGTGTCAGTTTAGCCCGACGCGGCGCACCAAGTCTTGAAAACGCGGGTCGCCGCGCAGAGGGTCATACAACGGGAAGACCTTGATGTAAATCAAAATATTGGATTGTTCCCGGTAGGCCCGCTCAAACCACGCAAATGCCTCATCGTTGTCGCCGAGCCCCAAATAAGCATGCACAAAGGCACCGGCAGGAACGTAGCCAGTCTGCTGGCGTTTTTTCAGTTCCCCAAGGAGCCGAAGTGCATCGGCTCGCCGCCCGGCGTGGGCATACGCCCAGATCAGTGCGCTGATAACCCCTGGGCTCCTGTTCGTAACGGAAACCGCCTCCTCCAACTCAGGGATTGCCTTTTCGGCTTGATGGTTGCCGATGAGCGCCCACCCAAGAGGCATAACGGGCAATCTGTCGTCCGGTCTTACCGCCAGCACATCTCGGAACTCGCGTATTGCCTCGTCATAGCGATGTGCGTTGAACAGAGTCCAACCGATCGCATGGCCGGAATTTCCGAGAGGGTCAAGATCGCGGGCACGGCGCGCCCAGGCCAGGGCCTCCTCCATACGTCCGTGGCACAACAGCCAGTCAGAGAGCCCGTCGTGCGCGACAGCGTCGTTCGGATTCAAATCGAGAGCGCGCCTGTATTCTGCCTCGGCTTCGGTCCAATTCCACTCTCTCATGTAGATGTTCGCCAGCTCAACGTGTGCGTCGGCGAGCTCTGGATCTAGCTCGAGCGCCTTTTGCGCGGCACTTATGACCTTTGGACGCGTTTCAGCCGGGGAAGCGCCGACAAAAACTGTGCCGAGGCTCGCGTAGGCGCCGGCCAAGCCGACATAGGACGGCGCGAATGTCGGATCCTTCCTGATCGCTTCGTCAAACAATGCAATCTGTTTTTCGACTTCTTCCATGCTGTTGCCTTGGGCGGCCAGACCCTTGAGATAGTCCTCATATACTTCCGGCGAAACCGAACGTGCGGTAACAAGCCTGGCACGCTCTTCGCCTGAGACTGTAACCTCCACACTTTGTGCGATGGATTGTGCGACCTCGCTCTCTAGCGTAAGGACGTCGCCGAGTTCGCGGTCGTAGGACTCGGACCAGAAGTGCTCGTCGGTTGATGCACGAATCAACTGCGCGTGAACACGAATGCGGTTGCCTTCCCGCATCACGGATCCCTCAACGAGCGCATCCACCCCGAGCTTCCGGGCAATCTCCGGCGTCGAGAGCCGGGTGTCTTTGAATTGCATCACCGATGTGCGGGAGATAACACGCAGTCCTCGGATCATCGATAGACGTCCAATCACTTCCTCGGTCATGCCGTCGGCAAAGTATTCCTGTGCGGGATCGCCGGAAAGGTTCTTCAAAGGCAGCACCGCGAGCGAAGTGATTTTGGGAGCTTTCGCATCAGCCGGGCGGCGCCGGGTGAGGGTGTACGTTGTGACTCCGGCCAGTACAAGCGCAGACACTGCTCCAACAAGAAGCCACTTGCGGCTAGCCCAATTCCTTTGTCCACTAACGATTTCTGCAACCGGCGTTTGATCCTGCTGCTCTCCCAGGAGGCGAAGTCCTGGGGGCTGTGACGGGAGGCCAGATTCCGAGCCGATGCTCCGCCCAATCATGGAGACGATCAACGCTTCGGAGTTGGCCGTGGCCGTCCGGCTTTCTTCTTCGAGAGCAGTGACGGGCGCAATGAACCGGTATCCCCGGGTCGGCACAGTTTCGATGATCTTTGAATCCCTGCTGCTGTCCCCCAGTTCCCGCCTAAGAATCGTGATCGTTCGGGTGAGCGTATTCTCCTCGACGAAGCTATTAGGCCAGACGCTTTCCAGCAGTTCCCGCTTGTCCACCAAGTGTCCCGCCCGCCTGACCAACAACGTCAACACGCGCAAGGCCTTTGGTTCCAGTGCGATGCGCTGTCCGCCGCGGATGAGGCAAAACTCTCCCTCACTCAGCTCAAAATTCAGGAAACGGTAGCTCGCCATTGCTGTCAACAGAAACCTCAGGAAACCCTCACAAAAGCATAGCCGGAATACAACGACTTTCGCGCCCTTTGCCGCAACAATGTCGCTTACCACTGGCCGAAGCCAGCCGGAAATCAGGAGGAAGCACAATGAAGAGGATGCGTGGTGGTACGAGGAAAAGGGCTTTTGGCGTATGCATGTTGATCGCGACTCTGCTGTTCGGGCCTGTTGTGGCAAAAGCCGATCCCGTCCTGGACTGGAACGCAATTGCGGTAGACACAGCCGTCGCGAACGGCCAGAACCCGTTCGCTCAGGCACGATTTGCAGCGATTGTGCAGGTCGCTGTCTTTGAAGCCGTCAACGCCATCACTGGCGACTATCGACCGTATGTCGGGAGCATCGACGCGCCTCGCGGCGCCTCAGCCGACGCCGCGGCTATCGAGGCTGCCTATCGGGTGCTCAGCACCTACTTCCCGGCCAGCGCTTCAACTCTCGACGCCGCTCGCGCAAGCTCGCTGGCGTCGATACCGGACGGCAACGGAAAGATTGGCGGCATCGCAACCGGCGACGCTGCAGCGAATGCCCTGATCGCTCTTCGTGCCAACGACGGCTCGTCGCCGGCGCAATTCAAGACACCCGGGCCGCCTGTTCCAGGCGAATGGCAGGCCACCGTGAGTTGTCCAATTGTGAATGGCGTCGCGTCGGGAATCGCCCTTCAATGGCAGAACGTGACCCCGTTCGGCATCCGGAGCGCGAAGGACTTTCTCCTCGGGCCCCCGCCTGCCCTTAGGAGCAACCAATACGCGAAGACGTACAACGAGGTGATGAACGTGGGGAGCCTCGACAGCACCGAGCGGCCGCCAGATCGGTCAGATGTCGCGACCTATTACGCGGCCACCTCGCCAACCCAGGCACTCAATCAGGCCGCCAGGCAGGTCGCGCAGGAACAAAGGCGTACGCTGTCAGAAAATGCACGGGCTCTTGCCCTCATCAACATGGCGGTCAGCGACAGCCTGGTGGCTGCGTTCTTCAACAAATATCGCTACAACTTCTGGCGCCCCGAAACCGCGATCCATGCGGGTGACACCGACGGCAACCCGAAAACCGAAGCCGATCCGAACTGGCAGCCCTTCATCGTTACCCCGTGTTTCCCGAGCTATCCCTCAAACCACGGCAGCGCAGCCAATGCGGCAGTCGCGGTCATGAGGCGTCTCTACGGCGAAAGTGGACATTCGATGACGCTGTCAAACCCCGCCGTGCCCACCATCGTCCTGCAATACACCTCGTTCAAGCAGATTACCGACGACATCAGCGACGCTCGTGTTTTCGGCGGGATCCATTATCGAACCGACCAGGACGCGGGAGCAGTGCTGGGGCTGGCCATCGGCAGAGAGGTCTACAAGCACAACCTGCGTCCGGTGCACGATGATGACTGGGACGATAACCGCGACGATGAATAAGTGATCGGCTCGAAAACGAATCACCATTCGCGTCATACGGTACGGCGAATGTGCGGTCGCGTTGCTCGAAGGCGAGGCCGCACATGTTCTCTGTCGCGAAGTTGACCTCCTGAGTCTGAGCGAATCCGAAAAAGCTACAGGTTGGTGCTAGCCTCCGAACCCTTCTAAAGGGAAGCCAGCGTCCCGAATTTTGGAAGAGTAACAAGTTGTGCGCTTAATTCCTGATAACAGTCAGTATGGAGTGACCGGCGCCGATGCGCTGACCGTGGGTTAGGCTGTGAGTTCAGAAGGACGCACAGTTCAGAGCCACAAGCGGAAGGGAGCCGGTCATGAAGGAGAAGTTACGATTTTTGGGTTTGGATGTCCATGCCGAGACGATCGCCGTAGCAGTCGCGGAGCCTGATGGTGAGGTAAGGAGCCTGGGAACGATTCCGAACCGCGTCGAGTCGATCCGCAAGATGATCAAGAAGCTTGGTCCTTCAGATAAGTTGAGAGCCTGCTACGAAGCAGGACCGACGGGCTACGTTGTGTACTGGCAGTTGGCGGAGCTGGGCATCGCGTGCGAGGTTGTGGCGCCCACACTGGTGCCTGTCAAGGCAGGCGATCGGGTGAAGACAGATCGGCGGGATGCTGAGAAGCTGGCACGTTGCTATCGGTCCGGAGATCTGACGGCGGTGTGGGTTCCGGACGAAGGTTCCGAGGCATTGCGGGATTTGGTGCGTGCCCGCGAAGCAGCCAAACAAGATCAGATGCGAGCGCGGCATAGGCTGGGCAAGTTTCTGTTGCGGTCAGGCCAGCGTCCACCAACCGGCGTTAGATCGTGGACGCGCCCTTATCTGATCTGGGTTGCGCAGCTCCGTTTCACACAGATCGCTCAAGAGGCTACGCGGCAGGATTATCTGCACGAGGTCGAGCACATGCGGGAACGGGTAGCGCGCCTGGAGCAGGCCATCATGGAAGCGGTCAAGCTGGCCTCGCCCGCGCTGCAACAAGTCATCAACGATCTACAGGCACTGCGCGGAATTGCAGATATCTCGGCTGTAACCATTGCGGCGGAGTTGGGCCAGGTATCCCGCTTTGACAGTGCTCGGCAGCTGATGGGTTATTGCGGTGCTGTGCCCAGTGAAGGCTCCAGTGGCAAGCGAATCAGACGCGGGGGCATTACGAAAACCGGCAACGCGCATTTGCGACGGATCGTCGTCGAAGCAGCATGGAGCTACCGTCGTCCACCAGGTATCTGGTACGGATTGCGCAGACGACAGGAGAGCATTTCCGAAGAGGTCAAGGAGATTGCGTGGAAAGCGCAACACCGCCTGCACAAGCGCTATATGAAGCTGGGTGCGGCCGGCAAGGACCAGAGGAAGATCGTTACCGCAGTTGCGCGTGAACTGCTGGGCTTCATCTGGGCAATTGGAACCAGGGCAGAAACGATCGCCAACCAGCAAGCCGCAGCCTGACAAGAACCAAAACAAAAACAACAACTTTCCTAATAAGGAAAAAGCAAAGACCGTTTGATGAACAGCATCGCCCATCTCGAGCACAGAGCCAGCAGCAGCCGGAGCAAGCACGAAGGAGAATCCTCGTTTGGCCTATGCGACAGGCTCGACCGGACTCGCGATAACAGTCAGAGGCAGCTCCCGACGGATCATGATTATGCGGTTCCGACCCGCGAATATCAGACTGATCAATCGTCGCTTAAATCTGCCCAGGCTGCTGCTCGCTCTGTCCTCGGGGAAAGGAAAAAACAACGGCAACGACAAAAACAACCCCACCATTGCGCAGAGTTGACAGGGTCACTCCATATCAGGCCAAAGCACTGATTGACCTACGATCGGGCGCGACGCGGATCGGTCCCGAGAAACGCCGTTCTCGTCACTCAATTCCCGATCCGCCGTCCACCATCAGCACTATGCGTTCAGATTGGCCCACCATCCCTTCGACAAATCAAGCCCCCGCTGCGCCCCGTCATCGCTTATCCTCAAAGTGACCCACCTTTTTCTCCCCTGCGTCTCGCACCCCCCGGGTCACCACTACATGCATGGATATCACTGACCTCGTCATCGACGACCTGAGACAGCAGTACACCCAGCAGATGACGGTGCTGCGTCAAAATTACGACCGCACCGGCGACGGTACCGCGGCCATCCGCCGCCGCTCGTCCATCGTCGACCGCGTCCTCATCGAGCTCTGGCGGCGCGTCTTCACCTCCGGCGCGCTCGATCCCAATCTCAAGGTCTCCATGCTCGCCCTGGGCGGCTACGGACGCAAAGACCTCTTTCCCTGCTCCGACATCGACGTCCTCTTCGTGGCCGCAGACGAAGAAACGGAAAAGACCGCCCGGCCCGCCATCCGCGCCATCATCCAGGCCATGTGGGATATCGGCCTGCGCGCCAGCCCCGCCACCCGCACCGCCAAGGAATGTACCCGCTTCGACCCCGACAACCTCGAGTTCACCCTCTCAACCTTCGACCACCGCTTCCTCGCCGGCAACTTCCCCCTCTACCAGAAACTCCACAATGAAATCTTCCCCGGCGTCATCCTCAGCGACTGGAACGGCATCGCGCAAAAGCTCGGTGAACTTGCCCGCGTCCGCCATGCCAAATACGGCAACACCATCTTTCATCTCGAACCCAATCTGAAAGAGTGTCCCGGCGGCCTTCGCGACTTCAATCTCGCTCCCTGGTTTTCCCTGCTCTTCACCCTCAAAGAGACCAAACAATGGCCGCAGCCTCGCTCCACCGGAGCAGCCTCACCTTCCTGGTCCTCACCCAACGGAGAAGTCGAATCCGCCTTCGACTTCCTCGCCGCCACCCGCTGCTTTCTCCACTTCCGCCATGGCCGCGACGACAACACGCTCGACTGGCAGTCGCAGGACGAAGCCGCCTCCCTCTCCATCGGACTTGAAACCCGCGGCACCGCCGACCCGGCCTACTGGATGCGCACCTACTACCGGCACGCCCGCACCATCTACCGGCGCGCCAGCCTGCTCATGGAGCACCTGCCCGCTCCCGTCAGCTTCTACAAGCAGTTCCGCAAGCGCCGCCTGCCCGTAGCCGGCACCGACTTCATCCTCGACCAGGGCCGCATCGATATCAGTCCAACCGCCCAGTTCAATGACACCGAAGGCATTCTGCGCGTCTTCGCCCTCGTCGCCAATCACGGCTACACCCTCACCCAGGCCGCCGAAGACCGCATCACCGACGCTCTCCCCGTCCTCGCCATCCACCTTCCCGAAGGGCCTTATCTCTGGAACCATCTCCGCGAAGTCCTCCTCGGACCCCACGCCGCCCACGCCCTGCGCACCATGCACGCTCTCGGCGTCCTCGAGATGCTCATCCCGGAGTTCCACGGCATCGACTCCCTCGTCATCCGCGACAGCTACCACCGCTACACCGTCGATGAACACACCTTCCTCACCATCGACAACATCCACGCCCTGCGCCAACCCGCTCACGAACCATTCCGCGAGCACGCCCAGCGACTCGCCACCATTCTGCCCGAAATCGACCGCCTCGACCTGCTGCTCCTCGCTCTTCTTCTGCATGACACCGGCAAGGCCCGTCGCACCGGCGACCACGCCGTCCAGTCCGTCGAACTTGCCGACAGCTTCCTCGCTCGCCTCGACTTCGAAGACGAAGCCCGCGAAACTGTCCGCAAGCTCATCCGCAGCCATCTTGAAATGTCCAACGCTCTTCGCCGCGACATCTTCGACATCGAAAACGTGCATACCCTCAGCGAAAAGATCGGCTCCCCGCAACTGCTGAAGATGCTCACACTGATGACTTATGCGGACATCAAGGCCGTCCATCCCGACGCCCTTACTCCGTGGAAGGCCGAGAATCTCTGGCAGCTCTACATGGCCACCGCCAACTTCATGGACCGCAGCGTCGACGAGGTCCGCTACCACTCCGCCATCGACCCCACGCTGCTCTACCGCATTGAGTCGATGCTACCCGCGGGCCGCGGATCGCAGGCCAGACAGAAAGAGCTCTCCACCAGCCGCGAATCCTCCATTCGCAAATTCCTCGAAGGGCTCCCGCAGCGCTACCTGCAAACCCGCTCACCTGAGCAGATCCGCAACCACTACCTGCTCGCCACTCAGCTTGATCTCGACCCCATCCAGCTCGAACTGCGCCCCCACCGGCAGCTTCTCGACCTCACAGTCATCGCCCGCGACCGCAGCCGCCTCTTCGCCGATGTTTCAGGAGCGCTGGCCGCGTGGGGTATGAACATCGTCAAAGCCGATGCCTTCGCCAACGACGACGGCATCATCGTCGACAGCTTTCAGTTCACCGACAGCTTCCGCACCCTGGAGCTCAACCCCACCGAGAAAGACCGCTTTGTCGCCAACGTCAAAGACATCCTTGCGCAAAGGGTCCAGGTCGAGGCGCTCCTCGCGTCCCGCCGCAACACCCCACGCAACGGCAGCGTCAGAGTCGAAATCCCCACCCGCCTCGAATTCGACTCCCAGTCCAGCTCTCACTCCACGCTGCTCCAGGTCGTTTCCCAGGACACCCCCGGCCTACTGCGCCAGATCGCGCTGGTCCTTCACGAACACCACTGCAACATCGAAGCAGCCCTGGTCGACACCGAAGGCGAAACCGCCATTGACGTCTTCTACCTGACGCAGCACCAGCAGAAGCTACCCGAACATCTGCAACAATCTCTGGCGACCGATCTGAATTCGTCTCTCGCTTCCTTGCTGCCGACGGCCTCCAGTTAAGCCGCACCACCCAAAGACAGTCGCGATTGAATGTATCGAACATAAACCGGTATCTTTTTACCGATTGTCGCCGACCGTTTTGGAATCAGAAAACCGCAATCTGTCATAGCCGATGTTCGTGCCGCAATTGGCAGAACGCGCTAAAAATCCACGTGTGCCCTTACCGATCCCACCCACACCGGCCCGCGGTCCCGGTTGTACCCGGGGTTGTTGAGGTGCTGCACATCCAGCGAGTAGAACAGTCCACGCCACGCATGCCACGTGTAATAGCTCTCCACAATGTTCTCGCGCCCGTAGTTCAGATTTCCATCCCCCAGCAGGAACCCAAGTCCGCCCAGTTTCAGGTACTCCTGGTGATCCTTCTTGATGGCATTCGACACAAAGGCGATCGCGATCTTGTCCACCGGACGATGCCAACGGTTGCCCGCATAATCGGCGCCAATCTCCACCGTTTGATCCACCTCGGTGTAGGCATACGACTCGTGCTGTCCTTCATTCCACCCGAACCGGCCAAACACCCGCAGGTTTTCCGTCAGTTCCTGCTCCGTGTTGTATCCAAACCCATATTTCAGCGCGCCAAAATGTGCATGGTCAGTGATGACCGGCCTTTCACCCTGCCCATTCAGATAGGCGTTGTTGGCCTCGCGGTACGTGCCCATATGTGCGCGGTTGGCGAAGAAAAGCAGACGGGTTACACCTTTTCGATCCTTGATCCAGCTATGCCGCAGCTCAAATTCGCCATTATGCCCATGCGCCCGGCTAAAGGCCCAATCCAAATCGATGCCATTGGCCACCACCGGCATTGCGAAAAGACCATAACGAATCGACCAGTTGCGGTCGTCGTATTCAGCCATGCCTCCCAGAGTGTAGCCACGGGTATCGGCGGCATAGTCCCAGGCGCCGTTGTTGTCGACAGTCCAATTCATAAATTGAAGATGACTGTCGGAGCCTACGGAGTTCAGATCAAAAAAGTCGGGCAATGTGAGCTTGCCGACGCGAAACTCAAGGCGGCGAACCGGCACCTCACCGGCAAGCGCAAAGGGATTCGCTTCCTGGCTCGCTGTTTCATTCGTAAGCCCGATGACCTGATGAATCTCGTAGCGAGCCGTATAAGGCACCGAGCCCAGATTCGGGTTACGCACCACATCCAAATTGGTAAACCCAGCCAGGCCGAGCGCCTCGCTCAGGCCGCGGCCTGCGGCTGTTTCTTCATCGTAGATAAAGTCGGTGTTGTAACGGATGGAATAACTGCGGCGGGCTGCCAGGTAGAGCGTGCCCACCATGGAGGTTTTGTACTCGGCAGAGTTGCGGAAGCTGTTGACGCCTTCGTAGGGAGAATGGAACGGAATGCGGCCTTGAAAGATGATGTTGGCCTGGCCCGAAATCCAATACCAGGTGCCTTCGGCGTGAGGAATCATCGTCACCATCTGTGCATCCGCCGAATTTCCAGGCATTCCCTGCCCCTCGCGCTGCGCTGCGTCGGTAAGCGAGTTGTTCGCGGTCTGTCCGCAGGCTGCACAGACTGCGAGCGTCTCGGCAACGGTGAGGTTTCCGTTCGGCGCTGGAGCATCCGGCAGTTGTGCGTATAGAGTCCCAGCGAATGCGAGTCCGGCGAGCGCGCAGGAGAAAAAGCGCACATACAGATGCCTGGTGCTATAGAGTGCGGCAGAGGCAGCGCGTTGCAGCAAGGGAAAGACTCCAGAGGATAAACGTATCCGGCGAACGTCCGGGCTGAGCTTCTGCCGCTCGCGGAAGTGTAGTATACCCCGGTATGGTATATAGCAGCACTGGAAAATACGAGCACGTAGCGGAAAAATCTGAAAGAGGCTCTTTCCAGAGCCAGGACGCCTTGATGGTGCGTTCTGCATCTGAACAGGCGGTTGGATTCGCGAAGACAATCGCCCTGTTGCCTGCTGGATCATTGGAGCTGTCGGGAGCGATAGTGAAGATACCGGAGAAAATGTTGATACGGGGGTTGATCGATGTCGCATGAAGAGCGGGAAACGGTAAAGCTGTTGCAGAGGATTCGCAAATTGCGAGGACAATTGGATGCGGTGGAGCGCTCCGTGCTCGGAAACGGGGACTGCGGAGACCTGCTGATGCTGCTGGCCGCGGTGCGGGGAGGCGTAAACAGCCTGATGGGCGAGGTCTTGGAGACGCACATCCGCTTTCACCTTAGCGACAGCGCAAAAGAGAAAATTGCCCCCGAGCTGGCTGAGGATTTGATCGATCTCGTCCGGGCATATTTGAAGTAAAGCTCAAGCGCCGGACTGCCTGGCTTGAAGATACGGACAGACCATGAACGAACGATGAATTCAGCATGACGCGCCGGCGAGGATATCCGAAAACGTAGGGCGGTGAGGCTCCCGGCCGATACAAGTCTTTGTACTTTTTTACCGGGCTCTCAAAGTTTGAAAAGATACGGTGGTACTAAGTTCGCAGCCAGTTAGAGCATTTTAGGTAAAGGTGTAGACGGAACCGGAGAGGGTTGCGTGGTTTTTCATCAAGAAAAGCCACTCGTCGCGGGTTTCGGCTGGACCATACTATTACCTGAAATGCTCTGAATCATGGAATTGCTATGGCATCTACCTGCCGCATCCAGTTAGCTGTTGGATAGTCCTGAAGGCGAACAAGAAGCATTGGATCCACCCCGGAAGCAATGATCCGATGTTTGTGTTTTATGGCATCAGCCTGAGCATTGGGCCGGCGGTGGTGTCGTGGTACTGGTTCGAGGACCCATTCCTGCGCTTGAAAGACAGAATTCCTTACGGACGACCGGTGGAGTCGTCCATAAGGGTATTGCCGATTACCGGCGACAGCGGTTGCGCGCTATTGCGCTTGGTTCACGCCCAGGGCCTGGGCAATTACATCGGTATATTTGTTACCGCTGCCGGTGTTGAATAGCACCACACGATCTGAAGGTTTGAGGAAGCCCGTGGCAAGCAGGTGGTCATAAGCAGCGGTGGCCGCGGCGCCCTCAGGTGAGAGAAAGATGCCTTCGTTGGAGGCCCAATCGCGCAGAGACTGGAAGATGGTTTCGTCTGAAAGTGCGACAACGGTGCCGCCGGATTGGCGTACGGCATCGAGGATAATGTAATCGCCGTATGGTTTGGGCACCCGCAATCCAGAGGCGAAGGTATGCGCGTTCTGCCACATCTGGCTTGCGGATTGGCCTGCATCGTAGGCACGAGCCACGGGAGCACAGCCTGCGGCCTGGACGGCAATCATCTTCGGGCGTTTCCAGCCGTCGCCATTGTTCTTGGCGACCCAGCCCAACTGCTCCATTTCTTCGAAGGCCTTCCACATGCCGATCAGCCCTACGCCGCCACCAGTGGGATAGAAGACTGCGTCGGGGTAAGTCCAACCTAACTGCTCGACTAACTCATAACCCATGGTTTTCTTGCCTTCGACACGAAAAGGCTCTTTCAGAGTAGATAGGTCGAACCAGCCTTCAACCTGTTTGCGCTCGCTGACGATGCGCCCGCAATCGGAGATGAGCCCATCGACGAGGGTCATCTTCGCACCGTAAGAGAGGCACTCCACCTGGTTGGCGAGAGGAACATCTTTCGGCATGAAGATATGAGCTTCGACACCGGCTGCGGCCGCGTAAGCGGCTGCTGCTCCACCGGCGTTACCTGCGGAGGGGACGGCGATCTTCCGAATGCCGTAGTGACGCACCATCGACATAGCCATCGACATGCCGCGCGCCTTAAATGTACCGGTGGGATTAGCTCCTTCATCCTTGAGGAAGACATTAGGATTGCGTTGGCTGGGGAGCATAGGGGTCCAGCCCTCGGCGAGCGTGACTGGATCTACGGTCGGTAGAACCGTCTGGTAGCGCCACATGCCGGGCGAGGGGTGAGTTGGGGCGGTTGTGCCAATCTGATTACGGACTTCGAGGCCTTGCGCAGAAGCGAGGTCGTAGCGGACGTAGAGCGTACCTGCAGGAGAGTCGGGGCACTGAGTGCAAACGGTTTGGGGAGTTGATGGATCGAGATGGGCGTGGCAGCGGGAGCACTCTAGGTAGGCGATAGAAGGCATAGAACTTAGAATAGCGGAGACATTTGGTGGATTCAGAAGCGCGGGAGGAACGTTTGCGCGAAGGCAAAGCTATAAAGACAGGCGGCCGCTGGTGGATGCTGGTGGCAGCGTTAGGCCTGCTGCTGTATGGAGCCGGTGTGCTGTTGGCCGTCACAGCGCCAATCGGGCTGGTATTGCGCGTAGTTGCGGTATTGGTGCTCGCGGTGGTGACGGCGCGGCAGCGATCGCTTACGGCGTGGACCTTCTTTGCCATGCTGGCTGGCGCGGAGATCGGTGCCGATGCTCCGCTGGTGGGTCTGCATCTGCATGTGCTGGCGGAGATTTTCTTGAAGCTGGTGCGGCTGATTGTAGCTCCGCTGATTATCGGCACCATGACGACGGGCATCGTAGGGCACGGTGAGTTAAAGAGCCTCGGCCGCCTGGCAATCAAGACACTGATCTATTTCGAAGCAGTGACAACGCTGGCGCTGCTTGTAGGAGTAGTGGCGATTGATCTGTCGCGAGCTGGCGAGGGCGTCAACGCGCCGGTGATAGTGGCGCAACAGAGCACAAGCGGGGCCAGCGCAGGCACGGTGCATCAGGGATTTGAGGAGTTCCTGGTGCACATCTTTCCGGAGAATCTGGTGACAGCGATAGGAGAAAACCAGATTTTGCAGGTGGCCGTATTTTCAATTCTCCTGGGCGTGTCGCTGGCGCAGATTGCCGAGGACAAACGCGCGCCGCTCATGCGCGTGCTGGAGTCGATGACATCGGCAATGTTTCAGATGACGAAGATCATCATGTACATGGCGCCGTTGGCAGCCGGAGCGGCTCTGGCCTATTCGGTCGCAAGCATGGGAGTGAGTTCCCTGCTGCCGCTGGCAAAGCTTGTCGCGACTTTTTACGTGGCGGCGGTGGCGATGGTCGTGCTGGTGTTTGTGCCGATCATGTTGATCGCACGAGTGCCGATACGGAGATTCTTTGCTGCAGTGAGTGAGCCGGCCGCGATCGGGTTTGCAACGAGCGCTTCACAAAGCGCGCTGCCGATCGCCATGGAACGCATGGAAGAGTTTGGCGTGCCGCGATGGGTGGTGTCGTTCGTGATTCCGTCGGGGTACACATTCAACATGGATGGCGCGAGTCTCTATCTGTCGATCGGTTCGATCTTCGCTGCGCAGGCGGCGGGGATTCACCTGACAGCGTGGCAGCAGGCGGTGATGGTGCTGACGCTGATGCTGACGAGCAAGGGGATCGCAGGGGTTCCGCGAGCTACGCTGATGATTCTGCTTGCAACTGCGGGACAGTTTCATCTGCCGAGCGGACCAATCTGGATGATTCTCGGCGTGGATGCGCTGATCGACATGGGGCGAACCGCGCTGAATGTTACTGGAAATTGTCTGGCGGCAGCAGTAGCTGGCAGGTGGGAGAGTGGAACGATAGAAGCGGATACCGCCGCGTAGACTAAACCTCTGTGCGGCGATAGCCTTTCTCGGCCATCATTTTGCCCATCTCGCGATACATCTCTTCGCCGCGCGGCTGCCATGTTGCCAGACCGTCAACGTAGCGGTTGTACATGCAGAAGGCCGCAGCAATGAGCACTGTGTCATGAATTTCGAGATCCGTGGCGCCATGCGCGCGGGCTTCGGCTACAAGCTCCGCTGTCACGCGCTTGCCGTCAATCTGCACCTGCTCTGCAATTGCCAGCAGCGCTATCAACTTTTCTGAGACAGGTGCACTCAGATAATCGTGAACGATCTGTGCCGACAGCGTTGCATCTCCGCCATTGTGGTGATTAGCCGCGGCTGCATGACTTGTCTGACAGAAATAGCAGGTGTTCCGCGATGAGACGAATGCGGCGATCAGTTCGCGGTCGCGTGAACTCAATCCCTCATTGCCCGACTCGTGCAATAACACATGCGCCAGCTCGCGCATTGGCTTGGCCGTCTCCGGCCGAAAGGCAAATCCAGCGGTAATCCCAGGCATGTTTTCAGGCAGCGCAATGTGCGGCATTTCACTCCTCCAGCAGATGGCGGACTCGAACTGAATCATAGGAAACCTTGAGGCCAAGCGTCCTCATCCGAAAGGTTGAGGTTTTTCTCTAACTGTTCGCGGCGGCATTGATCGCGTATGCTGTCGCCTCGTAGGAAAGGACACTCACCACATGCCTCACATCAATCTGCCCGCCGATCTGCCAGGTATTCGCAGCGCCATGGCCTTTCGCCCTGAAACCGCAAAGCCTCTCAACGAATTGGCCGAGGCTCTGCTGCACGCCCCAAACTCTCTTCCGCAAGGGGACCGCGAACTCATCGCGACCTATGTCTCGTATCTGAACGACTGCTATTTTTGCCAGACCGTGCATGGCGCAATCGCGGCGGCGTGTTTGAACGACGACCATGACCTTGTCAAACGCGTCAAAGCCGACTTCCAGGCCGCGGAGATCTCGGACAAGCTGAAGGCTCTGCTGGTGATTGCGGCGAAGGTGCAAAGGGGCGGCAAGAATGTGACCGCTGCGGATATCGAAGCGGCACGGGCTCTTGGTGCTACTGACATCGAGATCCACGACACAGTGCTCATTGCTGCAGCCTTCTGCATGTACAACCGTTACGTCGATGGCCTGGACACGTGGCAGCCGCATACCGAGGATCTTTATCGCGAACGGGGCAAGAGAACGGCGCGCGAGGGATATGTGCAGATGAGCCGCGAGTATCTGCCTCAGCCTACCCGCTGACTCTTGAAATTGCTCCATGTGGAGCAATTTTGGCGGCCGGATTCTGGATTGCTCCACGTGGAGCAATTTGGGTGCGGGGTGGATTGCTCCTCGTGGAACATTCCGGCGCGGGGTGGTTGGGATTTGGAGGCTGTGTCAAGCGAAGTTTCCTGTAAGTTGCTGGCTTTGCTGGCCGTGTTTTTGCATGGAATTATGGGCATTTGTGTATGGGCCGGGGGTCGTCGGGAATTTTATATCTGTTGTGGTATGTTCCACACGCGAGGACGATGGCAAAGCGGGTTCGCGCTTTGCGCGAATTGGGTTGCGGGATTGGTGTAGACAAAAAATATTGAGGCGACACATCCGTTTTCACAGGTCTCGAAATCAAAACCGCTGGACAACCGGCGATCATGGCAATATAGGAAGTACACATAGCCCATTGGCGTGATGCCGATGCCGGTTTCGTAATAGTTCGGTCCATTCTTCAATTTGACATTTCAATTCTGTCTGTCCTGATGATTGCTTGACGATCGTTATTCTTCAGGTCGCTATCGTGATCCTTGTCAGTCTTGTGTGTGGCCGTCTTGCACGCATGATCGAGCAGGCGCAGGTGGTTGGAGAGATGTTTGGGGGAATTCTCATTGGGCCATCGGTTTTTGGGCGATTGGCTCCGGATCTTTCCGCACAGCTTTTTCCTGCGGACTCGCTCAGCTCGCTCGAACTGCTCAGCAATATCGGGCTTATTCTTTTTCTCTTTCTGATTGGAAGCGAGCTGGACTATGAACATCTGCGCCGACAGAAGACGACTGCGGCGGTTTCCAGCCTGGCGAGTATTGCACTGCCCTTCGGAATAACATTTGCCATTGCTCCGCTGCTACACTCGCACCTTTCTTCCTCCGGCGTTCCCACACTTCCTTTTGCTCTCCTGCTCGGTGTGTCGATGAGCATCACGGCTTTTCCTGTACTTGCCCGCGTGCTGGAAGAGAGAAATCTGCAAGCAAGCCCGTTGGGCACGATTGCGCTTATGTCCGCGGCGGTCAACGATGTAGCGGCGTGGATGTTATTAGCCGCCGCGATGACGCTGGTCTCGTCGGATATCGACGGCTCGACATATTTCATGCGGCTGCTATGGCTGGGTGTCTATCTGATTGTGATGTTCTTCGTGGTCAGGCCCCTGTGCCGCCGACTGACGGCGCGGCTAGCGAATGGTCCGCTTTCCTATGGAGTGCTGGGAGTGATGCTGGCAATGGTCTTCGCTTCCTCGGCAGCTACAGAGGCTGTCGGCGTCCTCCCTCTCTTTGGTGCATTCCTGGCGGGCTTGTGTTTTCCACGTGTAGCCGCATGGCAGCAGGACCTGAGAAACCGGTTGAGCACTATCCTTTCGCTCGTTTTGCTGCCATTGTTTTTTGCCCTCACCGGACTGCGAACCCGGCTCGATCTCTTAAACAATTCAGCTGCGTGGCTTTGGACAGCTCTCATTGTGCTGGTGGCAATCGTTGGCAAGATAGGCGGCGCTATTCTGGGCTCGCGGCTGACGGAGCAGAGCTGGCGCTTTTCCTTCGTTCTTGGTGCGCTGCTGAATACACGAGGCCTGGTGGAGCTCGCGGTATTGAACATTGCCTACAACGCGCACATATTCTCTCCGACGCTGTTTACGATGCTCGTTGTCATGGCGTTGATAACGACTTCCATGACGGAACCGTTGCTCACTGTGCTGATTGGCAAGAGAAGTCTGGTTGGGCAGCAGGCGTGAGAGGATTTTAAGTTTCCGACGGGTTCGCGCTTTCGCGCGAATTTGGTTTTAGGACTCAGAAGCGAGATTTGGATCACCCGGCATTGTTCAATAGCTATACCAAGCTTGCTTTCTGCTATGAGTCTGTGGCGGCAATCGAAAGCCAAAAGGTGAGGAAGTCACGAGCAATTTGTGGTAAGTCCTATGGGGACTCGAGGTAGCAAACTCGAAACCTCTGTTTGGTCATGGTACAATCTCTCGCATCCCCTACACCTCGGAGAATCGTGATGGACGGATGTCCAAAATGTTTCGTTGCCTATGCCTCCAATCTTCCAGGCAAGGGCGACGCTATCGAAGCGGCGGTTGAGGAGATCAATCAGGGAAAAGTCGTACATGCGCAAAGCTGGACAAGCTTAGTCGTTTCGGGGCGTCCCATCATTGGAACAATTTGTGAGGAGATTCGCAACTCTGACCTGCTAATAGCCGATATCACAAATCTTAACCCCAACGTGCTTTTCGAGCTAGGCTTTGCACTGACCCAACCCAAAAGACTTTGGCTGATTTTTAATCCCAAAGTAGCCGGTGCCAGAGTTTTGTTTGATCGATTTCAGCTTCTCACTACTGTAGGGTATTCCTCTTACTCGAACAGCAGAGAAATAGTCACCAAATTCTACAGCGATGAACCGTATACAAAACTGAACCAAACTCTACTTGCGGATTTGACCCAATCAGCCACGGTCGTAGCCAAAGATAATTCTCTTCTATATATAAAACCTGAATTGTCCACAGAGTCGGTCATGACGATCACGAGACGGGTAGCTGGAGCACCGGTTCCTTCAACCATCGATGATCCAACTGAAATTGGTGTCCAGCCTCTTGAGTGGTACGTCATGAATGTAAAGGCTGCAAGAGGTGTGATTTGCCACTTCCTCTCAGATGACTACGAAGACGTCAGAATATCTAACGCAAAGAATGCGTTCGTAGCAGGACTCGCCTTTGGCTTCCAAAAACCGCTATTGATGCTTGCGCACAAACCATATCACTCTCCGATCGACTATCGCGATTTGCTACGAGTGCATGAGGATGCCAAGCAAGCAGACTTTTTTTATCAAGAGTGGCTTTCGCGACTGCTCGATGCCGAAAAGCACAAGGTCGAACGCAAGGCTCTTTACAGTGCGGCACTGGCCGCCCACGGTGGTTTAATAGAACTAAACATTGGCGACCCGGTAGCGGAATATGAGTCAGATGAATTGTTCGAGTATTTCATCCCGACGTCAGCATATGCGGATGCTCTTAATGGCCAGTACTCAATTTTTGTCGGTCGAAAGGGCGTAGGGAAGACGGCCACGCTCTTGAAAGTCGCTGATGAGCTTCGTTCCGATCCTAGGAATCATATATGCGTAGTAAAGCCTGTTGATTACGAACTCGATGGGCTGCTATCAATCTTAAAACAGCAAACGACTACTTCGGAAAAAGGGTACCTCATCGAAAGTTTCTGGAAGGCATTGATATATACCGAACTCGCAAAGAGCATTTATGAAATTATTGCCCTAAAACCAGAATATTTAGAACGAACGATTGCAGAGCAAGATTTAGTAACATTCGTGGAACAAAATGAAGATTTGGTCCTGCCTGAGTTTTCGATGCGTCTCGAATCCTTAGTGGTAAAGCTCTCGAAATTAGCCAACAACTCACAGGGATCTGCTGAATTCAAAACTAGAATCAGCGAGAGCGTGCACAAGACTTTATTGAATCAACTACGCGATCTGATCTGTGCCAATCTAGAAAAATCCAATACTGTCGCACTCTTAGTTGATAACCTCGACAAGAATTGGACGCCGAAAACGAATGTAGAGTTAACAAGCGAATTATTGCTCTCTCTTCTTAGTGTTGGCCCACGCGTCGCAGAGGAATTCAAAAAGTCCTCACTTGGTAAACGCCGTCTGGACGTAGTGATGACTATCTTTATCCGTAGTGACATCTACGCCGCGATTCTCTCTCATGCGCGCGAATCCGACAAGCTTCCGATAAGAAAAATTGAATGGAGTGATCCAGAATTGCTGGGACGAGTAATTGAACGGCGATTTATGACCTCCGACAATGAAATCCTAGATAATGCCCAGGTATGGGACAAATACTTTGCAGACCAAATGCGTGGAGTGCCAACAAAAAACTTTTTGGTATCATCGGTTTTTCCGCGTCCCCGCGATCTTATTTATCTCGTTCGTGCGAGTCTTCAGCATGCGGTAAACCGCGGCCATACCAAAATTCAAGAGAAAGACGTCCTTTCAGGACTCGAACAGTATTCTAAATTTGCATTTGCATCTCTCATGTCAGAAGGGACGCCGCAATTCCGACAATTGCAAGATTTTATGGTCCAGTTGTTCGGGGGAGATACCGTTCTGACAGACGACGACATAAGGGATGCACTCGAACAGGGAAAACTCGGGATTACAAATCTCGATTATGTAGTTAGTTTACTCCAGGATCTTACTTTCTTGTCTTATGAAACATCTCCGGGACATTTCGTTTTTGCCTATGACCAAGAAGAAAAGGCCAAGTTATCTGTCCTTGCAAGGAAAACATCCAAGAGTGTGGGGAAAAAAAGATATCAGATTCATCCTGCTTTTCACTCATATCTTGAGTTGACGGTGGTTGATGCTACTGGCCAGCAGCCTATGCTGTTCTTTAAGAATTGAATGTCTGATAGGGCAACGCCAAAGCCTTGCCTTATCAACTCTCAGACTCCTTTCACGTCGACATCTTTCTGGTTCAGGTTCCGTTGATGCATCGATCGATCAATTTCCTTTTCTGCTGCTGTATTCTGGCGGGTGGCCCACCCTTTTCGTTTTGCTTTGCCGGACCTACCGCAACTCTGAGGGCGCCCCATCCTTTCCGCGCAGTTTGCGGGAAAGGTGGGATTCACGGATGATCGAGTATTCTTTGGGATGTTTGTTCTCGATGAAAGGCGGTCCAGTGGGATTCGACTTCAATCGTGCCTCTCTGGCCGGTTTGATAGTGACGATAGCTGGACCATGGCCAGTCTTCGGGATTTGATGCCAGGCCGCGGGTTACGGGGTTGCGGTGCATGTATCGCAGCTTTTCTGCAGTCTTTCCTTCGGTGCGCACATTGAAATCGTAGTAACGGCGCTGCCAGAATTGTGGTTCGATTGCGGATTTGAGAGCTTGTGACGTTTTCTGTTTCAGGATCTGAAGAACGGTTGCCAACGGTTTGTCTGCTGGTTCGTTGACGAGGAGATGGACGTGCTCGGGCATGAGGACGTATCCGGCGATGATGAACCGGTGCTGGATGCGGAGGGCTTCGAGTTCCTGCTCGAAGATGTCGTATCCCTTGGCCTGGTTGAGGAAGGGTTGTCGCCGGTAACAACTGAAGGTGAGGAAGTGGAAGCCTCCGGCTTGTTGATATCGAACCAGACCTGTGGGCATGGTGTGGATTGTAGCGGGTTCGTGCTTTGCACGAATGTGGTATTCCGGTACGAACATCCGTTATCCCACCCTTTCCGCACAAAACGCGGAAAGGATGGGGCACCCCAAGAGTCGTGGAAGGTTCAGCAAGGAAAAACAATCTGTCCGGTGCCCGACGCTATGACCCATCGCTTGATTCCCTTTCCTACTGCTGTATTCTGCAAGGAAATCTGCTGTTGAGGAGAGTGCCTGTGGGAATGCTTCGGTTGGGGTGTCTTTGTCTGCGGGGAGTGGTGCTGCGTGGGGTGGCGATGGCGGCTGCTGTCGGCGTTGGCTCTGTGGGGATGGCGCTGGGCTTTGGGCAGGGTGCGCTTGCGCAGGCCCCGGACCATAAGCAGGTGGAGGCGCTGGTGGAGGCGCATGCGGCGCAGTGGAAGGATGTTTCGAAGCAGATATGGGGGTTTGCGGAGCTGGGGTATCACGAGCAGAAGAGCTCGGCGCTGCTGCAGCGGGAGCTGAAGGATGCGGGCTTTTCGGTTGAGGCTGGCGTGGCTGACGAGCCTACGGGGTTTATTGCCAGTTACGGGTCGGGCAAGCCGGTGATTGCGATATTGGGCGAGTTTGATGCGCTGCCGGGGTTGAGCCAGAAGACGGAGCCGGAGCGCGATCCGGTGGTGACGGGTGCGCCGGGGCATGGGTGCGGGCATAATCTGCTGGGCTCGGGGGCGGCGCTGGCCGCGGTGGCGGTGAAGGAGTACATGGCGGAGCATCATGTGGCGGGGACGCTCAGGTATTACGGGACTCCGGCGGAGGAGGGCGGCTCGGGCAAGGTGTACATGGTGCGGGATGGGTTGTTCAAGGATGTGGATGTGGTGCTGCACTGGCATCCGGGAGATGGGAATGCGGTGATCAATGGCGGGGCGCTGGCGGTGATTTCGGCGAAGTTCACGTTTCATGGGATAGCGGCGCATGCGGCGATGGCTCCTGACCGGGGACGGTCAGCGCTGGATGCGGTGATGCTGATGGGGAACGGGATTGAGTTTATGCGGGAGCATATTCCGAGCAACTCGCGGGTGCACTACATTGTGTCGAAGGGCGGGGTGGCTCCGAATATTGTGCCGGACCTGGCGCAGATGGATTTGATGGCCAGGAATCCGTCGAATGTGGCGCTGCAGGGGATATGGAAGTGGATTGAGAACATTGCGCAAGGCGCAGCGCTGATGACGGGCACGACGATGGAGATGGAGGATATCGGGAGCGACGCGAACATCATTCCGAATGCGGCGCTGGCGAAGGTGGCGCAGCGGAATCTGGAAGAAGTGGGCGGCTACACGATGAGCGCCGACGAGAAGGATTTTGCGCTGAGGCTGCAGAAGAGTTTTCCGGCGGGGATAGCTCCCAGTCTCGACCAGACGGAGAAGGTGGAACCGCTGCGGCCGATTGATCCGAATGCTCCGGCGGCGTCCACGGATGTGGGGGATGTGAGCTGGGCGGTGCCGACGATTGGGTTTACGGCGGCGACGTTTGTGCCGGGGAGTGCTCCGCATACGTGGCAGGCGGCGGCGACGGCGGGAACGACGATTGGGCAGCAGGGGATGGTGGTGGCTTCAAAGGCGATTGCGCTGACGGTGGTGGATCTGTTTACCGATCCGGGGCTGGTGCAGTCGGCTAAGGCGGATTTTGAGGCGGAGGTTAAGGGGAAGACTTATTATTCGCCGATTCCGGCGGGGCAGAAGCCGGTGATTGATTATCGGGGGAAGTGAAAAGGCAGGGACCAGGGACTAGGGACAAGGGACCGGTCGCTAGTGCTATTGCGCGGGAGGGGTTTGCTTTTGCGGCTGGTTGGGCAGGGCGTAGATGACTTCGTTGGGGCGGGCGTAGTGGAGGCGCTGGCGGGCTTCGAACTCGATGGCGCCGGGGTCGGTCTTGAGGTGGTCTACGTGCTGGCTCAGGTGGGCGTTCTCGTCGGTCAGGCGCTGGATCTCGGCGGCGAGGGCTTTGTCTTCGGCGCGCTTGTGCTGCCAGTTGGTGAGGCCGTCGCGTCCGTTGACTACGTGCCAGGCGAGAAGGATGGCGAAGACTACCGCGAGGGCCGTGCCGATACGGCGGCGGCTGGCGGTGTAGGCTGCTTTGGCTCGGGCGAGCAGCGATTGCTTCGGCGGGGTCTTAGCCGGGTTTTGGCTCGGATTTTGCGGCTTCTCGGGCATTGGATGCTTTACTGCCAGTTCTGTAAGAGGCACGGCTTGCTTTGGTTATCGGCGGGCCGTGCCGGTGGATTATGAGAGAACCAATTACGACAACACAAAGGCTTTCGCTGCTGCGCTTAGTGCGGCCATGTGGGCCTGATCGCGGGCTTCGGTGTAGGCGCGTACTACCGGTTCCGTGCCGGAGAGCCGGTAGCAAACCCAGGAGCCGTCGTCTAGTACCAGCTTGAGGCCGTCGGTGCGGACGACGCTCACTACTTTGCGATCGCCGAGTGCAGTTGGATCGCTCTTCAACTTCTCAGTGAAGCGGGCTTTGATCTCCGGGGTCAAGTGGAAGTTCTCGCGAACGGGGTAGAAGGAACCTACTTTGTCAAAAAGCTCTTCGAGCTGTTCGGTGATGGACTTGCCGCGGCGGGCGACCATTTCGGCGACGAGGAGGCCGGCGATGATGCCGTCTTTTTCGGGGACATGGCCGCGGATGGTGAGGCCTGCGGACTCTTCGCCGCCGATCGCGATCTTGTCCTGCGTTGATGAGCTCGCCGATGTATTTGAAACCGACGGGGGTCTCATAGATGGGCACTTTGTGGTAATCGGCGAGGGCGTTGATGAGGTTGGTGGTAGCGACGGATTTCGCGACGCCGTTGCGCCAGCCGCGGGTTTCGACGAGGTAGTCGAAGAGCAGGGCGATGACGTAGTTGGGCTGGATGAAGATGGCGTTGGAGTCGACGATGCCGAAGCGGTCGGCGTCGCCGTCGGTGGCGATGACGAGGCTGGCTCCGAACTCGTGCATTTTAGTTTTGGCGTCGCCGAGGAGGTGGTCGTCGGGCTCGGGGGCGTGGCCGCCGAAGAGGACGTCGCGGTAGTCGTGGACGGTCTCGACGGGAACGCCGACGCTGCGGAGGATGTGGCAGCTATAGCCGCGGCCTGCTCCCCAGAAGGGGTCGAAGACGATCTTGATGCCGGAGTCGGCGATGGCTTTGAGGTCGACGAGCTCGGCGATGCGGGCGAGATAGGCGGGCTTGACGTCGGTGGTTTCGAAGCCGGGGTTTTCGTCGGCGAGGCGCGGGATGGAGGGGTTGTCGCCGAGGGCGGCGATGGCTGCTTCGATCTGCCTGGTCACCTCGGGCAATGCGGGTGCGCCGTCGGCTGTCGAGAACTTGATGCCGTTGTATTCGGGTGGATTGTGGCTGGCGGTGAAGTTGATGGAGCCGGAGGTCTTGAGGGTACGCACGGCGTGGGAGATGACAGGCGTGGGAGCAGCGTCGGGAATGACGATGGGGGTTATTCCGGCTGCGGCGAGGATGCGCGCTGCTTCGTCGACGAAGGACTCGCCGAGGAAGCGAGGATCGCGGCCGACGAGAACGCGATGAGGAGCAGGCTGAGTCTTGATATAGGCAGCGATACCGGCGACGGCGCGGCGGATGTTGGCGACGGTGAACTCATCGGCGACGATGGAGCGCCAGCCGGAAGTGCCGAACTTGATGGTGGTTGCCATGAGGAGCGAATTTTCCTTTCCGATGCACTGTCATCTTGCCGCATGGAAACGAGGACGGCAAGCGAGGAATGGACACAGGTTGGCGAATTTTCAACGGAGGTATAACCCTCCCCGTCTGGTATCCTGCGGCTTAGCTGTGTTGATGCGAGCCCTGGTCGTCGTGCTCCTGATTTCGGTGGCTGCCCTGCTTTTTGTGGCCATTGCTGCGGCGAGGCATGTCTGGCGGCAACGTCATCTGGCCGGGGAAGAAGTTCCACATCCCGGAAGCGAAAAAAGCTTGGAAAGCGCTGTGGATGAGCTGGATAAGGTGCTGAAATAAAAGGACTCCGGAGACGGCAGTGTGTGGCGCGGGCTGCTGGTTGGGCTCAGGAGCTGGATTCAGAATCGATGCGGCTGGATTGCCGTGAAGCCGAGGGGAAGATGAACGGAAATATTCAGGCTATTGGAGCGCAGCAGCCGGTTCAGAGTGCCGCATGGAAGGCGACCCGCGGCGCAGGACTGGTGATTGCCGGGAGCGCGTTTGTTGCGATCTGCGCGCATGTGTCGATTCCATTGTGGTTTACGCCGGTGCCGGTAACGCTGCAGCCGTTTGCGGTAGTGCTGCTGGGCCTGTTGCTTGACCCAGGTGTCGCAGTAGGAGTGATGATTGCGTATCTGGCTGAAGGCGCGGCGGGATTGCCGGTATTCACTCCGCTTGGAGCGGGCGGCGTTGCGCAGATTCTTGGCCTTACGGGCGGTTACCTGATGAGCTATCCAGTCGTGGCGCTCGTGGTCTCGACATTATGGCGGCGTGGCGCGCGCAGCTTTTCACGCGGGCTGCTGGTAGCTGCAGCCGGAGACCTGTTGATTCTTGGATTGGGCGCGGCATGGATGGAGATGTGGACGCACATTTCGGTGGGAGCACTGATGGCAAATGCAGTAGTTCCCTTTCTGCCGGGCGATGCCTTGAAGGTTTGCGCGGCGGCTGGAATTGCTTCGCGCTTTGCGCGGATGAAGCGCAGGGCTTAGCAGTTGAACAGTTAGCAATGGAACGAAGTTGTACCGGTACCCCGGATTTGAACCAGTGCCCAGGAAAGACGCCGGCTCACAAGAAGCCGGCATGTTAGAAAGGAACACCTCATTTTGAGCAGCACTCAGGCCAGCAACGCGCAAGCAAGCGATACACGCACGATCACGATTGCCCATAGTCCAGACTCCGACGACGCTTTCATGTTTTATGGCCTGGCAACGAATAAAATTCGTGTGCCTGGATTCCGGTTTGTTCATTCGCTTTGCGACATCGAGACGCTGAACCGGCGCGCGATAGACGAAGCGTTTTATGACGTAACGGCCATCTCGTTCCATGCGTACCCTTATCTTCAGGACAAGTACACGCTGATGAGCTGTGGCGGCAGCGTCGGCGAGGGATACGGACCGATGGTGGTCGCGAGCAGACAGCTTACGACGGACGACCTGAGCAAGATTCGCGTGGCTGTGCCGGGAACGCTGACGACGGCGTATCTGGCGCTGAAGATCTTCAATCCGGAGATCGAGACGGAAGTGGTGCCGTTCGACCAGATCATTCCGCAGATCAAGGCGGGGAGTTTCGACGCCGGACTGATCATTCACGAGGGGCAGCTTACGTATGCCCGCAGCGGGCTGCACAAGGTGATCGACCTGGGCGTGTGGTGGCGCGAGCAGACCGGACTGGTGCTGCCGCTGGGCGGCAACGCGGTACGACGGTCGCTGGGGCCGGAGGTGCTGCATACGGTGACGCAGGCGCTGCGGGACAGCATTCAACATGGGCTGGATAACCGCGAGCAGGGCCTTGAGTACGCGATGCAGTTTGCTCGCGATCTGGACACCAACCTGGCAAACCGCTTTGTGAGCATGTATGTGAATGAGCGGACGCTGAGCTACGGTCCGGATGGGCAGGAAGCGATTCGGAAATTGCTGGATCTGGGGCATGAGAAGGGCATTATTCCTATCGCGCCCAAGGTGGATTTTGTGGATTAACATCTTCAGCGGTTGCAAAAGCGCCCCGCGTCTCTTTGAGATGTGGGGCGTTTTTGCGTTCGGCGGATTTTCTGCAGAAAAGATGAAAAAGACGGTGTTGCGAATCTGATTTCTGGACCGCGGTGACGCGGGCGGTGGTGGTTTCCGACCCGCATTCGTGGTAGTCCGGTCGGGTTCGCGCTTACGCGCGAAGGTGAAGCGGATTCCCTTCGGGAATGACAGAAAAGCAAGTGCAACAGCAAAAGCAACAGCAACAACAAAAGCAAAGGATGCGGGGTATTAAGGATTTTCTAATGTGTGCCGATGAGCTGTCTGAGGTGGTCATGGATCGGTCTTCTGCTGAGTCGGATGTGTTTCATGGAAAATCTTCGAGTGCTGCTCTTCTGGTGACGACGGATGCGCGGCTATTTGCTGATCTGCAGGTAATCTTTCAGCAGTTTGGGGTTGCACTGACGCCGGTGAACAGCGCGCGCGAAGCTGTAGCGATGATTCAAACGATTGGCGATGCGGACTACCTGCTGCTGGATGCGAGGATGCGTGCCGTGGACGACGGGAGCCTGCTTGAGACCTTGAGCGAATGGAACCGGTATCGGCGTGGAGCGATCGCTGCCATTGCGACCAGGCCAGATGACAAGTGGATCGAGCGGCTAGAGCATGGGGTGATCGATGACATTGTAGCGCTGTCGGCCGATGCTTCGACGTGGCGCGCGAGGCTGAGCACGATACAGCGGAACCGGAAGATGCACGTGGAGCTGGAAGAGCTGCGTGCGGCGGCGCAGGCTGAGCTGGAGCGTGATCCGGTGACAGGTGCTTTCAGCCGGGAGATGGTGTTGAAGCTGCTGTTTCGAGAGACCGATCGCGTGCAAAGGTTGAGGGGCGAGCTGAGCCTGATGCTGTTTGCACTGGAGGGGTTTGAGCGGTGGACTGAGGAACTGGGGCGGCAGGTGTGCGACGGGTTGCTGCGCGAAGTGGCTGCGCGCGCAGGGCGGGCCTTGCGCAGCTATGACCTGCTGGGGCGTGTGGGAGAGCATGAGTTTCTGGTGGCGCTGCCTGGAAGTACGCCGGCGAGTGCGCAAGCGCTGGCCGAGCGGCTGCGGATTGAGGTATTCGGTCAGCTTTTTCTGGTCCGAAGCGAGCGCGGTGATTTTGTGGGCGTGAATCTCACTGCGACTTTTGCCGTGACGCCTAGCCGGGGGCGGTCGCCGCTGGTGGTGTTGCACGAGACGGAGGGTGTTCTGCAAAAGGCGAGGTGCTCTGCCCGCGGAAGCAAGCCGGCATCGCAGAGTTCTCTCGATGAGGAAACGGGAGAAATCGCGAAGAGCAGGAAGGCCTTATATTTGCCGCATGTGGGGCTCCGCGCGGAACGAGGCGGATTCCACGGACTGGGATGAGATGTGGCGGACGATGAATCGTCGAGGGGGGAAGGCGTATCTTAAACTACTGTGGTGGAGACTCTCGGGAACAACCGCGGTATGGCTGAGATTACGCTGAAAATCGATGGGATGCATTGCGGCTCCTGCATTCGCCGGGTGACGCAGGCGATTCAGAACGCGGGACCGTTTGAAGTGGAAGAAGTGCGGATGGGCGCGGCTCGCTTTGCGGTTCCGGGGAATCCGGATGCGAGGCTGGCTGTTGAGGCGCTGGCGAAGGCCGGATTCACGGCGCACGTGGAGCAGTAATTGGCCGGCGCTGGCATAGACCCAGCCAACGCGAAGGCAGAGGACGCTAGAGCGCGTGAAGCTGGGCCACCTGCAGGCGCGGCGGGTTCACTGGCGGCAGATTCCAAAGACGACAATTTGAGTGGTGGGGCGAACGGGGCGAACGTTGGCTCGGAGGACGCGCATCGTGAGTCGCTGGTGATGCCGGTGCTGGGGATGACGTGCGCGGCATGCCAGGCGCATGTGCAATCGGCGCTGGCGGCGACGCCGGGGGTGCGGTCGGCGCGGGTGGACCTGATGCGGCATCGGGCGGCGGTGGAGTTCGATCCGCAGGTGGCGACGCCGGAAAAGCTGGTCGCGGCGATCCGCGAGACGGGGTATGACGCTGTTCTGCCGCGGGCTGCCGAGTCGGTTTCGAGTGGTCTGCTGGCTGCCGAACGGGAAAGCGGGGTCAAGGCAGCGGTAGCGCTGGCGGTTGGCGGCGTAGTGATGGCGCTTTCAATGACGCATGCGGCGATGGAGCCCATGCCGGCGCATACCAGCCCAATGCGCTGGGTGCTATTGGCGATTACTGGATTAACGGCGGTATGGGCCGGGACGGCCATCTATCACAGCGCGTGGAAGGCGATGCTGCACGGCGAGACGAATATGAACACGCTGGTTGCGCTGGGGACGAGCGTGGCCTTTCTTTGGTCGACGTATGTGACGGCGTGGCCGGGAGCGAAGGGTGATCTGTATCTCGATTCCGTGCTGCTGATTGTGGGCTTTCTACTGCTGGGCAAGTGGCTGGAGGGGCGGGCGCGGAGGCAGGCGACTGCTGCGGTGGATGCGCTGGCGCAACTGCAGCCGGCGACGGCACGAGTGCTGCGGTCTATCGCAGGACAGGACGGGCAGGTTGAGGCCGTGGTCCCAACGAACGAGATTGTGGTGGGCGACGTGGTGGTGATTCTGCCGGGAGAGCGGATTCCGGCGGATGCGGTGGTGGTTTCGGGGCGCACGACGGTGGACGAGTCGATGCTGACAGGCGAGGCTACGCCGGTGGAGCGCGGGGTGGGCGGACGGGTACTGGCGGGTTCGCTGAATTATGACGGCGCGGTCACGGCTCGGGTCGAGTCTTCAGGCGCGGGCACGACGCTGCAGCAGATTGCGCGATTGGTTGAGCAGGCGCAGGGAACGCGCGCCCCGATGGAGCGGTTGGCGGACCGGGCGAGCGCGGTGTTTGTGCCGGCGGTGCTGGTGCTGGCGGCGGTGACGTTTCTGGTGTGGCTGCTGGTGGCGCGGGATCTCTCACAGGCGATTGCCGCGACGGTGGCGGTGCTGGTGATTGCGTGCCCTTGCGCGATGGGTCTGGCGGTGCCGGCGGCGCTGACGGTGGCGATCGGGCGCGGAGCGCAGTTCGGGGTTCTGATCAAGGGCGGCGAGGCGCTGGAGCGGCTCACCGGCCTGGGCGCGGTGCTGATGGACAAAACAGGCACGCTGAGCGTGGGAAAGCCGGTGTTGACGGGGATCCTGGCCGCAACGGGGTATGCCGAAAATGACCTGTTGCGATGGGCGGCTGCAGTCGAGGACCGGTCGGCGCATCCGCTGGCACATGCGGTCGTGGAGCGGGCGCGGGAGAGCGGGATTACCTGGCCGGAGGCGGTGGAGGTGCAGGTGCTTCCTGGGCGCGGGTTGACGGGCGAGGTGGAGGGGCGAAAGCTGCTGCTGGGCAATCGGGAGCTGCTGCGAGAGTGGGGAGTGAAGGCGCCACCGGAGATCAAGGACGAGCCAGGGGCGGGTGTGACGCGGCTTTGGATCGCGGTGACAGGGGATTTTGCGGATTACGAAGTTGCGGGGTATTTTGACGCGCGGGATGCGCTGAGGGATGGGGTTCCGGCGGTGGTGGTCTGGCTCAGGGAGCATGGCATGCCGGTAACGATGCTGACGGGTGACTCCGCGACTGCGGCAGGGGCGATTGCCCAGGCTGCGGGCATCCAAGAGGTGCGTGCGGGACTGATGCCGATGGACAAGCTGGAGCATATTCGCGCGCTGCAGAAGGCGGGAACGCGGGTGGCGATGGTGGGGGACGGCATCAACGACGCCGCGGCGCTGGCTCAGGCGGATGTGGGAATTGCCATGGGCGCGGGGGCGGCGCTGGCGCAGGAGGCCGGAGATGTTCTGCTGCTGGCAAGCGATCCGGCGGGGGTGTGCACGGCGGTAGCGCTGGCGGACTCGACTGTGTCGGTGATGAAGCAGAATCTGGGATGGGCGGCGATCTATAACGTGCTTGGCATTCCACTGGCGGCGGGGGCGCTGTACCCGGTCTTCCACCTGCTGCTGACGCCGTGGGTTGCGGCTGCGGCGATGGCGTTCAGTTCGGTGAGCGTGCTGCTGAACAGTCTGCGGCTGAGGGGATGGAAGCCGCCGCTGAAGGCCGCTGGCGCAGTTACTTACGCGGCATCAGCTACATTACGGGCGTAGATGGCGCAAACCGTTGTGCGTGTGCCGCACGATACACTCAAAGCTGGATACTGCCTGTGCGCATCCTGACCCGCTACATTCTCGGCGAAATCTCCTCGCATGCGCTTATTGGTTGCGCACTCTTCACCTTTATTCTGCTGATGAAGCCGCTGGAAGAGGTTCTGGACATGGTGGTCCGGAACAGCTCGAGCGCGCCGGTGGTGCTGGAGTTCTTTGTCGACAGCCTGCCGAATACCTTCCTGGTTACGATTCCGATGGCGGTGTTGATGGGGGTGCTGCTCGGATTGAGCCGGTTGGCGGCTGACTCCGAGATTACAGCGATGCGCGCTTCGGGGTTAGGCATCTGGTACTTCGTGCGCGTCGGTTCCGTGGTGGCCGTGCTTGGGACGGCGCTGGGGCTGGTGAACTCGCTGTTGATCGAGCCGGCGGCCAATCGGGGAATTCTCGATTTGAGAAAGGCGCTCGAGACTTCGCAGGGATCGTTTGAGATACAGCCGCGGGTGTTCTATGAGGACTTCAAGAACACGGTGGTGTATGTGCAGAACGTGCGCTCAACGGCGGGCGTGGCGAGCTGGGGCAGGCTGTTTATCGCGGACGTGACGGACCCGGCGACGCCCGGAATTACGACGGCAGAGTCGGCAACGGTAGTTTCAGATGCAGGCCAGGGCATGATGATCCGGCTGCGCGATGCTTCGGTGCAGCAGATTCCGGCAACTGATCCGGGAGAGTACAACGTATCGACGTATTCGGTGATGGATCAGCCTTTGACGTTTAGCCCGCAGAGCGAGGTTTCGATCGGGCGGCTGGACACGCCGCTGTTTGCGATGCCCAATAGCGAACTGATGGCGCAGGCGCATGGGCCGGACGGGAAGCGATACCTGATCGAGCTGCACCGCCGGTTTGCATATCCTGTGGCATGTATTGTGCTGATGTTGATTGGCGTGCCACTGGGCGCTGCTTCGCGGCGCGGCGGCAAGAGCGGCGGGTTCGTGGTGGCTCTGTGCGTAGTGCTGATCTACTATCTGCTCTCGAACTTCGGCATAGCGTGGGCCAAGCAGGGACGGTTGCCGGCGTTTGCGGGAGTTTGGCTGGCGAACATTGTGTTCGCGGTGGTAGGGCTGTTTCTGCTGAGCCAGCTTGCCTCAGGAGGAGCGGCGCTGAGCGCTATATCGGCACTGTGGACGCGACCGGCGAAACAGGTGCCCGAAGAGGAGAACGGAGAAGCGGAACAACCAGCACAAGTGCTGGACACAAAGGCAGCGGTGCGGGAGCGGTACCGGAGGCGCTTTCGCAAGCCGCTGACGCTGCAGCGATTCAAGCCGCGGGGATTTCCGCTGATTCTCGACGAATATGTGCTGCGCGAGTTTTTAAAGATGTTTTCCCTTATACTCGCCGGTTTTGTCTCATGATGCTCGTGTTCACGTTCTTCGAGCTGATGGGCGATATTCTGCGCAACCACCCGCCTCTGGCGACGGTGGGCGATTATCTCATCAACCTCGCGCCAAGCATGATTTACCAGATCACGCCGTTGACTGTGCTGATCGGCGTGCTGGTAACGTTTGGACTGCTGAACCGTTCAAGCGAACTGATCGCGATGAAGGCGACGGGCATTAGTATTTACCGGCTGGTGATTCCGGTGCTGGTGATTGCAGCGATGCTGGCATGTGCGCTGTTTGCCTTTGACCAGTACTATCTGCCGCAGGCGAACAGGCGCCAGGAGGCGCTGCGGAACATTATCAAGGGACGGCCGGCGCAGACAACGCTGAATCCGGATCAGAAGTGGATCTTCGGGCAGCATCGTCCCGGAAGAGCCGGATCACATCTTCTATTACCAGTTTTTTGATCGCGACCAGAATGCATTTGCAAATATCAGCGTCTTCGAGTTCGATCCCAAAAACTTCAATCTAACGAAGCGCATCTTCGCATCGCGCGCGGTTTGGGACGATGCGCAGCACACGTGGTCGTTTGAGAACGGCTGGGAGCGGACGATCGAAGGTGCAACGGTGAAGGGCTTTCACGCGTTTCAGCAGGCCACCTTTACCGAGATCAATGAGCAGCCGAGCTACTTTTGGAAAGAAAATCTGCAATCGCAGGAGATGAATTTCGGCCAGTTGCAGCGGTATATCGGCGACCTGCAACAGAGCGGGTTCGACACCATGCGGCTCAAGGTGCAGCTTTATCACAAGCTGGCCTATCCACTGGTGACGGTGGTAATGGCGGTTTTGGCGATTCCCTTCGCGTTGATGATGAGCAGGCGTGGCTCGCTTACGGGCGTTGCGTGGGCGGTTGGAATCGCACTTGGGTATTGGGTGATTGCGGGTTTATTCGACGCGATGGGAAATGTGAACTATCTACCGTCGGCTATGGCCGCGTGGTCGCCCGATGTGCTGTTTGGGCTGGCGGGCGGATATCTGCTGCTGCGCGCACCGACGTAAACTTGATGCGCCGCGTTGCCAGCAATGTTGCAAGGGCGATTCCCTGCTGGATTGGCGCTCCTGGCTGCCGATGATTGGCAAGAGGTTCGGTTCGAGGACGAATCCGACAATAGACTTATCGGGCATAGCCGGATTCGGGGTAGGATGTCCGCGCGATTGTGTGCGCGAATCGCACGACTGTAATGACAGTATGGAACGTGGTTTCGTCATTGACGTTTTGACCGGAAGACGGCGGGCGAGATCGTGCTGTAGATAGAACGTGGAGCGTTTTACGTTCTCATCGGGCACCCCGAATTCGGTAAAATAATGGGTGATGGCATTTCCGATTAAAGTCTGTGTGGTGTGTGGCGAGGAGTTTGAGCTGAAGCCGGATAAGCCTGGGTTTGCCAACCGCTGCCCGGAGTGTAGCGCTCCGGATGCGGATGAGTCCGGTACAAAAAACCGGATGGACGCGGTGGATCGCAAGAGCCAGGAAGAGATGAATGCTGAGCGGCGTAAGGTGATTCGCGACATGCTGTACCGCAAGGACAGCTAAAACACCGGCGACCCAGGCGGCGAGCGGGCGAATCCATGTCTCGGTAGAATGAGAATATGCTCAGGGATCTGAAGCCGCTCTTCCGGTACATGGCGCGATACCGCCTGGGGTATCTGTGGGGCACGCTGGCGCTGATGGCGACGAACGCCATCTGGGTGATCTTCCCAATCGTGCTGGAGCGTGCGGTCAATGAGCTGAACCGCCGCGATCTGCATGCGCCGGGGACACGGCAGGTGATTCTGCTGTACGCCGGATTTCTGATTGGCATTGCGCTGCTCAAGGGCGTATTCCTCTACGCGTCGCGCTGGATTTTGATTGGCATTTCGCGCGATATCGAGTTCGATCTGCGCAACGACCTGTTTCTGACGCTGGAGCGGCAGGACCAGGGCTATTACCACCGCAACCGCACCGGCGACATCATGGCGCGCATGACGAACGACCTGAGTGCGGTGCGCCAACTGCTAGGGCCGGCGATCATGTATTCGGCCAACACGGTGCTGTTTTCGGTGGGCGCGCTGTATTTTCTGCTGAGGATAAGTCCGTGGCTGACGCTGGTGGCGCTGGCTCCGATGCCGGTTGCGTCGATCCTGGTGCAGTACTTTGGCGCGAAGATTCATGAGCGGTTCGAGCGTATTCAGGCGAGCTTTTCGGAGATTACGGCGCATGCGCAGGAGAACTTTTCGGGGGCGCGGCTGATACGCGCATTTGCGCAGGAAGAGCCGCAGATCAAGTCGTTCGAGAAGGCCAATCGCGAATACATCGGGCGCGCGCTGCGGCTGGTGCAGTTGATGGGCATGCTGTGGCCGACGCTGGAGTTTGTGCTGGGCGTGGCGATGGTGATTACGCTGCTGGCCGGCGGACGGCTGGTGCTGGAACACAAGATCGATGTGGGCGCGTTTGTGGCCTTCAACACTTACATGATTCTGCTCACCTTCCCGATCATCGCCGTGGGCTGGGTAATCAACATCTTTCAGCGTGGCACGGCAAGCGTGAAGCGTATCGATGAGATTCTGCAGTCGAAGCCGTCGATCGATGACAGCATGGCTGATCCGGAGATTCCGTCCGACCTGTTGCTGGATGGCGGCATTGAGTTCCGAGGACTTTCTTTTGCGTATGGCGAGCGGAAGATTCTCGACGATGTATCGCTGTACGTGCCGGCGGGATCGACGCTTGCGATTGTGGGGCCGACGGGGTCGGGTAAGTCTACGCTGATTAATCTGATTCCACGGCTGCTGGACGTGCAGGCCGAGCCGCCCACATTGTTCCTTGATGGCAGGCCGGTGCGCGACTATCCGCTGCACGTGCTGCGGTCAAATATCGGCGTTGTGCCGCAGGAGACGTTTCTCTTCAGCGATACGATCCGCGAGAATTTCAAATTCGGCGCACCGGACGCGACCGAGGCGGAGATGCTGGATGCTGCGGAGGCAGCGCACATCCGCCGCGAGGTGGAAGAGTTTCCGCAGGGGTTTGACACGATCGTCGGCGAGCGCGGCGTGACTCTCTCTGGTGGACAGAAGCAGCGGACTTCGATTGCGCGCGCGCTATTGCGCAGGCCTCGCATACTGATCCTGGACGATGCACTGGCGAGCGTCGATACCTACACGGAAGAGCGCATACTGCAGGGGCTGCGCCGGTATACACGCGAGAGCGGCGGGTGCACGACGATTTTGATTTCGCATCGCGTCTCGACGGTGCGTGAAGCGGATCAGATCGCGGTGCTGATCCAGGGTGAGATTCGCGAGCTTGGCACACATGAGCAACTGCTTGCGCGCGGCGGATACTATGCGGATCTCTATGAGAAGCAACTGCTGGAAGAAGAGCTTTCCGTCGCCAGCTAACGACCTTTACAGTCCAGCTTCATGCCGTCCAACGGGCAGATGCGTCTGATTCGGGTGTAGTTCCGGTAGAGGGCACCAGTCTTCGAGACGCTATGCTTTCCCTGTCTGCGGGCGATTGAACCGACTGGAGCGCTATCTGTCGCCATGCGTTGCGCATCTCAAGAGCACAAGCGATAGCCCGGTCGAAGCGCCGTGCGTCGGCGGCGGCAGAGGCCTGCAGGATCAAAGCGAAGATGGAGGCGTAGAACTCGGCAAGAAGCTGAGCAGGGCGACCACCAACATCCATGCGAAGCCGGGCCTGCAAGTGAATGACAATTGCGAGCGCCCGCTTGACCGCGGCTCGGCGTGCGGTGATGTCTCCGTGCTCGACGGCATCGATTGCATCGTAGAGAAAGCGGATGATGCCGTCATAAAGCGCGACGACGAGGTCCACGGGAGAGGCTCCGTCGAGCATGTGGTCTTTGTAGGATGTCATCGAGATCGGGCGCTCCTGGCCCGGTTGCGGGTTCGTGCCTTGTATGGTCTAGAGCAGAAGCAGGGATAGTGTGATGTAACCGTATCTGCGATGCAGGCATTTTCTTGATGAAAATGCCTGCGGCGACCGGTGATACACCTTACATTAACCCTGCTTCTGCTCTATGGCTGGGGCGCCTGATAGCCGGTGATCGCGGAGTAAAGCTCGTTGATGTTGTCGAGATTCTGAGGAATGGCCTGCAGGATCTCGTTGGCGCTGGTCAACTCGAGCGTGAGGCTCACCTGCTCTGCCGAAATCGTTTGGTTCTCTGCGGAAATGCTTTGGTTTAGAGAAGATTCAATCGAGCTGTCAGCACTGAGCGTGAGGGCGAGTGTGCCGGTGACGCTGGATGTACCGAGATTGTCGACGGTGTTGGAGAAATCGACGCCCCAGCTGTTGGCATCCTGAAAGAAGGCGGTAATACCGGAGTAGTCGGAGTTCAGCTCCTGGTCGAAGGTGGCGGAGTCGAGCGAGATGGTACCGTCGTCCTGCGCGGAAATGCCCAGCTTGGCCAGGTTGTTGATGTCGCCAAGCGAGCTGTAGGAAAGCGAAGTTCCGGTGGTGGTGTCGGAGATCGATGAGTTGACAGTGACGGCTTGTCCGTACTCGGAGACGAGAGAGAGAGATGAGCCTGCGGAGTTGGTGATCACTGAGGCTGTAACGCCGAGATTGCTGGTGTTGATGGCTGCTGCGAGCCCTGCCAGGTTCTGATTGCCGGCGCTGAGGGTGCTGAGATCAAAGTTGGTTGCCGAGCCGGAACCGACGGCGATCGAGAACGTACCGGAGAGAGTGTCGGATGCGTCGGAGATGGGCGCGAGATATCCGGACGAAGACGAGCCGCTGATGGATGAGAGCAACTGCTGCTGCAGCAGCGAGAGTGTCGGCGAGCCAAAGAGCGGCTGGGCTACTCCTGAAGAGTTGTTCGATTCCTGTGTATTGATCGCACTGACGACGGCGTTGTAATCGGAGACGAAAGCTTCCATGGCGCTTTCTACCGTTGAAGTGCTGTTGACGATCTGGACCTGGACCGTGTCGGCAGATGGAGCAAGCAGCTGAAAGGTAACGCCGGGAATCACGGTGCTTACTGTGTTCGAGGATGTGGCGACGTCTACGCCGTCGACAACAATACTGGAGTTCTGGCCACTCTGAATCGAGTTGTAATTGAGTGCCGTACTCGTCGATGAATCCGTGATGGCGGATGTGACGGAGAGATTGCCGCTTGCACCGGAGGTGCCGGAGACGATGGAGAGACGCGAGCCGTTGGCGTCGGTGACGACGCTGGCGGTTACTCCGACATCTGCTTTGTTGATGGAGGCGGCGAGCCCGGAGAGTGTATTGTCTGTTCCAACATCCACGGTTTGCGCTGCGCCTGAGCCTACCTGAATCGAGACAGAGCCGGTGAGCGTATCGCTGGCGTTGCTGATGTTATCGAGGTAGCCCGAAGCGGTCGTGGCCAGCGAGTTGACGACAATGGTATGCGTGCCTGCGACCGCCGAGGAGGAAGACGACGTGAGCGCGACTACATCGGGATTGGAACTTGAGCCCTCTTTGGTGGAGAGGACGCCGCTGAAGTCTGTGAACTGCGAGATGTCATTGGAGAGATTGGAGAGCAGCGTGCCTAGATTGGAGATGGCGGAGTCCTGGCTCTGAAGCGTGGAGAGTTGAGTGTTCCAAGGAGTCTCAACGTTCTGAAGATTCGCCACAATCTGGCTGACTGTGTTGCTGACGTCGAAACCGGTGCCCGCCGTGGGCGAGCCAAAGGAAATGCCGACTGTACCCATTGCAACCCCTTCTCAACGATTGAATGCTTCGCAGTCTTAGGACCAACTTCACAACTTGCGGTGTTAGAGATCTCACATCATCGCCGAGGCAAGCGATCAAGGCGAACCATGTGGCGTTGCACGGAACAAAGAGATGGGGAAGCCGCGAGGTGGCGCTTCCCCATTGTGGTTGGAGGTTACTGCAGGAGTTTGGTGACTTCCTGCTGGATGCTGTTGGCCTGCGCCAGGGCCGAGATGCCGGTCTGGCTGAGGATTTCGTACTTGGAGAGAGCCGTGGTAGCTGAGGCGTAGTCGGTTGCCTGGACCGCGTTCTGGGCCGAGGTGATGTTTTCTTGCTGGGTGTTGACAACCTGTGAGACTGCGTTGAGGGTGTTGACCTGCGCGCCGAGGTAGCCGCGCTGCGCCGCCACGTTGCTGATGGCTGAGTTGAGCTGAAGCAGGGCTGCCTGCGCATTGCCTTCGCTGGTCAGATCAGTTGTTGCCAGATCCGAGGTCTGCTCGTTGGCGCCCTTCTGGTAGCTGATGGTTTCGGTCGCCTTGGTTGAGGCAAAGGGTGTGACGGCGGCTGCCTGACCGGTTGTTGAGTCATACAACGTTGGCGGGGTAGTTGTTGTAAAGTCAACGCTCGAGTTCGTATTGCTGATGAGGACACCCGTATCGGCTCCGACGACGCCGGCGTCACCTACCGCAGATGCCGTGGTCAGGCTCGCAGTAACACCTGCAATACCGTCCTTGTTGATCTCCGATACCAAACCGCCAACCGTTGTGGCGGTCGTTGCGATGGTGCTCGTGGTTCCATCGGCATTGGTGATGGTAAAGGTGATGGCGCCGGTAACGGCATCGCTCGACGCCGCGCCAGCGCTCAAAGAAGCCGGCGGTCCTGCGTTATCCACTGACAGATCGAAGAATTCTCCCGAAGAGCTCTGCACAACCGTGCCGCCGGAGTCGCCCACGGTGGACGACGAGAGAGGCGCGAAGTAGAGGTTGTCGATGGACGAGCCGGAGGTGGAAGAGTCGCCGGTGTAGATGTTGGTGCCGGCGGCTGCTCCCGTAAACACCTGCTGCGAGTTGTAAGTCGTGGTCTGGCCGATGGAGGTGATCTCAGAAAGGATCGACTGATACTCCTGGTTCGCGGCCGCATCCTGAGTGGAGTTGAGGGTGCCGTTGGAGACCTCAGTGGCGAGCGTCACGGCACGGTTGAGCAGGTTCGTCACTTGCGAGAGAGCGCCATCGGCGACTTGCAGCAGGCCTACGCCTTCGGTGGCGTTGGTCGAAGACTGCGTGAGCGCCGTGGAGTTGGCCTGGAGGCCGTTGATGAGCGAAAGGCCTGCGGCATCATCGGAGCCGGAGTTGATCTTGGAGCCCGAGGACAGCTGCGTGAGGACATTCTGCAGGCTGTCATTGGTGCTGTTGAGGCTGTTTTCCGCATACATCGCGGCAATGTTATTCAGTACACCCAAAGACATGGGTTTACTCCTGGACGATGCGTGGATTTGCAGAGAAGGTCCAGCATGAGCTCAACGTTGTAGCAGGCTACGCTGAATATCCACCGCCGCATCTGGACCGTGTATCGGCGATGGCTCCCGGGACTTTAGGATGCCCTTGAGCCCGTTGAGATTGTGTTGCGCCGCCATGCCTCTTCGGGCTTCCGCTATTCCTTTGCTCCCTTGCTGCCGATAGGTAGGAGCGTGGAGGAGACTCACGCATGATCGAGGTCACGAGGCTCAATGGAATTCCGATGTTGTTGAACAGCGATCTGATCAAGGTGGCGGAGGCATCGCCGGATACGATGCTGACGCTGATTCATGGGGAAAAACTGATTGTTCGCGAAAGCTGTGCGGAGATTGTCGAAAAAGTGATGGCCTACCGCTCGGATTTGCTGGCGCGGATCGCCTCGCGAACCGGCAACGCGGGCGATCTGACTCGCGTGGTGGCGATGACGAGCCTCAGTCCCGATGTGGGAAGAGAGCGTTCGATGAAGACCGGTGCGTCGCACAAGGCCTGACGCCCTGAGTGCAGTTGATCAAGAAAATAGAGCTTTACGAAGTTGCGTGCCGAGGACTTTGAATCCGGGGTGCTGATGGGGGCGGGAATGGACAAGGCGAGTTTTTTCGGAATTCTTGTTGCAGTGGTTGGCATTGTTGCCGGGTTGCTGCTGGAAGGCGGCAATCTCGGGCAGGTGTTTCAGCCAACGGCGGCATTGATCGTCTTTGGAGGCACGCTGGGCGCGGTGATGCTGCAGTTTCCGCTGCATACCGTGCTGACTGCGTTCAAGCGCCTCGCACAGGTCTTCTTTCGTCCAGAGGATGAGAATTACAAGTTGATCGAGAAGATGCTGGGGTTTGCCAACAAAGCGCGGCGATCGGGCGTTGTATCGCTGGATGGAGATCTGAAGAGCATCGATGAGCCGTTTCTGAAGCAGGCGCTGACTCTGGCTGTGGACGGCACCGAGCCTGCGGAGTTGCGCAAGATCATGACGCTCAGCCTGGATTCACGAATGGAAGGCGAGGAGCGCGTACCTGCCGTATTTGAGTCGGCTGGTGGATTTTCGCCGACGATCGGCATTCTGGGCGCGGTGCTGGGGCTGATTCAGGTGATGCAGCATCTGGACAAGATCGAAGAGGTTGGCAAGGGCATTGCCGTGGCGTTTGTGGCCACCATCTACGGTGTAGGAGCGGCGAATCTCTTCTTTCTTCCGGCGGCGGGAAAGCTTCGTCTCCGCATGCGTGAGGAACACCAACGCTGCGAGATGATGCTGGAGGGAGTGATCTCGATTCTCGAGGGCATCAATCCGCGCATGCTTGAGGTGAAGCTCAGCGGCTTTCTCGAAGAGCGCGATAAAGAGTCGAAGGAGCTCGCCGCATGAGACGCCGCGAACGGCGAAGAGCACATGTGAGTCACGAACGCTGGCTGGTTTCATACGCCGACTTCATCACGCTGATGTTTGCATTCTTTGTAGTGCTCTACGCATCGTCGAAGGCCGATTTACGCAAGCAGCAGATGGTTTCGCAGTCGATTGATACGGCGTTTCGACAGCTTGGGATTTTTCCGAATGCCGCGCGTAAGCCCATCGATGCCAAGCAGACAGCATCGACGGCCCGGGACCCCGCGGGGATGCCGATGAATGTGGTAATGGGGGAAGACGTGCTGTCGCCTGCGGCGGTCAAGAAGGATCTGGAGCGGGTGCAGCGCGAGATGGAACACATGTTGTCGGATCAGATTGCGCAGCATACGGTGGCGATTCAGATGGGGAAGGATGGATTGGTGATCAGCCTGCGCGAGGCCGGTTTCTTCAGCTCCGGGTCGGCCATTCCGCATGCGCAGACATTGCCGGTAATGCGGCAGATTGCGCAGGTGCTGGGGCCGACGAGATACGACGTTCGCGTGGAAGGAGACACGGATAATGTGCCGATCCACAATGAAGCGTTTGACTCGAACTGGGAGCTGTCCGCGGCGCGGGCTACGCACATTGGACGCATTCTGCTTGAGACGAATGCGATAGCCCCGGAGCGACTTTCGGTCGCCGGCTATGCGGAGTATCACCCGGTAGCGAGCAACAATACCGAGGCTGGACGCGCGGAGAACCGGCGCGTCGATCTTGTCATCGCTCCGAAGACGCGCGTGAATCTTGCCATGCCGGAGGGCGATGCTTTGAAGGCTGACTGGCGCAGGATCACGGATTGACGGCGTTCCGAATCGGATGGCACAAGCATCTCCTGATACGATCACGATGAGATGAGTGCGTGTTCGGCAGAGGGGTGGACGCAGCAGGGGCTTGACCTGCTGGCGTCGGGCGATCCACAAAGTGCCGCGAAGGCCTTTCGCGAGGCGATTGCTCTCGACTCAGATCACGCAGAGGCCTATCACGGGTTGATTCGCGCGCTTGGAGACAGCGGCGATCATGATGCGGCTGTGGCCGCGGCGCTTGGGCTGACGGTGCTCACGCCGCATGATCCGCTGGCGCACACCAGCCTTTCGATTGCGCTGCAGCAGGCGGGAAGGATTCCTGAAGCGGAAGCGGCTGCGGGTAAAGCGCGCATTCTGGAGTGGAAGCAGCAGCTGGCTGCAGAGCCGGTCTCCGATTCAGAATGATAGCGGCAGGCTGCCGGCCACTGGACTCTGCTGCAAAGAGAATCGCCTTCCTGTCTTGTTCAACAGGCGTTGATGCCGCTGCGGGGAGAAACTACGTATACTGCGGCGGCAGGAGGATTTGCCAATGTCTAAACCTCATCGTCATCATCACCACCCTTCGGATGGCACGACCTCTACAAATTCCGGAGGGACGGACGGTTCGACGCAGAGTGGATCAACTTCGTCAGGCGACGGAGAGCCTGTATTTGCGCAGCCGGCGCCTTCGCCCGACCCGACGAGCTTTAAGGATCCGGTAACGGACTCGAAGGATAAGGACACGCCGGGAGTACAACCGGTACCGCAACCTGCGGGCGGAGTGGCTGAGCCGATATTGACGCTTGCTCAGGTGTATGGAAGCAATGGCGCTACGATCTCGCAACAGATTCAGAGTGCTGGGCAGATTGTCTTTCACAGCGTGGGAGATACCGGCAGCGATGTGGGACCGGCTACGCAATCCCTGGTGGCAGACAAGATGGTGTCGGACTTCGATGAGGAGAGTGAGGCGGATGTACCGTCGTTCTTCTATCATCTGGGCGATGTTGTCTACTACTTTGGCGAGAGCGAGTATTACTACGACCAGTTCTTTGAGCCGTATCGCAATTACGCGGCACCCATACTGGGGATTGCGGGGAACCATGATGGAATCGTGTATCCGAGCGATCCGGAGGCAACTCTGAAGGGGTATCTGACCAACTTCTGCTCGGCAGCAGCTGCGCCTTCGCCGGATGCAGGCGGCCTGCTTCGGACGACGATGATTCAGCCTGGGGTGTACTACACGTTCGACGCGCCGTTTGTGCGCATTCTGGGGTTGTACAGCAACGTGCTTGAAGATCCAGGTGTGATCTCCGCACAGGGCGGAACGTATGCGACTCTGGATCAGGGGCAGGTCACATTTCTGACAACTGCGCTGTCGAGGATCAAGAGCGAGAGCTATGCCGGCGCGGTGGTGATTGCGGTGCATCATCCGCCATTTACCGGTGGTTCGACGCATGGAGGCAGCCCGCTGATGCTGCAGGACATCGACTCGGCATGTACGGCAGCGGGGGTATGGCCGCACGCTGTGCTGTCGGGGCACTCGCATAACTACCAGCGATTTACGCGGACGATCAACGGGTACCAGATTCCGTACGTGGTGGCCGGGTGCGGCGGACACTCGCCGTTGAGCACGATGCGGACGACGCTGCGCACTCCATATCCGATTGACGACACGCTGACGCTCGAGAGCTATGACGACTCGGATTATGGCTATCTGCGTATTGTGGTGAATGCGACGACGATGACGATTGAGTTTCATCCGGAGTCGGATGGTGGGACGACGAAGACGCCGGATGACACGGTAACGATTAACCTGGCCGCGAGAACGGTCAGTTAACGGTGCCCGGCGCAGCTTCCAGACGCGGCGGTTGCGCCGGAACTTTATACTGTAGGTATGTCATCGGAAGGGCTGATAGCAATCTTTGAGCAAGAGTACAGGGCTCTTCGCCCGCGTGCGCCGATGCCGCCCTTCCATATTCGCTTCCGGCGATTTGTTTCGCTGAACACGACGATCCGCCTGCGCGACGGGCAGCTGCATGTAAGCCTTTCGGACTTGCTGGAAGGCGCGCCGGAGAGCGTGCTGCGGGCGATTGCGCATATCCTGATTGCAAAGATTTACAAGAAGTCGATCGATCGCGCGCACAACCACCGGTATAAGCGTTTTCAATACAGCGAGGCGGTGGCGCGGCAGACGGAGCAGATTCGCCATGCGCGCGGGGCAAAGCGATACACGGGGCCCGAAGGCCGCTACTATCACCTGGAAGAGGTCTTCGACTCGCTGAACGAGCGGTTCTTTCATGGGCTGCTGGGAAGGCCGCAATTGACATGGAGCGAGCATAATGCGAAGCGGCTGCTGGGCCACTACGATGCGGCGCATAACACGATCGTGGTGAGCAAGGTCTTTGACCGGCCGTCGAGCCCGCGGTATGCAATTGAGTATCTGCTGTATCACGAGATGCTGCACCTGAAGCATCCAGTGAAGGTACGCGGGACACGGCGATGTGTGCACTCGGCGGCGTTCAAGGCTGATGAGGCGATGTTTCCGCAACTGGATGCGGCGCTGGCGTTTTTGCGGCGGCTGTAGCGCGGCAATCAGTCTGGCTTCCGTGTTTTCCCCCGATCTGAATTCAAAATATGAACCGAGTGATGCACTATTTGGTCCTGAAACATCAAGCCGGAATGTAAAAATGGTATCGATTTCAGTGATTGGGTGGATGAATGCAGACGAGACGGGATATTTGCAAGTGGATGGCGGGCGCGGCGTCGCTTGCTTTGAGCTCAACGAGTGGACTGGCGGTTGCAGAGCAGGCTCCTGAGCCGGTGCGGCGCGGGAAGCCGCTGCTGGAGTTGCAGCAGAACTTCATCGATCTGCGCTTTGGGATGTTCATTCATTTCAACATGGCGACGTTTCAGGATCGCGAGTGGGGCGATCCGACTTCGCCGGCTACGTTGTTCAATCCGACGGCGCTCGATACGGATCAATGGGCCGAGGCTGCGAAGTCGGCCAACATGACGTGGGGATGCCTGACGACGCGGCATCATGATGGATTCTGCCTGTGGCCGACGAAGACGCGCGGCACGAGCGTGGCGCAGTCAGGGCATCAGATCGACGTGGTGCGAAGGTATGTGGATTCGTTCCGCAAAGCCGGACTGCGCACGGCGCTTTACTACTCGATTCTGTCGCTGCGGGACGATATCCGGCACTTCAACATCACACCGCAAAAGATACAACTGGTGAAGGACCAGTTGACGGAACTTTTCAGCAACTATGGCGAGATCGATGCGCTGATTATCGATGGATGGAATGCGCCGTGGAGCCGGATTACGTATGAGGAAATGCCGTTTCCGGAGATCTATGGACACATCAAGTCGATGCAGCCGAACTGCCTGGTTTCGGATCTCAATGCGAGCCAGTTCCCTGCCGGCGGTCTCTACTACACGGACCTGAAGGCGTTTGAGCAGAATGCGGGCCAGAAGGTGCCGCAGGGGAGCGATCTGCCGGCCTTCTCATGCGTGACGATTACACCGGGATGGTTCTGGAAGCAGGCCGACATCAACGGGCCGCTTAAGCCGACTGAGACGGTGGTGAACGAGTGGCTGGTTCCTCTGAACAAGCGGCACTGCAACATGATTCTGAATGCGCCTCCGGATCGCACGGGGCAGATGGCTCCGAACGTGGTGGCGCGACTCAAGGAGATCGGACAGGCGTGGAAGCACTCGGGACCAATGGACAAGGTGCAGGGGCACGTGGTGATTACGAGGCCGAACCTGGCTACGGCGAAGCCGATTCATGCCAGCTCGTATCCCGACACGGTTGGGCCGGATCTTGCGAATGACGGCGGCTATCGCTCGAGTTGGAATGTGGGCGAGGGTAATCGTTCGGGGTGGCTTGAGGTGAATCTGGGCAGGCGCGAGAGTTTCAATGTCGTGTCGCTGGTTGAGCCTGTGGGCGAGTGGGATAACTACGCTGAGAGCCGCATCGCGAGCTACAAGTTTGAGGCCTGGAACGGGTCGGGGTGGTCGACGATTGTGGAGAGCCGCGATCCGAATGCTGTACGGATTCATCGCGTTTCGCGGAGCGGAGCCTCGAAAATAAGGCTGTCCATAGAGGGCAACCGTGACGATTTTCATGTGGCCGATCTGGGTATCTATAACGAACCTGAGTAGTTAGATCAGGCTTGTTCCTGATTGGAACGCCCAGAGCAATATTGCACGAAAGCAACTTAGCAGCCGGTTCCCGGCTTCCACACGAGTGTCCATTGCCCGCGAAATGGATAGGGAGTTGCGGAGGCCTGAGCTTTACGCACCTCTCATTTGTCCAGAGCCATCACTTCCTGGTTGCAAGCAGGAAGAATGAAATTGGCGGGCGAGACGAGAGGTGATTTATGCAAGCTCACCGATGGTTCGGTAGCCTTCTATTGGCTTGTGCGCTGACCGCTATGCCGGTTGCTGGAACGGCGCAGGTTTCAATTGGTGTTTCGATCGGAGTAGCTCCTCCCATGCTGCCGGTCTATGAGCAGCCGATATGTCCTGCACCTAACTACATCTGGACTCCCGGGTACTGGGCCTGGGGAGACTATGGGTATTACTGGGTGCCAGGCACCTGGATAGAGCCACCCGCTGTAGGTCTGTTATGGACACCTGGATACTGGGGCTGGGGCAGTGGCGCGTATGCCTTCCATGCTGGCTATTGGGGTCCGACAGTCGGCTTCTATGGCGGCGTCGACTATGGGTTTGGATACAACGGTCGTGGTTTCTATGGCGGACGCTGGGTCGGCAACAGCTTCAGCTACAACACAGCGGTGGTGAATGTGAACAGGACCGTCATTCGCAACACGTACATCGACCGCACGGTGATTGTGAATCGCACGGCAAATCGCGTGAGCTTCAACGGTGGCCACGGCGGTTTGGCTGCGCGTCCTACGGCAGCGCAGGTCCAGGCAGAGCATGGACAGCGCTTCGGCCCGATCGCGACCCAGGAGCGCCAGGCTAATCTGGCGCGCGAGACGAAGGTCAACTACTACTCGGCAAATCACGGTGCTCCTCCGCGAGCGGCGATGGCGCGGCCTGCAGCAAACGAAGCCGATTTCAATCGCGCGCGGCCGGCCCGTGGGGCCAATCTTGCAGCGGCGCAGCGGACCGCGGCTACCGTGCGCCCGGTTGCGATGAATGGAAAAACTGCCGCCAGTGGTGCGAAAGTAGCGGAACACGCGAATCCTGCGGCCCGGACAGAGACGAAGTCGAATGAACGTCGCGGAGCCGAAGCGGAACATGTAGCTCCGAAGACCGCGGCCAGAACAGCGACGCCCGAGCGGCCGACAACGGCTACGCACAGCGAGGCACGGCGGCCTGAAACTGCTCCGCGAGAGTCCAGACCCGCAGAACCGCGAACTACGACACCTGCCGAGACCAGACCCGAGACGCGACCACAAGCAAGACCCGAAACCAGAACCGAGGCGAGGCCTGAAACTAAAACCGCGCCCAGACCCGAGACCAGAACCGAGGCGAGGCCTGAAACCAAAACCGCGCCCAGGCCCGAGACACCTCAGGAACCACGGCCACAAGCGCGCCCGGTAGAGCCGAAGTCACGGCCTGTGCCTGAGGAGCGACGCGAGCCTGCTCCCACGCCTACACCACATAGGGCACCAGAACCGAAGCCGATGCCTCAGCAACATGCTCCTGCGCCGCGACCGGAGCCACAGGAGCACGCGGCTCCGCGGCCTCAGCAGCATGCAGAACCCGCACCGAGACCCGAAGCAAGGCCTGCTGCTCCGCGGCCTGCTCCGCCAAAAAGCGAGCCGCATCCAGAGGAGAAGCCGCGGTAGTGACGGACCCGCATCTATCGGAAGCTGGATCGTTCGAGAGCCCGGAATGCAGTTGCGCATTCCGGGCTCTTTCCGTATTGGGAGAAGCGCCAATTCCGGCGACTATGATTTCTTTTATCGGCGGCGTGGTGGAGAATGATCGATACATTCCGATTGAGCAGACACGCACGATGCCATCCCAAGTAATTCAAGACAAGGTAATTCAAAATATGGACGAGACAGATTTGGTCGAAGCGATGCATTCCCATGCGACGGAAAACGGGCGCACGCTGCTGGAGTTCGTGGACGAGTCTCCGGTGCTGCTCGTCTTCCTGCGGCACTTTGGGTGTGCCTTCTGTGCTCAGGCACTGGATCAGGTGTCGCAGATCCAGGAACAGTTGGCGGCCAAGAGAGTAAGGCCGGTGTTTGTGCACCTGGGAACACCGGAACGGGCGCGGCCTTACTTCAAGTACTACAAAATGGAAGTCGTGGAGCGGATCAGCAATCCGGATGCGTCGCTCTATCAGCATCCGGCATTTGCGTTGCGCAAGACGAACCCGTATCTGCAGCCATTCAACCTGGCGGTGCTGCGTGGATGGTTCAAGGGCGCGCTCTTCAAATACGGCATCAATCCTATTTTTAAAGAAGATGCCTATCAGATGCCCGGAGTGTTTCTTCTAAAGGACAGAAAGATCGTACGCGCGTTTCGTCACAAGGACGTTTCCGATGAACCGAATTATTTGAAGCTTGCAGGAGTGCAATGATTCGGGTGGGTGGCCTGCGCAGGATGCGATCGAGTGGTCATGGAGGACTTGTGGCTGCGGGGCGCAATCTGTAGGTATGAATGGGCGATTTTTCCTGCTTCTATTCATCTTTTCGAGTACATGCGCGGCCGGGCTTGCGCAGCAGTCAATGGACAAGATGCCAGGCATGGATATGCGTGGGCTTGACCCAAAGACAATGGGCCCGAGCATGGCGGCGATGGCCGGACACATGACGGTAACACCGGTGCTGCCGAAGGAGCCGGGGGACGAGGAGCGGGCGCGTGAGGTTGTCGCGAAGGTACGCGCGGCGATGGAGCGATATCAGGACTACCGCAAAGCGCTGGCGGATGGGTATGTCATTGCCAATCCGAAGGTGAAGCAGCCGCAGTATCACTTCAACAACCAGGCGAATACCGCACTCGCGGATCGGATCTTCGATCCTACGCGACCCACCTCCCTGCTCTACTTCAGCACTCCGAAGCAGGAGTACAAGCTGGAGGGAGTCATGTTCACGGCAGCTCCCAACGCAACAGAGGAGGAGCTGAACAGCAGGATCCCGCTTAGCATTGCGCGCTGGCATGAACATACGAACTTCTGCGCGGCTCCGGCGGATCGAGTGAAGGAGTATCTCGGTGAGCATCCGAAGTTCGGGATGTTTGGATCAATCAATACAGCAGAGGCGTGCAAGGCGGAGGGTGGAACGTTTCTGCCGCATGTCTTTACCTGGATGATTCATGTGTTTCCGTACGAGGACGATCTCAAGGATGTGTTCTCGATGAACGACGATATTTCTCACTTCGGGAAGCAATAGCAGCCGTAGCCACTCATCGATTCATCCCTCAAAAATAGAGCAAAGCTGACGATCGGTCAGCTGCACGCCGGAGCCAGGCTGGTTACAGGTATCGGTACCTGCTCGACGATCTCGAGGCCAAAGCCTTCGAGGGCTGGGATGTGCATGGGCGTGTTGGACAGCAGACGGATGCGGCGGATGCCCAAGTCAAATAGGATCTGGCCGCCGAGGCCTACTGAGCGCACAATCCGCTGCTGATGATCGTCAGTTTCAGAGCCCTTTTCCATCTTGCGCAGGTCGCTGTGAGTGAGCAGACGCGTGCCGTCGAACGATTTGCTGAACTCAAAGCCGCGGCTTGTGTTGTGCAGGTAAAGAAGGGCGCCGCAGCCAGCTTCGGCGATCATGCGCATGGACTGGTCGAGGATCTCGCGGCAGTTGCAGTCAGCTCCGAAGACATCGCCCGCCGTGCAGCGGGTGTGCACGCGAACGAGGACTGGCTTCGCATCAGGTTCCTGGCAATGGCTGCTGTCCCACTGGTCACCCTGGCCGCAGAGTGAGCCATACACGAGCGCGACGTGGCTTTCGCCGCCGTTGACTTCGCTTTCATAGGCGATCATGCGGAAGTCGCCGTAGCGGGTGTGGATGGGGGTTTCGGCGGCGCGGGTGATGTAGCGCTCATGGCGCAGCCGGTAGCGAATGAGTTCGGCGACGGTGAGCATCTTAAGCTCGTGCTCGGCGCAGAACTTGACCAGGTCAGGCACGCGGGCCATGGTGCCGTCGTCGTTCATGATCTCGCAAATGACTCCGGCGGAGGTAAGACCGGCGAGCCGCGCCAGGTCGACGGACGCTTCGGTCTGGCCTGCACGGACGAGAACGCCACCCTTGCGCGCGCGGAGGGGGAAGATGTGGCCGGGGCGCGCGAGATCGGACGCGGTCGAGGTGGGCGCGATGGCGGTTCGGATAGTCTGAGCGCGGTCGTGGGCGCTGATGCCGGTGGTGACTCCTTCGCGGGCTTCGATGGTTTCCGTAAATGCGGTGCCGAAGCGCGAGGAGTTGTGCTGGGTCATCGGCGGCAGATTGAGATGATCGGCTCGCTCTTCGGTGAGGGTAAGGCAGACGAGGCCGCGACCGAAGCGGGCCATGAAATTGATGGCCTCGGGGGTGACGAATTCGGCAGCCAGCGTGAGGTCGCCCTCGTTTTCGCGGTCTTCGTCATCGACCACGATGATCATGCGGCCGGCGCGGAACTCTTCGAGCGCCTGCGGAACGCCAATAAATGGAGAAGTCGGCGGAGGATCTATGGGGAGAGCTTGCGTAACTGCCAAATCAGCCATGGTTTACCTGATTATCCGAGATCGGATTGAAGATGAGTCACCTTAAACATTGTCGCGCACACGCGGTAGAGCGGCAAAAGTTGAAGGCAGTTTACGAAATTTGACGTGACGGATTGTCAACCAATTGACACTAATTTAGTCTTTATTCTATATCCGACATATTTAGTCGTATTTGATTCCAAGGAGAGCCTTCTGAGCATGTCCCGATCGCACCGAGTACTCAGACTCATGCGCACAATCCACTTGTATTTTGGCGTCTTCATTTCTCCCGCGCTTCTTTTCTTTGCGTTTACAGGCGCTATGCAGACCTTCAATCTGCATGAAAGCGGGCGGGACAGTAGCTATCAGCCTCCGAAATGGATCATGGGGCTCGCGCAGCTGCATAAGAAGCAGACCCTGATCGTGCCGCCACGGAAGCCGCGGCCGAGCGGGGCCGATACCGGCGAGGGAACCGGCGAGCGATCCGGCGGTCCGGAAACGGGTGATCCGGGAACACATGGCACGGGAGCGCACGACGGCGGAAAGCTGCATGCGGCCAAGGCGCCTGAGATATCAGGGCCGAGGCCAGGTGGACATCTGCCGATGAAGATATTTTTTCTGATGGTTGCGGCAGGATTGTTTACATCGACGCTGACCGGGATCTACATGGCTTACCGCTTCAGCCGGGGTGTGTGGACTATCTCGGGATTACTGGCGGCGGGCTTGCTGCTGCCGCTGTTGCTGCTTCCCTTCTGAGACGCAAGAAAAGCAAAGTGCGCCAGATCCGGTTGGATCTGGCGCACTTTGCCTGCAGATAAGTCGTTTGAGATGAATTCTTACAGCAATGAGGGGGAGTCGCAGGGTTAAAGAGTGGACTCGATTTCGAAACCCCAGGCTTCGAGCAGTGCTTCCGGAATGTACTTGGAGTTCCGGTTGCGGCGCGCCCATTCGCGAAGCCGGGTGGAGCGGATGTACTGATCCGGGGTCAGCTTAAACTCCTTGACGATCTGCTCAAAGGAGGTGACAGTAGGCACAACCGGGCCAATGGGCTCTGGTTTGCCCCAGTTCGGATTACCACGACGCTTTGCCATCGATGTTTTTCCCTCTGTGGATAGATGACTTTCAATAATGGCTCCCACGCGGGGATTCGCTGTCTGCCTGAGCATCCTGTTAAAACGTTCAACGGATTGTATCGCTGGAGCCCGGCGGGCAAGCTTACTTGGAAGCCATGAATTCTCTTATTTTAAGGATTTTTCATTCAAAAATCAATAGCAAAATGGGGCGAAAAAGGTCTGCGTGCAAAAGGCGCCGCGATTATAGATTTCCATGTAGGCCATTGATAAATAAAGGCAATGTGACGTATCGAAAGGCGCTTGCCTTCCCAGTGGTGGTCAGATAATCGGTGCGATCCGGCGTATTTCTATTTGGTCAACAGGAAATGCCGCCACCTATATTCCTCAGTAATTACCGACATGGCCCGCGCCGGACCTCATTTGCGTCTTGAATTGGCAATCGGTGGACTTAGTGGTCCTTGCTTTTCTTATACCCCTGCCACAGATATTCGAGGGCTTCGGGCAGGGTCTGCTCCCTTACGGCGTGATCAACGTGGCCGGCGTTTTCGGCGAAGACGAACTGGTAACGGTAGTCTTTGGCAGCCAGCTCGCTGGCGAGGTTTTCGTTGGCCAGAACCCAGTCGTGCATGCCGTCGCGCATAGCGTTGGGGTTGTGGAGGTCGCGGTCGCCGACCTCCATCCAGATGCGGATGGGTTTATAGGGTGTGTCTGCGATCAGGTGCTCGGGAAACTCCCATGCGCCGTGGGGAGTTTTGGGGTTCGACGGCCACTGCTGGTTGATCCATGTTCCGGAGTAGGCGAGCACACGGTGGTACCACTCGGGGTGGTACCAGGCCATGATGAGCGCGCAGGCTGCGCCGGAGCTGCCTCCGGTGGCGGCCCGGCCGTCGGGGTCGTGGGTTAGCCGGACATGAGCCTCGGCCTCGACGCGGGGCAGGACCTCGTGCTCGACAAACTCGGCGTAGCGGCCGGACATGGTGTCGTATTCGAGGCCGCGTTCGCTGCCCTGGGCGTCTCCGCCGCCATTTTGGATGGATATGGCGATCATGACGGGGATTTTGTGCTCGGCGATCAGGCTATCGAGAGCGGTGAAGAGCATGCGGTCCACGCCGTCCGCCCCGACAATCAATGGAGCTTCGGTGCCGGGAACATACTGTTCAGGCACGTAGACCGCGACTTTGCGGGTATAGGGCGCGGGGTGGCTGGTGGTGACGATCAGTTTGGCGGGATCGTGGGGATCGGGCGTGCCGAAGGTGCCGGGTTCGCGAACGATGCCGGGATAGTATTTGCTATCTTCCGAGCGCATGGTGAACTCGACGATGGTTCCCTTTGGCGTGTCTGGCGATGGCGTCATTTCGGGCGCGGAGGTGTGCGTGGGCCCGATGATGAAGTTGCCATCTTCGCTGGGAGATGGGATTGTGCCGTCGGGCAGTTCCCTCGCCTGTACATAGCCGGGGGCATGGGGATCACGCGTGGGTGGCGTGGGGCGTGCTGGAGGTGGTGCAGGTGAGGTTGTTTGCGATGCTGCGTCTACCGTTCCACCGACAGCACAGAGTAGCAAGAGCAATCCCAAAAAGCGCATGCGGCCATGGTAACGCGATTTAGTGCGTTTGCAGGACGGCATTCGATTACGCCGCGATGCTTCCTTTCCGGATAGCCTCCGCAATTGCCTCGATGTCGGGTGCTGGAGCGCGATCCTGGTCGAGGTGCGGAACCAGGGCGCGGATGCGGGCATGGACTTCGGCGACGGCTGGGCTGGGACGCAGTGGCAGGCGGAAGTCGAGGCCCTGGGCGGCGCAAAGCATCTCGATGGCGAGGATTTTTTCGAGGTTGTCGACAATCTGGCGGAGTTTGAGAGCACCGGTCATGCCCATGGAGACGTGGTCTTCTTTGCCGCCGGACGTCGGCACCGAGTCGGTGCTGGAAGGGTGAGCGAGCACCTTGCACTCATTGAGCAAGGCAGCGGCGGTGACATGGGCGATCATGTATCCCGACGAGAGGCCGGCATTGCTGGTGAGGAAGGCCGGGAGGCCCTCGTTGATGTCGGGGTTGATGAGGCGGTCGATACGGCGCTCGGCGATGGAGGCCAGATCGGTTAGAGCGATGGCCGCGTAATCGAAGGCGTAGCTGAGCGGCGCACCGTGGAAGTTGCCGCCGGAAACTATTTTTGGCAGGTCTGAATTGCCGGTTTCGCTTGCGGCGAAGACGAGCGGGTTGTCGGTGGCGGAGCCGGATTCGGTTTCGAGAATCCGGGCGACGTGGTCGAGGACGCCGCGCACGGCTCCGTGAACCTGGGGCATGCAGCGAAGGCAGTAGGCGTCCTGCACGCGGGGATCGACGGCGGCGGAACGGTGGGATTCGCGGATGGGGCTGTTCTCGAGCACGTGCCGGAGATTGGCCGCTGAGGCGATCTGTCCGGGGTGTGGACGGGCGGCGTGGATACGCTCGTCAAAGGCGGCCGGAGTGCCCTTGAGGGCTTCGAGCGACATAGCTCCAGCGAGATCGGCGATGGCGGCGAGGCGCTGGGCATGATGGACGGCCAGCGCTCCGACGGCGGTCATGGCCTGCGTGCCGTTGAGCAGGGCGAGTCCCTCTTTGGCAGCAAGCTGGACGGGAGCCAGGCCAGCGGCGGCAAGAGCGTCGGCTGCCGGCCACTCGCTGACCACGATAGATGGCTTCGCCTTCACCGATGACGAACGAGGGCGAGATGGGAGAGCGGGGCGAGGTCGCCGCTGGCGCCGACGGAGCCTTTGGCCGGGATGACAGGGTGAACGCCCGCGTTCAGCATGGCGAGGAGCAGGTCGAGGACTTCGGGACGGACTCCGCTGCAGCCTTTGGCGAGGACATTGGCGCGGAGGAGCAGCATGGCGCGGGATTCCGCCTCAGAGAGCGGCTCGCCGACACCGGCGGCGTGGCTGCGGACGAGGTTGGTCTGAAGATCGTTGAGATGCTCGGCGGGAATGCGAACGTCGGCCAGCTTGCCGAAGCCGGTGTTGACACCGTAGACGGTTTCGCCGGAGGCGAGGATGGATTCGATGACGCTACGGCTCGTTACGACGCGGTCGCGTGCGCCGGAATCGAGCGCCACTCTGCAGAATTCCCGTGCAACGGCCTCGATTTCGCTCAGCGCCAGGGGGCGTCCATCGATGGTTAGCGTCAAGGCCTTCTGCGAAGCGAGTTCCCTTTTCTCCATAGGCTGGATGGTAGGCAAATCAGGACATCTGGTACATAGACGAATCTCTTTCTGTCGCGCTTTTGAATGCCGTATTCACTACAATCAGTTGCTATGACCATGGATTTCACTTCAGAAGGGCAAAGCTACCTGATGGATAGCTTTGGGCGCGGCTTGTTGAAGGAGCTGCAGGATAACGCGCGGCTTTCGGTCGCGGAGCTGGCGCGGCGCATCGGGCTGAGCGCGACCGCGACGGCAGAGCGGATGAAGCAGATGGAGGAAGCCGGGATTATCCGCGGCTACTCTGTGGAGATCGACCGCGAGGCAATGGGGCTCGACATACTTGCGTATATCCGCATGGGCTGCGACGGGCCGCATTATTACCGGCTGATGGAGTTTGTGCAGACGCTGGAAGAGGTGCGTGAATGCCACCACCTGACGGGCGGCGACGCCTTTCTGCTGAAGGTGACAACAGGTTCCCTGGCCGACCTCGAGGCGCTGATCGAGGCGCTGCTCCCTTATGGGAATCCAGTGACCAGTCTCGTGCTTTCTTCACCGATTGAGCGACGGCGATACGCAACAACAGGTAAATTGATAACTGCCGCGAAGAAGCGTGCTGCCAGGCACCGTTCGTAGTGGAACGGTGAATCCGCGGTATGGAATCTCCGGCAGGGCCAGGTCCAGGTTCAATCGTGCAAAACGGTTTTTTGAGCCGATTTGCGCGCTATGTATATCTGTGGCTAGCCTTTCGCTCGCCATTGTGTAAGTATCCAGAATCCACGGCTGCAGCTTGGAAGTTTCCACAGCACTGCGACGTGAGGGGGACGAAGGGGAATGAAGTTTAGGGCGTGGCTCACGCCACGGCTCCGGTACGCGTTCCTTGGCGCGGCTGGTTTCCTGATTCTCGATGGGTGGTGTGGACGTCTGACCCGGCTGGATTCCTCGGAAATCAGCTATCTGTTTCAGATTGCCGCCCCCCTCATTGCTCTTACCGCCGTGATCTGGCGCGCCCGCAGGATCACCAGGCGGGCTCGCGGACTGTGGACCCTGCTGGCTACCGGCCTGGTGCTGTATACCATGGCTGCTGTTATGTCAGCGTGGGAAGCGCACGTCGAGCGTATTTCCTTCGGTGCACCGTCGCTGGCGAATTTCGCCTATTTCTTCTCTGCCGTTCCTGTCCTTTTCGCGTTATCCACGCCATTGGAAGGCGAGCGGCTTCCACTGTTTTCATGGCTCGACGCCGGGCAGGCATTCTTTGCCGGATACCTGGCGTACGTTGTCATATTCACGACTTCACCATTCTTCGACCCAACGATCAAGCCCATATCGGAGCCACTGTTCGACTTCACGTACAACATAGAGAATCTCGCGCTCGCCGCGGGATGCGCTGTACGGTTGCTGACATCTCCCAAGGGTGAGGAGCATTGTTTCTTTCGCACGCTGCTTCCATATCTTTCTGCCTTTGCCGCCACCATGGCGTACTACAACCATTCAAGGATGGAGCACCAGGGAAGATCGCCCTGGCACTTTCTGGTCGACGCATCGTTTGTGCTGCTCGCGCTCCTGGTCCACGCGTTGCCTGCTCCGCAGCTGGTAGCGGCCCGTAAGGATGCGCCAAGAAGCCGGCTTGCACTTTTCTTCGACAATGGCAGTCCAATTTTCTTCACGATTGCCCTGATGGCGCTCGGTTTTGTCACTCTGCGGAATCACTTTTACACGGGTGTTTTCGCGATTGCAATGGGACTGGCGGCTTATGGAATTCGTACAACCGTGCTGCAGATGCGCTATTTGCGTGCCCAACAGGAGCTGCGCGCCGCCCGGGACCGGCTCGAAGAGTTGTCATTACAGGACAGCCTTACCGGCATTGCAAACCGGCGCCGGTTCGATCAAACACTGGAGTCTGAGTGGCATCGCGCTATGCGCACCCATTTTGCCCTCTCACTGATCCTCATCGACCTCGACTATTTCAAGAACGTGAACGACACCTACGGGCATCGACATGGAGACCGCTGCCTCGCCCGAGTAGCGATGGCTCTTAATGCCGTTGCCTCGCGCAGCGGCGATCTTGTGGCGCGCTACGGCGGAGAAGAGTTTGCCGCAATTTTGCCGGTCACCCACCTGGAAGCAGCGCAAACCATCGCACTGCGCATGCAGACGGCCGTCGCGGCGTTGGAGATCGCAAATCCATCGGACATCGGAGCCCACCTGAGCATCAGCATGGGGATATGCTGCTGCGCTGCCCCTGCATGCCCCTCGCCCGAGGGACTCATCGAGGCTGCGGATCGCGCCTTATATAGAGCGAAGCAGTACGGCCGCAATCGGGTTGAAATCGAGGCGATGCTCGAAGTCCCGGGTGCGAACGAACCTATCGATGATTCACAGCCGGCGCTATTTCCGATGCGCGAACCGCAGTGCGGTGAGAACGGCTGACACCGAAGCAACCTTGGTATCGATGAGTCCGTTGCCGCGCATGAAGCTGCGGATTTCGGACTCGCCGATCGGTTGCTTACGGCCTTTGAGATAAACGACCCAGACAGGAGGATGCTGCGGGGATCGAACCCATTGCCCGAAGGCTTTATGCAATGCGTCGGCATCCCGCACTACTGCAATCAGCATATCCGCCTCTTTTGCCGGGGTTGAAGTGCCAATCGCAATAGCTTCCTCCAACGCTGAATCTTCGGCTTCTCCGATCACGCAGATGCGGGTCCCGGACTGAATGCCCAACTTGGCTGCGAGCGTTGGCGCGGGAGTGGTCAGTGCTTTGAGCCATCGCTCGCATTGAACTGCGCTGAGAGCCAGTTCAACAGGCTCGCTGTTCGTGTTGAAGCAGAGGGCTTCGTCTTCGATTCTCACATTACTCAACGAGGCGATTGCGGCTTTGCGCCGCATTGGTCCGCGGACTATGATCTCGGGCGGCTCGAGCAGAACTTTGCAGATACCTGTTTCACTGCCCCATGTACAGCGGCAGGTCGTTTCGCGCCCCATACAGATCTCCTCAATTGCTTAGGCCTGATCGATACCGGTCTGATCTGGTTACCGTATATTCGTTCACAGATAGGTAAATCAAGCAGATCTGACGAATTTTTAGATTCGGATCAAGATTGTGCTAAAGTTAACTAACCAGTTAATCAATGGCCAATTCTGAAGCCATCACGACCAGCAGCAGCCGCGCGGAGCAGACTCGCGCTGCAATCCTCAAGGCGGCGATTCGAGAGTTTAGCGCGCATGGTCTCTCGGGTGCGCGAACGGACGCAATCGCGCAGGCCGCGGGCGCGAACAAAGCGCTGCTCTACTACTACTTCAAGAACAAAGAAGGGTTGTACAGAGCGGCAATCGAATCAGCATCGGCAGATGTTGCGATAAATGCACTGGCAGCTCTCGACCCCAAATACAGCCCTGGAGAACGCCTGCTTCGCAGTGTGCTCAATCACTTCGACCGCATTTTGACGAAGCACGAGTTTCAAAGCCTGCTGCAACAGGAGATGGTGCGCGTACAGCGAAACGAGCAGACGGGAGAGCCGACGTTCTTCCAGTCCTCATTCAGGCCGTTGATGGAGAGACTTTTAACGGCGATTGAAGAGGGCATTCGTACAGGAGAGCTATGCAATGCGGAGCCGATGCAAGTGGTGTATGCGATCTTCGGCACGAATGTCTTTTATTTTCTCAGCGCGCCCATGATTGCTGTGGCGCTTGCGGTCAAGCCACTTGAGCCACAGGCGCTGGAGGCGCGGCGGCGCACCGTGATTAGCTTCTGGGGCAATGCGCTCTTCGTTGACCGGGCACATGGAACGAAGCTTGCACAAAAGGTTCTGCGCCAGATGCCCATGCCTGAAGTGAACGATTTTCAATTGCGGAGGAAGTTTGCATGAGTCCGAAAAGCCGTGTCTTTATGATCCTCGGCATTTTATTTGTGGTTTCTCTTGCCTGGTATCTACTGACGACAAGTCACTCGGAAGATCTGCAGCTGATCGGCACCGTTGACGCCAATGAAGTTGTGGTCAGTTCGCGCATCCCCGGCCGCATTCAGACATTGACCGTGGATGAAGGCGACCAGGTGCAAGCCGGTGAGTTGATCGCGACAATCCAGAGTGACGATCTGGCTGCGGCGAAAGCAGCTGCGGCAGCCTCGGCCGAGAGCGAGCACTTTAAAGTGCAGGGAGCGCGCGATACGGAACGGCAGACTGCCGGGAGCACATCAAGCCAGGTGTTGAATGCGGAGGCGCAGGTGCAAGTGGCGCAGGCTTCGCTCGCTGCAGGCGCACGCACAATACGAGCATCAAGAGGCCGACACTACGCGAACTGTGGCGCTGGCGAAGCAAGGTATCATGAGCCAGCAGTCAAGCGATGAGCAGACGACGGCGCTGGCAGCAGACAAGGCAGCGGTGGACGCCGCCAATCAGAACGTGGCAGCGGCCAGGGCGGCTTTGAAGCAGGCAGAGGCCAACACACTGCAGGCACAGGCTGCTGCCAAGACCGTGGCCTCTGCTCACGGTGATTACAAGAACGCCCAGGCCCTGCTAAACGAGGCGCAAGTGAATCTTGACTATGCGCGCGTGATCGCTCCGATAGCAGGCAAAGTGAATGTGCGGGCCGCGCGTCAGGGTGAGGTGGTAGCTGCGGGCACTCCGATTGTGACTGTGACGGACCTGACGCAGACGTGGGTTTATGCACCGCTGCCTGAAACGGAGGCAGACGCGGTACAGCTTGGCGACAAGCTGCGCGTGGTGATGCCGAGCGGCGCAACGCTGTGGGGCAAGGTGATTGCGAAGTCTGCCGAGGGAGACTTTGCCACGCAACGCGATGTGAGCCGTCGCAAGCGGGATATCGAAACGATACGCCTGAAGCTGCTCATCGACAATCCAGGCGAGAAGTATGTGCCGGGGATGCTCGCCGAAGTCTACATCCCCAAAGACAAGCTGGTGAAGCAATGAACGTCACGGCCAAAGATAGGGCTGCAGCCAGCAGCGCGCCGCCAGGAGCCATCATCGCGGTCGACAATATCGTGAAGAAGTACGGCGATTTCGAGGCGGTGAAGGGCATCTCGTTCAATGTGGAGGACGGCGAGATTTTTGGACTGCTGGGGCCGAACGGCGCGGGCAAGAGTACGTTGATCCGCATGCTGACGACGCTGATCCCGCTGACCGCGGGGCGAGCTGTCGTTGCCGGACACGATGTAGTGAAAGAGCCGGATGCAGTGCGGCGCGCGATTGGCGTGATTCCGCAGGCGTTGACAAGCGATATCGATCTGACAGTAGAAGAGAATTTGACGATTTACGCAAAACTCTATGAGGTTCCCAAGGCGCAACGGGAGAAGAGCATCGCGGAGCTGCTGGAGGCAGTGGATCTGACGAAGTGGCGCAAGGCGCAGACCAAGACGCTTTCCGGCGGCATGCGGCGACGGCTCGAGATTGCACGCGGGCTGGTGCATGGGCCGCAGATCTTCTTTCTGGATGAGCCAACGACCGGGCTCGACCCCGTATCGCGCGTGGCGGTCTGGGAGATGTTGAACAATCTGAAGGAAACGCGCAAGCTGACGATTCTGATTACGACCCACTACATGGATGAAGCAGACCGCCTGTGCGACCGTATCGCCATTGTGGATCATGGAAAGCTGGTGGCACTGGATACGCCGCTAGCGCTGAAATCGACTGTACCGGGCAACAGCGTCGTGGAAGTGCAGTTTGAGAGAGAACACGCCGGTTGGCAGTCGAGACTGGAGCAGTTGCCGGGGGTGACTTCGGTCGAATCGCACGCGAACGGACTGTATCGCGTGCTCTCGGCGAATGGTTCGCAGACAACTACGCAATTGGTGGAGCTGGCGGCGCGGACGGGTGACACAATCAAGGGGCTGAGTGTGCAAAACACCACGCTCGATGATGTCTTCGTCTATTACACGGGCCGCCAACTGCGCGACGAACAGGTAAAGGCACACGCATTTGTGATGCCGCAACGCCCGGGGATGCAGCCATGACAAGAATGTTTGCGATCGTCGAACGCGAGATGAGAAAGTTCTTCCGCTCGCCTGCGCTGATGATGGTTTCAATGATGCTTCCGCTGGTTCAGCTTGTGGTGCTGGGCAACGCCTTTGGCGGCAAGATACGCAACGCAAAGATGGGCGTGGTGGACTATGACCATGGCTCGCAGGCGCTGAAGATTCATGAAGCGTTCCAGGCAATTGCGGTCAATATTCGCACGTTCACGACGACCGATTACGACAATGAACAGCAGGCGCGCGAAGATGTGCGCACAGGCAAGATCGATGGCGCTGTAATCATTCCTTCGCAATATTCGCGGCGCGTGCTGGCGGGCGATTCGCCGGCGATTGGCCTGGTGGTGGACAACACAGACCAGACCATGAGCGGGTCTCTCGAAGCAGGAGATGCAGTCACTTGTGGACGCGCTCAATGCTCCGCAGATTCAGCCGCTGGTAGTGCAGTCGATTGCGCTGAAGATCGTAGAGCTCTATCCATATGTCGAATACATGAAGTATCTGCTGTCGGGTTCAGTCGCGCTGGCAATGTACGTCGCGGTGATGATCGGCGGCGGCATGCTCTACATCGACGATAAGGCACGCGGCATTCATGAGGGTTTTCTGGTAACGCCGATCACGCGGCTTGAACTGGTGATGGGCCTGAACCTGGCCGGCACAATCAAGGGGGTGCTTTCGGGCATCAGCCTGACATTGATCGGCAGCTTGTTTGCGGGCCTTGGAGTTGTCTTCCACCCTGGACCGGCTTTGCAGCTTCTGTTGCTGATCATCGCCACCTCGGTTGCCTTCAACGGCATGATGTTTCTTATGATGGTGCGGGTGGAAGATCCCCTGGTACCGCGTGCTATCTTCGGCGTGCTCAATACCCTGCTGTTCTTTCCCAGCGGCGCCATATCGCCTGTGAGTGGATTTCCAAAGTGGCTTAAGGCCATCGCTATCTGCGACCCCTTTACCTACGCAGTACACGGACTGAAGTCGATCTTTCTCAAAGATGGCGGCTGGGCCGCCATCCGCTTCGATATATTCTTCCTATTTGCCTTCGGGATCGCCACACTGCTGATTGCGACGCCGTTGTTCAAGCGGACACTTTAGAGCAGAAGCAGGGATACAGCATTTTCGCTCCCGATGCTTACAGTGCCATGGTTACCGCCGCGGCTTTTCAAGAAAAGCCGCACTGCGCAGCTCTCGATTGCGAAGACCAGAAGCGAAAATGCTCCAGTGTGATGTACCCGGTATCTGTGATGCAGGCATTTTCCTGATGAAAATGCCTGCGGAGATCGGTGATTCACCTTACATTAACCTTGCTTCTGCTCCAGGCCGCCATTCACGCCGATTTAATCGGATAGTTGTTTATCGGCAAGCTCCGACCGATAGCGACGCCACTGATTGCCGCCAGCCTTCTTCGCGTCGTACAGAGCGAGGTCGGCGCATTTATAGAGCCCTTCCTGATCGTCGCTGTCGGTGGGAAACTCCGCCACACCAATGCTCGCGGTAACCTGGAGCGTTGACTCACGGAATGGCACTCCCGCGGCGAACGCGTTGACGATTCGTTGCGCGACAGAGTAGACGCCTGCTGTATCCGCCGGGGAGATGAGAAGCACCGCAAACTCATCGCCGCCGAGACGGGCCATGCGGTCGCTATCCCGCACGGATGCACGGAGCAGAGCCGCGGTCTGCACGAGTACAGCGTCGCCTGCATCATGCCCGAACGAGTCGTTGATCTCCTTGAACGTGTCGAGGTCCACTACCAATAGAGCAAAGGTCCTTTCGTGACGCTTTGCCAATGAGGCAACCGCGCGGAACTCGTCGGTGAACATGCGACGGTTAGGCAACGACGTGAGTGCGTCGTGATAGGCGATCAGTTCCAACTGGCGATGGCTCTCCTGAAGCTCGGCGGTGCGCTCCGCGACCTGTTGCTCGAGCAACTCTTTCTGTGCAACAAGCCGGCGAACACGATAGCGGATGATTGCGTTGCCGAGGCCGAGAACAGCCATTCCACACAGGACGAAGAACCACCAGCTTTGCCACCAGGGGCGCTTAATGGTAAAGGCAAACTTTGCGGGTGTGGGGCTCCAGAGTCCGTTGGGGCCGGCGGCAACGACTTCAAAGACGTAGTCCCCCGGCGGCAAGCCCGCGAAGTGGACACTGCGCTGTGTCGTGTCAATCCACGATCCTTTTGAGCCAACGAGGCGATAGCGGAAATGCGTGCGGCTTTCGGTGGCAAAATTAAGGGCGCTGAACTGCAGCAGGAGCGAATTCTGCGCATAGTCCAGCCGGGGATTCTCTGTAAGCCGATACTGCCGCGATTCGCTGGCTGCCGAGGTGATGACGACAACCGGCGGATCCGGGGGGATGTTGTATGAAGGTTGATGAAACAGGGAGAGCCCGCGCCCCGTGCCCAGCCATACGCCGTGGTCGTCATCGACGTAGATGGCGTGATCGTTGCCGTCATCCCAGATCAGACCGTCTTCGGTTCCGTAGCGCGTCCACCGATCCTTGTCGAGCACGGAAACACCGTTATCGGTAGGGACCCAGAGGCGGCCCAGGTGATCAAATGCGAGCGCATAGATCAGATCGGAAGAAAGACCATCTTCCTGCGTGAAGCTCTTAATGGAGATGCGATCTCCGTTGAACTGAAGGCGAGCCAGACCGAGAGCGTCGCGATAGGCAACCCATAGATCGCCGTTGTGCGGTACGACGGACACCAGGTCCGAAGACTTGAGGCCGTCGGCCTTCGTGATGACTTTCCAATGCGAGCCATCGAAGCGGACCGCGCCACGCGAGGTCGCCATCCAGAGGTAGCCCTGCTGGTCCGCATGAATATCGTAGAAATAGTCGTCTGGCGCAACGCCGGGAACCTGTACGCGCTCGAAGCGGATAGGTTTGCGCTCATCCACTGGCCCGGTACTGCGGAAGCAGCCTCCGGCAGCAGCGGCTACCCAGAGAATGCCGTTGCGGTCGATAAGTAAAGCGTTGACTTGCTCGGCCTTGAGTCCTGCTGAAGCAGCATAGGTACCGAGAAATTTACCTTCGTGATCAAAGCGGCTTACTCCGGCGGGAGCAGTTCCCGCAAAGACGTCTCCAGCCTCGTTCGCAGTGACGGCGAAAACATCGTCTCCAGCGAGACCGTTGCGCGAAGAGTAGGCATGCTCGAGCTTACCTTCTGGCGCGAAGATGCTCAGACCGCCGCTGGTTCCAACCCAGAGACGGTTTGAGTGGTCATGCAGGACCGACCAGACGCTGTCGTTGAGCAAACCATCGGACTTACGCCACGATACCCACTGCCCTTGCCCGAGACGGCGCAACAGACCTCCGCCACGCGTACCGATCCAGAGCGATTCCTGACGGTCAACGAGAACGGAACCGACGACATCGGTGGGCAGACCGTGGGCGGGATCGAGGACGATTCGTCTGGGACCGTCGAAGATGATGACACCGGCAACAGTGGAGACGAAAAGCCTCCCATGGCCATCCGCAAAAAGGCGAATCGCCTGCGCATCGGGAATGCCTTCGGAGCGGTCGATAAAGCGCGGCTCTCCTTGCGGCCGCTCGTAAAGATGCGAGTGGCTGCGCACCCACAAATTGCCGGCGGTATCGAAGGCGACGGCTCCCCATAGGTCGGAGGGCAACCCGGCGGGCGAACCTACGCGTTCCAGAGAATCGCCGCGAAGCTTCCAGAGATCGCCGTCACGGCGGAACCACACATCTTCGCCACGGACCAACATGCCTCCGACGGCACCGGAGACGATGCGAGTGAAGCGATAATTGCCAGCGCCGTCGGGTGTGCCGCGCAGGATGCCGGAGGTATGCTCGAGATAGAGTTGGCCTGCTTCATCGAAGGCAACTGAGAGAAACAGTCCCTTCGCTCCGACATCGACGCGTTGAAAGCTGCCGCCCGAGCGTCGGACCACACCGCCCTGCGTAGCCACCCAGAGATCACCGTTCGGCGCTTCGGCGACGCCGCGAATCTCCGTATCTTCGAGCCCTTCCGCATGGCCAAAGGCCTGGAATGTGCTGCCGTCATAGCGGTATATGCCGTTGTCGGTCCCCACCCACAGATAGCCGATGTGATCTTCAAACAGGCAATTTATGCCCATGTTGGCTAGACCGTCGCTCGGGCCATACTGGCGGTAAGTTCTCTCTTGCGCCGAGGCACCGAGAGTGGCAAAGACCGGCAGGAGGACAATGAGAGCGAGAAAAGCTGTTCGAGACAACGTGTACGGACGAATCATCCGGGAAATATTTCCATGACTTTAATTCTCTAACGCCGAATCGTCGATCTTCATTCGATTTTCGGCGTCAAGGCCGTTATCTCAAAGAAGAAATTTCCGAAACTTGGCGGAGTGTTCCTTAACCGTATCGATCGACAGTGGCCGAACCAGCCGCAATCCGTTCCGACAAAAGCTCCGGATCCCGCTCCCTGGAAACGGGCGATCAAATGTGGCTGGAGGTGGTGACAGGTTCCTCAATTGGCTCGACTCGAATCTGCTTGATGCGGCGACCTTCCATTTCCGTCACGGTCAGGCGGCGGCCTTCGTAAAGAACACTTTCGCCACCTTTGGGTATTCTGCCGAGGCGCATGAGGATGAAGCCGGCAAGGGTCTCAATGCCGCCGTTGCGCGGCAGACGCCACTGCATCTGGGTTTCCAGATCACGCAGGTTGACGCTTCCCTCCAGCAGCAATGCTCCGGAAGCAGTGGTGAGAATGGGGCGCGCCGGATCGTCGAATTCGTCGTCCAGCTCACCGGTCAACTGCTCGATGGCGTCTTCAACGGTAACGAGGCCAACGGTTGAGCCGTATTCATCTACAACGATCGCCATCTGCCGGCGGCGCTGCTGAAACTCTTTGATCAGATCAAGAACAGTTTTGGTCTCAGGAACCATCAGCACATCCCGCATGATCTGGCTGACGCGCAGGTCAGAGAAGGCGGAGATGGATTGAACGGCAGCTTTGGATCGCACGCCAACCGCGCCGCGGAAATGCATGAGCCGAGCGAGATCCTTGGCGTAGACCACGCCAATGATGTGCTCAGCACCGCGCGTTTCGTCATAGACCGGAACGCGGCTGTGCTGGTGGTCGATGACGCTGGCGCTTGCTGCCTCAATCAGCGTGTTGCTCGCCAGGGAGACGATCTTCTGGCGCGGGGTCATGATCTGACGCACTGCAACTTCGTCGATCTCCAGTGCGCGATGGATAAGGCGTTCTTGAAAGGGTGGCAGGACGCCCATGCGGCGCGCGGCGGTGGCGATAAGCTTCAGCTCTTCCGGCGAGTGCACGCTCGCCTCCTGCGACATCTCGACCTGGAAGGCGCGGAGGACCAGCGTCGCCGAGCCGCGAAGCAATTTCACGGCCGGCCGCGTAATCGTCATGAAAAAGAGCATCGGCGCGGCCACGGCGAGCGCCATGTTTTCTACACGGCGAAGGGCGAGCGATTTGGGGACGAGTTCACCCAGCAGCACATGGAAGTAGGTAATGAGCGCGAAACCCAGCGACACAGCGGCAAGATGCGCATATACGACCGCGTGCGGAATATGCCAGGGGAGAAGCTGAATCCCGGAAAGGAAGATACTCGCGGCCGTGGGTTCGCCGATCCAGCCTATGGCGAGTGAACAGAGGGTTACTCCCAGTTGGACGGCCGGGAGAAAGGCATCCAGATCCAGCTGGAGACGGCGTACCGTGCCCGCGCCGGGAATCCGGGAAGCAATCATCTGCTCGACGCGCGTATCACGCATCGAAACCAGCGCAAATTCCGCAGCCACAAAAAAACCGTTAGCCAGAATTAGGAGGGCAACGGCGACGATTTGGAGCAGAGGGAGGCCGTGCATGATTCTCGTTTACACGGTGAGTCTAACATTCGGTGAAACTCGCGGGGGGCTGGCCGGCGCTCATGAAGCGGCGCTGCGAAGTTTTTTCGCCTTCCTCGAAATGCTTTTTGGAATGTGCGTCTGACGCAACCTGAGACCGGAACCAATCCAACGGAGCGCTCGTATGAGTAGTTGAGAGCCGTGTAAAGCTCTGCCCGGTAGTAATCTTCAACCGGCAGACCGCGCAGGCATCCGGAAAGAGTCGGGGGAACCGCAGGTGGCTACGAAAAAGAAGGGTCGTTTGTGGCTCTGGATCAGTTTGGCAGTGGTTTTATTCCTGGTGGTTGCCGGGGTGGGAATAGCGCGTCTGGCTTCGGGAACGGGCATCGATCCTAACAAGCTGGCGAAGGTGACGCGGGGTGATGTAGTTCGCTCGGTTGTGGCAACGGGAAAGATTCAACCGATTACGCAGGTCGAAGTGAAGTCTAAAGCGTCGGGGATCGTCGAAAAGCTCTTTGTCGATATCAACAGTCGCGTGCATAAGGGCCAACCGCTGGCACAGCTCGATCAGGAAGAAATTTTGGACCAGGTGGCAGCGCAAAAAGCGCAACTTGCTGCGGCCGACGCGAATGTCACGAACTTCCAGGCGGCAATTTCGGAGGACAAGGTGAACGCCGCAGCGCCTGACCTGCCGATGTACAAGACAACCCTGGACCGTAATTTGCAGATGCAGAAAGACGGTGTTGTGAGCCAGCAGGCGCTCGACAATGCCAATCGCGATTACCTGGCGGCCCTGAATAAGAAGCAGGGGGCACAGGCGCAAATCGGTGTGGACACAGCGAAGCTGCGGCAGGCACAAGCGCAGGTGGCGCAGAACGAGGCAAGTCTGAAACAGCTCGAAGAGCAGCTGAGCTACACGACGATAGTGGCGCCGATGGACGGAGAAGTGCTTTCGCGAGATGTTGAGATCGGCGATGCAGTCAGCTCGATCCTGGTACTTGGCTCCACGGCAACATTGGTGATGACTCTGGGTGACACCAGCGAGGTTTACGTCAAGGGCAAGGTGGACGAGGCGGATATTGCGCACGTCTATATGGGGCAGCCGGCGCGAATCAAAGTCGAGAGCTTTCCCAATCGCTATTTCTACGGCAGAGTCACGAAAATATCTCCGATGGGCGTGGAGAAGGACAATGTGACAACCTTTGAAGTGCGCGTTTCCATCAGCAATCCAGGCGGCGAGTTGAAGTCGCAGATGACGGCAAATGCCGAAATCCTGCTGGAAGAGCACAAGAACGTGCTCGAGGTGCCCGAGAATGCTGTTATCTACGACAACCAGAAAAAAACCTCCGTCAATGTTCCGGATAAGAGCAAGAAAGAAGGCACGCGTAAAGTGCCGGTGCAAGTAGGAATTTCCAATGGGTCCATGACGGAGATCCTGGGCGGATTGAAGGAAGGCGACGCGGTGGCGTTGCAGTAGGGTCGCCCCTGTTCAGATTCGGACAGCTGAGTCGCGATTGCGGACAGACCGTCCGATGGACAAGCAGCGGCGGCTAAGATAAGTTGCTGATTCTTTGAGGCTTGCTCCTCGACTAGTTTGGTACGGAAGCTGCAAAGGTTAGAGTTTGAATGCTTCTGCCTTCAGCGCCATGGCAGGTGTTTGGGAAAGAAGCTTAAGATGAGTGGTTCGGTCGGCAACGGACCTGCGCAGAACTGAGAGCGGTGATTCGGGTTATAGCTAACCAGGAAAGCTCTCTGAAGATGAGAATTGTGAGGAACGCGATGAAACGTTGGATTACAACATCGGCGCTGGCAGTTACCCTGGCCGCTCTTCCGGCATTCGCCTCGGAAGCAAATTTCGACCGTACGCTTGAGGTTTCAGGAAACGTCACTCTGCACGTTTCGACGGGTTCGGGATACATTCACATTCGGCCCGGATCGGACAGCAAGATTCATATCTCGGGCCACGTTCATTCGAATGGTTGGGATGGCAATGCGGATCGCGTGAAGCAGATCGCGGATAATCCTCCGATCTCTCAGACCGGGGATATTGTGCGCATCGGGTTCGAGCACGAAAATTTGCATAATATCTCGATCGACTACGACATCCAGGCTCCGGCGAAAACATTCCTGTCCGCCAGCTCCGGCTCGGGTGACGTGACGGACGAGGGCGTTGGCGTCGATGCCCGGCTGAACACCGGTTCGGGAACCATTCACGCGACGGGGCTGCAACAGAGCTTTGCAGTGGAAACGGGCTCGGGCGATATCTACGCGGAGCAGGTTGGCTCCGGCGATGTGAAGGCCGATACCGGCTCAGGAACGATTGAACTGAAGAATATTTCCGGCGGACTAAAGGCACAGACTGGTTCCGGCGATATCAAACTCAGCGGCGCACCGCGCGCTGACTGGAAGGTTACGACTGGTTCGGGCACTGTGGAGATCTGGCCGAGTCAGGCATCGTTCACGCTCGAGGCGTCAACCGGGTCAGGTGATATCAAGACAGACCGGCAGATGGTGGTACAGGGCTCATTCGAGCGGCATCACATTACGGGCAAAGTCAACGGCGGCGGCCCACTGGTTCGCGTCGAGACCGGGTCAGGTGATATTCGAGTTCACTAATAACACGGCGCTTTTTGCGTCCCGCAGATCGGTCAGGGCCAAATAAGATTGTGCCTTTCGTTCTGACAGCAACCTCAGGATTGAAGCGCCGGATTTCCCTGTTTTCGTCCGGCATTTCCAACAGGTGTTCCTCTGGCGAGGTTCGATAAAGGGCTCCACGGGACGGGCCTCGCCTCTTTTTTCACCTGTGAAGTGATCGCAGTTTTCGATTTTTTTCACCAAAATGGAAACCCCTCGGATCAAGTCTGCGCTGTTGCCGAGGGGGTTGGGACGGTTTTGTAAGTGTTTACACGAGCTTACCGGTGCGAGCGGTCTCATCGGTAAGGCCTTCCGGGCGAGGCTTGTGAATTGCTCCACGGGACGGGTCTCGCCTTCTTTTTTCAGAAATATAACATTGGTGGAAGGCCTTTAAAAAATTTCTTTCACGCGCTCAGGAAATTTGGCTGATAAATTAGCCAAATTTCCTCCTGGGCAGAGTTGCAGGCGAATCAAAACCGCGCTTATAGCCTTTTAACTGTATTAGCGAATCCTTGGGCTGCGGTGCGTCGTCGTATGATGCAGGCCTATGCGCATCGGAATCACGTGCTATCCAACTTACGGCGGCAGCGGCGTCGTTGCCACCGAACTCGGCATTGAACTGGCTGCACTCGGCCACGAGATTCACTTCATCAGCTATTCGCAGCCCTTCCGCCTGACCGGGCGTGAAAGCGGCATCTTTTATCACGAAGTTCCCGTCTCAAACTATCCGCTCTTCGAATTTCCCCCTTACGATCTGGCGTTAGCGTCGCGTATGGCCGAGGTCGCCGAGTACTACCGCCTTGATCTGTTGCACGTCCACTATGCGATTCCGCATTCGGTCGCGGCACTGCTGGCTCGCCAGATGCTCGCGGCGCGTGGCAAGCGGCTGCCGTTTGTGACCACTTTGCACGGCACCGATATCACGCTCGTGGGCATGGATCGGTCGTACCTGCCGATCACCCGCTACGCCATTGACCAGAGCGATGGAGTGACGAGCATCTCGTCTTATCTCAAGGGCGTTACCGAAACCAATTTTGCGATTGCACGGCCCATCGAGGTGGTGCACAACTTCGTGAACTGCGATGTCTACCGGCCCTTTGCCGATGCCGCTGCACGGAGCGAGGCCCGGCGGCGGTTTGCCGCGGATGATGAGTTTCTGCTGGTGCACCTGTCGAATTTTCGCCCGGTCAAGCGAGTCACCGATGTTGTACAGACATTTGCGCAGATCGCCGATCAGGTTCCGGCACAGCTTATTCTGATCGGCGATGGGCCAGACCGTTCGACCGCAGAGTGGCTAGCGCACACACTCGAGATTCAGGATCGAGTTCATTTCCTCGGCAAGCAGGACCGGGTGAATGAGCTGCTGCCGCTGGCCGATCTGATGCTGATGCCGAGTGAGATGGAAAGCTTTGGCCTGGCTGCGCTGGAAGCCATGGCCTGCCAGACGCCGGCAATCGCCACGCAGGTCGGCGGCGTGCCTGAGCTCATTACGGACGGCGTCGACGGCCTGCTCTTTCCTGTAAAGGATGTCGACGGAATGGCAGCAGCGGCGATTTCGCTGCTCAACGACCCGGCACGCCACGAAGCCATGCGCAGCGCCGCTCGCAAAACCGCCCAGGACCGCTTCTGCTCGACGCGGATTCTGCCACGATACCTGGAATTTTACGAGTCAATTCTGGCCGGAGAGCCGGTTGAGCAGTGAGTTATCGATATTTAACTCAAGTCGAGCTAATGCTCTTTATCTTGTTCTTCTATAAACATCTTGCTGAGATTATCGAGACTGCGTTCCAGAGGCGTTTTGCGCGCCCGAATCCATTGTTCGAGCACGGCGAAGCCAGATGTTTCCACACGACAGGTACGGACCCGACCAATCTTTTCCGTGCGGGCCAGATCGCACTCTTCCAGAATCTGCAGGTGTTGCATCACGGCAGTGAGAGTGACGCCGAGCGGTGCCGCGAGATTCGAGACCGACTGCGGACCCATGCTGAGCATCTCCAGAATCTTTCGTCGCGTAGGATCACCGAGCGCATGAAAGACGCGGGCGATCTTCGCCGCGGACTCAACAGTCGGCTCGGCGCGATAGGCAATGACACCTGGAGCCGATGATTCTGCAGTCCCGCGTGTTTTATGTTTTACTTCATTTATTTTCGGCAACTTGCTCATTTTGCAGCGAAAGAAGCTTCGAGTGAATCCATTAGTTTGCGCCATCCCATCTCGCGCAGCTGCGGCCCGTCGGATCCCTCAAAGAAGGCACCCTGGTGGGTCACGATCAGTTCGGCTCCAGCTTCTGAAGGCAAAAATTCGAAGGTCACCTGGGTGGCGGAGATGCGCCGACCGCCTAGCGTCATAGCGCTGGCCTGGACAATACGCATAAGCGGCACGATGTCCTGAAAAATGCTCAGGTTCACAATCGCTGTGCCAGGAAATGGGGTGTCTTCTCCCAGACGGTACTCCAGCCGCTCAGACCCTCCCACGCGGAAGTCCATCTCAAACGAATCCATGGGATGATCTCCATCCTCACTTAGCCAGCGCTGTTTCCTGGCAGGTTCTGCGAAGGCCGCGAAGACGCGCTCGATGGGAACGGGAAAGCCACGCTCCAGAACGAAAGTGCTGTGAATGACAGATGGTTGATCCTGCATATGCGTTTCCTACTCCAGTGGAAGGCTTCTGCCCTCAACGTAAACCAGAAGAATTCTATCGGGTGAGTATTTCATTGCCACCTGGCCAGCCGGCTCCGGGCACCGAGATGGGCGTCGCGATGACCTGACCGGTTCGCGCCGCCACAACCTCCGGAATCTTCTCCATGCCACGCCATTCGCTGGCCGCGATGAACAGGGTTCGTCCATCCTGGCCGCCCAGCATGCACGCGAATGCGCCGCGGTCGATCTCAACCCTGTCGAGCATGTCCCCGCCTTCTCGCACGCGAACACAGCGGCGATTAGGAACGTCGGCGTACCAGATAGCCCCCTCGGCGTCGGCGCAGATGCCGTCGGGAACGCCATCCAGCTCCGCCCAGGTCCGTCGATTGGAGAGACTTCCATCGTCGGCGATCTCGAAAGCCGTCAGCTTCTTGCCATGCGATTCGGCCATGACCAGAGTCCGATTGTCAGGAGTGACAGCCATTCCATTCGGAAAAGCTCCTCCATCGGCTACCTTGCGGGCTGCTCCGCCGGGTGCAACCAGCGCGATGGCCTCGGCAGAGTTGACGTAGGCGTTGCCGCGTCCATCGATGACGATTTCGTTCCACGCAGTGGCTGCGATGTGGCTCAGATCTGCATAGGTGGTCAGCGATCCATCGGATGCTCTCCGAACGAGTCGGCCTTCCCTTCCTGCGACAATCAGCAATTCGCCCGCGGGCAAAAAATCGAAGCAGAACGGCAGGCCGAACGGTAGTTTAGCGATGCACTCCACCTGCCCTTGCAGATCGACAGCCAGGATCTCCTGAGTGCCCCAATCGCTGAGCCACAGCCGGCTCAGGTGCCAGCGGGTAGATTCGCCCAGTCCGAGGCCAGACGCAAGAACCTTGTTTTCATAATTTTGTTTCGGCGGGGTTGTCATCTGTCTCTCCATTAGCACTGGGCGCGCCGGCATTTACTCAACTTTCGATGTTGGCGGGGCGGTCAGGCCGCCCGCTGATAGCACAGGTAGACTTTGCCGTTGTTGAAGGTACGCGACTTTGAGAGCTTGAGCCGGAGCGCCTGGGGGATGTTATCGAACATGCTCCGCCCCTTGCCTAGAGCGACAGGGTCCATCATGAATTGGTATTCATCGATCAAGCCAGTGGGCGCAAGCTGCGCCACAATTGTTCCGCTGCCCAGGATGGCCATGCCGGGGCCATCCTGCTCCTTCAGCTTCCGGACCTCAGCTACGAGATCGCCGTTAATCAGCTGAGTGTTGCTCCAGGCTGCGTTGTCGAGTGTCTTTGAGAAAACCGTCTTCGCCATGCTGTTCATGCCCTTGGCGACCTCGGGGCTGTGCTCATCCGCAATCGGCGTGGGCCAGTAGCTCGCCATGAGTTGATAAGTGACCCGGCCGAAAAGCAGGTGCCCCCCGCCGCTCGCATTCTCTGCGACAAATGCCGCGTATTCCGGATCGTCGTTTCCCCGTCCCGCCCAGGCGAATTGCCCGTCTGCGTCGGTGAAGTACCCATCGAGAGTCACGTGGTTGAAAGCAATGAGCTTACGCATGATTGATCCTCCTTCGATTCATTCGTTTGCCGCTTCACTGGCTTCATCAAATAGTGAAGCGTCGACTTGAGTATTTGCCCGTCGAGCACAATTGTCAAGCGCATACTTCAGTATTCTCGGAAAATTTTCCCACTCTGCTGGAAGGCAATCCTGCAGCAAGGACAGACGAGAAGCTATCTCGTAGACCTGAGGATGTTGGAGATGCCTCGTGTGAGGCCCGCAATCAAAGCGGGCCTCAGGTCGCCTCCCGGAGCCGCAAAAGCATATATGAAATAGCTTCTAGAGAGTTCTTGCGGAGGCCCGAGTGTTCCCCGTCTCGATTACTTCCGCTTCCGGATCGTAGGGGATCTCTATGGAGACTAGCGTTCCGCGGCCCGGACGGGAGACTACGGTAAATCGAGCATGCGTGCCGTATAGCACTTCCAGGCGTTCGCGGACATTTTTGAGACCGATACCGGCGCCGCGCCTTTCGACGGCAGTCTCCGATTTCGTGACGATGCCGACGCCATCATCTTCGATCTCAATGACGAAGCTCTCAGCCTGCAAGCGGCTGCGGATAGTGATGGTACCGCCGTGAATACGCGGCTCCAAGCCATGCTTGATACTGTTCTCGATAAGCGGCTGCAGAAGAATACTGGGAACGTGCAGGTCGAGCGTGCGCTCATCCAGTTCCTTGACGACGTGCAGCTTGTCGGAGCCGAAACGAACGACTTCTATATCGAGATAGTCGTCGGTAAAGCTGAGTTCATCACGGAGCCGGACGTAGGAACCGTGGTCGCGCAGGAGACCGCGCAGCAGGTTTGCCAACTTGACGATCATCTCGCGGGCCTGATCGGGGCGGAAGCGAACCAGCGAGGCTATCGAGTTCAGTGTATTGAAGAGAAAATGCGGGTTGATCTGACGCTGCAACGCGTCGAGCCGGGCCTCGAGCACCAGGCGTTTTTGCTCTTCGAGCTTCAGTTCAATGCGCAGCGCATTCCACATCTTCAAACAGATACCGACAACCATCGCCGAGGAAAGCCAAACGACGAACTGTAGCCAGATGGCGTCGGTGAGCAGCGCAAAAAGTCGATGGCGGTAATGGCTGGCGATCCAGTCTCGAGCTATGACCATCACCAGAATCAGCATCAGCAGCAGAATCTGGCGGTCGAATTTCGGCTGACGAAGGTTCCGGCGAATCCAGCGCCAGATGCTCAGGTCGAGAAATGGCGTGAAGGACCATATGTCTTCCCTGCCCGCCTCCCTTCCGATCCAGGTGCCGAAGACGCCGGAGATCAACCCGACAGCCATCAGAAATGGTGCGGAAAGGTATTCATGATGGAACTCTGCCGGGATCGACAAAACGACAGCACTGAGCATGGCCCAACCCGGACCGAGAAGCAGCCCCAGCAGTGTCGTGGTTTCGAATGATATATCGGCGGCCAGAAAGTTGGGCACGCGGATGCGGATCCATACGCCGAGGGTCAACGGAATCAGGAAAAACGCCAGCAAACTCAGCGTCTGGCGCGCTCGCCGATGCTCCGCAAAAAGCAGGCGCTGAAAGACGCGTGACCTCGCCAGCGCACTCGAAACCGAGGCGGCAATGCCCAGCTTGATGAGTAGCGTGATCAGGATGAGCTTGTGATCGGCCACGCAATTCATGGTACGCGGGACGGGGTGCTGCATCCAATGAGGAACAGTTCAAATGGAAGGATCGTAGAATCGGACTATGGGCTTCGACAAAGTTGTGAAGGTTGCGGATGCGGACTTCCCTACCCGGTGGGGACACTTCCGCATCCTGGGATTCGAGGGGCATCTGCCCGCGCCGCGCCCATGCTGCGAGCACGGCGCTCAACAGGATAAGCGGGTGGAGGGGCTGGTTGCGCTGGTAATGGGCGATATACACTCCGCGCCGCCGCTGGTGCGCATTCATTCTCAATGCCTGACAGGCGATGTTTTCGGTTCGCTGCGCTGCGATTGCCGTCTGCAGCTTGAACTGGCGTTGAGCAAAATCAGCAAGGAAGGCCAGGGCATTTTGCTGTATGAGCAGCAGGAAGGCCGCGGTATCGGCCTGATGGCAAAGCTCAAGGCCTACGAACTGCAGGACCAGGGGCTGGATACGGTGGAGGCCAATGAAGAGCTGGGCTATGCCGCAGACTGCCGTGCCTTTGAGCTGCCCGCGGAAGTGCTGAAGATACTCAACGTGCCGGCGGTTCGGCTGATCACGAACAATCCGGAGAAGGTAGCGGCCTTGGAAAGCGCAGACATTCAGGTCGTGGAGCGCGTCTCGGCTGAGGTTGAGCCGCAGGAGACCTTTGAGAAATATCTAAAGACAAAGCACGAGAAGATGGGACACATACTGGAGTCGCTGACGGTGGAGGAGCCCGCCCGCTAGAGCGTTTTCGCTTCTAGTCTTTACAGCCGAAAGCTGCGAAGTGCGGCTTTTCTTAAGGAAAAGCCGAACAGACAATCAAGGTATTGTAAGCATCGGAAGCGAAAACGCAGTAGCCGGGGTGCCTGAAACTTGCCGGCGCCACACAAGAATCGGAGCCTCTCCAGGGCAGTCCTTTGCAGGGGTGTTGGTCCAGCCGGCCAGTTTTCTTTCAACATCCATCCCGGCGAACTACCGGATTGACTGGGGTGGTTGAATCCTGCTGGTTCTAGCTTCCGAAATCGGCTTGGCAGATTCGTCGCAAGCACGAGAAAGCTCTTTCCATATCACAGTCTTCCCGGATTTGCCTGGAGGTTTACCCTCCGCGGTCTGCGCCGCCAGCGCTGCGAGTCTGCCGGATAGTATGTGTCTCGCCTGACCTAGTTGATTCTGGTCCGAATCAGACCCAATCGCCGGATTCCCAGAGCAAACCGAGGTCACCATCTTCTGCAGTTCGTCCTGCGATTCCGTTGCGCCCACACTCGAAGCATCGTCTCCGTTATGCAGGACCATCTGTTCGTAAAACCAGCGCAGCGCCATCGGGTTCTGCGGCGTGCTGCTCTCTTCTGCCTGCGCGCAGGCGGAGTAGAGATCTCCGTCGGTGCTGTCGCCAATCGGGGCGACGGCGCCGGGCGCGGGGTATACCCAGGCATCGCAGAATTGAGAAGCCTGGCTCGCCTGGCCTGACTTGTAAACCGATTCGACATATCCCTCTGCTGCGGAACCTGCATCGGGACGAAGGCCCAATGCCTGCTGAAAGGTTTGCGCCGCTGTCTTGTAGTCGGCAAGAGCGTGAGTCAGATCCTTGCTGCTCTGGCGTAAATCGGCTCGTCCTTCATAACTCTCACCTAGATGCAACTTTGCGGCGTAGTCGTTTGGATCTTCCTTGGCAAGCACGAGGTTCAGTTCCCGGATCGCATCATCATAACGATGAAGCTGAAGGAAGCGTAATCCAAGATTGGTCCGCGCATTCGGATCTCCTGCCAGATACTTGTCGACATAGCTCTTGAACTCATCTGCCGTAGCTCCGTTGGACACGAAGAATTGCAGCGATTTGACCTGATAATAGCCGATCTCGATACGCTTGCGGACTTTTCCGGGAGCGTAAGATTTAAGATCGTTGGCGCGCTGCGCGTATGAAACAGCGCGCAGAAAATCTCCGGTAAGATCATAAGTTCGGGCCAGATACCAATAAGGCTCGGGGCGAGACCGTTCGCGGTTCATCCATAATGTGAATGTGTTGATCGCGTCGCTGTAACGATTGTTCGTCAGATAGTAGCGTCCTGCTATCTCCGGATTAGTCTCCTTGACAAAGTTTTCCGCGGCGGCACGCATCTGGCTGCTCAAGCCATCATGCCCCAGCGTAAATTTTGGACTACTCCAGTGATATGTAAACCCTTTCACCTGCCATGTCAGGTTCAGGAGATATCTCTCCTCTATCTTTTTTTCGGTGCCCTCGGGCCTGTCTGCCGGCTGTTTCCTGCCGCTGCCGGGAGCCTCTGCGATGCCCTTTTCGGGGAGCAAATCTCCGGAAACGATCATTTGTGAATAGCGTGTCCGAGCGAATAGATTGACCAGCTCGTCGAGTGAGATGCCTTGTATCTCCAGCCCATAGGAGCGGCTGATCGGAACCTGTGGAACTGGTTCAAACGGAGCGGCAGTGCGCGATTTCGAGCTGGCGCTTGAATTACCGGCATAAGTCGAACCGGCCTGAATGATTTCGTTCACGTCGTCGGAGAAAAGATCGGAGGCCTCTTTGCCCAGCGTTGCCGACGATTCAGAAGCCAGGTTATACGGGCCGTTGATGCCCGAGAGAATGATCTGCGTCTCGGGATCCACGAGCCGGACGATAAGCGCCGTCAACAGCAAAAGACCGTAGCAAGCCGCCAGCACGACCGCCACCAGAACGCCGCCCTTGAATACGTCGCCAAGGAGGCCGCCGGTTTGTCCAACGGGCTTGGTAACAGGGGATTGGTCGGTCTTGGCATCGGAAGTCGCCGCTGCAAGCTTGGTGCTGCCGCTTGCCGCGCTAACTTCCGCAGCCGGACTCAAGGAAGACTCTTCGGGATCTTCAGATGCGATACCCATGAAAGCTCTTTCTGCTGACAAAGGAAGCGTATCGCTAATTTGCCATGCCGAAAAGAGCCCTATTTTGCCGCAGTAGCTTCGCGCATCACGGTTAGCAGCTTCGCCGTCGTCACCACCTGCCCCACATGCCGCTGGGTGTGGTCGGCTACATGAATCATGGCTCCGCCGATACAGGTGGGCAGTTGTTTGCGGCCCACGCCACGGAAGGTTTCCAGATCGGCAGTAGCCAGCACGCGAATGCGCTGCCCGGCATCCACAAACGAGACCTCGATCTCGGCGATGAGCTGGGCCAGTGTCTCGTCCCCAAGCTGCTCGGCCTTGAGCTTCGAAAGCTGCTCCGGCGTAAGCGAATTGCCCTCTGCATAGGCAAGAATGCGATCAACGCTGCGAGCTATATGCCGCAGATGAAACGCGACCGTCGGCAACCCGTACGGCTGATGGTGCACTTCCTCGTCGGTCAGGCCGGCTGTCCACTTCGTGATGTCTTCAAGAGCAAGATCGAGCGCATGCAGCACCGCACGGCCGGCAGCGGGAACTTCGGCGTGGGTGCCACGCATCCACGGTTCGATATACGGCGCGGGTACGGGCGTGCTCATACGCTGATCCTCTTGCTGTCGATCATGCTTAGCTAGTGCTCTTGACTCTGACCACTGTGATCTTGCTGAATCCCTCATCGAATGCCGGTGGTTTCAGGCGCTCGGCCATCTTGTGCATCACTTCGTCGGCGACAGGCCGGTCGCGGCGCTGATTGCGCTCAAGGCAAACTTCCAGGGGTACATCGAAGAAGACAGCCTGAACTTCGTAACCAAAGCTCTTAGCCATCTTGATCCACTGGCGGCGCTCGTGTGCGCTGAGGTTCGTGGCATCGACGTAGTTCCAAGGCATGTGAGCGATGAGCCGTGCTCGCAGCAGCGAACGTAAAGTGGAAAAGACCAATCCCTGGTAACGTTGTTCCGTGATGTCGTCAAAGAGGATGGTGCGGAGCATATCGCTCGACAGAGGCTGTACGCCACGGCGCTTGAACCACGTGGTCTTACCTGAACCCGGAAGGCCGATTGTCAGAACCACAAAACCCTTTGGATCCTTCAGCGCGGGACCTGTAACCGGATCTTCCTCGGAGGGTGTTGAGGGAAACTCAGGCTGCGTCTCCACCTCGAGACGGCCAGTCGCCTGCTCCTCATTGTCGTAATTGGGCACCAGAGTCTGGCGCCGCTGCCCATGCGACCTTGCGGCCTGAGCCGGCTCGGCGCTGGATTCGATCCGCGATGCACCCGCAGGTGCCGGTCGAGTCGTTGGCGGAGCATCCGAATAGCTGGGAATCAGGGGTTTGGGCTGGTTAGCGGGAAGTTCATGTCCGATTTTCCCAGTGGATTCCGAAAGATTCAATTCACGTTTTGAACGTCGTCTCATGCGTTCCCATCCGAGTTCTTACATCATCGTTATCATACCGGTCCGATGCACAGCAATCGGTGCATCTCTGGGTACACCTCTGAGAGCGCTTCATCCTCAATGCACTGCAAGCTGCACGCATGCCTGGCTGGTTGCTCAAATAAAACTATTGTCAGTTCGTGGTTCCGATTGGCTTGACAGCGGTGTTAATCTTAAGAGTTTGGTGAAAGCGCTTTCGCGGTCCGAATCCTGCTGAATCCCGACGACTTGGCACACTCCGCCGGCAGACGCGGAAGACCCTTTGCGCCTGCGTAAAAAGCACTCGATTTTCCGAACATGGATCCTGCCTTGGGCGGGTTCAGCATTTCTAAGGAGAGAGCAAAAACATGGCAGTTAAGGTTGGTATTAACGGGTTTGGCCGCATCGGCCGCAATGTATTCCGCGCGGCCCTCGGCAATCCTGAGATTGAATTCGTCGCCGTAAATGACCTCACCAGCCCGGCGACGCTGGCGCACCTGCTGAAGCACGACTCGATTCTGGGCAACATTCCCAATGACGTTGTTGCCGGTGAGGATTTCATCTCGGTCGACGGCAAGAAGATCAAGGTATTTGCAGAGCGCGACCCAGCCAAGCTGGACTGGGCTTCGACCGGCGCGCAGATCGTGGTCGAATCGACCGGCCACTTTACAGACGCGACAAAGGCCAAAGCACACCTCGGCGAAACCGTAAAGAAAGTAATCATCTCAGCTCCTGCCACCAACGAAGACATCACTCTCGTACTAGGCGTGAACGAAGAGAAGTACGATGCGGCGAGCCATAATGTCATCTCCAATGCCAGCTGCACCACCAACTGCCTTGCTCCGCTTGTCAAGGTGCTCATGAAAGAGTTCGGCATCGTCAGCGGCATCATGACGACGATCCACAGCTATACCAACGATCAGGTCATCCTCGACTTCCCGCACAAGGATCTCCGCCGAGCCCGCGCCGCGGCCATCAACATGATCCCCAGTTCAACCGGCGCCGCGAAGGCCCTGAAGCTGGTCATTCCGGAGACTGCGGGCAAGCTGGATGGTTTCTCGATGCGCGTTCCGACCCCGAATGTCTCGATCGTCGACCTGACCTTTATCAGCGAAAAGGCGACCGACGTCAAAGCCGTGAACGCCGCGCTGAAGGCCGCCTCGGAAGGCGAGCTCAAGGGCATTCTGGGTTACGAGGCCGGCGAGCTGGTCAGCTCTGACTTCAAGGGGAACAAGCTCTCGTCGATCGTGGACGCGCCGCTGACCAAGGTGATTGGCAACAGCGTGAAGGTCCTGAGCTGGTACGACAACGAGTGGGGCTATTCCAACCGCGTTGTCGACCTGATCGGCTTCCTGGTTAAGAAGGGTCTGTAAATTAACCTGCTTTGCAAGGAGCAGAGGCTGATTCCCTGCTCCTTGCAATTCATTCCCTCCAGATTCTGCAGCGCTACGCCGATTCATTTCCCCAAAATCTCATGCGCACAAACTTTGCAGGCGGCTCTCCTTTCGAACCCATTATCGGCTTCTCACGCGCTGTGCGCGTTGGCAACGTCATCCATGTTTCAGGCACCGGCCCTGTCGGGGCGGATGACGCCGACGTCGAGACGCAGACTCGTCGCATCTTCGAGATTGCCCGCGAAGTGCTGGAGCGCGCTGGTGCATCTTTCAGAGACGTAGTTCGCACTCGTATGTATCTAACCTATGTGGATGACTGGCAGGCTGTAGGCCGCGTGCATGGGGAGATCTTTCATGACATTCGCCCGGCAGCGACGATGCTGGTTGTGGCGCAACTGCTAAACCCAAAATGGCGCGTTGAGATCGAGCTGGAAGCTGTAGTGGAATCGAGTCCGGCAATCTCAGCTGGCGCGAAAGGCTAGTGAATCCATGTCGAAGCTTTCGATTCGCGATCTCGATCTCAAGAACAAACGTGTCTTTATCCGCGTCGACTTCAACGTACCGCTCACCGAAGACGGCTCGGCCATCACAGACGACACCCGCATTCGCGCGACACTGCCCACCATCGAGTACGCTCTGCGGAATCATGCCAAGGTCATTCTGGCTTCACATCTCGGGCGTCCCAAGGGCAAGCCGAATCCGAAGTATTCGCTTCGGCCGGTAGTCGACCGGCTGCGAGAGCTGCTCGACCATGACGTGAGTCTTTCGGTCAATGTTGGATTCTCTCCGGATTGCGTCGGCGAGATTGCGGAAGAGCTCTCGCGCCAGCTTGAGTCAGGCCAGGTGCTGCTGCTCGAAAATCTGCGCTTTCACGCCGAAGAAGAGGCAAATGATCCGGAGTTCAGCAAACAGCTTGCTTCGCTGGCCGAAGTCTACGTAAATGACGCCTTCGGATCGGCACACCGCGCCCACGCTTCGACGGAAGGCATTACGCACTTTCTCAAGCCGGCGGCCGCAGGCCTGCTGATGGAGAAAGAGCTTACCTACCTGAACAAGGCGCTTGAGGCTCCTGAGAAGCCGTTTGTGGCGATTATCGGTGGCTCCAAGATCTCGGGCAAGATTGACGTCATCGACAACCTGCTGGACAAGGTGAATACGCTGGTTATCGTCGGAGGCATGGCTTACACCTTTGACCGCGCGCTGGGCGTGACGACAGGCAAGTCGCTGGTGGAAGAGGACAAGATCGACGTGGCTAAAGAGGCACTGAAGAAGGCGAAGGCCAACGGCGTCGAGCTAATCCTGCCGGAAGACAATATTCTCGCCGACAGCTTTTCTGCCGACGCAAAGACGCAGGAATGGGATTCGACAAAGAACTTCCCAGAGGACTGGCAGGGACTCGATATCGGCCCGAAGACCGTAGCCAAGATTTCGGATATCGTCTCGAAAGCGAAGACGATCCTCTGGAACGGTCCTGCCGGGGTTTTCGAGTTCCCGCGTTTCGCCGTAGGCACGAATGCGATTGCCCATGCCGTAGCCGCGAACAAGAGCGCGACCTCCATCATCGGGGGCGGCGATTCAGTCAGCGCAATCAACCAGGCCGGTGTCGCGGATCGGATCACGCATATCTCTACAGGGGGCGGCGCAAGCCTTGAGTTTCTTGAAGGAAAGAAGCTGCCGGGAGTTGAGGCGTTGACGGAGAAATAAAGACACCGTCATCGTTTCCTGGCCTCATACATCACACGACAACGTTGGATGCATGAGGCCCTCGTGTCTCTGCGCAAAGAACCAGGCCTCGCCGCGCAGTGTAAAATGGCCGCGTTCGCAAACAGGCGTGTTCAGCGCCTCAATTCCTGGCGAACGAGGCATAATGACTACCGTTCAGAAACCCACTTCAGAACTAGTACGCAGCGCTTGCGCGCAGTATGACCGCGAACAGGCGCTCGCCGAACAGGCGCTCGACGAGTTGGTCAGGCAATATCCGCGCAATGGCGACCTGCGCCATGTGCTGCTGAAAGTGGTCGCGGTGAACAGTCTCGGCCATACCCATATCTTCGACCTGGAAGCTGTCGCACGGCACATTCATAATGACGTGCCGGAGTTGGAAGCGATGCTGAAGACGGGTTCCCCGGACGCCGTTCATCAGATTGCGAAGCTGGCTATCCACGGCAAGAGCTATAACCTCTATTCGTTTGCCACCAAGTACTGCGCGCGGCATAATCCAGGCGCATACGCGGTCTACGATCTGCGGATCGAACATTACCTTTGCGCGCTGCGGAGTGCGCATGGCTTTGGCTCATTCAATCACACCGATCTTTGCGACTATTCGAAGTATCTGCCATGGATCGATGCCCTGCGCGAGAGGTTTGAGTTAAAGAAATTCTCTTACGCCGAGATCAGCAAGTTTCTGCTGCTGCAGGGCGAACCGCCCGCGCGGCCCGCTGATGACGAACCACAAACGGGACCAGGCGCATTTGATTTCTATCCTGCCGAGGCAACCGCTTCACAACACTGATTGCCATCGAAGCGGCCGGCAAAGATCCTGCGTAATTCCTGTGCAGACTCCACTTCAAGTCATCGTAGATCGGGTTGTATCCGATAAAATCGACTGCGAGGAAACAAACACAACATGGGTCGTAAAGCACTGATCGCAGCCAACTGGAAGATGTACAAAACCCCGGCCGAAGCCAAGGCCTTCACCGATGCCTTCCTGCCACTGGTGGCGGGTCATACCCGCGACGAGATCGCACTGTTCCCTTCCGTCACTTCGCTTGCCACTGTTGTGGAAGCAGTGAAGGGTACGAACGTTGCGGCAGGCCTGCAGAACATGCACTTTGCGGAGGAGGGCGCATATACGGGCGAGACTTCAGTGCTCATGCTGAAGGCCGTAGGCGCAACGCACACGCTGATCGGGCACTCCGAGCGCCGCCAGTATTTTGCTGAGACCGATGAGATCGTGAACAAGAAGCTGCATACGGCACTCAAGCACGGCATTATCCCCATAGTCTGTATCGGCGAAGTGCTCGCCGAGCGCGAAGCGGGGCAGACAGATACCGTCCTGAAGACGCAAATCGCTGGGGCTCTTGCAGGCATCACTGCAGAAGCCGCGGCACCTATCGTAATCGCCTATGAGCCGGTCTGGGCCATCGGCACAGGCAAAACCGCGACATGCGGCATGTGCGTGGATGCCCACCTGATTGTCCGCGCGGAAGTAGCCAAGCTCCTGGGCTCAGAGATTGCAGAAAAGATGCGCATTCTCTACGGCGGATCGGTGAAACCGGAGAACGCCTCCTCGCTGCTGAGCGAGCTGGAAGTTGACGGAGCGCTCGTTGGCGGTGCAAGCCTCAAGGCCGATTCCTTCGCGGCAATCGTGAAGTATTAGTGACGCCTACCCATCCGCCGGACGGAACGCTTAAGCTCCGTCCGGCGTAGTATGGGGCATGCCTGAGACAGCAGCGCAACCCTCCGCGGAAACCGGCGTTTCGCCAAGCGCTGCGTCTGCGAGTGTCCCTACCGCGGTCATCTCCACGCCATCACGCGATTTCTACATTGACCGGCTACGCTCGGTGATGACCGCACTGGTCATTCTGCACCATACGGCCATCACCTATGGCGCAAGCGGGGGGTGGTTCTGGAACGAGTTAAAGCCCTCCGGCTCACCTTCCAGCACAGTTCTCACATTGTTTGTCGCCACAAATCAAGCGTACTTCATGGGTTTCTTTTTCTTGCTGTCGGGCTACTTCACACCGAATTCTCTGGAACGCAAGGGCTATGGCCGGTTCCTGGTGGATCGTTTTCTGCGTCTTGGTTTGCCGCTGCTCGCCTTCGGTCTCGTGCTGGGACCGCTGACAGCGGGGATTGTCAACGAAGTCACTGCTGACGGATTCTGGCCATGCATCCGATATCTTTGGCAGCATCGCGAGTTTATCAATGGGCCGTTATGGTTCGCACAGGCACTGCTGATCTTCTGCCTTGCCTATTGCGCGTGGCGAGCGATCTTCGGCATGCCTCTTGCCGGAGCGAAGCGCGATCCAAAGCCGGTGCCCGGCTATCGCTGGTGGTTGTTATGCGCTGCCGGTACGGCGTTGGGCGCGCTGGCGATCCGTCAATTTGTACCGGTAGGAAAAAACGTATTCGGCCTGCAACTTGGCTACTTCGCTGAATACATCTTCCTCTTTGCCGTGGGCATTGCGGCACGCCGACACGACTGGCTAGGGCAACTGTCCTGGCGCAACGTAGGTCCGTGGCTTTGGACGCTGCTAATCGCCTGGCCTGCCATGCCTGTCGGCATCGCGGCTGCGCGCATGCTGCATGGCGTTGGCAAATCAAACTTCTCAGGCGGGCTTTCCTCGACCGCGATCCTTTATGCTCTCTGGGAGCCATTTGTTGCCTGGGGGCTCATGGGTGCGTGGCTGCTTCTCTTCCGGCGCCATATGAACCGGCCCTCACCGCTGTGGGATTGGCTTAATCGCCGCGCCTATGCGGTTTACATCATTCACCCGCCGATTCTGGTCGGCATCAGCCTTCTGTTCTGGCATTGGACCGCGCCAGCCCTCATCAAGTTTGGCGTAACCGGCACGCTGACATGCGCCGCCTGCTGGCTGATCTCTGACCCTGTTGTGCGGATTCCGGGCGTGCGCAGCATCGTGTAGAACAAGGCAGGACGGTCATCCTACCGTGCCGAGGCACACTTCAGGAACAGGCACCCAGCAAGGCACTCGACTGCTCCAGGACGAATGACTCGTATGCGGCTATCGCAGAACGTCTGAGTGAAAGGTTAATTTGATCAGCTCGTCATTCCGGTGAGCTCATTCAATTCAACAGGCGATAGAACTCTGCGTGTTCGCTGAAAGCCCGTATTCAATTTGAGATCGGAACCGGAAGCACATACAGGGCTCCGTCGCGAACTTCGCAGGGAAACACCCGTGCATGCTCGCTCGGATTGTGTTCGGCCTCTCCAGTCTTCACATCAAATGCCCATCCATGAAAAGGACACACAACACGGCCGTTTTCAATCATGCCCTGGCCAAGAGGTCCCTCCTCATGCGGACAAATGTTACTGAGTACTGCGATCTCACCATTCACACGGGCGACGCACAAATTGCCGTCGGCGGCCTCGCAGACTTGACCCTCGGCTGGCAGGTCGCTTTCGTTGCAGACTCTTATCATCTCTGGCATACATACTCCCTCGGAAAACTCATAGTACCGGACGCGATAGGATCAAGTCAGGTGGTTTTCTTCGCCACCTGCGTTAACCAGTCACCGAAATATGTCGAAAGCAAAACGATCCCGGCAAAAAGCCGCGCAACATCCAGAGCCGCGTCCGACCGCCTTCACCAAGGCGCTGCATGAGATGCAGCAACAGCCCGCGGCGACGTTCCCCAACGTGTCCGCAAAGTGGCTGCTGTCGGCCCTCGCCGTCGTGCTGGTTGCATGCGCCGCCTGCGCGTGGATAGCGCTATGCCTACTCTACTGGCAGGGCAGCTGGCAGTTGCTGTATCACCCGCAAAAGGCCATTGCGCGAACTCCAGCGAGCGCGGAGCTGGCCTTTGAGCCGGTGCGCTTCTGGGTGACCGAATCGGGAGATACGCAGCTCACAGGCTGGTGGATTCCTTCTCCTGCCGCGCGTTTTACGATGCTGTATCTGCATGGAGCCGATGGCGACCTGAGCAGCGATATCGACACGCTGGCGGCTCTGCATCGCCTCGGCGTGAATGTGTTTGCAATCGACTATCGCGGATACGGGCAGAGCGCGGCGGGCGGGCCCAGCGAGGCCCATCTGCTTGAAGACTCAAACGCATCGCTCAGCTATCTGAAGCAATCACGCCACATTGCCGCTTCGTCCATCGTGGTCTATGGTGAAGACCTTGGAGCTACTGTCGCCGCAGAACTGTCCCTGCAGCCTTCGTCAAAGATAGCCGGTGTCATTCTTGCCGATCCGGCGAGCGATCCGATGCAATCGGTCTTCTCGGATCGCAGAAGCCACGTGGTTCCGGCGCACTGGCTTGTAAAGGATCGTTACGATCTCTCCGCCGCGGCCGCAGAACTGGCGACACCGTCTCTCTGGCTCATTCCGCAATCCGGCGCAGCGGAAGCCGAACCGCCTGCCGCTTATCAGCTTGCGCGCTCCCGGAAGATGTCGGTGGTTTTGCGCACGCCGATGACCTCGAACCTGAATTTCGTCACCGAAGTCAGCCAATGGCTCGACGAACTGACGCCGGCAGCCTCATCGCAACACTAGCTCTCAGTACCAGCCAGAGAACGCTGAATCAACCGCGTGGTCGAATGGCCTTCGACCGTAGGCACGATCGCCACCTTGCCACCCCACGATTTCACTTCCTTTGCGCCGACCACGGTGTCTTCGTTGTAATCGCCGCCTTTGACGATCACGTCGGGCCGCGTCGCAAAGATCAGCTCAAGAGGCGTAGGCTCACCGAAGATGCTCACGGCATCGACAGAGGCGAGCGCAGCCAGCACGCGGGCACGCTCATTTTCACCGACAACAGGGCGGTTGGGACCCTTCAAGCACGCGACGGATTCGTCGCTGTTGATGGCAACGATTAGCCGGTCGCCCAGGCGACGTGATTGCTCAAGCACACTGATGTGGCCGACATGAATCAGGTCGAAGCATCCATTGGTGAAGACAACACGCTCGCCGTTGGCTCGCCACACGGCCACGCGTCGCTGCAATTCATCGCGAGTCAGCACCTTGTCCTCGGCGTGCAGCGCAATGTCAGGGGCAAGCGCCGCCAGCAGTTCGTGTTTCTCAACCGGCACGGTGCCGACCTTGCCCACGACGATGCCGGCGGCGATGTTCGCAAGCTGGACCGAAGGCTCAATCGTCAAGCCAGACGCGAGGCCCAGCGCCAGGACCGCGATCACGGTGTCTCCGGCACCGGAAACATCGAAGACCTGACGCGCCTGAGCAGGCGCAAGGAAGCGATTGCCGGGGCGCAGGACCGCGATTCCCTTCTCACTCAATGTCACCGTCAGATATTCAAGATCGAAGTCTGTGACCATGCGTTCGCCCGCCGCCAGCATCGCATCGAGATTACGTGTATCTTCGCGGGAGGCAACGGACAGCTCACTCAGATTCGGGCAAACAGTCGTCGCTCCCTTATAGCGGGTAAAATCGGCGGTCTTAGGATCGACCAGCACGGGGATCCCAAGCTGCCGCGCTGCATGTATGACGGCCTGACAGAGTTCGGGGATCAACACACCCTTGGCATAATCCGAGAGCACCACGGCATCGCATTTGGGCAGTTCTTCGAGAGCACGTTCGAGCAGCCTGCCGTGATCGGCCTGGGTGCGCTGGCCAAGATTTTCGCTATCAAGACGAAGCATCTGCTGACGACCGCCAACGATGCGAGTCTTCGTGATGGTCGGAAAACCGTCGCAGGAAACGAACGCCTCTTTGATGCCGTATTCCTGCACGCATGCGACCAGCAATCGCTCATCGTCGTCGCCGCCCGTAAATCCTACCAGCGAAACAGCGGCACCGAGCTTGGCAAGGTTCATCGCTACGTTAGCGGCGCCACCGGGCTGTTGACTCTGATGCGTAGCCCTGACGACAGGCACCGGCGCTTCCGGCGAAATGCGGCCGACGTCGCCCCAGATGTACTTATCGAGCATGACATCGCCGAGCACAAGCAGCCGCTTCGTGGGCCACTCCTGCTCAATCTTGTGTATGACGGCGTGAAGCTGTTCGATCATTCCGTGTCCTGGGGCTCCTGTCCCCTTGGTGCAAGAAGTTATTCCTTCAACTGTCGGACCTGCGGATGTCCGGCTTTCTACTTTGCGACTATGTTGGATGCTTCGGCACGTTCCGCCTCAGTAGCAACCCAATCCAGCTCGATCCAGTCGCAGAGCATATGTCCGGCAAGCATGTGCGCCTCCTGCACGCGGGCTGTGTCGCGCGATGGAACCGCAAAGAGATAATCCGCGAGTGGCGCCATGCGTCCTCCGCCCTCTCCGGTAAAGGCGACAGTGGCGATGTTGCGCGCGCGGGCTGCCTGCAGCGCGCAGACCACGTTGTGGCTGTTGCCGGAGGTTGAAATGCCTACGAGCACATCGCCTTCGTTGCCGAGGGCCTCGATCTGGCGGGCGAAGACGGCTTCATAGCCATAATCGTTGGCGACCGAGGTGAGAATCGAGGTATCGGTCGTGAGAGCGATCGAGGGCAGGCCGCGGCGCTCACGACGAAAGCGGCCTACGATCTCAGCGGCCAGATGCTGCGAGTCGCCGGCGCTGCCACCATTGCCGCACCAGAAAATCTGGTTGCCGCGATGCAGGGCCGCAGCCATCGACTTTGCAATCTCCTCCAGCAACTCCTGCTGGTCATGAAGAGTCTCGATCAGTTCGAGATGATCGGCGATGCCTTTGCCGAAAACGGACTCCCGATGCGGATGGTTCGCCATGCGCTCCTTTGCCTCGCATCCCGGGGGAGATGCGGAACGGAAGTGGGCCGCTGCTCGGGCCGCCTGTTCGTAAAGTTTCGAGTTGAACCGGCCTGGACCATGCAGCAGCCCAGCCAGACGACATCAACGTATAGCTTGTATTATAACCGGGTGACGAATCCGCCGATAGCCTATTCCGGACAGAGATCCATTGACGAAACATCTGTACCTGACTTTCGTACACGGGTCCGCACCGTATTTCTGGACCGGGATGGAGTGATCAACCGCAAGATGCCGGAAGGTAAGTATGTGACCCGATGGGCAGAATTCGCTCTACTTCCCGGAGTTCCCGAAGCGATCGCGCAATTGAACCAGGCTGGCCTTCGCATTCTCGTGCTTTCCAATCAGCGCGGCATCGCTCTGGGCCTCTACACCACCGCCGATGTAGACGCGATTCACGAGCAGCTCAATCACGTGTTGGCTCCTTATGGCGCGAAGATCGACGGCTTCTATTTCTGCCCGCATGACAAGCGGCAGTGCGATTGCCGCAAGCCCCTGCCCGGTCTTTTCGACAAGGCAAAGACTCAGTTTTCGGAGATCGAAGCTATCACTAGCATCATGATCGGCGACTCTGCGTCCGATATTGAATTCGCGCGAAACCTGGGTATGCCGGCGATCTTCCTCGAGGGCGACGCGGATGCCCAGGCTCACCGTAAACCAGGCTCCGAGAAAGGCGCGGCTCTCGCGGACGCCACTTTCGCTACATTGCCCGAAGCCGTCCACTACCTGCTCGCTCGCCCCTGACAGGGGCTATTCGCCGATCTCACGAAGGGTTGCGTAAGTTTCGATGATTCCCTCTTCCAGCTCCGTCATCGGCCCGGAGTATCCCAGTTCGCGCAAGGCTGCAAGATCCGCCTCCGTGTAATGCTGGTAGCGTCCTTCGAGATCGGCCGGAAAAGGAATGTACTCGATCGGGCACTCGCCATGCACGGCCATCAACGCTCGCGCTACGTCGTTGAAGGTGCGGCTTTTTCCGTTTCCTGCGTTTGCCAGACCGCGATATACCTTCGGCTGTTCGCCGGGCTTGGGCGCGTAAGGGCCGATCTGCGCAAAAAACATGTTGAGCCTCGCCAGATCGCGGACATAAACAAAGTCACGGCGCTGTTCGCCATCACCGTAGCCACCGGTTCCTCCGAATAGACGGACCTTGCCCTGCTCCCTCATCTGCTTAGTGAAGTGGTGTATGACGGAGGCCATGCGCCCCTTGTGCTGCTCACGCGGTCCGTAGACATTGAAGTAGCGCAGCCCTACGACCGTGCTGGGGATGTGGTCCATTCGAAGCTGGTTTCGGAAGTAATGATCGAAGGCGAGCTTTGAGAAGCCGTAGATATTCAGCGGCCGCTCGTTTTCGAGCGTCAACGTGAATCTGCCCGGGCCGCTGAGCCCGTAGACGGCGGCTGTCGACGCAAGAACCAGAGGAGCACCCACGGAGAGTGCGTAGTTCAGCACTTCTTTCGTGTATGTGAAGTTGTTGTCCATCATGTACACGCCGTCGTCTTCAAGCGTGTTGGAGCACGCGCCCTGGTGCAGAATCGCTTCCGTCTTGCCAAGCGAGCCGGGCGACTCTTTCAGGATGCGGCGAAACTCCCGCTTGTCCACGTAATCGACATAACGCGCGCCGTGCAGATTCAGAAACTTCCTGGCATTCGCGAAATTGTCGACGATGAGAATGTCGGTAATGCCGTGCGCATTCAGTTCATGGACAAGATTGCTGCCGATGAAGCCCGCGCCGCCGGTGACGATGTACATTGGGGGATTTTCTCCTTCTGTTTTCCATGCTGGTGCAGTTAGGCGAGATCTACAGGAACACGAGCGAACGGGATCAGTTCAGTGCGTCTGTGTTTTCTTCGCGAGCACGGCCGTAACTGCGTCCGCCATCTCATCGACAGTAATGGAAGTAAGGCATTTCCGGCCCTGCTTGATGCAGGTCTCGAGATTACATCCGAAGCAGTCAACTTTATGGTAAATGATGCGATGTTGCGAGCCCGCCGGATACCACACTCCCGGTAAGCCACGAGCCGCGAAAGCGATGACACAGGGTACCCCTGCGCATGCAGCCAGATGCATAGGCCCGGAGTCTGGCCCGAGAAATACCGCGGCATGCTCGAAGACCGCGGCTGTCTCACGTGGGCTCAATACACCGCACAGGTTGACCTTGGGACCAAGCCATGCCCCCGCTGCGTACTCACTGACCTGAGAGTCCTCTTTTGCTCCGATCAACGCCAGACCGAAACCTGAATAGGCAGCGGAAAGTTTCCCAAGTAGCGATCGCCAGTTTTCTTCGCCCCAGTCTTTCGCCTGCATCTTTGTTCCGGGACCGCATACGACGATTGGCTTACCCGCAAGCTCTCCCAGGGCCGTGCTGGCCTTTGCGCGCTCGGCGTCAGTCAGTTGAAGAGACCAATTTTCCAGCTCGTCAATACCTGCGTCTCCCAGCGCCTTGACGGTCAGGGCTAGCCGCACCGCTTCCGACTGATACATCCCCGTTTCCGAGTCCTGGATCCGAAGCAAATCTTTGGTTTCGGGCAATCCGATCATTCGACGAACGCCACATGCTACCCGGAGAAACCACTTGTCCCGCTGGACGTGTCTGGCCGGGCGCATAGGCATCAGGTACACCAGCACATCGGGCTTGAAGCGCCGGATTTCGAGCGCCAGCTTGAGCAACTCACTCGGGCTGCGGGTGCCCACCGTATAGCGCATGTATCCATGAACCAGGCCTGAGTCACCCAGCACGGCCGCCGACGCAGGGGCTTTCGCATGAATGGGAAAATTCGTCAGCAGCCGTCGCTCGGCGTTGGGAAACTTGCGCTCGATGAGATGAAAGCATGGCAGCGCGACAACCGTGTCGCCGAGTGAACCGAGCCGATAGATCAATACTTTACGGACGGAGAGGTCAGGGCGAACGGACGGGTCGGGGGTAACCGTCTGGTCTGGATGCAAGCGGTCTCCTGGCAAACGCTCTTCTGCACGATAGGTTAGGGCGGACGTTCACAGTCCACTAATCGGTTCGGGATAAGGAGTTTGGAGCGGCCGCGGCAGCTGCCGTCAGAATACCAAGACCGACCGCCCCATCCGTCTCACTCAGAACGCCTTCAGCTCCGTGATGGCCTTCAGCAGATCGTCCGGCTGAGGCAGAATCGCATCCTCGAGAATGGGCTGATACGCGACGAACGAGTCCATCGCGGCCACGCGTTTTACCGGGGCGTCGAGATCCTCGAAGAGCTCGTCCGCGATGCGGGCTGCGATTTCCGCACCGTATCCCCAGCTCTTCACATCCTCATAAGCCACGATGACGCGGCTGGTTTTCTTGACTGAAGTCGCAATTGCCTCCCAGTCGTACGGGCTCAACGTGCGCAGATCAATCACTTCGGTTGAGATGCCGTGCATCTGCTCTGCACGCTTGGCTGCCTGCAAAGCGCGAGGCACAAGCGCGCCATAGGTCACGATCGTGACGTCCGTTCCGGGCCGGGTTATGGCCGCTTTGCCGAAGGGAATCATGTAGTCCGGTCCCGGATAGGGCGCGCGGCCGTACGGCTCCCGGTAGAGCCGCTTATGCTCCAGGAACAGCACCGGATCGTCGCAGCGAATCGCCGTTCGCAGCAGTCCGTTAGCGTCGAGCGCATTGGACGGGAAGACCACCCGCAGGCCTGGGATATGCGTGAATATCGACTCTCCGCACTGAGAATGATAGATGGAGCCGCCGGTCAGGTAGCCCCCGATGGGCACGCGAATCACGACAGGTGACGCAAACCCGCCGTTGGACCGCCAGCGCATCACCGCCAGCTCATTTCGGATCTGGTGGGTTGCCGGCCAGATGTAATCGAAAAACTGAATCTCCACCACCGGCTTCATGCCCCGTACCGCAAAGCCAATCGCCCGGCCCACGATGTTCGCCTCGGCCAGCGGTGAATTAAAAACGCGCTCAGCCCCGAACTCTGTCTGCAACCCTGCGGTGAGCTTGAAGACACCGCCTTTCCCCTTCGATTCCTGGAGTACTTCAATGCGTGTCGCATCGGCGACATCCTCACCATAGACCACGATGCGTGGATCGCGTCGCATCTCGTCGCGCAGACAGACGTTGATCAGGTCCGCCATCGTTCGCTCGGCGATGCGCTCCTTATTGCCGGAATCCTCCATATGCGGTCTGCCCGGCGTCGTTTCGAAGCTCGGACCGCGTAGGATCGAAGTCTTCCGAGTAAATATGCTTCGGAATGCTCGCGACAGCCGGAAGCGGCGCCGCCAGCGCACGCTCGGCTGCAGCGGCAACCTCGGCGTCGATGCGCTCTTCCAGATCGGTCAACTCACTCGGTGCTCAGTATCCCGTCGCGCAACAGACGCATCTGCAGCATGTGCAGCGGGTCGCGCATCGTGTCTGTATTGCGTTCCTCGGCCGTGCGATAGCCCTTATCGTCGTCGGAGAATGAATGCGAATAAATCCGAACGCAGTGGCCGTGTACGAACGCCGGCCCCTTGCCCGCGCGGCAATGCTCTACCGCCGCTTTCATGGCAAAGTAGCTTGCCTCGGGATCGGTTCCGTCCACTTCGGCGAAGTAGAAGTTGGGGAAGTTGGCTACCAGCCGTGAGATGTTTCCACCGGCCGTATTTGTTTCCACCGGAACCGAGATCGCGTAGCCATTGTCTTCCACGCAAAAAATAACCGGCAGTTTGAGGTTCGAGGCTGTGTTCAGCGCCTCCCAGAACTCACCCTGCGAGGTTGATCCCTCACCGATAGTGGTCAGCACCACTTCATCGGCATGGAAAGAAATATCGCGGAAGGCTCGGTAATCCCCCGTTCCCTTCCCAGCTGCATCCGGGTTATGGGCAAGAAATCGCCCCGCCTCGGCGCATCCAACCGCGTGCAGCACCTGGGTCGCGGTCGATGAAGACGTGCTGACGATGTGCAGCTCCGGGCTGCTCCAGTGATTCGGCATCTGCCGGCCGCCGCTCGCTGGGTCCGTGCTCGCGCCAACCGCCTGCAAAAACATATCCTCAGCGGTAACGCCCGAGAGCCAGGCATAGCGTCCGGTCGCGATAATACGGCACCACCCAGTCGTAGCCGCTCCGCAGGGCCTTGCCCATCGCTGCCTGAAGGGCCTCATGCCCCGCCGCCGAGACCTGGAAAAATATCTTCTGTTGCCGTTTGAGAAGAATCTCGCGGTCGTCGATCCGCCGCGATTCGTACATCAGCTTGTAGAACTCAAGCAGTTCCGCGGGACTAAGGCGGCCCTCCGTCATCGTACCGGACGCCGGATCGGCTGAAAGCGTCGCGAGGCCCGATCCATTCGTGCCCGGAGCGCCAGCCTGCCTTGCTTCTTTTGAACTTGACGTTCCACGGCCCATCCTCGCACCTCCGGCCAACGGCCCCGCTTCGGCGAAGCCCGGTAAACAGCCTAAACCTTGTCGATTGTATCAATCTGATCGCCGGTGGAAAAGACGTCCGAAATTGCTCTCCCGACCGTCCAGTTCCCATAACTGTGCCGGGGTGTATTGACGACCCAATTGCTGCCGTGTTTCTATTCGTCGTACTGCAATGACCTGGCGGGATCACAAGTTGATTTCTCTTTTCCGTGAAAATTGGGCCCCGTTCGGACGTCCACATACGCCTTGTTCTGGCTCCGCTTTACAGCCAGCCCGCCACCAACAGTTCAGGAGGCAAACCTTCGAATGTCCGTCTTCAACACTGCACTTGCCATGCTGGCAGATCCACTCCCCAGCAGCGTTTCAGGCAATGACACTCTCTATCTATGGATTGCACTTGCTATCGGGGTCTTAGCTCTGGTAGCCGCGTTTTTCTTTGCGCGCTCGGTTCTGGCTTCCGATCAGGGTTCGCCCGAGATGCAGCACATCGCACGCGCTATTCGAGAAGGCGCTCAAGCCTTCATGGGCCGCCAATATAAGACGATCGCCTTAATGGCCCTTGCCATCGCCATCGTCCTGTTCGCCGGCTACTGGATGTACGGACCGACACAGCCGATGGCCTTCCGGGTCGTTATCGGCTTCCTGGTGGGGGCGGCGTGTTCCGGGATCTCCGGCTACACCGGCATGTTCGTTTCCATCCGCGCCAACCTGCGCTCGGCCGCCGCGGCGCGCACCAGCCTGACCCGCGCACTGCAACTCGCCCTGCACGGCGGCGCAGTCACCGGCCTGATTGTCATCGGCCTTGCCCTGCTCGGTATCGGGTCTCTGTTCCTGCTCTTCGGTGGTCTGAACCAGCCGCAGGCGGTCGTGTACCAGCTTGTGGGTTTCGGATTCGGTGCTTCTCTGGTAGCGCTCTTCGCCCAGCTTGGCGGTGGCATCTACACCAAAGCCGCCGACGTGGGGGCCGATCTCGTCGGCAAAGTCGAAGCGGGCATTCCCGAGGATGATCCGCGCAATCCGGCCGTCATTGCCGACCTGGTCGGCGACAACGTGGGCGACTGCGCAGGCCGTGGCGCCGATATCTTCGAGTCCACTGCCGCCGAAAGCGTCGGCGCTATGATTCTCGGCGCGGCTTTGTACCCAGTCTTCGGAATCAAGGGCATCCTCTTCCCGCTCATTGTCCACGCGATCAACATTGTCTCGTCCATCATCGGAGTCGCGGTCGTCGGCGGCAAAGAGAGCGATGATCCCATGCACTCCCTCAACCGCGGCTATTACGTCACCAGCCTGCTGGCGCTGGTTGGCTTTGCGCTGGGCGTGCATTTCCTGCTCGACGACCGCTGGTGGCTGCTGGGCGCCGGAATCGTCGGCATTATCACGTCGTTCCTCTTCGTCTCAATAACCGAGTACTACACGGAAACACGCTACCGGCCGGTGCAATCCATCGCCGAAGCCTGCACCACCGGTCCTGCCACCAACATCATCACCGGCCTTGCCGTAGGCATGGAGACGCCGGCGCTGCCAGTCATCGTTATCAGCGCGGCTCTGATGCTGAGTTATTACTGCGGCATACGCGGCCTGGAAGACGCTGCCGGCATCTCTGAATACGCCAAGGGTATTTACGGCACCGCCATCGCCACCATGGGCATGCTGTCGAGTGCGGCCTACATCCTGGCCATGGATACTTTCGGGCCCATCACCGATAACGCGGGCGGCATTATCGAGATGAGCAACCAGCCGCACGAAGTTCGCGACCGCACCGACCGCCTGGATGCTGCAGGCAACACCACCAAGGCGCTTACCAAGGGCTACGCCATCGGTTCGGCGTCGCTTGCAGCCTTCCTGCTTTTCTCAGCCTATCTTGAAACCATTAAGCAAATTGTTCAGCACCGCGTCGAGAGTGCCGGCCTTCATCTCCCCCCGGGCTGGGATTTCTCCAACATCAACCTTGCCGGAATCCCCGTCTTCGTCGGCGCACTGCTTGGAGCGATGCTGACATACCTCTTCTCCTCGATGGCGATCCGCGCCGTGGGCAGGGCCGCCGAGAAGGTAATAGAGGACGTCCGCGCCCAGTTCAAGGAGAACCCCGGCATCATGTCGGGCACCAGCCGACCCGACTACGCCCGCTGCGTCAACATCGTGACCGGGGCGGCATTGAAGGAGATGATTTTGCCGGGCGCGCTCGCGGTGCTCATGCCGGTGCTCATCGGCGTCTCCTTCCGGCACCTCAGCCCTCGCTTTCACCTGCGAAGCAGCATCGACCTGCCCGCCAACATGGCTGGCCTCATCAACCTCTCCGGCGCGGAGTCCGTGGCGGCCTTCCTCATGGTCGGCACCATCAGCGGCATCCTGCTCGCCATGCTGATGAACAACGGCGGCGGCGCATGGGATAACGCGAAGAAATATATCGAGTCTGGCCACTACGGCGGCAAGGGCTCCGACGCACACAAGGCCGCCGTGGTCGGCGACACCGTCGGCGATCCCTTCAAGGACACGGCTGGCCCCAGCCTGCATGTCCTGATCAAACTGTTGGCGACTGTAACGCTGGTACTGGCACCGCTTTTCGTCTAAAAAACTCTATCGATCATCGGCGCTCTGAGCCTGCTGCAATAGCTTGACCAGGGCGCCGGTCCACGTTTCCAGCTCAGAAATCGGCACACACTCGCGGTCGCTGTGCGCCGTCTGCATGTCCCCCGGGCCGATCACGATGACTTCGTCCGAAACTTGCCCCAGACGGCTCGCTTCTGAGCCAAAACTGATTCCTGTTGGATCGGTTCCGAGCATCTCCCCAAGTTGTTTTTGCAGCAATCCTTTCGTCGCTGGCGCAAAACCTGCGTCCGCGCGAAGAGACTCCACCTCGAATTGCACCGCAGGCTGCCGCTGTTGAACCACCGCGATCACATCGCGCAGCCGCTCCAGCAAAACAACAGGCTCTTCTCCCGGGATCGGTCGCCACTCCACAAGAAACGAACAGGTTCCTGCGATGATGTTCTTCGCCGTGCCACCTTCGATGGTCCCGATATTCCACGTAGTTCGCGGCGGATCGAAGAGTATGTCGGCCATCTTCTCGTGCCTGCCGAATGTCTTGTCGATTTCGACAATCAATTCCGCGGCGGCCAGGATCGCCGAAACACCCCGGGCTGGAAATGCAGAATGCGCTTCCCTGCCGCGTGCAGTTACGCGCGCCAGTCCATATCCTTTGCCCGCGATGCCTGCCCGCAGAGAAGTCGGCTCGCTGACGATAGCCGAACCAATCCGAAGTTCGCGGGAAGCCAGCAGCCGCTCCATCCCCTTGCAGCCGATCTCCTCATCGGCCGTCAAGGATCAGCGCCCACGCCGGCCGCACGTCGTGCGCACGCGTGCGCGAGAGCGCTGCAAGAAAGCACGCCAGCGCTCCCTTCACATCGCACGAACCGCAGCCATGCAATCGCCCGCTTCGCTCCTGCAGAGTCAGCGCCTCGGGCCAATTGACAGCGTAGGGCACCGTGTCGGAATGGCAGACGAAAGCAAAATCGAACCGCTCCGGCTGTTCTCCAGCGCCGGGCCACGCGATCAGGTTTGCCTTCTCGACTCCTGCTGGATCGTCGTACGCCAAGATCTTCGGCCGCCATCCGCACCGCGTGAGAAACTCAGCTACCCAGCGCTGCAGCGGAAGATTCGAAACCGCCGACGGCGTCGGAATCGCCACCAGCTCGCGCAGAATTTCAGCCGGAAGCATTGAAGTCACAGCATAACCTCTGAACCGTTTACGAAAACGCGCAAACGAGCAGGCGCTGCAACGTAGTATGCAAGTTCGCGATAATCCCCGCATTCGTGGATCACGAAATCTGCCGATTTGCCCGGCTCTAGCGATCCCACCTCATCGCCCAGTCCGAGGCTGTATGCAGCGTTCACCGTCACAGCCGTCAGCGCCTCGGCGGGCAGCATCTTCATCGCAATCGAAGCCAGCGACAGAGTAAACAGCATCGATGGCGCGGGCGACGAGCCGGGGTTGAAATCCGTCGCCACCACAACCGGCAGACCCATCTCGATCATCTTTCGCGCTGGAGGATACTGTTCTCGCCCAAGGCAAAAGACCGACGCCGGCAGCAGCACCGGCAGCACTCCGGCAGCCCTGAGCCGCTCGAGCGTATCGTCGCAGACCGTCTCCAGATGATCGGCGGTAGCTGCGCCAAGCTCGGCTGCAAGATCGGCTCCCGTTCCCGGCCGGAATTGTTCGCAGTGCAGCCGCAGGCCCAGACCATGTCTCTTTGCTGCCTCAAGCACCACCCGCGTTTCTTCGACCGTGAAAGCGTGATCGTCGCAAAACGCATCGCAGTACCGCGCGAAACCGAGCGCGGCAACTTCCGGAATCAATTCTTCCGCGACCCAACGCACGTACTCAGCGCGCCGGTCAGCAAATTCCTTCGGAACCGTGTGCGCGGCAAGCAACGTCGGCACCATCCGCGCAGGCCCTTCCGCGGCAAGCCGGGCAATCACACGCAACTGTCGCAGCTCTGTTTCGCGCTCAAGACCGTAGCCAGACTTTGCCTCGATGGTCGTCGTGCCGCTCCGCAACATCCAGTCACGATGCCGCCGCGCCTGCGCCAGCAGTTCGTCCTCGCTCGCCGCGCGGGTCAGCTTCACCGTGGACTGAATGCCACCGCCTGCCGCCGCGATCTCCTGGTAGGTCGTTCCCGCCAGACGCCGTTCAAACTCTTCCGCGCGATTTCCGGCAAAGACCAGGTGCGTATGCGCATCGACAAACCCAGGCGTCACCAGCCGCCCGCCAGCATCGATCACCTGCGTCTCCGGGCCGATCATGCCGCGAAGGTCCGTATATGCGCCCGCAGCTTCGACGCGGCCTTCGCGCACCAGCAACACCGCATCGCGGATAAGACCCAGTTCGCGCATCTCGTGCGCCAATGCGCGGCCGCGCCGGACCGGCACATCGTCACAAGCTGGCCGATATTGACGACCGCGATCGCCGCTGTTTCCGGCAACCGTATTTCTTCACTGTCCACTGTTCACTGCCCGCTGTCCATCGGCATGTGGAGACCTTTCTCGCGCGCCGTCTGCTGCGCCAGCTCATAGCCCGCGTCGGCATGGCGCACGACACCGATCGCCGGATCATTATTCAGCACGCGCCGGATACGCTTCGCCGCGTTGTCCGTCCCATCGGCAACCGTAACCTGCCCCGCATGCAACGAGTAGCCCATGCCCACACCGCCGCCGTGATGAAAGCTGACCCAGGTCGCCCCGCTCGCCGTGTTGAGCAGCGCATTCAAGATCGGCCAGTCGGCAACCGCATCCGAGCCATCCAGCATGCGCTCCGTCTCGCGGTAAGGACTTGCGACCGAGCCGGTATCCAGATGATCGCGCCCGATGGCTACAGGCGCCGAAAGCTCACCCTTGCGCACGAGTTCGTTCATCGCCTCGCCCATCCGGGCGCGCTCACCCAAGCCAAGCCAGCAAATCCGCGCCGGCAGTCCCTGAAAGGCGAAGCGACCGCGCGCAAGCCGCATCCAGCGTTGCAGAATCTCGTTCTGCGGAAAAAGCTCCAGCGCCAGCTCATCCGTGCGGTCGATGTCTTTCGGGTCGCCCGAAAGCGCCACCCACCGGAACGGCCCCGCGCCCTGACAAAAGAGCGGACGAATGTACTCCGGCACAAATCCGGGAATGTCGAAGGCGCGCTCGCAACCGGCGTCCGCCGCAAACCTCCGGATATTATTTCCGTAGTCGAACGCAATGGCTCCGGCGCGCTGCAAGTCGAGCATGGCTTGCACATGCACAGCCATCGAAGCCGTCGAGCGCCGCACATACTCCGCCGTATCGCGCTGCCGCAATTCGGCTGCTTCTGCCAGCGTCATGCCTGCCGGCACATAGCCGTTCAGCGGATCGTGCGCGCCGGTTTGATCCGTAACTACATCGATCACCACGCCCCTTCGCACCAATCTCCGGCAGCACCTCGGCGCAGTTCCCTACCAGTCCCACCGAGAGAGCGCGGCCCTCGCGGCGCGCGGTTTCGCAGAGCGCCAGCGCGTCGTCCAGATCCTTCGCAATCGTGTCGCAATAGCGGGTTTCGACGCGCCGCTCGATACGGCTGCGGTCAACATCGATGGCCAGCACAACGCCGTCGTTCATCGTTACCGCCAGCGGCTGTGCGCCGCCCATGCCGCCTACTGCCGCCGGTCACTGCCAGCTTGCCCTTAAGCGAGCCGTTGAAGTGCTTCTCGGCCAGCGCCGCGAAAGTCTGGAAAGTCCCCTGCAAAATGCCCTGCGTTCCGATGTAGATCCAGCTCCCCGCGGTCATCTGCCCGTACATCATCAGGCCCTTGCGGTCGAGCTCGTGAAAGTGCTCCCAGTTGGCCCAGTGGCCGACAAGGTTGGAGTTGGCGATGATCACCCGCGGCGCCATGTCGTGCGTTGGAAACACCGCCACCGGCTTGCCCGACTGCACCAGCAGCGTCTCCTCGTCGCCCAGCTGCTCCAACTCGCGCACAATGGCGTGAAAGCTCTCCCAGTTGCGCGCCGCCTTGCCAATGCCGCCATAGACCACCAGGTCCGCGGGCCGTTCGGCCACTTCAGGGTCGAGATTGTTCATCAGGCAGCGCAGCGCCGCCTCCTGCTGCCAGCCCTTGCACCGCCGCACGCTGCCACGCGGCGCGCGCACCGTCAAAGCTGAATCCGTCATTGCTGCCATCACAAGTCTCCTGCTTAACAAGTCTCGGCGTACCGCCGTTGTACATCGCGGTAGCGTTCTAAGATCTCTTCCTCCGCCGGATGCCGTCCATCCTGCAAAATCACCTTTCCGGCAACCACCACGTCGCGCACGGCAGACTTAGCCAATGCGAATACTGTCTGCTGCGCCAGCGATTCCACATCCGCTCCCAGAACGGAAAGATCGTTCAGGTCAGCGGTGAAAAAGTCCGCCGGCTCGCCCACAGCCAGGCGCCCGCCGTGCAGACCAAGCGCGCGATAGCCGTTCGCGGTCGCGGCATCGAGCAGACCTCCAGTCATACCGCCGCGCCAACCCTTCGTTGTAGCTGCTGCGCCGTCAATCACCCCGCGCTGCCGATCGCGCAGGCGCAGATGATACTCCAACTGGCGCGCGTCTTCCAGAATGTCGATCTGGGCCTGGCTGTCGGAACCAAAAGCTACCGGAATGCCCAGAGTCGCGGCCTTTATCTGTCGGAAAAATCCCATCGCCCAGATTCCGCTCCGTCGTCGGGCAGGAGCAGATGGTCGCTCCAAGCTGAGCCACCCGTCCGAACTCCGCATCCGTCAGGTGAATCGCATGCACCAGTGTTGTATTGCCCGCGATCACACCACGATCCGCCAGCAGCGAAACCGGCGGCGCTCCATACTCCGAGATGCAGGCGTCGTTTTCCGCCGGCTGCTCGGAGATGTGCAGGTGCAGCGGCATTCGGCCTCTTGCCGCCTCGGCAATCCGCTGCATTTCCTGCGCCGGAACCGCGCGGATGCTGTGCGGAGCCGCGCCGACCGATACCGTCCGCTGGCCAGCATAAGCTGCCACAAGCGCCTCAAGATTATTCATATATGTTTTGGGCGATTCGTAAAATCGGCGCTGCCCATCGTCTGGCTGCCTGCCAAAGCCTGCCCGAAAATATGCGGTGCGCAGTAGACAGATCCGTAGTCCCACCGACTGAGCCGCCGCAATTACCTGCCTGCTCAGCAGGTTCGGATCGGCGTACGGTTGACCACCCGGATCGCGGTGCAGGTAATGAAACTCGCCGACCACCGTAATTCCAGCGCGAGCCATCTCCAGAAATGTTGCCCTCGCCACGTCATAAAGATCTTCCGGCGACACGAAATTAGCCGCCCGATACATCTGCACGCGCCAGGTCCAGAACGAATCGCCACCGACGGCGCGACCCTCCACACGCCCGCGAAACAGCCGCTGAAACGTGTGGGAATGTGCGTTCGCGAGGCCGGGCAGCAACGCCTTGCCGGCCAGCCTAACAACGCGCGTCCCAACAGGCGCGGCGTTGGGCGCGATCACGCGCTCCACGACGCCCTCCCGTACCAGCAATCCCACGTTCGCCCTACCCTCGTCATGGGCATAGAGCAGATCCGGAAGAAACAGGGAGGACGCGGATTGGCTCGACTGCCTCACCGCTCCATCGTAGTCGCGCTCTCTCTTTTGCCACAGCCGAGAACCGCGCTAGTTTGGCATGATCGAAGTGGATTGCCCCACAAAGTCCGGAGAAATAGGTGAAATGATCGGTAATACCGTACCGTGGACCGATTGTTCCGCCACAGCCTCAAGTTGCGCCCGCGGATACGAAAAGATCGAGCTGTCATCCCCCGCATCCGGTTTCCGTCTGCGCTCTGCCGAGCTTTCTTCTCCTGTTGGCCAGGACGGCGGCAGCCCATAGATACGGCTTAGCGCCGGGAAGCAACACACCGCTGCAGTCATCGCTATCGTCGCGCCGTCCGTCCAGAAATTGGCGCGCTTAAGATACCTGGCCGAGATGCGCAGCTTGTCCGGCGTCACCACCCTTTTGAAATAGTGCTGATCGTCCGGAACCGACGCCAACAGCCGTGTTTCACGTCGATACTTTATTGAGGCCGGGTCGGTCAGTCCTGGGCGCACGCGCAACAGTTGCTCGTAATGCCCGCGAAACTCCTCGCTGATTGCGGGTACCACGGGCCTTGGCCCAACCAGGCTCATTTCTCCACGCAGCACGTTCCAAAGCTGCGGCAGCTCGTCGATCTTTGCTTCCCGCAGAAAGCGGCCAACCGGCGTAATCCGCGGATCGCAGCCAAGCGTGTAGGCCAACCCCGCCTGCCCCTGCGCCATGGTCCGCAGCTTGAAAATCTTAAATGGCCGAAAGTCCCGGCCCACCCGCGTCTGGCGAAAGATCGCCGGTCCAGGTGACGTCAGCCGGATCATCAGTGCCGCAAAGGCAAGAACCGGCGAGAAGAACAGCAGAAGCGACGCCGACAGCACAATATCCACAAGACGTTTGACCACGCATCCCCCAAAGCAATCCGCTCACGCGAGATTCTCCGGACCGGATAAAGCCATCCGGGGTCCGCCGGCAACGCAGCGATGCTTGGGATGTTGCCAGTTACCAGTCTCTGGCATTCTCTTGCCCGGCGGCCCGTGAACTAGGGACCTCAATGCCGAGCCGACCTTCCCAGGCAAGACCTGCTTTCCGGTCACAGCGCAGCCGAAACAGCCGCCTGACAAATCGCCTGTTTACGGACGGGGTATGTGGTTCAGTGAGTCAAGAAAACAATGCCGGATATCAGCAAGTCAAGAGCAAAATTACGAATTGATGGATTGGAACAATTTAATGTAAGTCTTTGCTTTTCTGTACGAAGCAGGATTCATGTAATCCATTTGATGAAGCCATGGAGATGTCTGAAAACACCAATGCCCGGGAAGTTCCCGGGCATTGGTATTTTACCTCTCAGGCGACTTACTTGACCGGAATCCTGAGGAAGATGATGACCAGCGTGAACAGCGTCAGGGACTCGATAAAGGCCAGACCGAGCATCAGGAAGATGAAGATGCCGGGACGCGCCCCTGGGTTCCGCGCCAGTGCTTCGACGGCGCTTGCCGTCGCCTTGCCCTGGCCGATGCCGCAAAGCCCTGCCGCGATGGCCAGGCCCACACCGATGCCGATCGGCGCCAGGTCAACTACTCCGCTGCCAGTCTGCGCAAATGCCGGCACGGCAAAGCACAGGACCGACAAAGTCATAAGAATGTACTGCAATTTCCGCATAGTGCTCCAGCTTCACAAAAATTAGCCTTCAGTGGGTGGTTGAGGCTCACCAAGCTGGCCCCCTCACGCTCAAGACCGTCCGTTTGCCCGGAGCAGAAGCGCTCTCCGGCGGAATCTTAAATTCCTGGTAGTCCGAGTCCTAGTGTTCGTGTGCCGTGGCGATAGCGAGGTAAATCATGACCAGCAGCGTAAACACAAACGCCTGGACGACCGAAACCAGCAGGTGCAGGCCGAGAAAGACCACCGGCACGCCTATCGGCACCAGCGAGAAGAAGACCAGCGTTACCAGTCCGCCAGCGAACATATTCGCGTAAAGACGGACAGAGAGCGACATGATGCGGGCAAAGTGCGAGACGATCTCGATGGGGAAGATCAGCGGCGCCAGCCACCAGACTGGGCCTGCAAAATGCTTGATGTAGCCCCAGAGGCCCTGTTCCTTGATGCCGTAGTAGTTGTAGTAGATAAATGTCGCGGTCGCCAGCGCCAGCGTCACCGCCTCCAGCTCTGTCGGCGAGTTGATCCCCGGAATCAGGCCGATCAGATTGCACGACAGGATGAACACGAAAATCATCGTCACAAAGCTCTGGAACCGGCTGTAGTTGTGCCCGATGATCGATTCCGCCTGGCCGCCGATGAACTCGTGCATCATCTCCGCAAATTGCTGCGGTACACCCGGCTTCTCCACGCTCAGGGTCACGCGGACTATCACGAAAAAGACCAGCATTAGAAAGCCGAGCAGTAACTCCAGCGCAAAGGCGTCGTGAATCGGCGATTCGGGATGCAGCGGGTGCACGCCGATCGCGTTCAAAAGAGAATCCACAGGCCCGGCGAACAGATGGTTTAGCAGCCGGGTAAGTGCAAGCGTGTCATGCATATCGTTCGAATCGTCCTGAATAGAAACTTGGCTTGAGGCACGGCCTGTCCGTCATCGGGGGCTATCCCCGCAGAACCTGCACTGCTTCCCAAACCAGCCCGGCCAATGCCAGGCCCAGTCCGCAGAGCAGCGCGATTGGCGAGCCATGGAAACACTTCAGGCTAACATAAATCGCGACTCCCGCGATCACGAGACGCATCATGAAAAGCGTGACCACCACCACCGGCCCCAGCCCTGCCCGGCGCGCGTTGGCAGACTCAGCCGCGCTATCTCCAGCGGAGCCCTGATTCATTCGGTCAAGCCGCGCCGTCACCACCCGGATCAGCCGCGCCCATTCGTAGATGCTGCCTATAGATATCCCCGCGCCCACGGCAAAGAGCGCCGCGGTCTGCCAGCCTGACACGATCCACAGCACCAGCGACAGCACTACACCAAGCGCCGCCGTCAGCCGCACCACCCGGCGCAGCATCGCCGCCAGATCGGCATCGGTAAATTCCAGAATCGGATGTTGCGCCGCGTCCGTCATTTTGTCGCTCATTTTTCTCGGTTGCCCGTTCCTGATTTATCCGTCCCGGGAGCTCGCATGGCACGCATCGCCGTCCTCACCACGCTGACCATACCGAGGACAATTCCCAGGATCAACCCCGTCACCGTTGCCCAGTGCGCGTGCAGCAGCCTGTCGACTCCGTAGCCCGCACCCCAGCCCAGCAGCATGCCGCAGGGCAGCACAAAGGCAATCTGCATCAGCTCCTCGGCCTGCGCCAGACTTTTCGTCGCACCCGAACGGCCACGCGATCTGGAGTTCGCGCTCCATCGCTCACCGCTGCGCGGGTTGTCCTCTGTTCTGCGATCCTCAGGCATCCATCCGGTTATACACAATCGCAAGGAGTCGCGCGAGTCCCGACCGCACCGATCGGCGAGCGGACGAGTTCTCATGCCGCTATACTGGCAGTTGCACTTTTACGTAAATAGTCACGAGGAAACGCTGTGTTCGAGTCGGAGTTTGAGCGCAATCTTTTTGTGCTCCGCCAGGAAAAACTGAAAGCCATCGAAGCCCTCGGCCAGCCGGCCTACCCCAACCGCTTCCCTGCCGAGGAGAACCAGCAGGCTGACTCGATCGCGGACATTCGAGCGACATGGGACAGCATCCCCGCCGAACAGCTCAACGAGCGCGCCGACGCCGAGCGCCCGCGCGTAGCCGTGGCCGGACGCATCATCACCATCCGCCAGCAGGGTAAGGCCGGCTTCGCCACGCTGCAGCAGCAGGGCCAGCGGTTGCAGATCTACGTCCGCCTGGATGCAGTGGGTGAGGAATGCTTTGCGCTTTACAATCTTCTGGACATGGGCGACCACATCGGCGTCTCCGGCTATCTCTTCCGCACCCGCACCGGCGAGCTCACCGTTCACGTCGAGACGCTCACATTTCTGTCGAAGGCGATGCTCGCGCTGCCGGAGAAGTATCACGGCCTTTCCGACATAGAGGTGCGCTATCGCCAGCGCTATGTCGATCTCTTCACCAATCTCGAAGCCCGAGAAGTCTTCATCAAACGGGCAAACGTTCTGAAGGCCGTGCGCAGTTTCTTCGATGAACGTGGATACATCGAAGTGGAAACGCCGATGATGCAGCCCATCGCGGGCGGCGCGGCGGCACGGCCCTTCACCACGCATCACAACGCGCTCGATATGGATCTCTACCTGCGCATCGCGCCGGAGCTTTATCTGAAGCGGCTGGTGGTCGGCGGCATCGACCGCGTCTATGAGATCAACCGCAACTTCCGCAATGAGGGCGTGAGCACGCAGCACAATCCCGAGTTTACGATGCTTGAGTTTTATCAGGCTTATGCGAACTACCACGATCTGATGACGTTGACGGAAGAGTTGATCGCGTATGTGGCGCAGGAAGTGAATGGAACGACTGTTGTTGAGTTCAATGGGCACACGATTGATTTGTCGAAATGGCAACGGTTGACAATGCGTGAGGCCATTCAACAATACTGGCCATCGGATCGTGGCACGCTCGCTCTTCCTAAAGACGGAAAGGCGATCTATGAAATGTTTGAAGCGGTTGTCGAACCCAACCTCTTTCAGCCCACCATCATCTATGACTACCCAACTGCAGTCTCTCCGCTCTCCAAGCAGAGCCCCGAAAACCCAGAAGTAGTCGAGCGCTTCGAGTTCTTCATCGGCGGCTTCGAAGTAGGCAATGCCTTCAGCGAGCTTAACGATCCCGTCGAGCAGAAGAAGCGCTTCGAAGACCAGCTAACCCAGCGCGCCGGCGGCGACGACGAAGCCCACCAGATGGACGAGGACTACGTCCGCGCTCTCGCTTACGGCCTACCTCCAACGGGCGGCGAAGGCATCGGCATCGACCGTCTCACCATGCTGCTCACCGGCTCCAAATCCATCCGCGATGTGATTCTGTTCCCGCTCATGCGCCCGGAAAAACAAGCGTCAGACAGCGAGGCTCAATCGTGACCGCCCGCTCGCTGTCCGCTGTTCAATGTTCACTGCCTGCTGGTCTGTTGCTATGAACATCCTCTTCGTAGGCGACATCTTCGGCAGCGCAGGACGTCGCATTGTGCGCGAGCATCTGCCCCACGTGCGCGAGCGCTTCGCCGTTGACCTCACCATCATCAACGGTGAAAACGCCGCGGGCGGCTTCGGCATAACGCCCGCTCTGGCTGAAGAGATATTCGACTGGGGTGCCGACGTCATCACCACCGGCAACCATGTCTGGGACAAGCGCGAGCTCATCGATTACATGAAGTCCGTTCCGGCTGACAGCGACGACCGACCGCGCCGCGTGCTGCGCCCAGCCAATCTGCAAGCGGGTCTGCCGGGCTACGGTGTCTACCAGGGGCTCATCCAATCCGGTCCGGATCAAGGCACGCCTTATGCCGTGATCAACATCATGGGCAAGGTTTTCATCAACGGCACCAACGATCCCTTCCGTGCCGCTGACGAAATCCTCGAAAACATTCGGCAGTCCAGCGGCGCGCGCATCATCTTCATCGACTTCCACGCCGAGGCCACCAGCGAGAAAGTCGCCATAGGCTGGCATCTCGATGGCCGCGTCACCGCTGTGGTCGGCACACATACGCACATTCCCACAGCCGATGAACGGGTCCTGCCCGGCGGCACGGCCTACCAAACGGACGTGGGCATGAGCGGCCCGTATGACTCAGTCATCGGCGTCGAGACCCAGCTTGTGCTCAGTCGTTTCCTAACCGGCATGCCGGGCAAGTTTGAAGCCGCCACCGGCAACCCGAAGATGTGCGCCGCAGTCATCACCTGCGATCCAAAGACCGGTAAGGCGCAACGCATCCAGCGGCTCATGCTCGGCGAATAGCGCCGATCTTACGCTGATTGTGCGTGATTCCATCTTCGGCAGCTATGCGGCTGCTCCTGTCGCCGCGCTCCGTGACTTCGGCAACAGAAATCCGACAACGATCAGCCAGATGAATCCTGGAAAGCGCACCAGTGGGACCAGAAATAGCAGCTTCGGAAAAGCCAGATACAGCCAGCTCAGCTCTCCGGCTGCCGCAAGTACGAGCCCAAGGATAATCACCCATTTGGGCAGCAACTTCATGAACGCAGCCGTGACCGAGACACCAGCGATCAACAGCCCCATCGGCACCGAAAAACCCGGTCCGCCCAATCCATAGCCAAGATAGTAGAGTGCCAGCGCGCTCCCCGGATTCTCTATCACCGAAGGCCGCAGCATCGCCCACATAGCCATCGTTCCGGTAAAAGAATCGGCGACCACCAGAAATCCACCCAGTAGCGCAATGAACGTACCGGTCGCGCGTGCCCCAAGAAATTGCAAACGGCTCACGACCGTCGCCGTAAACAGGCCAAGGCAGACCATGGCTCCAAACTGCAGCACGATGCAGAACAAAACCCGCGCGCCGTTAGCCTGAAAATACGCAAGGATGGTTGAAGCCTGCTCCCACGGACCCGGCCAGGCGGGCGGTTTGTACAAAACCGTTACCGGATACAGCCCAGCGCAGAACAATGCCATATAAAGAATAGCGAGCATGCCCGGGTGCGGCCCTTTGTGTACGGGTACAGCCACTGCGGTATTCATTCCAGTTCCCTCCTAAGCTCGATGCAGGCGAATCCACGACTCCATCGCAATAGCGTTGATCGAAAAGCCGATCCAGAACGCAATGCCGAAGAATTGGTGCGGTGTCAGATGTGTCGCCCGCGATGTCGCGAAAAAGACGCCCATCACCGGTCTCGTAGTCGCAATGCCAAGCACGATCGCCAACGCGCGCAGCATCCATGGCTGTGCCTTCCCTGCTTCACCTCGGCCGTGCAGCAGCATCGCAGTCGCCAGGCACGCGAGAAAGAGTGTGTCATAGACGAGAACAGCGGACTGCTCAAGCCACCCGCCCACCGGATGGGCGCTCATCGCGTACGCCGTCGCGCCTACGACAAATCCAAGTGCAAAAAACGAGCGCAGCAGCAGCTTCGAGTTCGCTGTCCGCTTCTAGAAGAGAAACGGAAACAGCAGCACAAACGTCAATGCACAGAGAATATGCACCCAGGTAAGGCCGGCGTGTGATGCGAAGTAAGCATCCAGTGCAACCAGCTGTTGCGGTCCGTGGGTGCTGGGTTGGTCGATCAGTACAGCCGCCCTGCGTACCACAACCGCCACGGCAATCACCATGCACAACCAGAAGCCAACGCGCAGACCGAGCGGAAAATGCCCCCACGAAACTCCTGCCTGCCGATCGGCGCTCGCTACTGTCATTCACTTCCCCCTGAGCTCCAGCACGCATGCTGTCGTCGCCTGACATTTCCGACTTTACATTTTGTTTTACATATTGTCAATCTAAATTTACCGAAATACAATCGTCTTAATGGCTACCGAAAAGACCGAAGAAACCAGACGCCCATACGAGCTCGGCAAGCGGCTTGAGCAGATGGATAAGAGCCGCGCCGATATTCTGCGCGCCGCGCGGGCGCAGCTTGAGGCCAACGGCTTTCGCCAGTTCACCATGTCGTCGCTGGCGGCGGAGTGCGGCCTAACCCGGCAGACCATCCACAATCTCTTTGGCACGAAGACCGCGCTGCTCGAAGCTCTCTTCGATGTGATTGCACTCGATGGTGGCATGGATCGCATGCGCGAGGCCATGATGCAGTCCTCGGCCGACCCGATGTTGCAACGCTTCGTGGGGATTTTCTGCGGCTTCTGGGCCAGGAACCGCCTGCTCATCCGACGCATTCATGGCATCGCTGCAATCGATCCGGAATTCGGCGCAGCCGTCACTGCGCGCAATCAGCGCAGGACTGCGATCGCAACCCGGATCATGAGGCGGGTTCCAGCCTCTAGTGATACGAAGGAAAAGATAGCTGCCCTCGTCGCACTGACTTCCTTTGAATTTTTCGACAACCTCGTCGAGAACTCACTGTCGGCGGAGCAGGCAGAAGTCACCATTCTGGAACTCGCGCGCAAGCTCATCCTTTGATCGCGAAACTGAAGCAAGGCACGATTCCGGCCTCTCGCACAAAAGAAAACAGCCCGGCACAATTGCCAGGCTGTTTCGTCATTTCCAGCGTTGCTTAGAGCTTCTCGTAAAACTCACATGCTGAGCATGCAATGTAAATCCCGCCCGGGATACCACGCTCGCGATCCTTTACGCGCTTAACGATGCGGGTCGGTTTGCTGCACTTGGGACAGTCGGTTGACTTCGACGTGTCCATCGCTTTTTTGCGGTCGCCTGTTTTTGCAATCTTGGCCATGGATCCTGATTTCTCTCCTTTGAATTTGTCTCTGCTCACACCCCATTCATATGGTCGGGCGGCTTCAACGGCGCGGCCACAGTTTCTCCAGTCCCGGACTTGCTTTTCCGGGCCCTTGCCAATGTGCATTCTCAAGGGAACTACCGCTGGCAGGAGAAACGATCGACTCGCTCTTCCAAGTTTACACAAGGTGGTTTGTGAAACCCAACTAGCCGGGTTGAAGGCAATTTTCACTTGGTAAGAAATACTCGATCGTGAAGAGAATACCCGTCGAGACGACGATGGTTATTTCTACCGCCCGCCAACTTGGATCATTAACTCACGCAAAGCCAGCTTCTTACGTCACCAACGCTTGAAATTCCTTTTTTGGCACTGTAGTTGCAAAAGTGAAGCGACCGCGTTGGATGCCCTGACGCGGAAGTGTGGTTATCAATGGAGGACTTTTCATGAAAGCAACCGGAACCCTCGTCAAGGCGCTTTTCATCCTTGCGAGTTCTCCTCTCTGGGCGCAGCAACCGTCTTCATCTCCGCAACCCTCATCTCCGCAACCTGCAGCACAATCACCCGCTGTGCCGAGTCCCGCGGACCAGAGTCCCGAGGCATCGACCGCCCCAATGAGTCCGGTCAGCGGCGAACTCGTTAGCAAGCTTGATTCAAAGACAGCCAAGGCCGGCGATGACGTTGTGATTCAAACCAGGTCAACGATGAAAACGGCCGATGGCACCGAGATCCCGAAAGGATCGAAGCTCACGGGACACATAATTGGCGTCCAGGCTAGCCAGGGGGGCACCAACTCTCAGGTGGCTCTAAAGTTAGATCAGATTGAATTAACGGGAGGACAGACATTACCGATTCAATCGCAAATTCAATCCATCAGTCCTGCAGGTAGCGCTGATGTCGCGGGCGCTCCCTCGGCTGTCGGTGGTTCTACCATGCCTGGAGCAGGAAACAGCACTTCACCAGGTACAGCCAGTGCTGGGGTTGCTCCGAACCGCGGAGCGACCGGTGTGGGCACTGCGCCGCAGGGTGGCGTAACTCCCAACGCGGGCAACACAGAGAGCAACGCCGCTGCCGCCGGTGGCCCTCCTCCCGCTGGAACGGTTATCGCGAAATCCGGGCAAATCGCCATCCAAACCACAGCTGTTCCGGGCGTTCTACTGGCAAACAACGCTCCGGGACAGCAGGACCCGAGAATGGCTCGCGTCTCAACAGTCCTGCTTGGCGCCAAGAAAGATATTCAGCTTGACGGAGGCACGGAGATGGTAGTTGGGATTGCTCCTGTCAGCGCGGGAACGCGCTAAACTCTCGTTGTCGCACAGAAGAAGGGCCGGAGTCTACGCTCACTCCGGCCTTTCGTGTCTGCATCGGGCTAGTCGCTATAAAAAAGCTGAGGGCTGTGGTTTCGCCGAATAAAAATTCGAAGACGGCGGGTTGGAGTCAGGATGATAGTCCGGACGCGGTGCCGGCTTATTCGAATCTTTCGCGGGATCCGTAGCGGGTTTACTATCCTTCGTATCCGAAGCCGTTCCCGCCTTATCCTTCGCATCGGAAGCCGTACCGGCGCCAGGAGTTTCCTGCTTCTTTTCCGGATGCGCGTCGACGGTGTGCGCGGGGTCGTTGGTCGTATCTTTCGGAAAGATAACGGGCTTCATCGGTCCTTCGCGATTCAAGGTTCCAGGGGTATTGGAATCCTTATCGTCCGGCAATTTCTCGCCCGGTTTGCGCAGCGTGGGGGGCGGTGCCGGAGCTTGCGTATCCGCATTGCGGTGCACATCGCCCAGTTCAACCGTGTGCTGCGGTGTGGCCTCCGCCATAACCGGCCTGCCGCCGGTCGTCATCATGCCGTCCACCTCGTCTCTGGTAAAAACTTCGAGCGGCTGGCCTGTCCGCGCAATCTCCACGCGAATCACCCGATTCCCGTTAATGCGAACAAACGTTACGTCCTCCGGCGGACGCCCGTATATCCACTCTTCGAACGGCATCTGCCCTTCCACTTCGCGCGACTTGTCATCCGGGTGGCCCAGGGCATAAAGCACCATGTCCGTGTTCATGCCCACCATCACATGGTGATCGAGAATCGCCTTCTTCAACTGCGGCGGCAGCGTATCCGTATATGCCTGTACCGGCGTCTTCATGTCAAAGGAGAGGAGCGGGGCGAGCAACGCCTTCACCTGCGCAGGCGTCACCTCCGGCACATATTTTTGAAACGTAAGCGTGATCCGTGTACCGGTAGGCTCAGTGCCATCATCCTGAACGACCGGGTTGGTCGTGTCCGACCCGCCCACGCCAATCTGGACGTGGCGCAGAAACTCATGCTTCCGGTCCGGGCCGTCATTCATGTCGAAGACGATCTTCTCTTTCTCGATCCTGAGGTTCGAGATCACGACGCGACCGCCAGGCTTCACGGACAGTCCCTGGTCGTTTACCTGATTTACATAAGCCATGCCCGCCGGATTGAGCTTGCCGTTGGCTTCGATCGTCAATCCCTTCTTGCCCCGGGGCAAAGGACGCATCGCGAAGGCCTGTTCAGCGGTCAATGAGCGCAGCAGATCCTGGTGCCCTCGAGCATCGATCGGTTGGGTGGACAGATCTACCTTGGTCGGCTGAATCTGGGCATAACGGCGATCAATCGCAATGCCGCCCGTCGGCTGCGTGTTCACGATGACGATCTGCTTTTGCGCCAACGCTGTGTCATAGCGCCCCGGCAAAGAAACCGCGGCGCCACAGAGTATCAGGAGAGGGAGTGTAGGAAACCGCTTGTGCCCTGCCATGCCGGTCCTCCACGCGAGTGCGCCGAAAGCTCACACCTTGCGCCAAAGCGTAACGCCGTTTGCAGGCAAGAAGCAAGCCCCAGTGCGTGGCAGATTGACCTGACCACTCCCGCGGAGACTACTTCTCCGAAACGGTACCTGCTGGAGGATTCGAACTTTGTGCGGAATACGATGGTAAAACTGAGGGCTGAATCGGAGGAGGTGCAGTTGCAGGGAGAATCTGCACCAGCGGCTTCACCTCCGGCTCAGCCGGGCCCATGACAGACTCATGCTGACGGCGAGCCGCTGCGTCGAGATCCACGGGAATTCCGCCCGGCTGAAGCACCGGTGCGTTGTGCTCGAAGCTCAAATCGCGTGTGACGCGATAGACGACTGGCAAGAACAGCAGCAGCACGACAAAGGCAAACCAACTCCCGTCCAGCCCGAAATTTCCGCCGCTCAGAGCCAGGTTTGTCATGGGGAAAGCCTGCACCAGCGGCGAATGCGTACTGACGTTGCGAACAGGTAAGCCAAATAGAAGAGCTCGCGAAGCATCCCAGCCGAACTGGATCCCCCAGGCCAGCCAGAGCGCCCGCGTACGTAGATACGACATGGAGAGCAGCAGTCCCAGTGCGATGCAGACAGCCATACTCGCACGGGCCGCCCCCTGCAGCGAAGCAGACACGATGCCGTACAGCACTGCAAGCATCAGCGCCGCGGGTAACTCTCCCATGGCACGGATGGCCGCCTGAAAGGCGTATCCGCGATATGCAACCTGGACTGTTAAGGCTGCAAGAACAAAATACGCCGCATCGGCAAAGAGCCATTCAAAACCCAAACGGCTGAAGCTGGTGTGAATGACGATGCCCCCAAAGAAAACCAGCGGCAACACGCAAACAACAGCGATGGCCCATCCAATGGCGACACCCAGGCCAATCTCGCTTATCCAGCCCTTGCGAATGCCCAGTCCCTGCTCCCGGATGGGGGTGAGTTGCCGGTCGAGAGAAAAACCAAGTCCTGCAAAACCAAAGATCAACAGAAAGGCAAACATCGCCTGTTCCACCAGGGGAACCCAGTTTTCCGAAACAAGGCCGCGTGCTCCATGCCGCGCCAGCAAACGGGCCAGGAAGAAAAACAATACTGCAAATAGAAAGTGACCGAATTGCCGAATGGCCTTTGCATTACGCGATTGCGGCGCCTTCGGAGTAGGAAAAGGAGGTGGCGTCGCAGGCGTAGCCTGGAACGGCGGCGGTGCCGAAACGAAATTTTGTGGAGCAACAAAAGGTGGCGGCACAGATCCACCTGTGCCCGCGGGCTCAGTCGTCATCCGCGCGCTCCTGGCTTCGCGATCTGGCAGGTCCTCGGCATGCTTCAGACTTCCGTGTAAAACTGCGCGATGTTGCGGAATTTGGTCCGACGCTGCTCCAACCGCTCGCGTTCCGGCATGGCCAACAGTTGCTCCAGGTGATAGAGCAGGCAGGAATCGAATAACTCAGCCGCGGCGTCCCGATCCTCATGCGCGCCCGTTGGGGGTTCGGGAATGATGTCGTCTACGCAGCCCAGTTCCTTAACCTCCTGCGCAGTAATCCGCATCGCCTCAGCTGCGCGTTCCTTATGCGCTGCATCGCGCCACATAATGGCCGCGCACGCCTCCGGAGTAATCACAAAGTACAGAGCATTCTCGAGGATGAGCACGCGATCAGCCACTGCAAGAGCCAACGCGCCACCAGAACCACCCTCGCCAGAGATGATGGCAATCGTCGGCACGCGCAGCTTAGCCATCACAATCAGGTTGCGGGCAATCGCCTCCGCCTGTCCGCGCTCTTCCGCGCCGAGTCCTGGAAACGCACCGGGCAAGTCAATGAAAGTGATGATCGGCCGGTTGAACTTCTCGGCAATCTTCATCGCGCGAAGCGCCTTGCGGTAGCCCTCAGGATTCGGCATGCCAAAGTTGCGGCGTACCCGCTCCTTGGTCGTGCCGCCTTTGCGGTTGCCGATCACCAGCACCTCATGGCCATGGAAACGGGCCATGCCGCAGGCTATGGCTTCATCGTCGGCAAAGGCGCGATCTCCGTGTATCTCGCTGAAGTCGGTAAAGAGATGCTCGATGAAGTCCATTGGATAAGGCCGCTTTGGGTGCCTGGCGCGCTCAACTTTGGTCCACGCCGGCGTTCCCGGCTGACCCTGAGGGGAACTGCTATGGGTCGTTTCGCTCATGAAGGTTCAGTAATGCCTGGGACCGCTACGCCGTAGTGATCCTCTTCGATTCTACGGGGCTGAGCTCAAAGCGACAAATGATTGCAGGAATACGAGTTTCCGGGCATCGCCGCTAGGTGCGTTTAACGCAGAACGACAGTTTCGAGAGCTTCATCGATCCGGGCCAACGCGTCCGTGGGCAGAACCACCCCGCTCGCCGCAGCGCTGCCGGCAAGTTGCTCCGGCCGCGACGCACCAACGATAGCCGAAGACACTTCTGGACGGCGCAGAACCCAGGCCAACGCCAGCTGAGTCATCGTAATGCCGAGTTCCGCAGCAATCGGATTCAGCGTGGCCACGGCTTCCAAAAGGAAGTCACTGCGAAAGTGGCGGCCATTCGACTCCATGAACTGATTCTTCCTGTTGTTGGCCGCCCGGCTACCCCTCGGTGGCTTCTGGCCCGGCTGGTACTTTCCTGTCAGCACGCCTTGCGCAAGGGGTGAGTAGACGATGTTGCCAAGGCCATGCTTCGCGCACGCGGCAAAGACCTCGGCTTCCGGCTTGCGCCACAGTAGCGAGTATTGCGGCTGGCTCGATGTCATTGGGGTCCACCCGTGCGCGCTGGTCAGTTCCGCCGCCGCGTGAATCTTGTCCGCCGGCCATTCGCTCAGGCCGATCGCGCGCACTTTTCCCGACTTCACCGCGAGATCGAGTGCTTCCAGTGTCTCTTCGAGCGGCACATCTTTGTCGTAGCGATGGCACTGATAGAGATCGATGTAGTCGATGTCGAGCCGCTTGAGCGACCGGTCGAGTTGCTTCGCAACCTGCGCCGCGGAGAGCCCCCGGTCGGGTTCTCGTCCCACAGGATTGAAAACCTTGGTCGCGATCAGGTACTTGTCCCGCGAATGGCCCGAAGTGCGCAGTGCCTTGCCGAGCACTTTTTCCGCCCTGCCCGCCGCATACATGTTAGCCGTATCGAAGAGATTGATTCCAAGATCGAGCGCAGCGTGGACACAGCGGATCGAGTTGCGCGTCTGCAGCCAGTCACCAAAGGTGAGCCAGGTACCAAAACTAATCTCGGACACATTGAGCGGCCCAGCGCCCAACTTGCGATATTGCATCGTCTACCTGTCCCGTTTATGGATTTGCAGAATGCGCTTTTGAAAACGCTTGAGTCGCAGCAACAGTGTACCCACCGTCCTCAGGCAGTCTTACATACGGTTGCCATGTGGCTGCTGACTCGTCTTGAGCTGAGAAAAATTGCAGGGAACGGGAGACAAATCTCGCAATACAAAAAGAGACTGTGAAGGTGGAAAAGCTTCTCCCCATTTTCAGAATAGCAAAGGGCCTTTTAAAAAACGAGTCTGTTTCTTAATTTCGATTAGAGCTATGCTGCCTTTCGTTCGAGACATTTCTGCGCGGTAGAACGCTCAAACTGCGGCTTCGTTGCCGTTCTTCCGCAACTTTGGCCTTGCCTGCAAATGCCAAGGAGTTTTGATGATTCCCGAAGAAAAAAGTGAGTCAGTAACTCGTGCCGTTCAAGAAGCTTTTCAAACCTCGCGATACGACGACGTACGATTGCTCAGCAAGAGCAAATCAGCGATGGTATTTCGCATCGCTGTCGGTGGCCGGTTCATCTCCTTCGAATCATCGATCGCATCAGTGATTCAGGATGTGAATGCCAGTTCACGGCGATGCGCGCAGCCGCCGACGCGGGCTTTGCGCCGAGAGTCTGGTACACGAGCCTCGGTGATCGTATATGCGTAACAGACTTTGTCGAATCTATTGCCCTCTCGCAGAAAAAAGCATCCCTCCAGTTACCGGAGGTGTTAAGGACGCTGCATGCGCTGCCTTCGTTTCCAGGCCGCGAAGATCATCTCAACACATCCTGCACCTTCCTTCTCGGAGGTGAACCAGACGTAGCACGGCTCATTGAGCCCTTTCGCGCAGCGAAACTATTGCCTGAGAATGAAATGCAACAGCTTTTCGGCTGGTATTCACAGATATCGGTGGTCTACCCGCGTCACGATGCAGAGATGGTCTCGAGTCACAATGACCTTGTGCGGCCGGGCAACATCCTGTTCGACGGGAAACAGGTGTGGCTGATCGACTGGGAGGCGGCCTTTCTAAACGATCGCTACGCCGAACTAGCCGTGGTCGCGAATTTCGTTACCGCCAGCCAGGACGAGGAGATGATATTTCTTCAAGGATATTTTGGCAGGTCTCCCGATCAATACGAGCTTGCACGATTCTTCCTGATGCAACAGCTCGCGCACATCTTCTATGCCACGGTCTATCTGCTGCTCGGATCTCGAGACGCGGCGGTGAGCTGGCAGGAAGAGGTTCCCACTTTTCATGAATTTCACCGTCGCGTGTGGACCGGTGAAGCCGACATGGAAGATAGCCAGATGAAGATCACCTACGGCAAGGTCCACTGGCACAGACTCGCCGAGAATGCCCGGCGGCCGCAATTTGCGGAAGCGCTCCGCATCGTTGCCGGCGGCCACTGAATTCGGCGAGCCCGGTCGTTTACGACTGCTTTGCGAAAAAGGAACACAAAACACTAACGCCGATTTCCTGGGGACGCAGTCGGCGTTAGTGTTCAGCGTTCCGCACAGATGGCTAACTGACTACCTGCACCGCTCCGCGCCCCAGCAGCTCTTCCACCGACTCGATCCAGCCGCGATCCGCGGCAACGGACGCTTCTGCCGGCTCCAGGATCACTCATACTGGCCCTTCTTTTCAAGGTGCATCATCACCTTGCCGGGTCCGGGTGCGGCATCATACGCGCCTTGAGCGAAGCGAAAAGCTCTCGCTTGCGCAATTCAAGATTCAAGCGGAGACGTACACCAGTGGGCAGGCGCACCTGCACTTCATCAAGCGGCTGCAGTCCGGTGATCGAGATCTTCGGCGCCGAGTCTTCTTCGCCAATCAGCGCGCCACGCACCAGCACCGCAGCTTCTGTCTTGAGCTTGTCGGCAAGCCGCTCGTAGTCCTTCGGAAAACAGACCACCTCTATCTTGCCCATCGCGTCCTCAAGATGCCCTTGAGCGTACATCTTGTCGGTCCGTTTACTCTTCTGGGGTCGCATGCCAACCAGCACACCGGCCACCTGAATCTCATCTCCCGGATCGCGCTGCTGACCCCACTCGGGCGCGGGCGATGGTTTCATTTCGAGCGCCGTAGCAGTATCGATCACGCCGGGCAGGTTTCGCAGCTTCTCACGTATTTATCCAGCGGATGACCCGGAAACAAAGAAGCCCAGCACCTCCTTTTCGGAATTCAGGCGCTGATGCTCGTCCCAGTCAGCAATGTTGGGCAGATCGTCACGCCGTCCGCCGCCTCGCAGGCGCTTCATCTGAAGAGGCCGAAGAGTCCATGCTGGCCATGCTCCGCATCTTTCTGTGCTTTCTGCGCACGCTCCATCGCCCGATCGACGCTGGCGGTAAGCTGTGCGCGCGTGCCCATCGAGTCCAGCGCTCCGGCTTTGATCAGCGATTCAATGACCCGCTTGTTCATCAGGCGCAGATCGACCTTCTCGCAGAACTCCCAGATGCTTGTGAAGTTCTCGCCCTTAGCCTCAAGCTCGCGTCGTGCCCCAAGAATCGATTCAATCGCATTGCCACCGACATTCTTGATAGCCGTGAGCCCGAAGCGAATCGCGTTCGCCATGCGGCGTAAACGACGCACCCGAGACACGGACATCCGGCGGCTCGACACCAATGCCCAGTTCCTTGCATTCCTGGATGTACTTGACCACGTTCTCCGGCTTCGAGATTTCGCTCGTCAGCAGCGCCGCCATAAACTCCACCGGATAGTGCGTCTTCAGATACGCCGTCTGGTAAGCCACCAGCGCATACGCAGCCGAGTGCGACTTATTGAAGCCGTACCCTGAGAACTTCGCCATCCGATCGAAGATCTCGGCCACCGGCGCCTTGGGATGGCCCAGCGCAGCCGCACCACTCATAAACCGGTCCCGCTGCTCGGCCATCGCTTCGGCATTCTTCTTTCCCATCGCCCGCCGCAGCAGATCGGCCTCGCCCAGGGAGTAGCTGGCCAGGACGTTGGCGATCCGCATCACCTGCTCCTGGTAGACGATCACGCCCAGCGAATCCTTGAGAATTCCCTCCAACTCCGGCAGCAGGAACTCCACCTTGCTCCGGCCCCACTTGCGTTCGATAAAGTCGTCGATCATATCCATCGGCCCCGGCCGATAGAGCGCATTCAGCGCCGTCAGTTCCTCCACCGTGTCGGGCTTGTACCGCCGCAAAATGTCCCGCATTCCGCTCGACTCAAACTGAAAGACGCCTGACGTCAGCGCGGTATGAAAGACCCTCTTGAATGTCTCCGGATCATCCAGCGGAACCAGATCGATATCCAGCGTCTCGCCGCGTGTCTGCTCAATCAGCTTCAGACAATCGGTAATCACCGTAAGCGTGGCCAGCCCAAGAAAGTCCATCTTGAGCAGGCCCATCTTTTCAACCGCCGTCATGTCGTAGGCGGTCACAATTTCGTCGTTCTTGGTCCGGTTGATCGGCACCAGATCGATCAAGGGCCGAGGCGCAATCACCACCGCCGACGCATGAACGCCCGAGCCTCTTACCAGGCCCTCGAGCCGCTTGGCGGTATCGATCAGCTCCCGAACCTGCGCGTCCGAGTTGTATATCTTGGCCAGTTCCGGCTGCTCTTCGAGCGCCTTGTCGATGGTGATGCCAACCGTCGCCGGAATCAGCTTGGCAATGCGATCCACATCGCCATACGGCATATCCATCGCGCGGCCGCAGTCCTTGATCGCAGCCTTCGCCGCCATGGTGTTAAATGTGATGATCTGCGCCACCTGCTCGCGGCCGTACTTGCGCGTCACGTAGTCGATTACCTCGCCGCGCCGGTTCATGCAGAAATCCACGTCGATATCCGGCATCGACACGCGCTCCGGATTGAGAAACCGCTCGAACAGCAGCACGTTCTGCATGGGATCGATGTTGGTGATCTCCATCGCATAAGCCACCAGCGATCCGGTCGCTGAACCGCGTCCCGGCCCCACTGGAATCCCATGATCGCGCGCATACTTGATAAAGTCCCACACAATCAGGAAGTAACCGGAATACTTCATCTGCTTGATGATGCCGATCTCATAGCTCAAGCGCGATTCATACTCATGGACCGGCGTCCGCAGCACGCCCCGCGCCTGCAGGTTCTGGACTGCGGTATCCACGCGCTTCTTAAGGCCCTGGCGGCAAATCTCCTCAAAGTAGCTGTCGATCGTGTGCCCTTCCGGAACTGCGAACTCCGGGAAAGGGATTGTCGACCTTGTTCAGCTTCAGATTGCAGCGCTCGGCAATCTCCTGCGTGCGCTGCAATATGTCGAGCCGATCCGGAAAGAGTCGCTCCATCTCCTCGCCGGTCTTTACGTAGAACTGGTCGGCATCAAAGCGAAAGCGGTCACGATCCTGCACCTTCGCGCCGGTCTGCACGCAGAGCATTACGTCATGCGGCTTGTGGTCGTCTTCGCATAGATAATGCGAATCGTTCGTCGCCACCAGCGGAATACTCAGTTCGCGTTCGAGCTTGAACAGATCTCCATGAATGCGCTTCTCCAGCTCCAGTCCCTGATCCTGAATCTCAAGATAAAAATTGCCTTGCCCAAAGATGTCCTGATATTGCAACGCCGTTGCGCGTGCGGCATCGTAATCGCCCTTGAGAAGTTGCTCGCTGAGCTCTCCCGACAAGCATCCCGAGAAGCCAACCAACCCCTTCGAATGAGCTGCGAGATACTGTTTGCTGACGCGCGGCTTCTTGTAGAAACCATGCACCGAAGCTTCCGACGTGATACGAATCAGATTGCGGTAGCCTTCTTCATTCTGAGCCAGCACCAGCAGATGGTTGTACTTGTCTCCGCTAGGGTCGGCGCGATGATCTCGCTTTTTGCAGACGTAGAGTTCGCAGCCCGAGAATCGGCTTGATGCCCTTCTTCTTGGCTGCATCGAAAAAGTGCACCGCGCCATAGATGTTGCCATGGTCGGTCATCGCCACCGACTTCTGGCCGATGGACTCAACACGTTCGAACAAGTTTGTCGACGTCGCAGGCTCCGTCGAGCAACGAATAATCCGTATGCAGATGAAGGTGGGTAAATTCGGGCATGACACTGTCAATTCTAGGCGCTATACAGAGTCGGTACATGACCGGGGACCGGATTGTGAACTTGATTCCCTGAGGAAAACGCGGTACAAATCACATGCGGGGTGGCGGCTAAAATTGAGACGGAAATCGGTGATGAGACAGACCGCAGAACAAAAGCGTTGCCACCCGATAGCTTTCGATCTTTACGGTAATTCAGAGAAGATTCTCGCGATCCCATTTGCGGATGGTAAGATCAAGAGATTCTTATCCTTGACCCGGCATTCTTTGGTAACTCACGTGCAACCCAAAGACTTAATCTGCCGTCTACGTCAATGCAACGCTGTTTCAGTCGAGTGTTTCAAGAGATAAAGCGGCAAACGATTTCGTAATGCCAAATGATCAAATTAAAGGACTCCGGCATGAATCCTGAGTGCCCAAATTGCGGGTCGACCTCCAATCGACGCATTGCACGGAAGAAAGATTTGAAACACCGCGTGATGTACCTGTTCGGCTATTTTCCTTGGGAGTGTGTCGATTGCCAGCGTAGCTTTTTCAGCAAGGTACGCTATCGACGCTCGAACCGCCATCCTCAAGGCGAGGTTTATCTAGACACGCCGAAAACACCGCGCGTCAAGCCAGGTTCCGAAGAGCGGCATACTTAAGGCTGTCATCGTTCTTCCCTCATTTCCTTCCTTCCTGACAGATCGATGCGAACACATACCCACACGCAATGCTCACTTTGCGGCAATTGCGTACGTGTCCTGGATTTCATGTCTTTAGGAACTGGCTGCGGCCAGACGCATTCCCGATAGATGACGGAAACTGAGCAGTCAGAAAATCCTCATCACGAGCGATCGCGTGGTCACATCAACGATATGCGAACGGCGAGGTGAGAGCGAGCCAAGACGGAGAGGTGGAGAAACGGAGGCAGAAACAGTCGAGCCATGGCATGCATGTGATCAGCACAATCAGAGAAGAAGGATTCCCCGAACATGCCGCAGCTCACACGGGCCTCGCGCTCCCGGAAAACGAAAATCTGCGCTATCGCTTCTTAGCAGATTTCGCGGCCGGTTTAGCGGCCTTCGCTGGAGTTTTCGCAGAAGTCTTGGCCGGCGGCTTGGCCGGTTTGGCCGCTGATTTCGCAGCGGCCTTTGCTGGCGCTTTTACAGGCGCAGATTTGGTGGCCTTCTTCGCAGGCTTGCTCTTTGCCGCGGACTTGGACGCCGGCTTTTTCTCCGGCTCATCCTCCGTTTCCAGAATGGGATCTGCTTCCTCCAGGTCCGCCGGATCGCTGGGTTCTGTTAGATCCAGCTTCATCGCCAGAGCCTTCAGGCCGGCGCCCATGGCCGTCGATCCGTCACGCCGCGACTCCGAACGCGCCTTAGCCTTAACCTTGACCGCCTTCTTTGCCGCGCTCTTGCGTCCGCGCGCTGGAGGCTCGTCATCCGGCTCGTCGCCTTCTTCTTCCTCGTCCAGGTCACCGTCGTCGTCATCGGAGGAAAGCTCGACGTCGCCTACTGAACCGCGGGCGAAAACATCCGCTTCTTCATCCTCCACCGCCGGAACACCGCCTCGCCCCCCGTCTTTACCGAGGTCGATGTCGTCACCGGCCAGATCTAGACCGTCAAGGTCTTCATCGCCTTCGTCCTCTTCATCGTCGTCGCCGCCAAGCGAATCAGACTCCTCATCATCATCGAGTTGAATCTTCTTCGCGTCGCCACGCTTTCCGCGAGTCCGCTTGATCGTTACCGCTGGCGGAGGCGCCGGCGGAGAATGCGGCTCAAGCATCGCCCGCATCTCTTCGCTGGTCGTCAGGCCACCGTCGATCAATTGGAGGAAGATGGTCTTTACCAGTTCGATGTAACCGGGCAGTTCAGGCGTGATCCGCATCTCAGCCATCAGAGCATAAGGAACGCGCTGACGGGCCTGTGGCCATTCCTTCAGGAAGTTCTCATATTTCTCTTTGACCGCAGCCTGCTTGCTGGTAAATCCAAGCCAAAGAATAGCTTCTGCAGGGTAACTCGTGAAAAGCTTGTAGGTTGCCGAAGGCGCGGCATTGTCTTTAGCCAGCAAAACCTTCGCAAACTCCGCCGCATGGGCGTCCAGACGATTCCAATGCTCCACGAATCCTGGACGCGAAAGCTTCTTCTTCAGCTCGGCCAGATCCTTCGGCGCCAGCTTGGCAGTCAACAATTGCATCTGAGCAGCCGACATGTCCGGATGCACGCCCTGCATCTGCAACTCAACCGCAAAATCGTGAAGCCCTTTTAGCTTGTCGGTATCCGCCTTGGCAGAGGTCCAGGAAGGATAGAGATGCTGACATCCAGCCCTCGGCTTCAAGAGCCTGCATCACCTTCACCGGATCTTCCTCATGGCCGATCTGTTCGAGTTCGTGTCCGCTTCCAGCTCGCACAGATGGTCGATGATGTCTTCGTTCTTGGCATTCTCGTAACGAGTCTGAGTGCGCTCTTCCAGCTCGAACCCCAGTCCGGGCTTTCAACCGCGTGACACGAACCATGAACGCCGGGTTATTGAGGAACCCGTAGTTGCTCACGAGCCTCAGCAGCCGCGCTTCAATATCGGCAACTCCGTTGGCTGGGTCCATCAGTAACCCATAGGAGCCCTCGTTCAGCGAGATCGCCATGGCATTCACGGTGAAATCGCGCGAACGCAGATGCTCCTGGATGCTTGTCCAGTGATAGACCGGTTTTCCTGGCTTTGGATATTCGATTCGGCTGGCGCTGGTCAGATCCAGCCGGACATTTCCCGGAAAATTGAGAAAGAGGGTGCGCGACGCCGCATCCTCGCCCCAGATTTGACCGCCGGCGGCGGTGATTTTTGATTTCAAGGCAAGTGCGTTTCCATGGACGACCATCTCCAGGTCACGAACGGAATTCCCACTGGTCAGATCGCGTACAGCGTCCCCAACAAGAAAAACGGTCATCTGGGCTTCGCGGGCCAGATCCCGTACTGTGCGTAAGGCGTTTTGCTGGACCAGCAACAAGCGATTTTCCAGCAAATAAATGTAGTCAGGCATTCCTTGTTCCCTGTTTTCTCTACCCCTTCTGAGGGGGTCATTTCCACATCGGATTGTTCTCAAGTGTCTGATGCGCCAACGGTTAGAAAAGTTAACATTTTGGCGTGCAACCAAAACACACTATCATACCGTAACCAGCTTGGCTACATCCTGCTGGGTTTATATCCCGGATGCGCAATGGGGCCATGCGAGAATCCATCTTGAGTGAGCTCTGCGCGTAAACCCGTGATCGTACGCAAGTTGTCACGCGATTGGTGCGTTGGCTACGCCGATGCCAACCCCGCCGACCGGTCCAGCCATATCGAATTGCTGCTGCCTTCAGGTAAATTGATGCAGATCGCGTGGCCTGAGATCAAGTGGATCTGCTATGTCCGCGAGGCTGCCTCTGGCGAAGGCTGGCGCAGCGGCTCCGACCTCGCCTCTCCCGAGCGGCTCCTGCGCCGCCGCTTCCTCAGCCGGCCTCGGATAACCGGCGTCTGGTTGCAGCTCACGCTGGAAGACGGAGACGATATCGAGGGAGTGGCAGCCAATGACCGCTCGCTCATCGAGGGCATCGGCCTCATGCTCACCCCACCCGATACCCGCTCCAACACACAGCGCATCTACGTTCCGCGCACAGCCATTCGCGACTTCACTGTCCTCGGAGTAATGCAGCCATCCAGTCGACGTCATGGGCCATCAAGCGACCAGCCAGGTCTCTTCCTCATTGATTCCGGACCGGAATAGCGAGGCCCCTGTGCTTCCAACCGGGCTGTCCCGCCGTCTGCTCACCTGCGGCGCGGCGCGTTGCAGTACGGCGCATTCATCGGTCCATTACAATCGCTTGCATGAAGTTGGCAGACTTGGCCGCAAGGCTCGGCGCTGAATTACGTGGTGACGGCAACACGGAAATCTCCGGCGTTCGGGGTATCGAGGAAGCCGGCCCATCCGAGATAACCTTTGTCGTCAACCCCAAATATGCAGCGCTGGCGCATAAGACTCGTGCCGCGGCGATTCTTGTCAACGCCGAATTTCCCGATCTCCCCGTGGCCACCCTGCGTCTGGCCAATCCGTACCTCGCCTTTGCGCAGACACTGGGTTTCTTCTATCAGCCTCCGGTCTACCCTCCAGGCATCCACTCCACAGCCGTCATCGATCCTTCGGCGACGATTGGCCAACGGGCCCACATCGGGGCCTACGCGGTGATCGGACCTGGAGTTCAGATCGGCGACGATGCCATCATCCTTCCGCATGTCGTCCTCTATCCAGGGGTCGTCGTGGGAGATCACTTCTTCGCGCACGCCCATTCCGTCGTCCGCGAATACTGCACCTTGGGCAACAATGTCACCCTTGAGAATGGCGCCATTATCGGATCGGACGGCTTCGGCTTCGCCAAAGACGGCGACGGTCACTGGCAGAAGATCCCGCAATCGGGACCGGTCCGCATTGGAAGCCATGTTGACGTACAAGCCAACGCCTGCGTTGACCGGGCGACTGTGGGCGAAACCGAAATCGCAGACGGCGCCAAAATCGATAATCTCGTCCAGATCGGTCACGGTTCCAAAGTGGGAAAAGATTCACTCGTATGCGCTCAGGCCGGGCTGGCCGGCTCCTCGGTCGTGGGCGCAAACGCGATTCTCGCCGGACAAGCCGGCGTGGCGGGACATTGCACCCTCGGGGACGGCGTGATTCTCACTGCCCAGTCCGGCGTTTCTCACGACGTGCCCTCCGGAAAAATGCTGTCCGGATCACCCGCCTTCGACAACCGGCTCTGGCTGCGATCCATGGTAGCGCTTGAGCGGCTTCCCGAAATGCTACGCCGAATCAACAAGTTAGAGAAACGATTAGCTGCCTGCGAACCAGACGTTGCACCGTCGGTCCGGGGCGGAGAGGAAGGCTGAAGTTGAAGATGTTCCGATGCTGCGGGTGGTCAATAGCCATCTTCGCGCTGTCGCTGGGTTTTGCTGGATGCAGAAGGCCATGGCTCGGCCAGTGGGTAAACGCCAAAGTCGAAAACCAGACCGGAGAGGCAGTCAGACAGGTAGAGGTGGACTACCCCAGCGCCAGTTTTGGTGCGGATAGTATCGGCGCAGGATCGGCGCTGCAATATAAGTTTCAGATTAGTGGCACCGGGTCGATCAAAATAGAGTATTCCCTCGGTAACGGTCGACAGGCTCATGCCAAGGGTCCAGCGCTCTCCGAGGGGCAGCGTGGCACCGTAACGATCCGTCTTCTCCCCGAGGGCAAAACTCAGTTCGAGGCAGACTTAAAACCTGCGTCATAATGGAACCAAACACAGATTTACACCCATGAGCAAGTGATAGCGCTCTATCGATGCCTGCCACCGCGCCCCATCAGTATGTTTGACGGAAAGCACCGGTTACAGGTCTGCTCGAGCGACATCTGGATCAGCATCAAACCACGTTCTCCAGGAGGAACCAGTGCCGCCCGATGCACCGACAGCGCGATGGTGGCACAAGCACGCTTTCGCATTGAGGCTGGCCGGAATCTTCCTGACCGTGATGTTGTCCATCCTCTGGGTAGCCAACTTCGACAGAACAGCCAATGGAGCCAACATCATCTGGCTCGCCAACGGACTCGTCCTTGCCTACCTTTTGCTTGCACCTCGCTGGCGCTGGCCCTGGTATGTCGCCGTCGGCTTCACGTCCATGTTTCTCGGCAGCGTTCTCATCGGTGAAACACCGGGCATGAGCCTCGTGTTCAACCTGCTGAATATCTTCGAAGTTCTCATTGGCGCCGTCCTCCTGAAACGCAAGTCGACAGAGCTGCCCCACTTCACCGACGGGCGCTTCGTCATGCGTTTCGCAGGCCTCGCCTGCCTTCTCGGTCCTTCGCTCGCCGCAATTCCTTACGGCATCTTCCAGCATCTGGCCCACCACCAGGACTTCCTCAACATCACCCTGGGGTGGATCAGCGGAGACGGCCTGGGCATCGCCGTCGTGACGCCAACCATCACCGCAATCCTCAAAAACCGCATGCGAAATACTTACCTGCTGCGGCGCAAGTGGATCTATCCGGCCATGCTGATGGGGGTAACGGTGCTGGCCTTTCGTCAGGAGACCGTACCCCTTCTCTTCCTGGTATTCCCATTTCTAGTTCTTGTGTTGATGCAGATCGATCTGGGGTGGGCCGCGCTATCGACCCTGGCTATTGCCGTCATCGGCTCCTGGTATACCGTGCACGGACAGGGCCCCATTGGAGCCTCACCGCTTCTGGGGCATGAATGGAAAGCGGCGATCCTGCAGCTATACATCGCCGCGCTCATGTTCACGCTGTATGCGATCTCCGTGGTCTTTGGCAATCTGCGAAAGACTCAGGGTGAATTGCGAAAGATCGCGGCACTGCACAAACTCGTTGTCGACAACTCTCGCGACGCCATCGTTCTCGGAGATCTGGACGGGACCCAGACCTACCTATCGCCCGGAGTAAAGCCGCTGACCGGATGGGAAGCGCGTGAACTGGCGGGCCGGCCTCTTCGCGAGTTGATTCATCCCTCGGATATCGCCGAGGTCGAAATGGCCATGCGCGCCCTGCGCGCGGGAGCCGAGGGTGGCACCCTCGAATACCGGACCAGGCGACGAGACGGCGAGTACATCTGGGTCGAGGGCAGCCTGCGTGTCTATCGAGATCCGGCCACCGGAATGCCTGTCGGTTTTCTAAACCTGGTGCGCGACATCACCGAACGCAAACGTTCAGAGGAGAATCTGCAATCGGCATACCGCGCCATGGAGTCTCTGGTAGTCGTAGACGCACTCACTGGGATCTCGAACCGCCGCCGATTCGACGAGGCTCTGGCCACGGAATGGCGCCGCGCATTGCGGGATAGTGAAAAAGTTTCGCTGCTGTTGATCGACGCCGACCACTTCAAGCGTTACAACGACACCTACGGCCATGTTCGCGGTGACAGTTGCCTCAAACAGATTGCGGAGGCAGCTCTCGACATAGTTCTCCGCCCCGGCGATTTGGTTGCCCGCTATGGCGGCGAAGAATTTGCGGTCGTCTTGCCCGGTACGGACGATATGGGAGCAAAAGCGGTCGCTGAGGATATCTGCCAGGCCGTACGCAACAGGCGCTTGCCTCACGAAGGCAACGCGCCCGGAATCGTTACAGTATCAATCGGCTGCGCCACTATCGTTCCTCAACGCGGCAAATCTCCGCAGGACCTGATCGAAGCAGCCGATCAGGCGCTTTATCGCGCTAAAGGCCGCGGACGCAACCTTGTCGTGGTCGCGGGAGTTCCGTCACGTCTCGAACCCGTCGAACTTCCCATCGAAGTGCAGGATCTGCACTTCGAATAACGCAATCAAAGCAGATGCGCGCGCCGCTCAGTCAGAAGTTATACCGTTGTCGGACTAGGATGGGCCCGGGTTCGGCACGGGCCCAAAGGAGTGGTTTCTAGCGCACCATGCTCTGGAACATGGGCGACTTCAGGATGGTGTTGAACTGGTCGTCGCTGCTGGCGAAGTGCACGTCAAGCCGGCCCCCGTCGGAACTGATATCGGTATCGGCCAAAGCCTGCTTCTCGATGTCGGTGCCACTCATCTTTTTGTAAAGAATGGCGGCATTGAGCAGCGAAGACACCGTGGCCGCCGCAAAACTGTCGCCCGTCACCACCGACATATCGAACTTCACACCGTGCTGGAAGTTCATCGTGTAGTAGCTGGCGACCATGCGCTTCTTGATCGTGTCGAAATCGGCAACCGAACCGGCCTCACCCAGCACCTGCTTCATCATGGTCTGCGTGCCCTTGTCGTCGAGCACGCTCCACAGCGGTTCGTTGTCCACGCTGCGCATCGAGTCCATCACCTGACCGTTCGAAAGCATCCCCGGCGCCAGGCCGTCCCGCACATCCATCGCTGTTTTCACAGCGCCTGACGAGCCGAACACCAACGTGGATTCATCCACAAACACCACGCTCATGCCCGTCTTGCCCATCGGATAGATCCTGTTGCTTCGCCAGAGAGTCGGCTTGAGATGCTGTTTCTTGAAGTTCGCAAGCACATCGTCCACCGGAAACTGGCCCTGCGCGATACCGACGGTTTCAAGGCTATCGCCGCCTTTGCCCGCACGGTATAGGACAAATGCAAGCTGCTCGACATCCGCATTCTCGTCCAGACCGAACTTACCCAGCGCATCCTCTAGCTGCTTCAGTTCGGGAGGCATCACCTGCCCGCGAAGCTGCATCGCCGTCGACGAATTCTGCATGATGCGGTAATCGATCACAACCATCTGCTGCACGTCGTGAGGAACCGCCGACCGCGCGTCAGACGACAACTGCGCGGCAAACCCGGGCACCGCAGCCAGTGCGATCGCAACGGGAACAACCCTCGACAACAAATTCCTGCAAATCATCATCCTCTTACATCCTCTCAAACTGCGGCTTCTTTCGCCAGAAACGCCTGGCTGGAATATTGCGGAACAGGCACACCACCCCGTTCCAGCGCCGAAGCCCCCACTTGTTAAACGCGCAACCAGCCGAAAAAACGCTCCAGATTCCCGAAAAAAATTCCCGGTCAACTCTCTGGCCACTCCTGCGGGTCTTCCAGCCGGTTCTCCAGCACCTTGGTCGCCGGATTGAACTCAGATAAAAGACGCATCCATTCGCTATCCTGCTCAAACGCCATACGTGGCAAGATGCCGATGACCTCGGCTTCGACGGGCTCCGTCTTATGCCGCTCCGCCAGGCGTACCACCTGCGCATAAACCGCCGAAACCGGCGTAGCCTGGAGATCGGTAATATTCATGGTCAACTGCGCGCGGCCATGGGCCAGCACCCCAAGCGCCTTCACACCCTTCAAACCGCCCGAAGAGGCCCGCAGCTGTTTGGCAATCCCGCGGACCATAGCCACATCCGTTGAATCGAAATATAAGTTATACGCCACAAGAAACTTACGTGCGCCAACCGCGCTCGCTCCAGCTGTCGGATGCAGTTCCGGCCCCCCCACATCTGGACGCCGTTTCGAGTCGCGGCGCACCAGTTCCCGCAGCTCTTCGAACTGACCCCGGCGCACATCCTCCAGATTGGCCCGGTCAGGACGCGCCGCTGCGGCCTCATAGAAGTACACAGGAACCCCGTGCCGCTTCCATATCTCGGCGCCTGCCTGCCGCGCCAGCAGAGCGCATTGGTCCAGCGAAACCTGGGATACCGGCACAAACGGAATCACGTCGGCAGCGCCAATGCGCGGGTGCACGCCGGTTTGCCGCGTAAGGTCGATCGTCCTCGCCGCCTGCCCTACAGCACGCACAGCCGCTTCAACCACCGCCGCTGGAGGACCGGCAACCGTCACGACCGATCGGTTGTGGTCGCTGTCCATGGACCAATCCAGCAGGCGCACCCCCTCGACCCGCATGGCGCTGACGATCGCTCGAACGCAGCTCTCATCGACACCCTCGGAGAAGTTGGGTACACACGCCACTACCGGTCCATCCATCGCATTTCACTTTCTGCTTTTAAGACGCTCAAATCGAGCGCGGCGGCGATGATCCCTTGAAGATAGTCATCCCGCCGCAGGATCGCACGCGCCGTCGTGAATTATCTCAGTCCGGCTATTTCCACCAGGTGTAGCCGACCTGCACCTGTACCGTAGCATTCACCCCAGGGTTGCGGTCTCCCAGCGAAGCCGACGAAATGTGCTCCACATTGACTGCGAAATCGATCGACCGCTGCGGCCGGGTAAAGTAGTGGAAGCCCCCGCCCGCGCCAGAGCGAAAGTTGAACACCGATGTCCCGCCGGGCGTCCCATGCGGCACTTCGAGATCAGGCGGAAATTTGTGCGTCGTGTAGACCACGCCGGCCTGCGCCTGGAACCACGGCAAAATCCTGCGATCTTCGCGGCCAAAATTCCAGCGAAAGACCACCGGCGTCACACTCACACCACGGAATGTTCCCCCGCCATATTGCTCCAGCACGGCAGTATTTGTGTCGCCATTGGTCACGACCTTGGTGTACGGCGACGGCGTGTAGGCCTGCCACAGCGGCATGATGTTGGCTCCCAATTCAAACCGCCCGCTGAATGGTCCCGCTTGCACCATCGGTGAAATCACCCGTCCCGCCTGAACACCTGCCCAGAAGAAGTGATAGTCGGACCGCTCGCCGATGCCATTGCCATAGTTCACAAACGGTCCAAACTCCCATTTGCGCGGTGCCGGCGTCTCCGCAGCGGCCATTGCCGCTGTAAGACCGGCGACTGCAACCAGGGTCAATGTGCGTTTCAAGATCGTGTGCAAGTCGCTTCCCTTTCAAACCAGATATTGCGGCCGCTATCCGAGCCAGCCTGAGATTCCGCGCTATCCATCCGGGATTCAGCAAAAAGGCCGCCAGAGGTCGGCGGCCTTCGCAATCCGATTCCTTCCGGTCTTACTTTGCCGCTCCCTCAAGCTGCGCGGCGTCCATCTCAAAGTTGGAATAAACATTCTGCACGTCGTCGAGATCCTCAAGGGCATCCAGCAGCCGGATCATCTGGTTAGCCGCAGCGCCCTCAAGCTTCGTGTAAGTCGAGGCAATCATCGTCACCTCGCTCATCACCGTGGGAATCTTGGCCGCCTTAATCGCCTCCAGTACCGACTCGTAGGCACTTGGTTCCGTGAGGATCTCCCAGCTATCGCCCTCGTCGCTCACATCTTCGCCCCCGTGCTCGAGCACGATATCCATGAGCTGCTCTTCCGTGGCTGCGTCTTTCTCGACCGCAATGACGCCCTTCTTCGAGAACATGAACCGCACGGAACCCGACTCGCCCAGGTTGCCGCCGTTCTTCGAGAAGCCATGACGCACTTCGCTGACCGTGCGGTTGCGATTGTCCGTCAGCGTATCGACAATCAGGGCAACGCCCCCAGGGCCATAGCCCTCAAACGAGATTTCCTCGTATGCCGCGCCCTCAAGCTCGCCCGTGCCGCGCTGGATCGCCCGCTTGATGTTGTCTTGAGGCATGTTCTCGGCCTTCGCAGCGAGAATCGCGCTGCGCAACCGCGGGTTGCCATCCGGATCTCCACCATTCTTCGCGGCTACCGTAAGTTCCTTGATCAATCGGGTAAACATCTTGCCGCGCTTAGCATCGAGCGCGCCCTTCTTGTGCTTAATTGTGGCCCATTTTGAGTGGCCTGACATGACGAAACCTCAATGCAGGTAAACGATCCGTGAGTGCGCCGCAGACACGCCTCGGGCGCTCCCAACCCAAACGAGTATAGCATCTGGGCTGCCATTGCTGGCTGACGGCAACGCCCGGTGCATCAGTCCCAGCGTCGCCGTCAACCAGGGTTAACGCAGTTGCGGCCCGACGCCTTGGCCCTATAGAGTGCGTCGTCGGCGCGTTTCAAAAGCCCCTCCGCTGTCTCGGACTCTTCCCCACAGTGGCTGCTGACTCCAACGCTGAGCGTCAAAATAATTTGAGTGCCCTCCACAGCCAGCACGTGTTCCTCAACGGCTATGCGGATGCGCTCAGCGATCGCCATCGCGCCCTCTAATCGAGTTTCCGTCAGCAGAACAGCAAATTCCTCGCCTCCATAGCGCGCAACCACATCGGTGGCGCGAAGGGTGCCGAGCAGGATCTGAGCGACCTGCCGCAACACCTCATCTCCGGCCGCGTGCCCGTAGCGGTCGTTGACATCCTTGAAAAAATCGAGGTCGATCATCAACAGCGAAAATGGGGCATGCCCACGCCTAAACCGGCTGCACTCGATCTTCAGTGTCTGATCGAACCTGCGCCGGTTGGCAACGCCCGTCAGCGCATCGGTCTCTGACCGGCTGCGCAGTTCCTCGCGCAACTGCACCTGCGCCGTCACATTAGCTAGCACGATCGCGCGCCCGACCTGCCGCGAATGCTCATTCGACGAAGAATACAGCGGCCAGATACGGAGCATATAGTAACCCGGCGTTGCGGCCTCGATCGCAATCTCAACCTTGTCGTCGCCGCGAATGATCGCTCCCGTCACCGCAGGCGCGGAGTTCAGCATCGGCAGCAGCGGAGTGCCCAGATTGCGGGTGTTCAACACCGGAAACATAGTCTGCGCAGCTGGGTTGAAATCCAGAAGCCGATCGTACGTATCGAGCACCAGCACCGCGTCGCGCATGCTGTTGAAGATCAGATTCCTCGCAAGCGGCGAAACATTGAAGATGCCGCAGTGAAAAATCCCGTAATACAACACAAAGCAGGTGACGCCCAGCGTTATCGGAGCAGTATCAAGCCCCAGGGCGTCAGTCCGCCAAGATAGGAAAAGTACCCGACAAACGGCAGAAATGAACCTGCGACCATCACGATGGCCTGCTTGCGAACCAGCGACGAAGCATGCCGCAAACCCGAAAGATAGATCCACGCACCAACACCGAAAGCCACCATCAGGTACGCGTTGTCCAGCATCGACAGCGGCCCGCGCTGCACCGTCAGCACCCAGAACGGGGGCCTGTGCACCATTGCCATGGGCGCGGTATAAAACAGGTTGTGAAAGTTACTGTAGTGCCCAATGAACGTGATCACAGGAATGAAAAACAGCAGCACTGGACGCGACCGGATACCGTTGTGCTTGCAGGCCGCCATCACCCAGAGGCCACCCGCCCACGGTAACGCCAGATACTCCACGTCGAGCCAGAACTTGGCCGTCGAAACAGTCGTCTGAGCCAACTCGCCCGCGTATCCAAAGGAATACACCGCCATGCTGGCAACCAACACGGCGAAGGTGGCCGCTTCAGGAGCATCTTTTCGCCGGTTCCAGGAAATGACTGCCAGGAACGCGAGCAGTAAGGCGACTCCCGTCAGAAGAAATCGCGCGAGAACGACGACCTCTGTTCCCATGGACACCTAAGGCTTAAAATCGCAGCGGTTTCGACTGCATTGATTTCTAACCGCAGAATACATGAGCTACCTCATCTGCCCCGTTGTGAGTATTCCACCGCTGTTGCGCGCCGCTTCGGTCCCGCCAACACTCGCCAGAAATTTCATCCCCTTCGCACAGACTCCGAGCACACACCCGTGCCCTGACTTGTCTCTCGTCTCGGCACCAAGTCCCATCCCTCTCCCATGACGATGGAGTATTCTTCCCGAGTACCGTTGACCCAGCATTCAGGAGTTGTCCGTGTCCCTCCGTCGGCGCTCGCACCACACGTCGTGGTTTTTTGCGTTTCCTCTTTCCCTGACCCTGGCAGTTCTGCTTAGTTGCGGTCTCGTTGTCAAAGTATCCGCTGAGCCCGCAGGCAGCCACACCTCGCTCGATCGCGTCACCAGTGCTCGCGCTCTGCCGAACGGTATCGAGATCCACTGCGGCAGCGCCATCATGCAGGTCACCGCGCTTCGCAAAGACCTGTTGCGAGTCCGCGTCGGTGCCACAGGCACGCTGCCCGAGGATGCTTCGTGGGCCGTACTCGCCTCATCGCGCACCGCGCAGTCGCCGACCGAATACAAGAGTGATGAGCACTCCGTCGGCTTCAGCACCGGCGCGCTGGTCGTTACTATCGAACGCAATCCTTTGCTGATGACCGTAAAGGACACCCAGGGCAACGTCGTCACCGAAGACATTCCCGACCGCCCCATCGAGTTCCACGGCAACAGCTTCCGCGTCTACAAGCAAGTCACCCGACGACGAACACTACTTCGGCCTCGGCGACAAGCCCGGCCCCCTCGACCGCCGCAACGAAGCCTTCGTCGACTGGAACACCGACGCCTTCGGCTGGCAGGAATCAACCGACCCCATCTACAAATCGATCCCCTGGTTCATGACCTTCCGTCATGGCGTCGCCGGTGGCATCTTCCTCGACAACACCTGGCGCGCCAGCTTCGACTTCGACAAAGAAGTCCGCGACGGCTACTCCTTCGGCGCCGAAGGTGGCCCGCTCGACTACTACATCCTCTACGGCCCACGGCCCAAGCAGTTGTCGAAGAACTGGGCCTGGCTGGTCGGCACAATTCCCCTGCCGCCGATGTGGACGCTCGGCTATCCAGCAGTCCCGCTACAGCTACTATCCCGAAGCCGAAGTCCGGCGCATCGCCGCACACTCTGCGCTCCGAACGCATCCCCGCCGATGCCATCTGTCTCGACATCGACTACCAGTTGAAGAATCGCCCATTCACCGTCGATCCCAAACGATTTCCGCATTTCGACAAGATGATCCAGCGAACTGACGTGCCGAGCACATCCGCACCGTCGCTCATCACCGATCTGCACATCGCCAACCTGCCCAACCGGAACTACAAACCCTACGACGAGGGCATCGCCGGAGACCACTTCGTCAAGAATCCCGACGGCTCCATCTACATCGGCGTTGTCTGGCCCGGCCCCGCCGTCTTCCCTGAGTTCACGCGCAAAGTCTACCCGCGACTGGTGGGGCACGCTCTACTCCGACTTCGTGCAGAAAGGCATTGCCGGCTTCTGGAACGACATGAACGAGCCGGCCATCTTCGAGGTCGCCTCCAAGACCATGCCCGACGATACTCAGCACCGAATCGAAGAGCCCGGCTTCAAGACCCGCACAGCCAGCCATCTTGAGATTCACAACATCTTCGGCATGGAGAACTGCCGAGGCACCTACGAAGGACTGCGCAAACTCGCGCCCGACGTGCGCCCGTTCGTCCTGACCCGCGCCAGTTACGCCGGAGGCCACCGCTACGCCGCCACATGGACCGGCGACAACTCCAGCACATGGAACCATCTTCGCCAGACCGGCCCGCAACTGATGAATCTCGGCCTGAGCGGCTTCGCCTTGCAGGCGCCGATGTCGGCGGATTCGCCGGCTCACCGCAGCCCGACCTGCTCACCAGTGGATCGAAGTCGCCGCCTTCCAGCCCATCGACCGCGACCACACCTCCATGGGCACCTATCCGCAGGAGCCATGGGAGAACGGCACCACCGAAGACCTCAACGTTCGCCGCCGCTTCATCGAAACCCGCTACCGGCTGATGAGCTACCTCTACACCACCGCCGAAGAGATGAGCCGCACCGGCATTCCGATCATGCGGCCGCTCTTCCTTGAGTTCCCCAACGCCAGCAAAGACCGCCATCCGCTCGACCTGAACACCAACAACGAATTCATGGTCGGCCCCGATCTGCTCATCGCTCCGTCGCCCTACCCCGATGAGCGCGACGATTATCAGGCCGTCCTGCCGCCCGTCGGCTGGTACGACTTCTGGACCGGCCAGGCTGTTCCGATGAAAGGCCTCGATGCCCAGCGCGTCGGCAACGACAACGTGCCCGACAACGACTTGCAGATCAACCTCCATCCCAGCATCGATACCCTGCCCGTCTACGCCCGAGCCGGCTCCATCATCCCCATCCAGCCGCTGGTCGAGAGCACCGACATCAAGCCCTCAGGCCCGCTCACCCTGCGCGTCTATCCGCCCATGCGCCCCGGCGGCGAATGCACCGGCTCCCTCTATCTCGACGACGGCATCAGCTACGCCTACCAGAAAGGCGACTTCCTGCGCCTCAGGTTCTCCTGCGAGCGCACCGCCACCGGCGTAACCGTCAAAATCAGCCCCCGCGAAGGCAGCTACACCCCCTGGTGGACCCAGTTCAACGTAGAAATCTACGGTGCAGACAAACCCGCCGCCAGCGCCACTGCTGGCTCAGCCTCCATCCAGGCGGGCTATGACAGCGAGCATCATCGAGTAACTACCGTGATACCGGACAACGGCAGCGGGACCGAAGTAGCCGTGACATACTGAACTTCCACAACCTGTTCTCATGGCATATCCGTTCAAAGGCTTGGTAGAGCGTAAAGACATCTGGCTCAGCATCGCCGCAGGTGTTGTTCTAGGCTGTATCTTCCGTTTCGCGTTTGCCCTCCCAAACCGGGGCGGCAAGACGGTCGAGTATCTGTTGCTGTTTACTCTTGCTTTTCTCGCCGTCGTTCCCTTCACGATTGGCTATATTTCCGTTCGATTCTATTTAAAGAACTTCAGGGCGAAAACATCCGCTGGTATCAATGGATGTTTCTTCCCCTGGATTTGCATGCTCTTCACCATGCTCGCCTGGTTCGCGCTTCATTGGGAAGGAAGCGTGTGCATTATCTTCGCCAGCCCCATACTGCTCCTTTTTCGCTGCTCGGCGGAATCACTGCCAGAATCCTGTGGGGAAGGCTGGCGCATCGCTCTCCTGGCGTCATGAGCGCAGTCGCTTTGCCCTTGCTGTTTCTTCTCATCGAAAGCCAGTTCCCGGCCCCCTGTGAAATACGAACTGTGCAAACGGAAATCCTGATTCAAGCGCACGCCACAGACTGTGTGGAACGAGATCAAGAGCGTCCGTGCCATCCAGCCGCAGGAACTGCCTCCGTCCTGGATCGACCACCTCGGTTTTCCCAAGGCCCATTGCAGCCACACTCTCGCATGAGGGCGTCGGAAGGTCCGTCACGTCAAGCAAGCTTATACGGGTGGTCTTCTCTTCACCGAGACGGTCAATCGATGGCAACCAAACGAGACTCTTCGCTTCGCGATCCGTGCCAACACGAGGTCAATCCCTCCCACCACACTCGATGAACACGCGACCATCGGAGGTGCATTCTTCGATGTGCTCGAAGGGGAATACCGTATCGAGCCCACACCGGACGGGGTACTCCTGCACCTCAGCAGCCAGGAGCGGTTATCGACGCATCTCAATCCGCTACGCTGCCGTTTGGACAGATGTTGTGATGCGTTCAATTCAGCAGCGCATTCTGATCCGGTGATCAAACATCGATGCGAAAACCAACACGGCTACTCGATAGTAAGGTCCATGCCCATACTGGCGTCACAAAGGCCCGCGGCCTCAAAACTCGTAAACGATGATTCCGATGGCTCCGCGCAAGCCGGCCTGCCGCCTCACGCGCCGTAAGCGCAACATTCCCTAGCCCCGCGCTTCAGCGTGGGGAAAGCGACCAGTTCACACCCAAAGTCCCGTAGGGACGACGCCGTCTGCATGCATATCTCGGAGTGGCTCTGCCATCGCCTGTTGAGCGCAGCATTGAAGGAATTATCCTTGAGCGTCCACGAAGGCATCGGAAAAACAAATGTTCTCACCTCACAGGCCAACCGAGGCCAAAATTGCAGAGCGACTCCGCCGCGCCCAAAGTCTCCGCGTCAGCTACGGAATCACCCTCAACGCCGAGGGCGGCCGCGAACAAGTCCTCTGCCCACGCGGATTCGCCCGCGACTACCGCCGCTCGCAAATCGGCCAGGGCGAAGCCGCCTTCGCAGCCGCGAAAGCAGCCTTCCGGCAATGGCTGCAATTCGATCTCGGCTGGGTTCGCGTAGCCAATCCGCAAGCACCCATCGAGCAAGGCGAAGTCATCGCCGTAGAAGCCCACGCACTCGGCCTCTGGTCCATCAACATCAGCCGCATCCTCTACGTCATCGACGAGCCTGCATCGCCGACGAGTCCAGCCCGCTTCGGCTTCGGCTACGGCACCACCACCATGCACGTAGAGCGCGGCGAAGAACGCTTCCTGATCGAGCACGACCCCATCTCCGGCACCGTCTATTACGACCTGCTCGCCGTCTCCCAGCCTGCTCACTGGCTCACCCGCCTCGGCTACATTTACACCCGCAGCCGCCAGAAAAAATTCGCCCGCGGTTCGCATAGGCGGATGCACCGCGTCATTCAAGACACCCCCACAAACGCTCGTCAATAAATGCACTTGCATGCGCTTCTAAACCTAGCTAAGATAAAGTAGGCTAAGGAGGCGCGAATGGAGGCTACGATGCACGAAGCCAAGACCAACCTGTCCAAACTGGTCAAGCGGGCTCTCGCCGGTGAAGATGTAATCCTGACTCACGGACGTGCTCAGACGCCCATCGCTCGTATAATCCCAATCGACCCTTCGCAAGCATCAGCACTGCAAGAACGTCCTATTGGTCTCTTCGCCGCAGAGATGGGACCGTTCTCGAATTACGACTGGAGTGAACCGACGAGCGCTGAAGAGCTCGCGCTCTGGGAAGCGCCGATTGTTTCAACTTGGTCCGACAACAACGGAACCCCGAAAGATCCTGAGTGAGAGTGTTGCTCGACACCCACACCCTGCTCTGGACGATGGGCAATCATCCTCGGCTAAGCAACCTGGCTCGAGCAACGATCGCAGATAAAACGAATGGATGCTACATCTCGGTGGTGAGTGTTTGGGAAGCGGCAACAAAATATCGTTCCGGCAAGCTTCGCGGAGGCCGCCCCGCTGGTTGCCAATCCTTTGCGAATCCTCACCGCGTTACAGTTCACGCCATTGTCTCTGGAGTTGGAGCACGCACACCTGGCGGGGTCTATGGCAAGTCCTCACAAGGATCCCTTCGATCGGATGCTTGCCGCACAAGCGTTGCTAGAGGGCTTGACGTTGATAAGTAACGATGTTGCTTTCGACACGATGTTGGTGACACGCATCTGGTAACCTCTCCACTGTTTTTCCTTGATACCCTAGAGATATGAAATTCGGCGTCCTAGTATTCCCCGGCTCCAACTGCGACCACGACACCTACAACGTGATTTCCGAGATCGCGCACCAGCCGGTCAGCCTCCTCTGGCACGACTCCGAAGACCTCCAGAACGTCGACGCCATCCTCGTCCCTGGCGGCTTTGCGTACGGCGACTACCTGCGCACCGGAGCCATCGCCCGCTTCTCGCCCGTCATGCAGGCAGTCAAGCGCTTCGCCGACGCCGGAGGCCCGGTCCTGGGTATCTGCAATGGCTTCCAGATCCTCACCGAGTCAGGCCTGCTACCCGGCGCGCTCATGCGCAACGCCGGCCTCAAATACATCTGCAAGCAGGTCCATCTGCGTGCCGAGACGACCGACTCGATCTTCACCAACCAGCTCACCAAAGGCGAAGTTCTCCAGATTCCCATCGGCCACATGGAAGGCAACTACTACTGCGACGCCCAAACCCTGCATGAGCTCGAATCCGAAGACCGCATCGCTTTCCGCTACAGCACCCAAAAGGGCGAAATCACCCGCGAAGCCAACCCCAATGGCTCCCTCGAAAATATCGCCGGCATTCTCAACGCAGGCCGCAACGTTCTCGGCATGATGCCCCATCCCGACCGCTCCAGCGAAAAGCTGCTTGGCTCAGCCGACGGCTGGAAGATCTTCGCCTCCATGGTCAACGCCCTGGCGACACGCTAGTCCTGTAATGGATAACCAAAGTCGCCTCAGCAAAGCCCGCTCAATTACGATGACACGTTGGCCATGATCGATATTCACCATCACCTCATCTACGGCGTCGACGACGGTTCCCCTGACATCGACACCTCCGTCGCCATGGCCGAAGTGGCCGCCTCCGAAGGCGTCACCGACATCGTCTGCACTCCGCACGCCAGCGACAGCTATCCCTACCAGACCGGGGTCAACGCCGAGCGCATGGCCGAAATTCAGGACCGCCTCGGCGACCAGCTCCGCCTGCATCTCGCCTGCGACTTCCATCTCAACGCCGACAACATCCAGGATGCCCTGCGCAACCCGCTCCGCTACTCCATCGACGGCAAAGGCTATCTGCTCGTCGAGTTCCCCGAAGCAGCCATCCCGCCGCAGCTTGGCGGCGCGCTCTCACGCCTCCAGGCCGCCGGATACACCAACATCATCACCCACCCCGAGCGCAACCCAGTCATCGTCCGCCACCCGCAGATGCTCGCTGAATGGGTACGCAAAGGCTGCTTCGTCCAGGTCACCGCATCGTCGCTTTATGGACGCTTCGGCAACTCAGCCCAGGCCTTCGCCAACGAGCTTCTGGATCGCAACTGGATTCACTTCCTCGCCACCGACGCCCACAACCTCGAGTGGCGTCCGCCGCACCTCAAAAAGGCCTACGACTACGTCGCCAACCGCGCCGGTGAAGAAACCGCCCGCCGCCTCTGCATCGACAATCCCCGCGCCGCAGTCGAAGGCAAAAAAATGCCCCACCAGCCAGAACCCATCGGCCTATGGGACGCGCAGATCAAATTCAGCGAATCGGTGCAGTCCGCCCCGCGCCGAAATAATGACTCAACGGGCGAAAAGAAATCCGGCGGCTTTCTGAGCAAGCTCTTCGGCAAGTAGATCGATACAGATTTCAGGCTCTTAAACCAGCCGAACTTCGAGCCTGTTATTCCCTAATCCCTGTTCCCTTTTTACAGCCCCAGCCCGCCATCCACCATCAATATCTGCCCCGTAATAAACCGCGGCCCTGTCGCAAAAAACGCCACAGCCTCCGCCACATCCCCCGGAGCCCCATTCCGCCCCATCGGTGTCTTCGCAGCAAAATACTCTGCTTCCCTGCCCTGCTCTATTTCGATATACCCCGGAGCCACGCAGTTCACGCTCACCTCCGGCGCAAATGTCTTGGCCATCGCCTGCGTCAGCATGTGCAACGCGGCCTTTGAAGCGCAGTAGTGCCCGTGCGTCGCCCACGCATGGCTGCCCCCCAAAGAACCCATGTTTACGATCCGCCCCTGCGCGGCCTTGAGGTGCGGCAGAGCCTCGCGCGCCACCAGAAACGGCCCCCGCGTATTCGTGGCAAACACCGCATCCCACTGCTCCAGCGTGATCTCTGCCAGCGGAGCCGTCTCAAACGTCGCCGCATTGTTCACCAGCACATCGACGCGGCCAAGTTCCCCTGCAATCGCGGCCACAGCGCCGTAAACGCTCGCCTCATCCCGGACATCCATCGCATGCGCGGTCGAGCGAACTCCCAGAGCATGAATCGCCCGCGCCGTCTCTTCCGCCTCATCTTTCGACGTCCGGTACGTAATGGCAATATCAAAACCCGCACGCGCCAGCGTCAGAGCAATCTGCCGCCCCAGCTTGCGAGCGCCGCCGGTCACAATCGCAACTTTTCGCTGAGAATCCGTCCCGGTTCCGGAAGCAAAAGGCATACGTCTCCCTCCAAACCGGCAGCTAAAACGGCCTGGCTACGCGCTATTTGGGCTGAGAAGAAGAATCCTGCGGTTTCGAATCGTCCTTCGGAGCATCGCTCTTCGCCGACTCGTCTTTTGAATCCTGTGGCTTGGCGTCCGTCGACTTATCCTTGGACTGATCTTGGGGCTGATCCGATGTCTGATCCTTCGGCCGGGTGTCGCTCGAGCCATCGGGCTTCGGAGCCACGGACTTGCCGTCCTCGATCACCTTACCGTCGCCATCTTTGCGCAGACCGCCATCTTTCTTGTAGATCGAGTACTGCCCCACCGGCCGGTTCAGCTTCACCTCAATGGACATGCTGTTCTGATCCACCTTGAAGTCTTTGCCGAACGTCTGCCAGCCATCCGCGAGAATCTGAATACGCACCGTAGACCCGGTCTCAAGCAAGTCCAGCGTCGCCTTCCCGTCATCGTCCGTCTTCAGCTCCATGTTACCGTCATCATGCCCATCTTCCAGCGGATGGAAGATCACCGCGACATTCGGAAGCGGCTTTCCCGTCGTCCCCCGCAGCACCGTCACCACTACGTGTGAGGTCGCCGGAGGAACCTTGTACTTGCGCCCACGCTTGGGAGCATCCTGGCCGTGAAGCATCGAAACCGCGCTGAAGGACGCGAGCACAACACCGGGAAGAATCAATCGACGAACGATGGAACTGAACTGCACCATGGCGATATTGTAGCCCTTTCGCATATTCCCCGCACCCTGCCGGGCAGATCCCCTACTTGCTCCTTGACACACCTATACATCTATGGATACGATCACCATTACCAAGTTGTCTAGGGATGCACCGAACCATTGGTAAGACGCGCGGCTCCGTCCAACCGTAAGCGTCGGTCCCGGACGAAATGATCGCTCGTGTAACACCAAGGGGGACGAATGGCCTTGCTTCGCCGCTTTTGCAATCTCTTCCGTCGAAATCGCCTCTCGGCCGAGATTCAGTCCGAGCTGGAGTCTCACATCGCTCTGCGTGCCGAAGACAACCGCGCATCGGGCATGTCGCCCGCCTCGGCCCGGCGAGACGCGCGTGTGAGATTCGGCAATCCGCAGGTCGTTCGCGAACACGTCTCCGGAGCCGATGCAGCCCTCACCCTCGAAAGCCTCTGGCTCGACCTCCGCTACGGCTTCCGCCAGCTTCGTCGTAACCCCGGCTTCGCAGCCACCGCCATCGGAGTGCTCGCACTTGGTATCTGCGCCAGCACGGCCATCTTCGCCTTCGTTGACGCCGTCCTCATTCAACCGCTCCCCTATAGCGATCCGGCCCACCTTGTGGGCCTCTTCGAAACCAACCCGCTCGGCCCGCGCTTCCATCTCTCCTACCTCGACTATCTCGACTGGAAGCGCATGACCACCACCCTGGAAGCGGTCGAGGTTTACGGCGGCGGTCCATCGGCCATGCAGACGTCCTCAGGCATCGAGCGGATCGACAGCATGACCGTCAGCGCCGGTTTCCTTCGATTGCTCGGAGTCCACCCGGTCCTGGGCCGCGATTTTCGCGATGGCGAAGATCGACCCGCCGCGCCAAGCACCACCCTCATCAGCTACCCCACTTGGCAGAAGCGCTTCGGCGGACAACCGGATGTCCTGGGAAAGACCATCACCCTCAACAATGTGACCACCACGATCATCGGGGTTCTGCCAAGGGATTTCTCATTCGCCGGAGCCGGACAGGCCGAATTCTGGACCGCTCTCCACGCCGATGACAAACCCGATACGCGCGGCGAACATTCCTTGTCTGGCCTGGGAAAGCTCAAGCCCGGCGTCACGGTGGCGCAAGCTCAATCTGACATGAGCAATGTCGCCGCAATTCTCGCCAAACAGTACCCGGGCTACGACGATGGCCGCGGAGCCACCGTGCTCTCATGGACCGAAGTCGTTACAGGAAAGCTACGCCCCATCCTGATCGTGCTCATGTCCGGCGCCATATTGCTTCTGGTCATCGCTTGCATTAATGTATGCAGCCTGCTGCTTGTCCGCGCAGAAAACCGGCGCCGGGAAATCGCAGTCCGCAGCGCGCTCGGGGCTGGGCGTTCAAGACTGATTCGGCAATTCGTCGTCGAAGGGCTCTTACTCTCAATCTCCTCGTCAATCCTCGGCGTCGCAGGAGCATACGGTCTCATGCACGTACTCGTGCGCCTCATTCCTGCAGGCACGCTCAATGCAATGCCCTACCTCAAGAGCATCGGAATCAACCCACATATCCTGCTCTTTGGATCGGTCGTTACGCTTCTCACATCCATTCTCTTCTCCATCGCTCCTCAGCTTCGCCTTTCGCTCGACGACGTCCGCAATGGACTCTCACAAAGCGGCCGATCGGCCTCCGGAACAGCGTGGCGTTCCTTCGGTGCAAATCTGGTTGCGCTCGAATTGTGCACAGCTATGGTGCTGCTCTCCGGCGCGGGCCTGCTCGGCCGCAGCTTCTACCGGCTGATGCGCGCAAACACAGGCATGCAGACCGATCACCTCGCCATGGTGCGCATCTCCGCCTATAGCCTCGCAAACTACACCAAGCCCTATCAGCAGGTGGCGTTCTCCCAGCAGCTCGTCGACGATGTCAAACGATTGCCGGGGGTGCAATCCGCGGCGATCACACGTCAGGTTCCGCTGGGCGATGTTGCCGGCGGCACCACTAGTTTCGAAATCGTCGGCAGACCGCCGCACCAGACCGGCAACGAGGCCACCATGCGCCAGGTAAGCGTCGGCTTTTTCAGTACGGTGCGCGCAAGACTCATGCGCGGCAGATTTTTCACCAATCATGACGATGCCACCCAGCCCACCGTCACCATCATCAACCAGTCCTTCGCCCACAAGTATTTCCCTGGCGAAGACCCGATTGGACGCCGCATTAGCTTTGATGACTCGCAACCCGCCTGGCAGATCGTCGGCATCGTCGATAACATCCGCGAAGGCCCGATGGACACCGAAGTAGGTCCAGCACTCTACGCATCCTTCGATCAGATCCCTGACAACGTCTTCTATGTCGTGGCCCGCACGGCTGGTGATCCGGCGCTCTTGCTTCCAACCCTCGAACAAACGGTGCGCCACATCAATCCCGACGTTCTTGTATACGGCGGCGAAACTATGGACAGCCGCATCGAGAAAAGCCAGTCCGCCTATCTACACCGTTCAGCAGCGTGGCTCGTCGGTGGATTTGCCGCCATTGCTCTCCTGCTCGGTATCGTAGGCCTCTACGGCGTCATCGCCTACTCCGTCAGCCAGCGCACCCGCGAAATTGGCGTGCGCATGGCTCTCGGAGCACAACGAAGCTCTGTCTCTGCCATGGTGCTCGCTCAGGCCGCGCGCTTAATCGCCATCGGTATCGCCGCCGGTGTAGTCTGCTCCCTTGGCTCTGCCATGCTCATGCGCAGCCTGCTCTTCGGCATCGCGCCGTGGGATGCGGCAACGCTCACAGCCGTGGGCGTCGTTCTCACCGTTTCCGCCCTGCTCGCCAGCTACCTGCCCGCCCGCCGCGCCGCGTCCGTTAATCCGGTTGAGGCTCTGCGAGTCGAATAAATACCACCAGGCGTCCCGCAGCGCTCGTCTGATCTACTGCGCCAGAGAGATACTTGCCCGATGAAACTTCATCGCCGAATTGCAAACCTCTTCCGCCGCTCCAATCTGGATCGGGAAATCGCGGCTGAGTTGCAATCGCACATCGATCTGCGCACCGCGGACAACGAAGCCACGGGCATGCTTCCAGATGACGCGCGACGCGAAGCCCGCCTTCGTTTCGGCAATCCCCAATCCATCAGGGAACATGTAGCCGGAGCCGACGCGGCGCTCACTCTCGAAAGCTTGTGGCTCGACCTCCGCTACGGCCTGCGCCAACTCCAGCGCAACAAATCATTCGCTGCAACATCCATCGGCGTCCTCGCCCTCGGCATCTGCGCCAGCGCCGCCATCTTCGCCTTCGTCGACGCCGTCATCCTCCGGCCGCTTCCCTATCGCGATCCCTCCCGCATCGTCGCTCTCTTCGAAACCACCCCAATCAGCTCCCGCTACCAGCTCTCCTATCTCGATTACCTCGACTGGAAGCGCACGAACCGTTCCTTCGATGCCATCGATATCTACGAGAGCAACCCCAACGCCGCCGCCCTCCGCACCACATCCGGAGTCGAACAGGTCGATACCGCATCCGTAAGCGCCGGCTTTTTCAATCTCCTCGGTGTCGCCCCGATCCTTGGTCGCACCTTTCGCACCGAAGAAGACCAGACCGGCGCGCCCAGCGTCGCGCTGCTTACGTACGCGGCCTGGCAGAGCCGCTACGGAGGCCGTTCCGATGTAGTCGGTCAAACCATCACTCTCGATGGCCAACCCACCCAGATCATCGGCATCCTGCCCTCCAGCTTCACCTTCGCACCCATCGGCGATGTTTCTTTCTGGACTCCCCTCCAAGCCTCCGATCAACCTGAGACCCGCAGCGCGCACTATCTTTCCGCCATCGCAAGACTCAAGCCCGGCATCACCCTCGCGCAGGCGTCGTCCGACCTTCAAAGCATCGCTGCAACCCTCGCACAGCAATATCCCGACGCGGACAAAGACCGCGGCGCATCCATCGTCCCGTGGACCGACATCGTCTCCGGCAAGCTCGGCCCTCTGCTGACTCTGCTCATGTCCGCGGCCGCGCTTCTGCTCTTGATCGCCTGCTTCAACGTCAGCAGCCTGCTACTCGTCCGCTCCGAAAGCCGCCGTCGCGAGATAGCCGTTCGTGGAGCACTTGGCGCTCCCCGTTCCCGCCTCGTAAGGCAATTCCTGATCGAAGGCTTCCTCATCGCCGCGGCATCGCTCGCCCCGGGCCTCGCTGCCGCCAGCGCGCTCATACATTTGCTGCTCCGTATCACTCCCGAAGACATGCTCGCCGCCACACCGAGCCTCAGTCACCTCGGCTTCAACTGGCACGTCCTCGCATTTGGAATCATCGTGGCTTTCCTCTCTGGTTTCCTTTTCGCGCTTACACCTCTGCCCGGATTCCTCTCATCCGATCTCCACCAAGGCCTTGCACAAAGCAACCGCTCCGCCGCGAGCATCGTCTGGCGCAAGCTCGGAGCAAACCTCGTCATCGTCGAGCTTTGTACTGCCACCGTCTTGCTCATGGGAGCCAGCCTGCTCGTCCGCAGCTTCTATCTCCTCATCCACTCCAATCTCGGCATCGAAACCAGTCACCTCGACATCGTGCGCCTCGACGCCTCCGGCATTCCTGCTTACGACAAGCCCGCGCAGCAGGTCGTCCTCGCCCATCGCCTGGTCGAAGAAGCCACGCATCTTCCCGGCATGCAATCCGTCACGATCGCCCGCCATGTGCCGCTTGCCGGTATCGCCGGTGGTGTCGGCTCCGGATTCGTCTTCACCGGCAGCGCCACCTTTTCGATTCAAGGACGTCCGCTCCTCACTACTGGAGACGAGGCCAATTTCCGCTCGATCGGCTACCAGTACTTCAGCACCGTGCGCGCCCGCCTCGTGCAGGGCCGATTCTTTACCGCGATGGACGATTCCTCTCATCCGTCCGTAGTCGTGATAAACCAGTCCTTCGCCCGCCTCTATCTTCCCGGCGTCAATCCCATCGGCCAGCGGATCATCTGCGATCAGTTCCAATCCCCCGCCGAAATCGCAGGTGTCGTGGCAAACATTCAGGAAGGCGCGATCGATGGGACCGTAGCTCCAGTCCTCTACGCTCCTTTCGATCAAGTGCCGGACAACTCCTTCTACGTTGTAGCGCGCACCACGCAGGCACCCAGCCTGACGCTGACCGCGCTTGAATCAGCCGTTCACCGCGTCGATTCCGGCATAGTGATCCAGGTCGCGCAAACCATGGAGGAGCGCATCCAATCCAGCCAGCCCGCTTACCTGCGCCGCGCAGCTGCCTGGCTAGCCGGAGGCTTTGCCATCATCGCTCTCATACTCGGCGTCGTCGGCCTCTACGGAGTCATCGCCTACTCGGTCTCGCAGCGCACTCGCGAGATTGGGGTGCGCATGGCCCTCGGCGCACAGCGAAGCTCAGTCTCGGCCATGGTGCTGGCCCAGGCTGGACGCCTGATCGGCATCGGCGTCACCACCGGCCTGCTTTGCTCAATCGCCGCCGCGATGCTGATGCGCAGCCTGCTCTTCGGCGTCGCCCCCTGGGATGCGGCAACGCTCATAGCCGTAGGTGCAGTCCTGACTGTGTCAGCCCTGCTCGCCAGCTACCTGCCCGCCCGCCGCGCCGCTTCAGTCAATCCAGTGGAAGCCCTGCGCGCTGAATAGCCGGCCTCGCAAGTTCAATGAAGTGTTAGACACCGAAGGAAAGCTTAACGAATGGAAACAGAGGATCTTATGAAGAGCAGAATCACGTCATGCATTGCCACAACTATGCTCGTTTCGTTGCTCGGAGTTTCCTTACCAACGATGGCGCAGGCGCAAGAGACACCCATGCCGCATGGGTGCAGCCTTACTCCATCAGAATTGCAGACAGAGAAGAAAGTCGTGATGGATTTCTACCGGCCCGGTATAACACTGCGGGAACTCATCGCGTTAATCGACCCAAGCTACATTCAGCACAACCCGCTCGCATTGAAGCTCGGCACAGAGAAACACATCAGCGACTACGAGGAATTCAAGCAACTCTTCACCGTGATGGCTTCCGCAACCACCCCCACCGGTGCGAATGTACTCGACAGCCCAGCAAGACGTGATGGCAGAGCGCCGCATGTAGTGATCCTGACTGCAGAATGCGATCTCGTGACCGCAATCGTCCAAAACACACGACCCGACCCGACCGCGCCGCCAGGAACTGGCTACGAACAATTCAGCTTCGACACCTTCCGCGTCCGCGTAGGCAAACTGGTAGAACACTGGGACGATGAAGAGATCAGAGCGGAATCAGTAGAGAGGCTTAAAAAGCTGGAGCAGGATTTACAGAGCCGGTGACTGATCGCGAAAGCGATATATAGGTGAACAGCTTGACTGATAACGACTCCGGGATACTTTCGGCTACGCTGACGCAACGACGGCGCCATACGACAACTCAACAAACCCGTTCTTGTACGCAACCACGTTCTTCAAATCCCACCTTTGCTCTGTGAGCGAATCACCAAATAACCGAAGTCCATCGCCCAACAGCACAGGAGCAACGGTCAGCCTGATTTCGTCCACCAGGCCGAGTTCCAGAAAGCTCTGAGATAACATCGCCCCGCCAACAAGCCAGATATTCCGATAGCGAGGTGCAAGCTTCTCCTCAACAAGTGCCTTGAGGTCCCCTGAGTAGAACTCGACGCTCTTTCTTGTCGAAGGCAAGCTCCTGCCGGTCACGACGACCGTCGGAGTGTCGCCATAGGGCCAGCCCAGTTCCAGCGCGTTTTCATACGTGCGGGAGCCGAGCACGTAACAGCCGATTGCCTTAACGAAGGCTGCGGCTTCTTCCGCCGAAATCGAAACTCCGGCTTCGTAGACATTTCCAGCGCTCTCCAGCCAGGAAACACTGTTGTCCTTCTTCGCGATGAACCCGTCAAGGCTCGAAACCGCATGCAGCGTCACCCTTGCTCGGGTTGCACTACCTTGATACGGCATATTTTTCCTCCTGGAATCGAAGACCAAAGCACGAGTCGTCCTGCAACTGCGACTCTGGCAGTATTCCTGAGCATAATTCACTCAGATTTCATCTGCGTACCGCTTGACAAGCTTCCGCAAGCTTGGCTACTCTAGCAGTCGAAGGCTGAGAGTGCTAAAGCCCGGGAATCAGGGCAGATCACTTGGCTTGGCAATGGATTCCGGGCGGGAGCCGTCCGAGAGACGTGGGTTTCGTCCGATTGACGTAGGTTCGTCCAACAGACAAATTCTACCCTTTCAATTCAAACGCGCGATGGGTCTGGTGGCCCGTATGCGCCTAATCGACTGCTAAATCGAATGAAGGAGAAGCAAAAACGTATGGCTACTTCAAGCGTAACCACGACCTTTACTCCGCTCCACGATCGCATCCTGGTCCGCCGTGTTGAAGAGGGCGAAACAGTACGGGGCGGCATCATCATCCCCGATTCAGCCAAGGAAAAGCCCCAGGAAGGCGAAGTCATCTCCGTGGGCAAAGGCAAGTCCAATGACGAAGGCAAGGTCTTCCCGCTCGATGTGAAGGCTGGCGACCGCGTGCTCTTCGGCAAGTACTCCGGTACCGAGATCAAGATCGACGGCGAAGAGTTCCTCATCATGCGCGAAGAAGAAGTTCTCGGAATCCTCAAGAAGTAAGTGTCCCGCACTCTTTGATTGCTTCGCGAAGTTTCGCGAAAGCATCACCGTAGTTCCTGAACATATTCAGATCCCAAGTGAACAGCGCTCTTGGCGCTTACTGGAGAAGAAACACAATGGCAAAGCAGATTTTGCACGGAGAAGATTCCCGTCAGGCGATCCTGCGCGGCGTGAACACGCTGGCGGACGCCGTGAAGGTGACCCTCGGTCCCAAGGGCCGCAATGTGGTCATCGAGAAGAAGTTCGGCTCCCCGACCATCACCAAGGACGGTGTGACTGTCGCCAAGGAAATCGAGCTGTCGAATGCGCTTGAAAACGTTGGCGCGCAGCTCGTGAAGGAAGTTGCTTCGAAGACCAGCGATGTTGCCGGTGACGGCACCACGACCGCAACCGTTCTGGCCCAGGCCATCTTCCGCGAAGGCGTGAAGACCGTTGCCGCCGGCGCCAACCCGACCGCCCTGAAGCGCGGCATCGACAAGGCCGTTGTAGCCGTGATCGGCGCTCGCGATAAGGAAGGCAAGCTCGCCGATGGCGGCGCGCTCGGCTCCTTCTCGAAGCCTGTGACCGATGATTCCGTGGCCCAGGTGGGCACCATCTCCGCCAATGGCGACGTCGAGATCGGCGAGATTATTGCCGGCGCGATGAAGACTGTCGGTAAGGACGGCGTCATCACCATCGAAGAGTCGAAGACAATGCAGACCTACCTCGAGACCGTCGAGGGCATGCAGTTCGACCGCGGCTACCTGAGCCCCTACTTCGTCACCGACGCCGACCGCATGGAAGCGGGCCTCGACGATCCGTACATCCTGATCTACGAGAAGAAGATCAGCAACATGAAGGATCTGCTGCCGGTTCTGGAGCAGGTTGCACGCAGCAGCAAGCCCCTGCTGATCATCGCCGAGGATGTCGAGGGCGAGGCTCTCGCGACTCTGGTGGTAAACAAGCTGCGCGGCACGCTGAACGTGGCTGCCGTGAAGGCTCCTGGCTTTGGCGACCGCCGCAAGGCGATGCTGGGCGATATCGCCATCCTCACCGGTGGCAAGGCCATCACCGAAGATCTCGGCCTCAAGCTTGAGAACATCAAGATCGAGGACCTGGGCCGGGCCAAGCGGATCACCATCGACAAGGACAACACCACCATCATCGATGGATCGGGCGAGGCTGCCGAGATCCAGGGCCGCGTGAAGGAGATTCGCAGCCAGATCGAAAAGACCACCAGCGACTACGATCGCGAAAAGCTGCAGGAGCGGCTGGCCAAGCTGGTCGGTGGCGTTGCGGTAATCAAGGTCGGTGCGGCCACCGAAACCGAGCTGAAGGAGAAGAAGGCTCGCGTTGAGGATGCTCTGCATGCCACCCGCGCCGCAGTTGAGGAAGGCATCGTAGCCGGCGGCGGCGTGGCACTGGTTCGTTCCGCGGCCGCAGTCGAGGCTCTGATCAAGACCCTGGAAGGCGATGAAAAGATCGGTGCGCAGATCGTTCGCCGCGCGCTCGAAGAGCCGTTGCGCCAGATCGTCGCCAATGCCGGCGAAGAGGGCGCTGTGGTGGTCGGCAAGATCCTGGAATCCAAGGATGACCACTTCGGCTACAACGCCGCCACTGGCCAGTTCGAAGACCTGGTGAAGGCCGGCGTCATCGACCCGACCAAGGTGACCCGCACTGCACTGCAAAACGCGGCTTCTATCGCCGGTCTGCTTCTGACCACCGAAGCTCTGATCTCCGAGATTCCGGAGGCCAAGGCTGCGGCCCCGGCCGGCGGTCACGGCGGCGGTATGGAAGGCATGTACTAAAGCAGGGAAAAGAGATCAGATCCCAGGGATCAGAAAAGCCGATTCCTGGACCGCATCGCTGGCTGTATAGAGGCCTCCAGCTTCGGCTGGAGGCCTTTCTTTTTGCCGCGTGAAATTGCTCCACGGAATGCTCCTCGTGGAACACTGCAGGCCGAACTGCGACGGCTTTGGCGCGGCATTCTGCAAGTCTTTGATATAGAAGGAATTGGAGTTGCCGATTATTTTGCGATTTTGTGCCTTGTTGCAGCAAACGGAAAAACCTCATATTCCACGCGGCTATGCCAGGCGCGGCGGCTGTATCCGTTCGTAACAGTTGGCTTGTCGGAAGCTCGAAACGCGCCTGGGCAAAGAGGATCAATTCAACCGAAAAATGGGGATCAACGCGGAGCTGCGGCAGTCTCGGACCCGTTTGCAGGAACTTCTGGAAGTAGTCTGGCTGGCTGTTCCAGGTAAGGCGTTCGATAGTATTATGTAAGGAGGAGTTTCCTATGCCTCCCATCTCTCGCAATCATGTTATGACTATTGACGCAACGGTCACCTCCAAGGGGCAGGTCACGCTTCCCAGCGAATTGCGCAAGCGCTTCGGCATTCAGAAAGGCAGCCGTGTGCGGTTCAGCATCCCTGCCAGCGGCCCTGTACAGGTGGAGCCGGTGCGTTACACCATCGAGGACCTATGGCGGATGGCTGACGCTGGCCCGAAGCCCACGCGGGTGATGAGCTTTGAGGAAATGAATGCCGCCAAAGCGCGAAGGGACTGATGATGCTGGCCGCCGACACCAATGTATGGGCGCGAGCCTACCTGAATGACGATGCCCGGCAAGCACAGCAGGCCCGCACGGCGATTGCGGCGGCTTGCGCTACAGAAGGCATCTTCGTACCGCTCCTCGTTCTGGCGGAACTCTTCTGGGTCCTTGCAGGAGAGTGGGAGAAAGAGCGTGTTTTCAACACCCTGGAACACATCTTCAGCACCGACGGAGTGACCGTGGAATCTCCTGCGCTTGCCGAACGGGCGTTGAAGGAATCGCGTGCCGGCGGAACAGGCTTCGCTGATCGACTGATCGCCGAGATCGCCTTTTCCGAAGGCGTGCGAGAGATTCTCACCTTCGACAAGGCCTTTGCCCGCCATCCGCGGGTGCGCCGGTTGAGTTGAAATCTGCACCAAAAGAGAACAAGTAGAACGCCGTTCCTAAGCTGACAGGCTTACTGGCTGATCTGGAAGGCATGGTGGGGAGTGTAAGCGTAGCCCTTCTTGCTTGTCGAAGAGAGCTTGAAGACGCGGTCCTCTGTCCAGGCAAAGCTTGGACGGGGCACCCGCTTTCGTACAAGGACGGGAATGCTTCAGGTTGATGTCTTACGCTTACTTGTCGCAAATGGCAAAAAAGCAAGCGGCAGCCGAAGCTGCCGCTTGCAGTGGAGCAATGGAATTCGCCTTAGAAGGTGACGTGCAGGCTCATGGTAATCATGCGCGGACCGCCAATGGTGTTCGTGACTGAACCGAAGTTGGCGCCGTTGTTTGGACAGCCATTGCCAACGGACTCGGACGAGGTGCAGGAGAGTACGCCGACCGGCAACTGCGTGGGAATGGTGATGCCTTTGCCGGTGCCGTTGACGTAGGGGATCTGGTCAAGGTTGGTTTTGGCCGACTGCTGATCTGTCGCATTGGAACTCGTAACGATCTGGCCGTAGTTGACGAAATACTCAGAGGGGCTGCAGTTATTGCCAGCAACAATTGCCGAACTGGAGCAGGCAGAACTTTGGCGAACTTCGGTCTGGTTTTGAGGAACGTCAGAACTGGTGGTGTTGGTGACGTTGAAGACGCTGAAGCGGTACTCAACAGCCAGATGCTCAGTGGGCTTGAAGCTCTTGCTGAGCGAGAGATCCAGCCGGCGCTGCGAGTCCTGCCGGAAGATATTGCGCTGATTGCTTGGAGCAAAATCGGTTTCGTAGATATCCTGCGGCGAACTGCCTGCGGATACAGGAACACCGTTGGTACCCGGAGCGACGTAGTTGATGGCAATCTGGGTAGGATCAATTGCCGGAATGTAGCTGCCGCCTGCGCCACGGAACTTGCCTGAATTGCCGGTGAGAGCCCTCTTTGGATGCGCCGGATCCTTGATGGGTAGAATCGGATTGAGCAGCGTCGGATAGTCGCCGAAGTAGAGACTGCCGACAGAGCCGTAGAACTCGTAGAGCGAGTATGGCTCTCCGCTCTGCAAGATGCCTATGCCGTTGAGGAGCCAGTCATTGGCGAAGTAGGAAAGTGCTGAATGAGGACGAGCCTCATTTGGCACTTGAACCTGGAAGTTAGCGGAGAAGACCTGTGTGCGGTCGAAGTCCGATGAGGCATAGGACTGGCGCAGGTTGTTGGGATTGTTACCAGTGAAGAACAGGCCGATATCGCTCTGTTCGTCGAGGGTATGGCTCCATGTGTAGCTAACGCCGGCCTGGACGTGGTGCGAAAGGCGCTTGTCGAGGTGTGCCTGCAGGGCGCTGTAGGAAGAGTTGCCGACGGTCTTGAAGATGGCCGCATTGGGGCTGTATCCGACGTAGGGAACACGGAAGTCAGTATTGCCGCCATCTTCGGTGTTCCACGGCTCGCCGGGGATAGAGTTGTAGTCATCGCCATTAAACGAGTTCTGGTCAAGGACCTGGAAGCCGTAAGTGGCCGTTTCACCGTGGATTGGATTCTGCGTCGTGGCAATGCCGGGCTCATTGAGCGGTATCGGAATGACGGCATGACGACCGAGATTACCGGTGTAGCCGAGCGAAAATGCCACAGTGCCGGTGGGCTGCCACTGCATATTAAAGGTGTAGTTGATGGTGTAGGGCAGAACGTTGCTCTTGTCGTAGGCGCCGAAATTCAGCACGACGGGGCAGTCTGTATACCCTTCCTGATTGTCGATAGCACCGCACTTTTTGCCGAATTTAGCGCTGTTGCCGGTGAGATTGTTGAGCAACGTCTGAAGTTGGGTCTGGATTGTGGCCGGATTTGCGTTCGGCGAGACATACCCGCCAGCCGTGGTAGCGGCCGCGCCGAGAGGATCGGGAAGGGTCTTTCCTGTGCCGGTGATATAGGTAGCCAGAGGAGCCGACTCAGTAGCGCCAAAAGGTCCACCGTTGCCGCTGCCGGCAGGCTGTGAAAGATAGCTGAAGAGCTCGCCGCGGTCGTAGTAAATACCGGCTCCGCCAGAGAAGACTATATTGCCGTGATTCTGCTTGGGCGCCCAGGCGAAGCCGACGCGCGGGGAGATGCCCCACTGACGGCCATCCAGTGTCGAGTCACTGGTATTGGGTGTCGGATAGTACTTGTTATTGCCCGCAACGACGAAACCGGCGTTGTTGACGTTGAAGCCGCTGGAAGTGTCGCCGGTGACGTCATACACTTTGGGATCGAAGTTGAAGATGTTGCCGTACTTCTCGGTCATGCCGCCGTGATAGTCGTAGCGAACGCCTGCGGTAATACTAAGATTCGGCCAAATCTGCCACTTGTCCTGGACGTAAGCCGAGATCTCGTTGGAGCGGTAATAACGGTCGGCTAAATTGCGGTTTGGAGTGTTCGTAACGTCATTGCTCTCAAGTGCGTTCGATTTCTGAACAGCACCTTCAAGAAAGGTCTCGAAATTCTTCGTCGTGATCTGGGCGAGACCGGTACGATTGTTGTCGATGTTGAGCTGGGTGTAGCTGTATCCGCCGCCGGCGACAATGGTGTGCTTGCCTAGCGCCCAAATGAGGTTGGAGGAGGGGTTCAGCCGATTCTGCGTGAAGCCCATATTGGCGAAAGAGCTATAGGGACCAACCTTGAGACTTGGCGAGCTGACCTGCTGGTTCGCAAATGAGGAAAGCAGAAGTCCCGGGAGTCCGGGGGCAAGCGGCAGCGCGGAAGAGGCTCCGACGCCGAAGTTGGGGTCGCCGCCTGAGTTCTGGACTGTCTGATTGTAGTGCTCGTAGCCACGCATGCGGGCATAACCGACGCGCTGTTCCCAGTTGATGTGCGAACCGAGCTGGATGGTGTTGTCGAGGGCGATGACATCGCCACCGTTGTTCTGGGTGACAGGAAATCCTCCAACCTGAGAGAAGGCGTAAGGAGCCTGCGTGGGATCGTTCTGATAGAAAGCCTTGAGGCCCAGGCGATCTCTATCGCTGACGTTGTAGTCGAGCGACAAAGTGGCCTGATCGCCAGTCATAACGGAGGTGCCAAAGAGAGTAACGTTCGGCACACCGTACTGGTAGGCGTTGGTGCTCTGCGCTGACGGGATTAGGTACTGGCCGTTGGGAAGCTTGGCGTTCATGATTGCCGAAGCAATTGGGTTGATCGTTCCGGTGAATGCTTTTCCGTTGGCCCAGGATGCAGCCGCGGCATCAAGACCGGCAGTAGAGCGATCGTCGGTGAGGCCGGAAGGTACCGTCAGCTGGCTGAGACCGGTAGAGGCATCGCTGACACCAAGATGCTGGTAGGCGAGGAAGAAGAAGAGCTTGTCTTTGAGGATGGGTCCGCCGATTGTACCGCCGGTGATCCAGCGATGGAGGGCCGGGACAACCAGCGACTCGGGAAAAGCTCCGACACCCTGAAGCGAAAGCTGATAAGCCTGATTGAAGAAGAACGGCGAGGCGTTCAGGGAGTTGTTGGCGAACATGCCGTAAGCCTGGCCGTGCCAATCGTTGGTGCCCATGCGGGTATTGACGTCAATCTGCGCGCCACTCGTTGCGCCCTGCTGGGCGTCGTACATGGAAGTGTTAACGCGCAGCTCCTGGGTGAACTCAGGAGGCGGGGAGGGCAGGCTGTTGCCAATCGAGCCGTAAACAGAGATGGAGGTGAGGCTGGCGCCGCCAATGGTTCCGCTGCCTGCCGACGATGTGGCAGAGGTGCTGCCGCCGCCGATATTGAAGTTGTAACGCTGGGAAGTAGAACCGGAAGAGCTCTTGCCGTTGAAAAGGTTGGTAACGTCAACGCCGTCCACCTGAAAAGTGTTGGAGGTGTCGCGTTGTCCATTGGCCCAGATTGGCTGGTTGCCGAGACCGGCGTTGGAATCAAGACCGGAGAGGAACTCGGCATTGACACCGGGCGAGAGAGTAGCAAGCTGAGTGAAGCTGCCAGTGGCCAGCGGGGCGCTTTCTATCTGGCTCGAGTCGAGGGTATAGCCGTTAGTGGCATCCGTAGCATTGAGCATAGGATTGCCTGTGACTTCGATTGATGTCGCCGTGGAACCGACTTTGAGGTTGACATTCACCGTTGTCGCGCGCGCTTCCTGCACCTGAATCTTTGGCAGATCCGTGGTATCGAACCCATCGCGCGTTACCTTGACTTCGTAGTCGCCGACCGGAAGGTTGAAGATCTGGAAGAAACCATTGCTCTGCGACGTGGCGGTTCGCGAAAAACTGATTGCAGCATTGGTCACAGTAATGGTGGCGTCTGGAATAGCGGCGCCGGCGGGATCAAGCACCGTGCCGTTGATGGAACCAAGAGTTTGCTGCGCAATGGCCGATATCGAAATGCCCGCAAGGGCAAAAGCAACTAGACATAAAGAGATGAATCGCTTCGTACTATTTGCTGTCATGACTTCCTCAGAAAGCCCGGATTTTGGGGTGCGTTGGGACATGCTTACTACGGCTGGAGTGGCTCAGTTTGTTCACGTACAGGTAGACCTATCCTAGGATGCCTCGCAGGGTCGCCCTCTTTACGAAAGGAGCGTAAATATTACGTAGCACAGAAGTGCAGTTGTCGTCCGAAGAAATTTGCGGCAATCGATTGAAACTGTGGAAAATACGGCCTTAATTTTCGATTGCGCGCCTGCGAAATACCACTTGATTTTGCCGGCTTATATCGCCTCTTATTCGCCTGCCTGCTTGCCTAACTGGATGCGAAGTCCCACGCGGAAGGTGAAGGGCAAGCTGGGGTAGCCGATGGGCGCGATGTGCTGATTGCTGGTCAGATTCTCGGTCTGGCCGTAGATGGCCAGATAGCGAAACCACTGGAAGCTGGCTCCGGCATCGATCTTGGCAAAACCGTAGTCGAGATTGCGGTTCGGAAGCAGCAATGAATTGCCCTGGTTGATATCCACGTAGCCGAGATAGGTGGAGTCGTCACTGCGGCTGGCAAAGGATCCAGTCGCGGCGAGCTGTCCAGCGCTTGCCCGCGTAGGTGGCAGTCGCGAAGCCGGTATGCGGCGGGCGCCGAAACGGACGCGCTCCTACCAGCGGCGAATAGATGCCGATGGGAATTCCGTTGAATGTGGGAGCATAACCACCCAGAAGCGCTGCTTCATCGCTTGAGAACGAGTGCTGAATGACTGCATCGAGATAGGTGTATCCGCCACGCAGGAAAATGCTGCGGCCTAAGCCGGCTTCTGCGGTCGCCTCGAAGCCGAGGGCGCGGAAGTCCTGAGAATTCACATCGAGCGAATAGGCTCCGTTGTTATTCAGAAAAGCTTCGAGCTGCTGCTGCTGATCCGGTGTCAGATTCGGGAGCAGCTCGGGGATGAGCCCGACGCCGACACTCTCAATCTGGCGGCCGAATTCGTTATGGAAGAAAGTGGCGTGGAAGATTACGCGGTCTCCGAGGAAGCCTTGTTCTACACCTCCCTCGTAGGTGCGAGCAGTCGGAGCGGCAAGCTCCGGTATGCTGAGTTGCTGGATGGTCGCTTCTCCTCCCGGCTCCGACTCGAGAAAGGTATAGAGCGATCCGGATTCATCGGCAATAGTAGGCTCGCGTACGGCCTCTGCGAAATTGAAGCTGATGCGGGTACCGCTGAAGACATGCGGGCTCGGCTTGAACGCATAGACGGATACGCCGCCGCGCGGAGAGGTTTGCGTGCCAAAGACCTGATAGTGTTCGAGGCTGCCGCCGAGCGTATAGAAGATGCGGCCATGCAAGAAGTCGCCATGCACCTCGGCCAGGTAGTCGTAGTTGTGACGCCGCGCGCTTTCGTCGAGAAAATAGACCGGCTCGCGCTCGGATCCGCGCTCATCTTCAAAGTGGAAGCCGCCAAGAATCATCAGGTGCGGTGTCAGATGAAAGTCTCCCTGATACAAAGCCTGGTCACGGTTGTTTACCAGATCCAGACGATTGGGATAGACAGAGTAGTTCGCAGTGGAGTAGTTCAGAATGGCCTGGCCGCTGGTGCTGTATCCGTTGGCCCCGAGAATGGTGACAGGCAGGCCGTAGTAGTTCCCTGCCCCCGGCGCACCGAGATCTTCTTCGCAAGTTCCAGCGGGGACGCAGATACCGGCCGGATACCACTGCATGGACTGCTCGCGCTTGCGGGCTCCGCCATAGGCGATGTGATTGTGAAAGTCGGGCGTGAACTGATAGTCGGCCGACGCGCTCATGTAGAGATTCTGATCACTCTGCTTGCGGTCGTCTGCGACATGATAGAAATCCCATGCGTTGGGCACGCCAACTGCCGAAACGTTGTAATGCGCCGTTCCGCGAAAGGTCAGCTTCGATGTGGGAGCCCATCCAAGGTTCGCCGCTCCACTGCCGAGATGATACTGGTCCATCGGAATCGAGTTCTGCGTCTGCAGCCATGAGTATGCGCCGTAGTAGTCGAGCTCCTTATGGCTTCCGGCCAGATCGAGATCATTGAGAAACGTGGTGAAGTTGCCGATATCGCCGTGATAGGTGAGCAGTGGCGATGGAGTATATCCGCGCGGCGTGTTGAAGCTGACAACACCGCTGGCCGCATCGGCTCCGTAGAGACTGCTATCGGGGCCGCGGAGAACTTCCGTGCTCTCGATGCCTGTCGTGGACTGGGAACCAAAATCGAAGATGCCGCCTACCTCGTCGATAGTGGCGCCATCCATCAGAATGCGCGCCGCGTTGGAGTCGCCTCCGCGCAGAAACAGAGACGTTTGCGCGCCCAGTTCGCCGGTTTGAACCACGGATGCGCCAGGCTGAAGCCGCAACACGCTGACGAAGTCGTAGCGTCGCTCAAGATCGATGCCTGAAAAGACATCCACCGCCGAAGTAGTCTGCTCCTGTGGTGTTGGTGTTCCGGTAGCGGTCACAACGATGGATTGATGCACCCATTCCGGCTCCATCACGAGGTTCTTTTCCACGCTGTCTCCGGAGCCCGCCCAGAACGCCGGAACATTCAACTGACGGAAGCTCTGAGCGGTGATCGCGAGCGTAAAGCGGCCGCTCTGGCCGGTAACAAACTGATAGCTTCCGTCAGAGGTAGAAAGCGTCTTGCTCACGTACTTGCCGCCATTGAGCAGCACAACGGTAGCGCCGGTTACCGTAGCGCCGGTGTTATCGGTAACGGTTCCACGAATAACTCCGGCGTGAAGAAACGAGGGCATCAGCAAAAAAGCCAGAATAGCCGGCAGATAAGGACTGGAAATGAAGGCGCGGAAGAATCGCGCGGCGCGCCAAAATTCCGTGCGCACATAGAACTGGTTTCTGGCAGGAGTCATCTTCCTCCGTTCCCCTCGGAACGTCAGCAGTGGATTGGCGCCCTGGACCGGTCTCCTGACTTGCGCGTCTTCGAGCCGCCTTCCCGGGAATGATCCCAGTGGCATGTGGCCGAAGTCTCAAAGAACTGCTGATAGAACGCGCAGTTCGCGAGTAGCGCTCACAGTTGCGGGGCAGTGGCGGATTTACACCGCCTTCCCGAACATCCTGGCGAGTCTCAGTAAACGTAAAGCGCAGTTCTACAGAGAAAAACCTCATGGAGTTGCGCAGAGTCGGAGAACAATGTCCCCTCTGCGGCAGCGCATGGACACAGGGGTTGAGCTCGGACACTGCCGGAAGCGACTGGCTCAGTGTAGCATGTTGCATTGATGATCAAGACGAGTTCTTCGGTCATAGAAACGCCGTTACTTCGCGCGCAAAATATGCCAATGCGAGCTCAATCCTGGCCTCATTTCCGTGGCTCCCTAGTCGCAGTATTTGCGGCCCGCGCGCTGCCTCTCGCAATTCTGATTCTCGCGGGCCTTTGGGGGAGTGCGCCGCTGGCGCAGGCACAGGGCGATTCCCCGGCTGACAGCGAAACGGCTATCCACGGTGCAGTGCGAGACACAAACGGTAAACCGATGCCGGGATCTGTGGTAACGCTGTCGCAATCGCAAGGCGCAACCCGCCGGGAAGCTACAGCCGATACCGGCGGGCACTTTGACTTTCAGAACATAAAGCCGGCGAATTACTCACTGCAGGCAGAGTGGCACGGACAACGCAGTCTTGCAGTTCAGATCGAAGCGTCCACCGACTCATCCGCAAACGTTGTGACCTTGGTGATCGCTGCGGCTGCCGGCACACCGCGTGGCGCCACCGGCGACAAAACCGCCGCGATGGAGTTTGCCGACGAGCCGAGCTTTACGATTGCAGGCGTAACGGACTGGACGGCTGTCGGCGGCCATGGCTCCGATGCGAATCTCCGCACCAGCGAAACGCTGGCGCGCCAGACCTCTCTGATGCAGGACACAGAGACGCAACATCGATTGCCGGGGCTGCCTGCCGAGAGTCCCGAAGCTCGTGAATCCGAAACTGAACTGCGCGAAGCCCTCACGAAAGCGCCGCGGAGTTTTCGCGCCAATCATGCGCTTGGAGATTTTCTGCTTCGCGCGGGACATGCGCAGGAGTCGGTTCCTCTGCTACAAGCGGCTGATCGCATCGACCCGGCGAATAGGGACAATGGATACGAATTGGCTTTGGCATACAAGATGACCGGCGATCTGACCCATGCGCGGGAACAGGCAGATCGATTACTGCACGCTGGTACGGATGGTAATGCGCACCGCATTCTGGGTGAGATTGACGAGGCACAGGGCGATCCGCTGAACGCTGTTCGTGAATTTGAAGCAGCCGCGCGTGTCGATCCAAATGAAGAGAATTACTTTTCCTGGGGATCGGAGCTGCTGCTCCATCGGGCGATCTGGCAGGCGAAGGAAGTATTCGAAAAAGGCGCTGCAGCTTATCCAAAATCTTCACGCATGAACACGGGACTGGGAGCTTCGCTTTTTGCCGGAGCCATGTACGAACAAGCCGCACAGCGCCTTTGTGTAGCTTCAGACTTGAATCCCGCCGCGCCAGAACCCTACGAAATTCTTGGCAAGGTCGATGCGGTTGCGCCTGATCCGCTGCCCTGCATCGAAACACGGCTGGCTCGTTTTGCAACGCTGCAGCCTTCCAACTCCAAGGCCGACTATCTGTATGCCGCGGCGATTCTGCGGCGGCGCACAGCAGCGGCGGATGATCCACAGACACAGCACGCCGAGAAGCTGTTAACCCAGGCGATCGCACTCGATGCGCACTGCGGCGAAGCCTATCTGCAGCTAGGGATATTGAGCTCTTCGCGTCATGACACATCCGCGGCGCTTGGTTTCTTCGAGAAAGCCGTCGCGGCCAAACCTGAGCTGGGCGACGCCCACTACCGGCTGGCTGTGGCTTACGATCGGTTGGGCGAGAAAGGTAAAGCGCAACAGGAGTTCGCGCTGCACGATGCCATCGAGAAAGAACAAGCAGCAGCTGTCGAAAAGCAGCGGCACGAGATCAAGCAATTTGAGGTCGCTTCACGGCCCGAAAAGAATTAGGCTCCAACCGCCGCCTCATTTCGGCTTCCATGTGGAGATGATTCCGCTTCCTTCGCGAATGGTGAGTATCTGATTCGCTTTGATGTGCGTGAAGCGCTCAACCTTTCCGGTCGTCGGCCATTTAATCTCGATAGCATCCACCACGCCGATCTCGCCGATCCCGAAGTGAAGACGCAGGTCGCTCTGCGACATGACACTGCCCCCGCTGTGTACTTCATCCATCTGTATATGCTTTCCGGTGATGACACGAGCTCTGGCTCCGATAGCTGTACGGTTGCACTTGGTTCCGACAAGCTTCAGCTTGATCCAGTTCAGCTTGTTGCCGCCATCGTTGCGCAATAACGACGGCAGATCGTTCATGTTCAGGATCAGTGCATCCATGGCGCCGTCGTTGTTGTAATCGCCAAAGGCAGTACCGCGGCTGGAGAAATGCTCCGCAATGCCCGGGCCCATCTGCGCCGACACATCCTGAAAGTGGCCGTTGCCCAGGTTACGGTAAACGATGCGGGGATTCTTGAAGGTCTGGCCGAAGTTGTATTTGTCGATCTCGGGATAGACGTGGCCGTTGATCTGCATGATGTCGGGCCAGCCGTCATTGTCGTAATCAATGAAGCCGCAACCCCAGGCAACATAGCTGTTATTGACACCCACTCCCGCGGCAAAGCTCATATCGTTGAATGTGCCATCGCCATTGTTGTGATAGAGGTTGCAGGTGTCGTCGGCGAAGTTGGTCTTGAAGATATCGAAGTAGCCGTCGCAGTCATAGTCCGCGACGGCGATGCCCATGCCCGCCTGCTCGTGGCCGTTGTCGTTATAGGCCACACCGGCCATGATGGCTACATCCGTAAATGTGCCGTCATGATTGTTCTGGAACAGGATGCTCGGCTCTGAATCAACGGCCACGTAGATATCGGGCCAGCCATCATTGTCGAAGTCATACGCAACGGATGTGATGGAGTAGCGCGGTCCCGGCTTGAGTATGCCGGACTGGGCGGACACATCGGTAAACGTGCCGTCGCCATTGTTGTGGTAGAGGATGTTCGTATCGCCCGGAAGTCCGCGCGGTCCGCACATGACCGGAACACCCTTCCACTGGCAAAAAGTCGTCTGGCTCAGCGACGGAATCTTCTCAGGATCAAGCTTGATGTAGTTGCAGACAAAGAGATCCAGGTGGCCGTCGCGATCGTAGTCAAGAAAGCAACTGCCTGCTCCCCACCGCACCCCATCCTGCCAGAGACCTGCCTTCTTCGTTACATCGGTAAACGTGCCGTCGCCGTTGTTGCGAAAAAGAATGTTGTGGCCCCAGAAACAGCAGAAGAGATCGTCCCAGCCGTCGTTGTCGTAGTCGCCCACGCTCACGCCGGTCTGCCACCCGGCGCGGCCGATACCGGACTTTGCGGTTACGTCGGTGAAAGTGCCATCACGATTGTTCTTGTAGAGATGCGAGGTCGGCTCCTGTCCCGCAGGCCACTTCGCATCAAGGCGATCACCGTTGGTCAGGTAGATATCGAGCCAGCCATCATTGTCGTAGTCGAAGAAGGCCAAACCGCTGCCTTTAGCTTCGATAATCGAGCGTTTATGGTCGATGCCTCCCCACACATTGGGCGAGTTCAAGCCTGCCTGAGCGGCCACGTCAACGAACTGAACACTCGATGAGGAAGACTGCGCGACCGCGGCGTGTACAAGCTCGGGACTGCCCCACTTCCGCAGCGGAGTGGTCAACGCATCCAGCAGCGGTGTGCCAAGCAGATAGAGAGAAGACCCAAGAAAACGCCGCCGTGGACTATTCATAGACGGCTCCCATTATAGTGTTCTGTGCTGCGTTTCCGGCCGTGCGGTGAATGCAGCGCATCGCGGAAGTTTCGCGGTAGCTTCTCTCGAAATGACGACAGCATCTCTTCACTGGTTCCTGTCTGTTCGCATCTTAAGGCTGCGATTCCAGCATGCGCATCGCGTTTTTGGCAGATGCGTTGTCCGGCTGGCGCGCCAGCAGCGATCGCAGCGCTTCCTGAGCTTTATCGCGATCACCCTGGAGCGCATACAACCGCGCGAGATTGATATACGACTGATCGAAATCAGGCGCAACCTGAATGCAGGTTTCGAATTGCTCCTGCGCTTTTGCGTAGTCCTTGGCTTGCGCATATAGGATGCCCAGATTGTTCCGAGCTTCGGCGTAGCCGTTACGGAGCGCAATCGCACGCTGCAGGTAATCTCTGGCCGAATCGGTCTGTCCTTCGCGCGCATACAACATGCCCAAGCTGAAATAAATCTCCGGATCGTCAGGTTGCAGCTTCATCGCTTGCGTGAGAGAATCCAAAGCCTTTTCCGGTTGTCCCTGGCGACGATAAACGTTGCCGAGATTGAGGTAGGCAATCGCGTAGGTTGGACGAAGCTGAATCGACTTTTGAAAATTGCTGATAGCTTCGTTCGGCCTGTTTTGCTGCGCGGCCAGCATGCCGAGATTGTTCCACGCTTCCGGATACGCAGGTTGTAACTGTATAGCCTGGTTCAGATAAGACTCCGCATTGGCAAATTCATTACGGCGCAGGCTCAGCGTGCCAAGATTGTAGTAGGCCTCCGCATTGTCGGGCTTGGCGGCAATCACCTGCCGAAACGACTCTGCGGCCTGATCGAAGTAGCCATGCTGAAAAAAGGCCACGCCATAGGTAAAGTCGTTGCGCTGAATTGCGTCCTGATACAGAGGACCGGGAAACGGCAACGCCTTGCGAATGCGGGCCTGAATGGTTGCGGGAATCGATTGAACATCATCGATCAGCACTGCGGGCTCTGCGACCCCCTGATAGATCTTGACGATCATTCCTTCCCAATCGATGAGGAAGGTTGTCGGGAAAGCCAGATCCCGGCGCCGGTCGAAAAGATAGCGATACACAAGGTTGTACTGCCCGGCTACATCGTCGTTTGCGAACAACACTGGAAACGCAAAGTTTTCTTTGCGAATCAATGCCTCGACGGCCGGGCGTTGATCGGAAGCATCGCAATGAATGGCAACGAATCGCAGGTTGCTCTGCCTGCTCGCCGATACCATCTGAGAGTAGATCGCGAGCTGCCGCAGGCTCGCGATGGATCGAACAGCCCAGAACGTCAGAGCGATGAAATTGCCACCCAGCGGTGCGAGGCTATGGTTCGTACCCGAGATGTCACCGAGCGAGAATTCAGGAGCTTTCACCGGCTGCAGCAGCCACGTCTCAACTTTCGCTGGATCCTGTTCAGGAAGTTGTTGCCGCTGAGATTTGGAAAATCCCTCGGCCGTCCGCCCAAATGGCTTGGCGGAATGCGTGTCCGAGCCCTCGACCACTTCGATACGATGATCCGCGGGTAAATCACGAAAGTGCTGTGTCGTTCCGCCCGGCCAGCGAACCGCCAGATCGATCGTTGCTGGCGACGGCCCCAGGCCGAAGTGAACTTCCTTGCTATGCTGCGCGAGAAAGCCTGAGCCGGCCTGGAGCTGTTTGGCCTGTTGCAGATCTCCGCAGCGCAGCGTGAGCGTGGCTCCAATCGCATCGCGATTCGACGTTGTGCCGCGCAATCGCACGATGATCGATTTACCGAGTTGAGGATTGCCATTGTGCAGAATACGAAGCTGCGGGGCATTGCGATTCTTCAACAGAATCTCAACGCGGCCGTCATGATCGAGATCGGCGAGTGCAAATGATCGGCTGTCTTCGACGTAGTCCAGCCCTAACGCACCGGAAGCCTCGGTGAATGTGCCATCGTCATGATCGGCATAGAGCACGTTGCGCTCGTATCCGCTCCATGTACGATCAGACCGGATCAGTTCATTAAGCGCTCCCCAGCCGTGTTCGTAGGCTTGCGACGGAGTAGCATCGTCCGGCGACTTGCCTGCCACCTGACGCCAGAAAAAACTGCTGAGGTCGTCGCGATCAGGAGCCGATATATAGCCGTTGGCAATGTAGAGGCCCATGCGTCCACTGTGGTCAAAATCGAAAAAGTCGGAGCACCAGGCCCAACGCCCCATCGCGGCTCCGGAACTTTCACTGATGTCTTCGAACGCTCCGTGCCCACCGTTACGGAAAAGCGAATTGCCGCGCGCGTGGCGAAGGTATAACTTTCGAATCGTCTCGTTTGCCTCTGGATGAAATTGCTTCTGCGCGGAGACGCGCTCTCCTGCCGCCGACCACATGTTAGCCACATACGCATCGGGGCTTCCATCGTTGCCGATATCGCACCACGACGCACTCATGCCTGCGCCTGCCTCACTGATGTGTGCCTGCTCGGAGACGGCAGCAAAAGTACCGTTGCCGTTGTTGCGATAAAGGTTGGGACGGCCGAAGTCGTTGGCAACGAGCAGATCCGGATGACCATCGCCGTCGTAGTCATACCAGGCGCAGGCAAAGCTGTAGCGGTCGTTCTCTGCGTCGAGGCCGGCCTCTTTGGTCCGCTCCACAAAGACGCCGTCGCCTTCGTTGTGCATCAGGATATTGGCCGGACCGTTGCGCGCATCGCAGTACGGAATCGGGTAGTGATACTGATCCAGACCGACATAGTAAGAGTAGGTACAAAAGTAAATATCGATGCGCCCATCACCGTCGTAGTCTGCCAGAGCCGCGTGCGTGAACGCACCCTTCGGCGGCTGCGCGAAGCGAAAGGCGTTGGCCGCGGGCGCAAACTTGCCCTCGCCCTGATTGCGAAAGAAAAGCGGCCCGCTGGCGCAGACGACCAGCAGATCCTGAACCCCGCGATTATCGAAGTCCGCAAAAAGAGCGCAGGCCGTGCCGTCGATCAGGTTCACTCCGGACGATTCCGAAACGTCCTCGAAAGTGCCATCACCGCGATTGCGATACAGACGGTTGGGCAAACCAGCCGGCTGGCAGACATAAATGTCATCGAAGCCATCGTTATCGAAATCGCCGACGGCAATGCCGTTATTGCCATAAATGTCGATGCCGCACGCGCCATCCAGCACAGTGCGCCAGTAGTCGCCGCCGCGGAGCAATTGCTGCCCGTATGATTCCGTCTTGCCCAGCGCTGCTGCAGTTACATCGATGAATCCTTCCCCCCGGTAGCGTACGATGCGTTCCTTCGTCCCCACCCAGCGATGGGCAGTCCACGCGCCCGCCCCGGTTGAGGTCCATTCCGTATGCCAGTGCCCTATCCGTTGTTCACGCAGATCCCGGCCCTTCGTCATCACGAAGTCGTATCGGATCTCAGCCGCAACACTGACAGGGTTTTCGGAAGCCTGTTCGATGGCGACGATCTGGAACTCCGCCGTCTCAAAGCGCGCTCCGCGCACATATTCCTCGAAGCTCCGCAGAAACGCATCCTTGCCAACCGTCGCGGCTTCAAACACTGCGTCCATCAACTCCAGCCCGGCACTCGATCGCAACAGGCTCTCCTTCACTGAACCCATGCGCATCCCGGCGAAGGTGGGGGAGAGTGATTGCGAAATCTCCGCAAGGCCCGTATTGCCGTGCCGGAGTGCGAGCGAAAAGCCATCGAGAATAACCCCGATCTCGGCGGCATATTTCTCGGTAATAAACTCATCGAACCCAGGCGGAACAAGCCGCAGCACATCTTCGAGCAATGAACGGGTTGGATAGCGCGGCTGGAGACGCGGCTCGAAAAGCCCCGGCTCGTCCGAAAAAACGTATTCTCCGTTTCGCGGTCGAGCGGAAAAGATCGCTCCGAACAGAGGAGCGGAACGCAGCGTGACCGGAATAAGCCCCAGATATTGGAGAATCTTGCGCCGGGAGAGCGAGGGCCCTGGATGCGAGGAGGAGTGCATGCTTCTAGTGGTTGTCCGTTAGCCCTGCTGGGTGACTTGCAGGATAGCATCGCGGTGGAAATCGGCCCAAGTCACCGAAGCCAAGCCACGGAATACCTGCGAAACAGAGCGTTTTACGGGGCCTCCAACTTTCGGTTGACAAAGATTCTTTGCTTGGTCTACCTTGTTGTGCACTGCCATTGTAACCGTTTACAGAATACTGAGAAAACGATACATCGGCGGTAAAGCCTGCTGCACCCCACCGGATCGCGGTCCATGGAATGGCCTGGAATCGCATGACCGGGAGAAAAACAGAAGTTTTCAGGAAGCGCGGCGTTACTCAAAAGAAATTGGAGGTTATTCGGATGGCCTTTGCGCACAAATTTGTTAAACGGTTGAGCACATTAGCCGGCATCGCTCTCGGATGCGCATGCATGGCATTGGTGACAGCGCCAACTTTGCAAGCACAAGTAGATGAGGGCTCCATCACCGGGACGGTCACAGATACTTCCGGCGCCGTGGTGCCTGGAGCTCACGTCACTCTACTCAACACCGACCAGGGGTTGAGCCTGGAGACACTTTCCAACGGAAACGGCGGATATGCCTTCAACCCCGTTCGTATCGGCCACTACAAGATCACCGTATCGGCCAAAGGATTTGCCACGACCACGCAGGAGAACCTGACAGTTCAGGTTTCGCAAAACCTGGGTATCAACATCCAGTTAAAGGCCGGTGGCGCGACCGAAACTGTCGAAATTACAGAAGCTCCTCCGCAACTACAGACCGAAGATGCCTCGATGGGCCAGGTGATCGGGTCGCAGGAAGTGAACGACCTCCCGCTCAACGGGCGCAACTTTACATTTCTGGCGCAGTTGGGCGCCGGCATGCAGACGCCTCAGGCAGATACCCGTGGCAACGCTGCCTCGGGAGCGTTCAGCGCCAACGGTCTACGCCCGGCGCAGAACAACTACCTGCTCGATGGCATCGACAACAACTCCAACGCCGTTGACTTTTTGAACGGCACAAACTACGTCATCCTGCCTCCTGTCGATGCGATTCAGGAGTTCAAGGTTCAGACTGCAGACTTCAGTGCCGAACTGGGACGTTCTGCCGGCGCGGTGCTGAATGCGACGATCAAATCGGGCACCAACAGCATTCACGGCGCGGCATGGGAATTCTTCCGCAACGACAAGCTTGACGCTGCTGATTATTTCGAAAACAACACCGGCATCAAGAAAGGCGAATTGCGGCAGAACCAGTTTGGCGGTTCGGTAGGTGGCCCAATTATCAGGAACAAGGCTTTCTTCTTCGGTGATTACGAAGGATCTCGCCGCGTGCAGGGCACGGCTGAAGACGGCAACGTGCCTACCGCGAAGATGCGCAGTAGCAACTATCAGGACCTTTCCGACATTCTCGCAATCAATGACGGAACCACGCGTGCCGATGCAATTGGTCGCAGTATTCAAAAGGGAACAGTGCTTGATCCGGCGACTACGCGCCTTGTTCGCGCGGGACAACAAGACTCGGTTACCGGATTGACCAACAACACCGGCAGCGACGCTTACGTCCGCGATCCCGTTGGATGCACCACGAACAATACCACCATCACTCAGGCTTCCTGTCCAACTCTGAACCAAATCTCTGATCCAAGCCGTCTAGATCCGAACGCTATCAGCGTATTGAATCTTTACCCCGCACCGAATTCGGGTATTCAGACCTACGGCGTCAGCCCCAACCTCTATGAGCATCGCAACAGCTTCGATGTTCGCGGAGACTACAACCCGGAAGACAAAGACCAGATCTTCGTCCGTTTCAGCTACTCGGATGATCCGATTTATATCCCGGGCATCTTTGGTGGCGTTGCCGACGGCGGCAGCTTCAATCAAGGTATCCAGACAGCTAAGTCTGACCAGGCGGTAGCGGGCTATACCCATGTATTCACGCCCAACACCATCAACCAGGTTCGAGCCGGCTTCGCTCATCTGCATACCACTCGGTTTGGACCAGAAGGCACTGTAGCTGGAATTCCAGCCCAATATGGTGTCGCTAACAACGGCAACATTCCTCAAGACCAGGAAAACGGCGGTCTCCCCGGATTTACCTTCGGCGGACTGGCAAACCTCGGCAGCAACAACTTCCTGCCCTCGGACGAGGTCAGTCAGACGTTGCAGGTTACCGATGACTTCACCAAGATCTACGGCAAGCACAGCTTCAAGATGGGTATCGAATTTCAGAACGTGAGGTTCTCAACCTTACAGCCGGCCTATTCACACGGCCAGTTCAACTACGGGGGATCATTCACCGATATTCCGAACCTGGGAGAAACCACAGGCGGTATCGCACAATTTCTCCTGACGCCGCAGGCAGCATCTACCCCGAACGGCTATAGCTGGTCGGGCGGCGCCGATAGTGTAGATTCCTCAAACATCAACAAGACCTACGATCAGAAGGTGTACTTTGCCAGCTACTTCCAGGATGACTGGAAAGTAAGTCCCAAACTGACTTTGAACCTAGGCGTCCGCTGGGATTACTTCGGTCCCATCAACGAAACCAATGGCGGGCAGGCTAATTTCATTCCCTTCCCCGTCTCCGGATCTCCCTTCGGGAGTGCAACGTTCCTCTATCCCAAAAGCGGCAAGGACGTCCGGACTTTGTCTAGCACTTCCGATTGCCTTACTGTCCTGGCGAGTTGCGCGGGCTTCACGGATCTGCTCTCCCTGGACGGCATAACCCCGTTGGCGACCGATCGATGGGGCAAGGGCCTCGTACAGACGCAGAAGACTAACGTTGCTCCGCGCGTAGGTTTTGCCTATCAGATCAATCCCAAATTAGTGGCTCGCGGCGGTGTTGGGTTGTTCTACAACTCGTTTGAGAACCAGGGATACGGCCCGAACATCGGCGAAAACTATCCGTTCGTCTTCAACGTGACACCCGGCACGCAGGCCCCACCAACGTTCGTTGGCCCATCCGGCGGAGTTGTACCCACCAGCTACAACACAGGCTACGCCAGCTGCCCGTCGGCGGCAGGAGATCCCACCACTGGCCACGGAGTAGCCAACTTCGAATCCGGATTTAACTGCATTCCACTCGTTCCTGGAACCTTTAACGCACAGAGTTTAGGTCTGCAGGGCTTGCAGTTCAACTACGGCACGCCAAGAACCTACAGCGCGAACGTGACGCTTCAGTACTCCATCACTCGCACCATCTCAGCTCAGGCATCCTACGTCTTCACGCAGGGAGCCAATCTGCAGGGGGGCGTAGGCTACCAGAACGTCTCTCAGATTCTGCCCAGCAATCTCAGCGGCACCAAGAGCTGCCATACCTCAAACCACGACTACTCAACGTATCCGGAAGATAGCTGCGTACCCTTTCCTGACTTCGGAGGCGGCAGTTACCAGGTCTCTTACGGAGACAGCACATATCACGCATTGCAGACTAAGCTCGAACAGCAATACGCCAACGGGTTGACGTTCCTGCTGACATATACGTGGGCAAAGGCGATGACCGATGCCGGTGACCTGCTGAACGGCGGTAGCACGGGCGGCTTGCGAGCCTACAATGTTCCAGGTCTTGGACCCCGGTTCGATTGGGGCCCAGCAGATTTTGATCTTCGCAACGTAGTTCACTTCAGCGGCGGATATGAACTGCCTGTAGGCAAGAACAAGAAGTTCATGAACCAGGGCGGTATCGCCAATGCAGTCCTGGGCGGATGGGCAGTGAACTGGATCGTCTCAGTGCAAGGTGGACAGCCTCTTAACTTCGGCTGCCCAACCGGCACGACGTCGGGTACTGGTTGCAATGACGTACTGGTTTCAGGTCAAAGTCCGCAACTTGGCATGAAGCTCAAAGCGGTGGCTGGCGATCCGGTACCGAGACCTTTCTGGATCAACAACGCCGCGGCATTCAACCAGCCTTGCCAGTTGTCAGACTCCGGTGGCACCATTGCACCTATTCCTAATTCTCCCACAGGCTGCGTTCCGGTAACCGGCGCTCTGGCCCTCGGCTCCAAGCCCGGTCAGACGGTTGGACCTGGCTTCCATCGCCTCGACTTCTCGGCATTCAAGCGGTTCCAGTTGACGGAAAGGTATTCGCTTGAATTCCGTTCGGAGTTCTTCAATATCCTCAATCACCCGAACTTCAACGCTCCTAACTTTGGCGGCAACGGCGTTGTGGCTATCGGTGGTTCGGGCACTATCACCGATCCGCACTTCGGTGAAGTTGGATCGACGCGCGATGCTCCCTACGATCCTCGTCAGATCCAGTTCGCCATGAAGCTGTACTACTAGAGCAACCAACCGAACCCCTGGGAAGCGCATACCACGCCTCCCAGGGGTTTTGTATTCTTATCCTGTGTTTGATAGAACGATCGCAGAGGTCGACAGGTGATCCGGCGACCCTATCTCGGAAGCACTCTGGCATGCGCACTGATCTTGTGCGCGCTCTCCGTCTATGGGCAGTCAGGTGGGAGCCCGGCTGCTGCCAGTCTCGATCGCGCGTTTCAACAAGCGTCCGCGGACTTCGACGCAGGCAAATATCCAGAAGCAGCAACCATTCTGGAGAAGCTGCTCACTGAAGTTCCCGCAAGCTTTGAGGTTCATGAGCTGCTGGGCATGGTGTATTCAGCGGAATCGATAAACGGCAAAGCCGTGGAACAGCTTGAGGAAGCCGCACGGCTCAATCCAGGCTCAGCCGCCGCGCACACCAATCTGGCGGCCATGCTCACGCAAACCGGAAAGGCAGACCTTGCCGCGCAGCAATTTCAGAAAGCTCTTGCCATCGAGCCTCGCAACTACAACGCAAATCACGATCTGGGCGAGCTCTACGTACAGGAAGGAAAGCCGGCCAAGGCAATCCCCTTCCTCAAAGTCGCGGCTGATCTGCAGCCCGCCGCGTACGACAATGGCTATGATCTCGCGATGGCTTGTTTGCTTACCGATCGACAAAACGAAGCCGAAGCCGAGGCGCGCCGCTTGCTGCAGGTGAAAGATACAGCCGAGCTTCACAACCTGCTCGGGCAGATCGCCGAAAAGTCAGGCAAATTTATCGAATCAGTCAACGAATACCAGACCGCGGCCCACATGGAGCCGACTGACGATAACCTCTTCGACTGGGGTAGCGAGTTGCTCCTGCATCGTACTTACGATCCCGCCATTGATGTGTTTCAGGAGGGCGTGAAACGTTATCCGAAATCACCCCGCATGAGCATCGGGCTGGGAATGGCACTGTATTCTCTAGGCAAATACGATGACGCGGTCAAGACGTTGCTGGTAGCTGCCGACCTGGCTCCTGCTGATCCTCGGGGCTATGTCTTCCTTTCCAAAGCGTATGACAGCTCACCCAACCAAGCCGAAGATGTAATCACGCGCTTTCGCCGCTACGCGGACCTGCAGCCGGCAAATGCTCACGCTGCCTACTACTATGCAATGAGCTTGTGGAAGGGAAAACGGACGGAAGATGCGGGGTTTGACCCAAAGCAGATTCAGGCCCTGCTTGAAAAAGCCATTAGACTCGATCCACACATGCCCGAAGCTCAGTTGCAGATGGGAAATCTGATCTCAGACCAGCACAAGTATGCTGATTCGATTCCTTTCTATCAGAAAGCCATTGCGCTCGATGCCAATCTTGCCGACGCGCATTACAGGCTTGGCCAGAGTTATATTCATACCGGTCAGAAGGACAAAGCCGAAGGCGAGATTCAAATCTATCAGCGGCTGCGCGCCGCGCACTTGGCTGAGCTGGATCGCGAGCGCGCGGAAGTACGGCAATTCGTATACTCCGCGAAGAACGACCCGGCAGCCAAAGCCCAATAGGCCGCAAGGTTTTATTGAAAAGAGCAGGTACAACTCGTTGAATTCAGGTTCGGGTTCCATTCGTACATCGCGGCACTACTCAAACGTTGCGACCTCCTCACCGGCGGGGATTGCACGCAGGTTGAGCTTCAATCGAAGAGATTTCCTGCGCAGCGCCGCAGCCATGTCGCTCGGCTCCGCACTCGTATCCGGCAGTCCTCTCGCGAGAGCATCTTCGGCGCTGAAAAAGCGCAAAGTCATCGTTGTCACCTTTGGCGGCGGCGCAAGAGATCAAGAGACCTTTGCGCCCGAAGGGCAGGAAAACATTCCGCACCTGATGCGCGAACTGCTTCCTCAATCGTCCTTCTTCACGCACGTGCAAAATCAGGGTATTCTCGGGCACTACGTCGCCACCGCCAGTCTCGCGACCGGGGTATATGAAACGCTGAATAACTTTTCAGCCGTGCCTCCAGACCACCCAACGGTTTTCGAATATTTTCGCAAAGAGCTGCGGCGCCCAGCGTCGGATGCCTGGGTCGTAGCACCGAGCAACGGTTTCAACCGCATCGGCGAAAGCGACAGCCGATCCTACGGCCCAGGTCTGGGAGCAACGGTCATCTTACCCAAGCATTTACTTACCGCGACCCTCTCTGGCTCCGACGCAAACTTCGAGCATCTGTTGCGAGACAATTACGAGACACCCTTATACACACCTCAACTCACGGGCAGTGAGTTCGAGCTGCATCAATTGCAGGAGATGTTGAAGCTGTCAGTCGATGATTTCCGCGCCCACGCCCGAACTCTTTCGAGCCCCGATGAATTGTCGGTTTACATTGCGCGGCAGCTCATGCGACAGGAAGCTCCAAGCCTGCTGTGGATCACGATGCATGACATTGACGTAGCCCACGCCGGAGCCTATTCACTCTATATCGAGGGCATTCAGCGCACAGACAGACTCTGCGCCGAGTTATGGAAGGCCGTGCAGGACGATCCCGAATATGCGAACAACACCACCATGTTCATTCTGCCCGACTTCGGCCGTGACTCCGACGAAGACGCGGGAGGCAACGGCTTTCAGCACCATCGCACCGGCGATATCGCCTCTCGTACAACGTGGATGATGGCTCTCGGCGCGGGTGTGCGCCAAGGCGTTGTCTACGACCAGCCGATGCAGTCCATCGACTTTGTTCCAACGCTGGGCGCCATGATGGGCTTTCAAACGTCTCTTTCCAGCGGCAAGCCGATACGGGAGCTGACCTGAGCCATGCTGCCTCGCGATCTCACTTCCGGCCGATTCGATAAATATCCACCTGAGGCGCGCAAAGTCGTCGTCGCTCATCTCCACACCCTCCGGCAGCTTCCGCTCAGCTTTGTCCCGAGCCTGTTGCGCGAAGTGATCGACTATGACTACCGGTTCCCTGCCGAGCGTCAAGCCATCGATCGCGAACTCGCAGCCCTTGACAACCTTTCTCCAGCGCAGACTAACGCCTGGTTCGCGGGCTTTGCTCAGCTTTCCCTCACTCCTGATCTCGAAAGCTTGAACTGGGTCGACGAGCCTGGCCGGTTCACCGAAGAATTGTCCGCCTACCTGTGGCGCACGCACCAGCTCGACGCCTTCCGATCCGCAGCAATGGACTACGGCAAACATCTCGACGCAAGCCGGCCCGCCAATCCTCTGCCGGTTGCGCGGCTTGGAATCGCCATCATAGGCAAGGACGTTCCGGAGTACAAGGGGCACGTTTTCAAGCAGTTGCGAAATCACGGAACCCTCTTCGCGAGCATCGATCCTCAGAACGGCCTGGCACAGATCCTCGAATTCGCATCGGTTCGAGCGCAAGCCCACTCCGGCAGCTATCAGCACTGGTATATCGATGGCGGCGTACCTGAGACCACACATAGTTCGCTGACATGCGTTTCCTACCAGGGCATATCGCCTCTGCGCGATTCACTCCTGCGTTTCATGCAGTCCGAAATCAAGCAGCCCGGCATGGGTCCCGAAGAGCTACGCACACGCATGGCGCAACTCACGCCGGCAGACCTCGGCTTTGACGCCGGAGGCGACCCTGTGTTGAGCAGGTATCAGTTAAAGCTCCTTACCGAGGGATCGGGTACACAGGTCTTTTCGACCACCTTTGTGCAATGGGCATGCCGGGAGTGTTTGCGACGGGCGCAGCCGCTGACTCTGGTCGCACGCTTCGCTCCACGCCAGCGGCAGAGACCCATGAACGAACTGTTGTCCGGCAACGATTCGAAGGTTGAACTGGATCCCGTAAGTTCTCTCGTGGACGCAGATATGGGAGCCTACTACCACTGGATCAATCAGCAACGGCTGCCCGGCGCGGAGCAGTCGTCGTTCATAGTCTGGTTCGAGGACCACTCGCAGGCACTCGCGGTTTCACCCACGCTCCCAAGAGGTGCACTGTCCGAATCGAAGCTTGACTTGAAGGGATTACTTTCGCTTGCGACGTCCTAGTGGCAGGGGCGCTCTCCATAAGCCGGCAGCGATGCAGCAAGCACATTTCGGCGCTACGTCTGCTCCTTAAAACGGATAGTGTCGTTCTCCTGCCTGTATCGTGATCCAGCGCACTGTCGTAAATTCGCGGATACCTGCCATTCCACCGAATCGCCCATATCCCGATGCCTTCACGCCTCCAAACGGCATCTGCGGTTCATCGTGTACCGTCGGGCCATTGATATGACAGATTCCGCTATGAATCCTCCGCGCCAGTTGCCACGCTCGGCCGAAGTTCTGGCTGAATACCGCCGCCGATAATCCGTACTGCGTGTCGTTCGCAACTCTCAGAGCCTCTTCATCTCCGTTGACGCGCACTACCGAGACCGCCGGCCCAAATGACTCCTCCGCATATATCCTCATCGCAGCCGTCACATGATCGATCACCGTGGGCTCCATCAGCGTTCCCTGGCCTCGTCCGCCTGCCGTTACCGATGCACCGTTCCGCACCGCGTCTTCGATGAGCTCCGCAACCCGCGAAGCTGACTTCGCATCCACCATCGATCCAAGCACGGCAGGTCCATGCGAAGGATCGCGTACTGGCAATCCGCTTGCCTTCGTAGACAGCTTTTTCACAAACTCATCGGCCACTCGCTCGTCAACTACGATCCGCTCCGTCGACATGCAGATCTGTCCCTGGTTCATGAACGCCCCGAACGCGGCTGCATTTACCGCCGCATCGATGTCCGCATCATCCAGCACAATGAGCGGCGCCTTTCCGCCCAGTTCCAGCAGCACAGGCTTCAGATTTCGCGCCGCTCGTTCCGCGACTATGCGTCCAACCCGCGTGGAGCCTGTGAAGTTGATATGTCGTACCGCCGGATGATCGATCAACGCCCCAACTACCTCTGCGGCATCGGCCGGCGCATTCGTGATCACGTTGCAGACCCCCGCCGGAAGTCCGGAATCCCTGAGAGTCGTCCCAATGAGCCGATGCACGGCTGGACACGCCTCCGAGGCCTTGAACACAACCGTGTTTCCGCACGCCAGCGGCATCGCCATGGCGCGCACACCCAGGATCACAGGGGCGTTCCAAGGCGCGATCCCCGCGCAGACTCCGATCGGCTGCCGAATAGCCATCGCAAGGTTATCCGGTACATCGCTCGGGATCACCTCGCCCGTAATCTGCGTCGTCATCGACGCCGCTTCGCGCAGAATACCCGCGGCAAATGCGACATTGAATCCCGCCCACGCCTCTGTCGCACCTGTCTCGGCAATCATGCGTACAGTGAAATCCCGCTGGTTCGCCAACAGCATCTCCGCAGCCTTCAGCAACAGCTCGCGGCGACGCCCCGGCCCGGTGGCCGACCATTCCGGAAGCGCTTTGGCAGCCGCTTCCACCGCCGCATTCACGTCACCGCTTTTTGCCGCGGCCGCTTTGCTCGCAGCCGATCCTTTCACGGGATCAATGCGTTCAAACGAACCGCCTTCCTGCGCGGCTACAGATCGCCCATCGATCAGAAGCGCCACATCATGCATGGGAAGCTCACCTCCTGCTTTCAAAATCTAAGAACCATCTCCCTTGACCGAGATCAACGCATCCAGCGCCATCGCGCCCTTACCGCTCTCATACACAACCAGCGGATTGATATCTACCTCCACGATCTCCAGACACGACCGCACCAACCGCCCAATCAAATCCATCACTGCGGCAACAGCTTCGACATCCAGCGCTGGCGCGCCCCGAAAACCCCGCAAAAGCGCACCACAGCGAAGGTTCTCCAATTCCTTCACAATGGCGCTGCGAGATAGATTCGCAGGCATCAGCCGCACATCTTCTACCACCTCCGCAAGCACGCCTCCGAACCCGGCCATCAACACCGGCCCCCATTGCGCGTCGTTCCGCGCTCCAACAATCATCTCCAGTCCCTTCTCTCCCATCCGCTCCACCAGCACGCCGTCCAACACCAGCTCCGGCCGCGCGCGCAGCACATTGCCATACAGCACAGACCACCCTTCAATCAGATCCGTCTCCGAGCGAACCCCGAGAACAACGCCACCAATATCGCTCTTATGCGGCAGATCCCCAGATTGCGCCTTCAACGCTACCGGGTATCCAACCTGCTCCGCTACGCGAATCGCTTCCTCCAGAGTTGTGGCAAGTTTTCCCTCTGGAATCGCAATTCCCATCCGTGCCAGCATCTCCTTGCTCTGCGCCTCAGGCAATAGCCCTGGCCGCAACCGCGGCAAGTTCATTTCGTCACCCTGATCGCTACGGCGGTTCTCAACATGCAAAGCCCGGCGCGTCACGTGATCCAGCGCCCGCAACGCGCGTTCCGGCGACGGAAAACATGCCACCCCAAGCCGCCGCAGTTCTTCGAGTTCTGGAAAATCGAAGGGAGCCCCTTCATCCAGAGCCGCGAAGATCACCGGCTTCCGCGGCTTCAAGACGCTGATCGCACTCACAATTGGCGGAAGCTTCAGACTGGTCGTCTTCGGATCGGTAAGGATGATGCCCAGCACCACGCTTCCAAATCCGTCATCTTCCAGAATCGGAGGCAATGCGCGGCGATAAAGATCGGGATCCACCAGCGCTTGCGCCGTAACATCCAGCGGATTCGACAACGGAATAAACGCCGGCAAAGCTCTCCGCAACTCCGCTGCGCACTTCGCCGACAGCGCGGGAAGCCCTAGCCCCATCGACTCGCACAGATCCAGGGTGCGCGCCTTAAATGCACCGGACTCGGTGAAGACCGCCGCCCCACCCTTCGGCAGCTTCGGGCAGCGCACCAGAATCTGCGCCACATCAACCAGTTCTTCCAGGCTCTCCACATGAAGAACGGCTTCATAGGTCACCAGCGCGTGCATCACCTCGTAGTCGCCCGCAATCGCCCCCGTGTGCGTGGCAGCCGAATCGCGCGCCGCATTGCTGCGTCCCGGATGCAGCAATACGATGAACTTCCCTTGATGCGTTGCCCGCCGCGCCAGTTCCAGGAACCGCCTGGGTTCCCGAAACTGCTCCACCACGAGCGCCAGGACACGCGTCCTGGGGTCGTCGAGAAAATACTCGACAAAGTCCTCAATACCCGTCGCCGCCTCGTTTCCGGTCGAAACCGAATACGTCAGCGGAATCCGATGGTGTCGCATATTCACGGCGATCACCGCTGCCAGTGCTCCACTCTGCGAAAGGATCGCTGCGCCGGGGCAATCCGTATCGATCTGCGGCGGCGTCACCACAAAGGTCAGCGGAATCGCATCTACATAATTCACCAACCCCAGGCAATTCGGTCCCTCGATGACCATTCCAAATTCCCGCGCAATGCGTGTCAGTTCGCCCTGTGCCGAGTGTCCCTCTTCGCCTGCCTCCGCAAATCCGGAAGAAAACACAATCGCGCTCCCAATCCCCTTCTCCGCGCAAGCTCTTACCACGTTCAGAACCGCCGTAGCTGGAATAGCAAGCACCGCGCAATCGACGCCTTCCGGCAGTTCCTCGATCGCGCCCAGGCTCCCCCGCCCGTGAATCATAGGGCGTTTCGGATTGACCAGGTAAATCTCCCCTCCGTAGCCGGAGCCCTCAAGATTTGTCAACACACTTTCGCCCAGCGATCCCGGCGTAGCTGATACGCCCACAATCGCGATCGAACGCGGCCGCAATAATCGCTCCAGCCGTGCCCGCGACATCTGCTTCCGTTCTGCTTCCAGCACACCGCGTTCCATCTGCGTCCTCAACGACGGTAGCTTTCCAGTCCCGGCTTGATGCTCTTCTCATCAAGGAACTGCTTCAATCCATTCTCACGACCATGCTTCCGGGTCCCGTAGTTGTGCCTGGTCGAGTTTCGCGTAAAGATAGTCCTCGCTCTGCTCCCACGTCAGTTCCCGGCATCGTTTGAATCCGTGCTTTGCCGCACGCAACACTACCTGATTCTTCGCCGCAAGCTTGCGCGCCAGCGCAACCGTCTCCTCGCGCAGCTTCTCCAGCGGCACTGCTTTGTTGACCAGCCCCATCTCCGCAGCCTGCTTCCCGGTAAACGTCTCGCCCGTCATGATGTATTCGAGAGCCTTCCGCTGCCCCACGGTATCCGCCAGCGCCTTGCTCACCACGTTCCCCGGCGGAATTCCCCAGTTGATCTCCGATAACCCAAACACCGCCGTCTCCGCTGCAATCGCAAGATCGCATGCAACCAGTGGCGAGAATCCTCCTCCGAAGCACCATCCATTCACCATCGCGATCGTCGGCTTCGCATACATCCGCAGCAGCTTCCATTGCCACAGCGACGCGTCGCGCCGCACCCTCTCCTGCACGATCTCCGGAGCCTGATCCACCTCGCGGAAGTACTCCTTCAGATCCATGCCCGCTGTCCACGACTCTCCCGCTCCGGTCAACACCACCACCTTGACCGCATCGTCCGCCTCCAGCGTCTCCAGAACATCGCGCATCTCGCGATTCAGCGTTGGGCTCATCGCGTTGCGCTTCTCAGGCCTGTTCAGAATGACCCACCCAATGCCCTCATCCACCTCGACACGAACCGTCGTCCACCGCCCTGCATAACCCTCCATAACGCCTCTCCCTCTCATCACTCGTCAATCCTCGGCGCCGCCACGCGCATTCATCCCAGCGGAAGCCCCACATAATTCTCCGCAAGGCACGTAGCCGCCGCACGCGAGCTCGTCACGTATTCAAACTCCGCCAGTTGCCTCTTCCGATCGAATCCGGAGTCATCCTCAAACCGGTGCAGCAGCGACGTCATCCACCACGAAAACCTCTGCGTCTTCCAGATGCGCCCCAGGCACGTCTGCGAATACACCTTCAGCAGCGAATCATCGTTACCTCGATAGAATGCCTCCAACGCAGCAGCCAGATAATGCACGTCCGCCAGCGCCAGGTTCATCCCCTTGGCGCCGGTCGGCGGCACAATATGCGCGGCATCCCCAACCAGGAACAGCCGTCCATACTGCAGCGGCTCGGCCACGAAGCTGCGCATGCCCGTCAATCCCTTCTGCAGAATCCTGCCCTCCGTCGGCCGCCACCCGTCCGAGCACGAGAGCCTCGTGTCCAGCTCGCTCCAGATGCGATCGTCACTCCAGTCGTTGATGTCCTCATCCGGCCGGCATTGCAGGTACAGTCTCGTAATCCGCGGTGATCGCATGCTGTACAGCGCGAACCCGCGTTCATGATGCATGTAAAGAAGTTCTTCTCGCGAAGGAGCCGCCTCCGCCAGGATCCCCAGCCACGCAAACGGATACACGCGCTCGTACGCATGCAGTGCACCGGGAGGAAACGCCGACCGCGAGATTCCGTGAGACCCATCGCAACCCGCGATAAACGCGCATGCAATCTCGGAGACCTCACCGTCTTTCTCCACGCGGATCGATGGCCTGCCGCCATCGATCTCATGCAACGAAACGCTTCCGCACTCAAATCGCAGATCCCCTCCATCCGCAAGCCGCCGCGCGATCAGATCCTTCACCACCTCCTGTTGTCCATAGACCGTTACGTATTTCCCAGTGAGTTCGACAAAGGAGATGTGGTGCCTCTTTCTGTCTGCGCCAAGATCGATGCCGCCATGGCGAAGCCCCTCGCGATCCAGCCGGTCAGCCACGCCGGCCTCCCGCAACATTTCAACGCTCGTGTGCTCGAGAACACCCGCCCTGACTCGCTCCTCGCAGTACGCGCGCGACCGTGCCTCGAGCACGATCGATCCGATCCCTGCCAGATGCAGCAGGTGCGACAGCATCAGCCCCGCCGGGCCTGCGCCCACAATTCCAACCTGAGTCTCAAACCGCGCCATCGCTGCCTTAGTCCCGGCTTTCTGCTTCCTTCAGAATCTCGCCCGCCGCATGGAACGCCGAGTTCGCCGCCGGCACTCCGCAATACACGGCGCAATGCAGCAGTACCTCCCGAATTTCGTCTGCAGTCACGCCGCTGTTCTTTGCCGCACGCAGGTGCAGCCTCAGCTCTTCAGCCTGGCCCAACGCCACCATCAGCCCGATCGTAAGCAGGCTCCGCGTATGACGCGGCAGCCCTGGACGCGTCCAGACCTCGCCCCATGCATAGCGCGTAATCAGATCCTGAAAATCCGCATCCAGTTCGCCTTTCAATGCCTCCGCCCGATCCACGTGCGCGTCGCCCAGCACTTCTCGCCGCACACCCATCCCTTTCGCGTGCCTCTCTCGCTCATCCATTGCGAACCTCCCCGGTCTGTCGAATCCATGCGCCCTCAGCCATCGGCATCCGGCTCTCCCAGCACCGCCGCGATGAATCGCTGCGCGCTGCCCAGATAACCGCGCGGCTCCATCCGTCGATCAATCTCCTCTGCGCTCATTTGCGCAGTCACCTCCGGCGTGCTCTTCAGAACATCGCCCAGGTGCCGCTTCTCTTGCAAAACTCGCGTCGAAGCCTCGCGCAAAAGATCGTGCGCCCTCGATCTCCCCAGCTTTGGAGCCAGTGCCGCGCTGACCGCCTCCGCCATGCTCAACCCCAGTAGCGCATCAAAGTTAGCCTGCATGCGCTCAACATCGACAGTCAGTCCCTCTGCAATCTCGATCGCATACCCAAGCGCAGCCGCGGTTAGTCGAAACGCCTCCGGCACCGTTTCCCATTCAGCCTGCCACAGCCCTAACCCCCGCTCATGCTCCTGCGGCATGGCGTGCAGCATCGTCACAACCAGGCCCGGCATTCTCTCGTGAGCCGCAATCACCGCCGCGCATGCCACCGGATTGTGCTTGTGCGGCATAGTCGACGAGCCACCTCGACCCTCCCTGATTCTTTCCCTGATTCCTTCCTCGATTCCCTCCGACACCTCACCTACCTCGGTCTGCATCAGCAATGCGATATCTCGCGCGAACTTCGCCGCTGATCCAGTCAGATTCGCGAGCACCTCCACCATCTCCACCAGGCCATCCCGTTGCCCATGCCACGGCGCCTTCGATTCGCGCAATCCCAGCACCCGTGCCAGCTCGGCAGCAATGCCGCCCCCCGCTTCACCCAGCGCAGCCAGCGTGCCCACCGCTCCTCCGAACTGGAGAACCAGCGCTCGCTCCGCGGCCTCCTGAAGCCGATCGCGTTGTCGCCGCAGCGCAGCGACCGTTCCCGCCAGCTTCAGTCCCAGGGTCGTCGGCGGACCTGCCTGCAGCCACGTCCTTCCCGTCATCACGGTCTCACGATGCGTCCGCACCTGCTTCACCAGAGCGGCATCCAGCCGTTGGATCGCACGCTCCAGCAGCGTCACGCCCTCGCCCATCTGCAGCACCAGCGCCGTATCCAGCACATCCTGGCTCGTCGCTCCCAGGTGGATCGTGCGCGCTGCCCGCTCATCCCGCGCTTTCACCGCAGAGGTCAGTTGCCGGACGAACGGAATGGCAACGTTCCCTGCCTCTCTCGCCTCCACTTTCAACCGCTCCACATCCACAAAATCGTCATCGAGCAGTGCGCGCAGCATCTCGCCCGATCCCGCCTCCGCCAGCTCATGCGCCTCGAGCGCGCACGTCAGCGCCCACTCGAACCGCGTCATCGCACGCAGATGCTCCCGTGCTGAAAAGACCCGCGTCATCTCCGGCGTAGAAAACAGAAACGAATTAAGTCCGTCGCTCATCTCGGCAGTTTCTCTTCACCAGGCAAAAAAGACCGTCTCATCCGCACCTTGCAATACCACGTCCCATCGATACACGTTCTCTCCATCAACCTTTCCAATCAGCGTGTGACGCCTCTCCTCTGGAACACAAATCATTACCGGATCGCCTTCATTCCCCGGCTCATCCTCCAGGTACACGCGCGTAATCAAATGCCGCTGAAGCCCACGAGCGAACACCAACACCATCATGTGCGGAGCCTGCGTTCCTTCATCCTCGGAACCGATCGCGGCAGGCCGCTTGACCTTCGCAGCGAACTTCCCTTCAAGATCCGTTCCCACACGTCGAAATCCATCCGGAATCCCGCGCCTCCGCGAACCACCCGAAGCATCTCTCGTGTCCTCGGCGCTCCAAAACTCCAGCATCGCGTCTGGCACCGGCAAACCATCCCTGTCCAATACTCTGCCCCGAATGACGATCCAATCCCCGGCCTCCGCATCCACCTCGGCCATGCGATCGATTACATATTCCAGCCCTATCCTGAAATAAGGCCCCACCGTCTGCGAGCTCGCGGGAATCAGCTTTCTATCCACACCCATCAGCGATGCTCCTCAAACGGCGTTTCGTCTCGCCCGCGAAGCACGATGTCGAACATGTACGCGAGCGCGTAATCCGGCTCCGCGCGCTCCATATCCAGCCGCGACACCAGGCGCATGCGCGCCGGCTCGTCCGGGATGCTATTGAAGATCGGATCAAGCGGCTGCAGAGGATCGCCCGGAAAATACATCTGCGTCACCAGGCGCGACAGAATTCCCACTCCGAAAAGAGAAAAGTGAATATGAGCCGGCCGCCACGCGTTGTAGTGATTACCCCACGGATACGGCCCCGGTTTGATCGTCTTCAACCAGTAGTAGCCGTTCTCATCCGTCAGCATCCGTCCAGCTCCGCTGAAGTTCGGATCGAGCGGCGCATCGTGCCCATCGATCCTGTGCCGATAACGCCCTGCCGCGTTCGCCTGCCAGACTTCCACCAGCGCTCCACGCACCGGCCGGCCATCCTCATCTACTACCCGCCCGTGCACGTAGATGCGTTCGCCTATCGGATCGCCCCCATGCTGAATCGTCAGATCGTTGTCACGCTCCCGAATCAGCTCCTGCCCGAACACCGGCCCCGTTCTCTCCGTCAACGTCTTCGGCAACACGATGAGCGGCATTCGAGGCGACCGTGCAATGCTCGACACATAGGGCGGGAAGTGGTACTCGGGCTGCGTACCAGCCATGGCCATCTCGACAGTCGAAAGCTTCATCAATGTCCCTCCTCAGACCCGCTCGATCGCTACCGCGATCCCCTGGCCCACCCCGATGCACATCGTCGCCAGCGCCAGCTTCCCACCGAACCTCTCCAGTTCATGCACCGCGGTCATCACCAGCCGCGTGCCGCTCATACCCAGCGGATGCCCCAGCGCAATCGCTCCTCCCGTCGCATTCACGTGTTCCGCATCTTCAGGCAAACCCAGTTGCCTTAAACAAGCAACCGACTGGCTCGCGAACGCCTCATTCAGTTGGAGCCAGTCAAACTCCTCGATTCCCTTCTTCAACCGCGCCAGAAGTTTCTTCGTCGCCGGAACCGGACCAATGCCCATCACACGCGGTGCCACGCCTGCCGTCGCCATCCCCAGCACACGTGCCCGCGCTCGCAATCCGTGCCTCACAACAGCATCTTCTGAAGCCACAATCATCGCCGCGGCGCCATCGTTCACGCCCGATGCATTGCCCGCGGTCACCGTGCCTCCCGGAAATAGCGGCTTCAGCGCAGCAAGCTTTTCCAGCGTCGTATCCGGCCGCGGATGTTCATCCCGAACAGTTGTCGTTGTGTCCTTCCTCCCGGCAACCTCGACCGGCACCATCTCCCCGGCAAAAAATCCATCCTTCATTGCCTGCGCCGCTCTCATCTGGCTGCGGAATGCAAACGCGTCCTGTGCCGTTCGTTCCACACCGAACTCCCGCGCCACATTCTCGCCGGTCTCCGGCATCGAATCTGTTCCGTACATCTCGCGCATACGCGGATTCACAAACCTCCAACCGAGAGTCGTGTCGTACATCTCCATGGACCGCTGGAAAGCACCCTCCGCCTTCCCCATAACAAACGGAGCGCGCGACATCGACTCGACTCCGCCTGCAATCACCAGCTCCGCCTCGCCGCAGGCAATCGTTCGCGCTGCAATCCCCACCGCGTCCATCCCCGACCCGCAGAGACGATTGACCGTTGTCCCCGAAACCGACGCCGGCAGACCTGAGAGCAGCAGCGCCATTCGCGCAACGTTGCGATTGTCCTCTCCCGCCTGGTTCGCGCACCCCAGCACCACTTCATCCAGCGCATCCCAATCCGCGTTGGGATTCCTCCGCACCAGCTCACGAAGAGGCACCGCGGCCAGTTCGTCCGTGCGCACGCCTGCCAGAGCTCCCCCGTATCGCCCGATCGGCGTCCGCACCGCATCGCACAGAAACACCGGCCTCATACCGCGTCTCCCTGCGCTCCATGCGCCTCGGCGGTCCGCGCCTTCAGATCTCGAAGCACCTTCAGCTCCTCAGCTCGCGGCCGCTCCGTCTCCAGGCAGTTCTCCTCGAACTGAATCTGCCACCCCGTATTTGCCTCAATCATCTCTCGACTCACGTCCGGATGCATGCTCGCCACCTTCAATTCGCGCGTCACCGCGTCGGGCCGCAAAATGCACAGATCCGTAATCACAGCCACCGGCCCTCTCCCGGTCAGGCCCGCTCTTTCCCGCGAATCGCCACCCGTCAAAAAACCGACAGACGTCACAAAGTCCAGTTTCTCCACCAGCGTCCTCTTCGACTGCTTCACCGCAATCAGCACTTCCTTCGCCGAAGAACTGATCTCCGGCGCGCCGCCCGCCCCTGGCAGCCGCACCTTCGGCTTCGCATACGAACCCACAACCGTCGTATTGATATTCGCAAACCGGTCCAGTTGCGCAGCTCCTAAAAATCCCACATCGATCCGCCCGCCCTGCAGCCAGTAGCGGAAGATCTCCGGGGTCGACACCACTGTATCCGCGGTCTCCGCAAGGTTCCCGTCTCCAATCGACAAGGGCAGCACAGGCGGTCTCGCCCCGATCGGCCCCGACTCATACACCAGCACCGCATCCGGCGCGTGCGTCAGCCGCGCCAGGTTTGCCGCGGTCGATGGCAGCCCGATCCCGACAAAGCACACCGCACCATTCCGCAACATCCGCGCCGCGGACACCGTCATCATCTCGTCTTGCGTATACTCAGCGGTCACTGGCATCCCGCTTGCGCCTGCGATTCGGCCAGTACCGTGAGGTACTCGGCAAAATTCTCCGTTTGCAGAATATGCTTCTCCATCCAGGCGTTGAAGATATCCCGGTCTCGCGAGATGCGGTCCCAAGCCCGATAGAACCCGTTGTCGCGCTCATAGTACCCGTGCGCGTACGACGGCGTTGCACCGCGTGGCGCCTCGCATACCGCCGTCACAACCCACCCCGGCAGGATGCAGGCATTCGGCGCCGCATCGAGCCGCTCCACCCGTTCCTCCACCGTCACAATCACACGCTTCGCCGCCAGCGCCGCCTCCTTCTGCACCCCTAGAATCCCCCACAGCAGCACGTTCCCCTTCCAATCCGCCTTCTGGGCATGGATCACCGTCACATCCGGTCTCACCGCGGGTGTCGCCGTGAGCACCTCACCGGTAAACGGACAGGTGATGCTGCGAATCCTGTCGTTCACCCGCGCAAAATCCGATCCCGTATACCCCCGCAGAACCGCAAACGGCAGGTTCGACGCCCCGGCCACGTACGCATTAGCCATATCGCTGTGGCTTCGCTCTTCGATTTCCAGCGCTCGTGGCCAGCCCTTCTCCACCGCATCGCGAAACCGGTGCAGCGACCCCACTCCCGGGTTTCCTCCCCACGAAAACGTCAGCTTCTTCGCGCACCCCGCGCCGATAAGCTGGTCGTAAATCAGATCGGGAGTCATCCGGATCAGCGCAAGGTCCCTCCGCCTCTGGCGTATGATTTCGTGTCCTGCCGCAAACGGAATCAGGTGCGTGAACCCTTCCATCGCCACACTGTCCCCATCCCGCACAATTGCAGCAACGGCCTCGGTCAGGCTGAGCCACTCCGCCATTCAACCTCCGGAATGAATGGCATTATTACGCGAATCTTTACGCTTGTACAAGATGTGCGATAATCGCCCATCGTAGAAGCAGTTTCAAAATGCCCTCCGCCAAACGCCAACCCGCAGCCGAACCCGCCGTCACCGGCGGCGAATTCGCACCATACGCCGGCAATCCCGATTTCGTCCTATCCCTTGCCCGCGGCCTGCGCGTTATCGAAAGCTTTGAGGGCCATCGCGAGGGCCGCAGCATCGTCGAAATCGCCCACTCCACCTCACTCTCCCGCGCCGCCATCCGCCGCATCCTCCACACGCTCGAGTTGCTCGGCTACGTCGAGCGCTCCCGCCAGGTTTACCGCCTCAAAACCCAGGTCCTGCGTCTTGGCTTTTCCTTCCTGTCCTCTTCCTCTGTCGTTGAGGCGGCGCGACCCGTCCTCGAACACATCTCCGAACAGTTGCACGAGTCATCCTCGATGAGCATGCTCGACGGCGGTCAGATCGTCTACGTCGCCCGCTCCGCCGCCAGCCGCATCCTTGCCGCCGGCCTTTCTGTCGGCAGCCGCCTCCCCGCCTACTGCACCTCCATGGGTCGCGTCCTCCTCGCCTCACTGCCCGATGACGCGCTCAACGCCTACCTCGGCAGTCTCAAACCAGAGCCCTATACGTCCACCACCCTCACACGCATCCCGCACATCAGGAAAGCTATCCTTCAGGTTCGAAAAGACGGCTACGCCATCGTCGACGAAGAGCTCGAAGCCGGCCTTCGCTCCATCGCCGTCCCTGTTTCCACGCGCAGCAATCATGTGGTAGCCGCCATCAACGTCGGCACGCACGTTACCCGCGTCGATCGCGCCACGCTTATACGCGAATGCCTGCCCGCCCTTCAGGCAGGCGCCAGCGCGCTTCGCAATGTTCTCATCTGATCGCCGCGGCAGCCCTGCTGCCTCAAAGGAGCCCTGAATGCCGTCACCGTACCGCGCCGACCACGTCGGCAGCTTTCTCCGCCCAGCGGAAGTGCTCGACGCACGCCACGCGCAAAAATCGCCTGCGGAACTCCAGGCCATCGAAGACCGTCACATCGGGCGCGTCCTCCAGCGGCAGCAGGAAATCGGCTTCGATGTCTTCACCGACGGCGAATTCCGCCGCACCAACTTCATGAGCGACTTTACCGACGCTGTCGAGGGCTTCGATTTCGGCGGTGCCATCTCCCGCGCCTGGTCCGACGACGCACAGAACTCAGGACAGCCCCACCCCGCCGTCAGCAGCATCAATGGAATCGTCACATCGACGCTTCGTCAGCGCCAGCCCCTCACCGGTAGAGAACTCCCCTTCCTTCGCCGGCACTCGCCTGGCCCCATCAAGATCACTCTCCCCAGCGCAACTCAGTTTCCCGCCATCTCCTTCAAATACGGCATAACCGACCGCGTTTATCGCGATCCCTACGCAATGCTCGGCGCCGTCACCGAAATCATGGCCGGCGACGTTCGCACTCTCGCCACCAGCGGCATCTCTTACCTCCAGATCGATGCTCCTCGCTACAGCTACTATCTCGACCCAAAGTGGACGGCCTGGATGCAGAAGGAGCTCCGCGTCGATCCCGCGCAGATGCTCACGGCCTCACTCGATGCCGACAACCGCTGCTTCGCGGCTGCCCGCCATCCCGGTGTCACCCTCGCCATCCATCTCTGCCGTGGCAACAACCGCAGTCACTGGTACGCCGAGGGCGGATACGACTCTATCGCGGAACGTCTCTTCCACGAGCTTGCTGTCGACCGTTTTCTCCTCGAATACGACGACGAGCGCTCCGGCACATTCGAGCCTCTGCGCCTCGTGCCCAAAGGCAAGACCGTCGTCCTTGGTTTGGTCAGCTCCAAACACCCCGAGCTTGAGCGCAAGGAGGATCTGGTTCGCCGCATCGCCGAAGCGGCCCGTTTTATCCCCCTCGATCAGCTCGCCATCAGCCCCCAATGCGGATTTGCCTCCACCCTGGAAGGCAACCTCCTCACGGAAGATCAGCAGTGGGCAAAGCTCCAACTCGTTGCCGAAACCGCCCGCGAAGTCTGGGGATAGTCAGGGATCGCACGCAACACTCTGGACTCCCGATCTCGGATTCGCACCTGCCTGCCCATCGGAAGCGCTTGGCTCATACCGGACCCTTTACGCGATGACAGCATTTTCGCTTCCGATGCCCGCAGTGCCATGGTTGCCGCCGCAGCTTTTCCTCAAGAAAAGCCGCACTTCGCAGCTCTCGATTGTAAAAACTAGAAGCGAAAATGCTCTAGCATGTTGGCGAAAACTTACCGTTGCGAGAGGCGATTTTTCCATTTGGGAGATATCCACGTTTTATAAGATATTCATGCAAACCAGCTTCCCCAATCTTGCACGCGGTCAAGAATGCAACTTACTCGATGCTCCCCAAGGGCTACCGCTCTGCGCGCCCAGCAAACGGTCAGACTCTACCTTGACTACCTGATAACATTCGCAGGTGGTCGCTTCAAGTCCTCGCCGGTCCAGGACAGTGATATGACCGCGCGAATAGTGGATCAAACCTGCATCTTGCAAGCGACGAGCCGCGATCACGATGCTTTGCCGGCGCCCACCCATCATATCGGCGATAAATTCTTGGGTCATTCGTAATTCACTGGAGTCGCCCGTTCATGGCATAACAAGAGCCAGCGGCACAGGCGCTGTTCCACCGGGTGCAGCCGGTTGCAGACTGCGGTCTGGGCAATCTGCGTAATGAGGGCTTGTGTGTAGCGCAAGAAGCGGAGCTGCAGTGCACCGCCGCGCCGGAACTCCTCCTTGAGTAGATTTGCCCGCATTCTGATCGCTTTCCCCGCCCTCTGCACTACGGCGCGGTTGGGCATGGTGTCTCCGCCCGTAAAGAGCGCGATGCCGACAGCGCCTTCCTTGCCGATCACCCCCATTTCAGCAGTCATGCCGTTCTGCATGGTGTATACCAGCGACACCACGCAAGACGTTGGAAAGTAAATATGCTCAAGGGGCCCGCCAGGCTCATAGATCGTCTCGCCAAACGTAAACGCCGTGGATTGCAAACCAGGAAGCAAATGCTCTTGAACCGAGCGTGGCAGCGCCGCAAGGAGTCGGCTCTCTGCCAGAGATTGGAGTGTTGCCGGGCCGGACCGATCGATTATCACTTTTTCAAACCTCCCGCGAGCAAGCAACGACAGTAAGGTGTCGTCTTAAGCGAAGAAGAACTCGACGCGTTTCACTTTATATGTCTGGTTGCGGACAGACAAAACATTCCAAGGTTACCGATACTCAGCAGGTTCAGAGCAGAGCAAGAATATCTTAACCGTGATGACTCGGGGTCGTCGTAGCTGCATGCCAGGTTCAGTCAAAGTCCTGTGCAGCAGAGTGCATTTAGCGGTGAGATCAGCATTGTCTGTTCTAGCGGGTACACCAGCTTCAAATTGAACTTCGGATATTCCCTAACCACGATCCTGGATCGGGTATCTCCCCCCTGATCACGCCACCTCTCTGCGTTGCGTAAAGCACTACCAGCCGAAAGACGAGAAGCGCTGGGAACGCTCCTTGAATAGACTCATGGACGGCTATTGCGGCGCGACGGCAAGTAACTCTGAATGGACACGATATCCATGACTGAGCCAATTGACGGGGCAAAGATCGCCTCGGATGGTTTCAAAGAAATCCCGCGGTTTACCGGCGAGGACTACGAAAAGATTCAGGAGTACGTGACTTATGGCCTGAATCTGCCTGAGGTCTTACCGGCCGTTGAGGTATTCGTTGGGTATAAAACTACCGGGGTTGCCGGGTTGGAGCCGGCAGATTTGCAGAGCCTTTTCATCCAGGTCCGCGAGAACGCCGGAGAGTGGGATGACATCAAGGACAAGGTAAGCCGACAAACAGGAACACTCGAATCGATTTCCACCAGGGTCGTCCGCTCCGGCGAATCCCTGATCGAGGCAATCAAAGCGATGCCGTTCTACGCCAGGATCAGTGCAACGCTTGGCGCAGACCTCGCTGGCCTGCCGCCCCTCGAAGTTCCGGATGAAGCATTCGGCTCGGCCGATATCGAAAAGAAGAGTGGGCTGATCAAGCAGTTGGCAGCCCTGCGGCAACTGAATCGCGAGCAGATCGAGGGCAGCGAAGGCACAGTGCGCAGTATTCAGAGTTTCCGCAGAGGGATTGAAATCCTTGAGCCTGTCGTGTCAACCAAAAGGCAGGCGGTAAAGAATTCCAATCTGGAAAAGATCGGCAGCGAGACGACCGTAGAGCCGATGATTGCTGCCTTGCAGCGCGAATATGATCGCGCGGTGGAGAGCAGTGGACGCAGCGCAGCGATCGCCGAAGCGAAAAGGCAGGAACTGGACGCGGCGATTCAAACATTGAAGAGCCAGATGGACGTCTATCGCGGGAGGCAGCGCGTGACCTACACGATGGGCCGCCTCTTTGTACATTTTACCGAGCTGAGGATGGTCATGGTCGACGCCGAAATGGCAGTGGGCCATCTGTGGCTCGCCTGGAAGGAGACCGCCGCGGCTCTCGAGAACTCCAGTACTGGATTCGACAGAATAGATAGCAGCAGGAAACTCGTAACTTTCCTCAGCGACTTCAAAATCATAATCGGCAACTGGAAGATGGTCCAGAACAGAGCCACGGAACTCAATCGGGTGTTCTGAGTTCTCACCATCTTTGCAGCATGTGGTTACAAGAACCGGACTTAACCAAGGAGAAGAGACGATGGGGCAACCGCAAATTGTACCGAAACTGGAAGAGAGTCTCATTAAGCCTACCCAGGTCGCGACAACGACCCTTGAACTGATCACCGGCACGGGAACAGGGGTGGAAAGACCAGGCGGGATCTTCACCAAAGAAGACCTGATAAACATCAAGCTGTACGTGAAGAAAGGTCTCGGGTTGCCGGATAACCAGGCGGAAGTCGCGGATTATGCCGGTTATCAGTCGAGCGGCATCCCGGGGCTGGAACCGGCCGACATTCTGGACCTGTTTAACCAGATCAGGAAGCATTCGCTTGGCTGGGACGCTGTTCAGGGAAAGGTTATTGAACAGAGCGTGGGGTTGAAGAACTTTTCAACGGACTTCGTGACCTCGGCCGAAGGACTCCTCAGCGACATCGAGGAATGGCCCTTCATGGAGAGAATTAAGACGGAATTGAAAAAAGCTTCAGGAGCGAAACTCGAAGACATCACGTATGGACGCGAAGACCCGGAGGTCGCCCTGACTCTGGGTGAGACGCTGGAGCTGATGCGGAAAGACATCGTTCTTCAACAGGCCAAAACCGTAGCTGTTAAGAACGCGGTCAGCGATTTCCGGATTACCCTCGTTGGTGGAAAGTTGACGACGGGACTCGAGACCCCCGGTCTGGAGCCACAGGTAGCCAGGAAGCACAAAGCTATGGTCGACAACAAGCTGACGGAAACGATCAAGGCCGACGAGGATACGTTGAAAGAGAAGCAAGGCCGGATTGAGCAGCTGAAAAAAGACTACGACAAATTTGTCGGCCTCGCGTTTACCGGCGCCGCCGGCGGACTGATAGGGTTGGCGATCACAGGAGGAATCTTCGGCGCCAAGGCGGAGGCCGCACGTAAAGAGAGGAACGAGTTGATCGAAGCCGTCCGCATCTTACAGGACAAAGTAAAAGGAGCCAAGAAGCTACAGAAAGCAGTCGAAAATCTGGCGGACGATTTTAGTGACATCGGCATTCGAATGCTGGACGCCGAAGTCGCGCTGGGACACCTCGAGTATATGTGGACTTCGATTCTCAGTTTGATTGAGGGTTCGCAGGAGCAGTGGAAGAAGATCAATGACGGAATGAAGATGACCACGTTCATCGTTGCCTTTAAAAACGTGGTCAATCCCTGGAAAACGGTCGGTGACTTGGCGGGCCAGCTTTTTAAAATCATCGACGAAGCTTTGAAAGAGTACAAGGCACGATATGAGTAGATCCAGGGCTAACCTGTGTCGGCGTTCAACCTGAACTAACGAACAGAAGATCAAACGAGGGGTTTCTATCATGACAGATGTAACGACGTTCACGTCACCCAACACAAGCTATCCTGAACCGGATTTTGGCTTGATTGCGCAGACGACGAAGGATATCTCCCGGCTCGCTATCTTCCAGACGGACAAGATGAAGGGCGTCACGGAAAAGGCAGAAAGGGTATCGGCCTATGCCCTTGACCTGCAAACCATCCTCGGCGAAGAATTGGTTCCCTTATCGACGAACGTACAGAGTCTCGATTTCACTGAACTTTTCAGCAGTCTCACAGAGATCGATCGAGAACTGGCATCGGGTAAACTCAGCGCCGAAGATACCGAGGAAGCAAAGGCAGCACGCGAGGAACTTGTGGGAATCTTTGGCGCCGGGATCCGTGGCACCAGAACAAAGTTGCGCACGGCGGCGACCAGAATTCAGGAGAAAGCTACTGAGATCGGCCGTGTCGTGCTTGCCGAACGAGCCCAGGAAACTCTGAACAGACACCTGGAGAAACAGCCAAAACTGGTTACGGCAATCGCCGATAAGAGGGACGCCAGGGAGAAGATCGATGCGGACCGCGCAAAAATCATCGCGGCCCAGGACGTGATCAGGGCGAGAAACATCGCGGACATTATCAAGGACTTTATTCCGAAAGACCTCGAAAAGCTGGACCTGAAGAAGCCGGAGGTTGAGGCAGTAAAGCTCGGTGTGGAGGTACTGAAAAAGATTCTGGGTGAGGTCTCCGAAGGGTTCAAATATTCAGATCTTGCGGACCAGCGCAAGGTGCTCGACGGCAAGATCGAGGAATTGAACCTGGGCATCGATGCGCTCCTGGCCGATCAAAGGGAAAACGATGCTCTGGTTGGCGATCTCGAGGCAGTGATGAAGATTGACAGCAGAAGGGCTGCTCTCGTGAAAGAGGTGAATAAGCTCCCGGTCGCGTTGTCGGGATTTGCGGATCAGTTGGAAAAGCTCAGCGGGTCCGCAGTGACCGAGGCCAGTGTCACCAAGCTGCTCGGCACAATCAAGAGTTATCTCGGAAACTGCCTGGACGCGCGCAACAAGGTCATCGTTATCTGAGCACGCGCTCGTTCTTCAAAGACGGCCAGCCCGGCCCGGTTATTTTGATCACCCGGATTGTTCGACACCGTCAAACCGGGCGCCGAACAGGATAACCGATGGCCGGCGGCCAATGGACGCGACTACCGCACACTGGACAAAAAGGAAAGGATTCCAAGCACATGACACCAGAACAGGAAAAACAAGTTCTCGGGACACTCTATGACCGGCTCTACGACGCCTTAACCCATGTTCCCGGAGGAGAGAAGACGGGCGACTTCGATAAGGCCACTACATTTTTGCAGATGACCAAGAACGTTGTCCTCAATCCCGACGATTTCAAGAACGCTATGAGTTCTATCAATCCGAAAGGGAGTGTGAGCAGCGCCTTCGCGCTCTCAGCGTTAGTGGACTTCGTGCCAACTGTGTCCGCCGAGGCGTCGGAAACCACGAAACTCCTGTCCGGCACCTACAAGAACATTGTCGACAACGCGAACGCGGGTAATGCTGAGATCCCTGCGCAGAAGGCGATCTATGACAAGGCCTACGCCTTTTTAAACGCCAAAACATCGATTCCCAACTTCGACGGCCCGCCAACCGAAACCTTCGGCCCCTCCCCGATAGCGCTGGCCTACGATCAGAATCAGACCGCCTACGTCAACGCAATCGGTGGATATCGAGTGGCATTTGATAACTACAACTTCGATAATATTGACGATCAAAGAAAGTTTCAGGCAGTGGCTCCGGGTCTGCAGAACACTATCGATCAGGCCAAAAACAAATGGGTCCGGGAGGGCAAGGAGAACGTCGAGAGAGCCCAGCAGGCTCTCAGGACCACTATTAACGATGCTGTCTCCGCCGCGATCACCCAGGCACAGGACGCGATGGATGACCAGCACTCGATGGCCGCACAAACCATGGGTGGGAATAAGTGGTTTGCCTCCTATGTCATGCCGACAAATTGGTCCGACCCTAGCTGCAAAGGAACCAAGCTGACTCTCTCAAGCAAGTTTCTGAAGACCCATGTCAGTGAACAGGCGTCGGAATATTCGAAGGACTCAAAAGGTCTCTTCTGGTGGAGCAGCAGTTCCGAAAAGGGTAAGACCGAAACCGATGGCACCAGCATGCAGAGTGATGAATTCGAACTAAGTGCTGAGCTCATAACGGTGCGGATTCGGCGTCCGTGGCTGAACACCACACTGTTCAACATGACAGACTGGTGGGCCAAGGGTACCCCCAAAAACAAAATTTCAACCGGAAAAATCAAGGGCAACGAAGATTCGACACTCCCGTTGATTCCGATGGCCTTTGTCGTGGCGAAGGATGTCACGATCAAGTCCAAATTTACGTCTCAGGATACCGCTCATTTCAAATCCAACAGCTCTTCCCAGGAGAAGTCGGGTTGGGGATGGGGGCCGTTCAGCGGAAGCGGACGCTACACCCAAAGCCACTCCGAGAACAGTACGTTCAACTCGTCTTATGCTGACGGAACTCTTAAGTTGCCGGGCCTGCAGCTCATTGCCTGGGTCAGTAGCATCACCCCGCCGTGCCCGCCAATGGATCCGCCCGCAGACAAATGAATCTTAAGGAGCCGGCGCGGTGATACTTGAGGCAATAGCGGCTTCTCTCGGCAACGCACAGCGTGACGCGATCACAGAGTCACGCGGTGCGGTTGCGGCCGGCGGTCTCGGCCGCGCTGCAAAACCTGTTATCCAACTCAGTCAATTTCCAACCACTCTCGACCCGGCAATTTACGACAAAGCGTTGTCGGGTCGCAATCCCTCGGGAGACCAGAGGTCCCTGTTTGCGTTCCGGCAACTCGTCGATCCGGTGCCGACTTTCAGTCATAGCTACTCACCCTCCGCCAACTCAACTGAAGATCGTTACAAAGGACTGCTCTATGGTGCCTCGGTTGACGGAGAGTCAGAGTTCACGAGCAGCGTCCTGGACGGTGCGAGGTCTCGCTTTGAGGCCGAGCGATTTGCATACCTGGATGGTAGTGTCAGGTCGTGGCGGCCGGTCTATGCTGTCCCGGAGGATTGGCCCTCCGCCGGTGCGGATCGCTTCAAGAGTCTCACCATCGACCTTGATGCCTTGGGAAGTTCCGACGGTCCATTTGGCATAATCGGCGGAGATGAAAATCTGGAACTGAGGCTGGGCGGAAACCGGACTCCCGGCTCTGGTCGCCTGAGTTCCGGGACAAAGCTCCATTCGATCCAGATGGAGTACCTCCTCGTGTCATTTCGGAGATCCTGGCTCGATCCGCTGCTGTTTGACACGAGCGATTGGTTCTTATCCGGTCAGGATGCCGGGTTTTGCTCCTCGGGAAACATGGGCAGGAATGACGGGGTGCTCCCGTTGATTTCGACTGGAATGCTCATCAGCAGAAGCTTGGAAGTCTCAGCCGACTGGAGTAATGCGGACAATTCTCTCGTGAAGGGCGCGAAATCAGCAGGGGAAACCGTGTTCTTGGGACCATTCATGCTTTCTGCTCCCAACGGCGCAAGTTCGACGCTTCAAGTGATCGGATGGACCAGTAACCTGGTGCCATTCTCTCCAAAAATCACAAAAAAAATGGCAGGTTCGATTCTCGTCGATAATTCAGGCTATTTCATCGCCCGATACTCGGTGGAATGGAACGAAGACGGGAGCGCTCATTCCGAGCAGTCTGGCAACTTTCCTATTTTGGCTTCCAAGGAAATTCGCATCCCTGTGAACGGCACAAAGATTGTTGTGAAAATTGACATCATGACATTTCCAACGCCTGCCGAAACCTGGAAGACAGTGGCTACATTTCAATTCGATAAGCCGGTAGTGAAAAGGTATGAATTATCCGGAAGAACCTGGGACCCGGCCGTCAAAGAGACTTGATGCGCTACCTGGAAGACCAATGCCCGCTGAGTTACCGCTTGTGATGTGCCATTTAGCTGCTTCGTCCACATTTTGAAAGGATCATTTTCCGTGACCGCAAAGCGCTACACTACGTCCGATTTTAATCAGAAGCGGCTCAAGGAGAGTTGGACCCGTGTCGCCGAGTTTGACGATTTCCAGGAGTTTTCCAACTTCGTCAATTACTCGAAGAACGAGCACCACATGCGGTTCGGTAAGTACGCCATGGTCCAGGTGAAGAAGTTTTCCCCAGAGGTCGAAAAGGAGGCTGCTTCGGGGACGAAACCGGAGCAGCTTGCCATCTTCCTGGACGAGGGCACGACCCAGAACTTCGTGTCGCTTCACAAGAAGAAGGACAACCTCGTCCTCGTCTGGTCGTGCGAGAAGAGCGAAGAGGACCAGCCGGCGATGGGTCTGCATGCTGAATTGACGAACGTATGCAGAGGCAGGGTGCATGGCTTCAAGCTCGACAGCAAGTCGCTAGTGAAAGCACTTGAGTTCCTGGACAGGAAAAAGAGTGAATTAATCAACCTCAACGGAACCCCGGTGGACCCGGCGTATTTCCCGTCCTATATCCAGCCCCTGTTGGTTTTCGAGAAGGAATCCACGGAAATCGGGGACAAACCGTGGAGGTTTGTGCTCGAAACGCCTAACGACGGGCAAAATTACAACCGAGATACCGTCGCGCAATTTTGCAGCGGCGATCCGCGTTACGACAGACTGGTTCTCACTTTCTCTCAAAGATCCAACCAGGTGTCGCTGCGGCTCGAAGACAAGTGCGTGGATTCCGCGCCTGATCTCAGAGCCATAACGTCGGCGGTAGGCGGCCATGACAACACGCTGGAGGCTTTACGAACGAAATACAACGAAATCAAGGTGCAGCGGATCGCCATACTCGGGGCAGCGCGCATCATGCCATATCTCGAACTAAAGAATCCGCTGAAACCCGAAGAAGGATACAAGGACGACACCGATGATCGTCGCAGGGCGGTTGCTTATACATCCCATGTTCAAAGCCAGGTAGACGAGCTCATGGGCTACATGGAGACGAACGACAGACTTTACACCACCGTCAATGGTGGGTGGGCGGGGGTTAAGGAAAACAGCATGGGCGCTCCGATGATGTCGAACCTGATGGGAGCTACATCAAAATGGGCCGATACATTCTTCCAGATAACCGTGATGCCAACCATCGGCAATTACGACCGAGTGGTAACACGCGAAGAAGACATGACGGCCGAGCAAAAAGAGAGCGGACTATATCCGGGCGCCTACTTCGAAGTAGAAGGGGTTTGGGGGGACGATTCAAAATTCCTGGTAGGAATCAGCACCGCCCTGCTCGTTTTCGCCCCCTATGGATTCTGGACAAATATCGAGATCGCGAACGGGATCGCGCAAGGAAAACCAGTAGCGGTGATGGTGAACCCCGATCACGAATGGACGAACAAGGACGACGTCGAAGCGATCAAAAGTAATACACGCGACAACGGGCAGCCCTACGTAGAAAGGGAGTGGACACTGCCCGACGGCATGAAACGCAAATACAGGATGTATTTAGCCGCTGAACGCGCGGCAGAATGGTTCGTTGAAGAGTTCTACACCTGAGCGCAGGTTGAGCGCACAAACCGATGTGCCCAGTGACCTGAAAGACCAATGCCCGCTGAGTTACCGCTTGTGATGCGCCATTTAGCTGCTTCGTCCACATTTTGAAAGGATCATTTTCCATGGCCGCAAAGCGTTACACTACGTCCGATTTTGATCTGAAGCAACGCAAGGAGGGCTGGACCCGCGTCGCTGAGTTTGACGACATCCAGATGTTTCTCAACTTCGTCAATTACACAGGGAACGAGTACCACAAGCGGTTCGGTAAGTACGCGATGAACCAGGTGAAGAAGTTTCACCTGGAGGTCGATAAGGAGGCCAATTCGGGAGGGGCAAGACCGGAGCCGTTCGCCATTTTCCTTGACGAGGGAGCGACTCAGAAATTCGTGTCGCTCTCCCGGAAGTCGGACAACCTCGTCCTCGTCTGGACATGCCAGAATCCTCCAACGTTTCGAAGAACGAACGGAATTGTCACTCAGGACGGAGACCCTGCGCGAGAGGCTGATGTCATCATGACGGCGGCTGCCCTGGGGCTCGCCGCATCGTACATCGTGGCTACCAGGAATCCCATCCAGTTCGATATGGATCCCTTGGTCGTGCCGAATGAGCCGTTGGAAGCCAAGCTCTTCGAAACCACGGTGGGCAAGATGGATGCGGCCGTCGCTGCCTACCTTACAAAAAAGGGCACCGCGCCCAGTAAGGTCAGAACCGGCACCAGCCCAGGGTACAGCGAGGGCGCCATCATCATGGGCGTGTACACGCTGGCAGGAAAGAGCGCCCCGCAGTCGGTGTCCGCGCCGGTGCTATCGGAGAAGGGCAAGGCGTTGTGGGAACAGATCCGGAAGCATTCTGTCGCGCAATATACGGGGCGCGGCGCGTACAGCGGCTTCGTCGACAGCAAGAACACCGAAGGCATCACGGATCCGGTGGGGCCCCGTTCAACTGTTCGGATTCCGGCGCCGAAGCCCAGCCAGCTCGACCCCGATCCTCACCCACGCTGGCTTCCGCCGATGGAAAGCCCGCTCTGGCAAAGTCGCAAGCGCGCTGGAAGCGACACACATGTCCCATGGGGCATGATAGGCGGTGATGAAGCGTGCGTGCCGCGCAAGGATACCGGCATCGGCGCGACGAACCAGGCCGATTATGCGACGATCTCCATGAATAAAGGTGGCATGGTGTTCAACGGCGATGTCACTATCGATGACATCGCGACATATACGCACGGGATGATCCAGGCGATCTACAAGGCCTACGGGTGCGGTCCGAACTGCGAGCCCTATGAGATCGCGGTAGGCGATCTCACGAAGAAGATGGCCTCGTGCCTTCCGTGCACCCTGTTCATGTACGCGACGGGTTATCCTCCCACCTCGATCCACCTGGGGCGAGGCGAGTCGTGGACGCCGCTGTTCCAGCCCTACAACCCGAACGGCCCCACCGGGGATCACGAGTCCGCAGTCATTCGCGACCTCAACAACAGTTGGTATGAGAAGTGTCTCGAGTGGCTCAAGATGGGTTTGGAGATCCTCGACGACTCACATATTACGGAGGGCCATAGGGCCAGCCGTGATGCGGTGAGCAACTACCTCAGTACCCATCGGGCGGATAAAACCGTTGGCGGCGTCCTCATTCTCGACGCGGTCACTATACACGCGGGCGAACTCGACAGAATCAGCCGAACCCTGAAGTAGCATTTTGAAAGGATCAGTACCCATGGCCCCAAGACGTTCCAACAAGTCCGATTTCAATCGGAAACGACTCAATGAGGGTTGGATCCGTATCGCCGAGCTTGACGACTTCCAGAAGTTCTCCAACTTCGTCAATTACTCGGGAGACGCCAACCACAAGCGGTTCGGTCCGTACGCTATGGCCCAGGTGAAAAAGTTTTTCCTGGAGGTCGATAAGGAGGCCAATTCGGGAGGGGCAAAACCGGGGTCGCTCGCCATTTTCCTGGACGAGAGCAAAAGCCAGTTCTTCGTGTCACTTTCAAGGTCGACGGACGACTTGGTTTTCGTTTGGTCGTGCCAAAAGCCCCAGGAGGAGCAAGGCGATCCGATCGTGCCGCTCGATGGTCCAGGGTGTCTCACCAAACTCGGGGTTCTGGCTGTCGGCGATAAATCGGCCCGCCTGCCATTCCCTGCGCAGGAAGACAAGGCATTCATGTGGAAAGCGCCTTCCTTTCACCCCCTGCAGGTACTGGAAAATGTGTACCAGAGGGTAGTGCGCAAGGCGGGCCAGGATGCCGATTCTGATCCGATCCAGGCGCAGTCGGACACACTCTCCCAGTACTTCATCCAGGATCCGGGAAAGCCGGAAAGTTTCCGTTCCAGATCGCTCGACATGTTCGATGGAGAGCACCTGGCGTCAGTCAAAATGAACCATCTCATCGACTCGTTTTACCTCTTCCGGTTGCTGGTTCTTTATCGGGCCGAGTCGGATGTGCCGATCGACGAAGACCTTCGGGCAGAGCTCAGCGGCAACCTGACCAAGCTTCTCCACAATGGCGATAAGACCAAGATGGGTTGGCTCTCCGAATGGCTGACTAAGAAGATCGCCGAACTGGGAGCGATGACAAACGCGCTCAATAAAGACGGCAAAAAGCGGGCTATCTTTTTTCTGAAGGGCGGGCGCGCGCTTAACTACTTCCTCGGAACCCCCGAGAAGGGTGAGAACGACTGGGATACCCAGGTCGTGATCAACCCGAGCCTTACGGCTGAAGAGTGGTACAAGTGTCTCGCGGATGTCCATGATGTGTTGCTTGTCGCTCTGAAAACGTTCAAAACGGAATTCACGACACTCGTCCAGAAGAACTCCCCCCGGTTCACGGAGTACCTCGCGGCGGCAGCTCCCAAAGCCGTTGAAGACGAAGAGGAAGACGAGAATGAGGCGGGTGATGTTAAGAGCCTCCTCGAACACGCCAACTGCAAGGCCGAACTCATCGACATTGGCATTCCCAGGCGCGATTCGCCGTCGGCCCTGGAAGAATGGGCGCATCTGAGCGGGGGACATCTGCTGGAAACCGATGGCGTCATCTATCCGGATCGGGAGTATTACCTGAATGAGTACCTCATGATGGTCCGTGACGTCTTCGTCACATACGAAATGAGGAAGGCTCCCAAGCGAATTGCGCGGCTCGGCCTGATCCTCAAAAACAACAGGGGAAGAGAGCAAGGTGCATACTCGACCGGGAAGAAGGGGCTCGCTGCCCTGCCTGACACGGCGAGTATGGTCGCAGCCCTTGGGGACGAGGGAAAGCAGGAATTGCTCGGCCTTATCGTCTCCCAGTTTGTGGAGGCCTACAATCTCCACGAGGATAAGGGACTCGCCACCTATTTCGACAAAAAATGCCTGGCGATGATCTCGAATCCACCGGCACTCCCCCAGGAACTCGCCGACCTGCTCGACGACGGCCAGAAGCAAACCGCCACCCTCGTCCGCATCGCACACAACCTCTCGGTCGACATGGATAAACACTGGGCGATCCGGAATCAGTTCTTTGAAGACCGTCTCCCATTCTTCGCCGACTTCGTCAGGCAGTTGTCCAGAACTACGAATTCGGATCTTCGCAAGATCCGGGCTCAATTCGCGGTTGCCGGCAGCTACGCAGCCCGTTTGCACGCCGACCACCTCCGGATCACGCCAGTTGGCCTTGAACCGATCCGCCGCATCCTCATCAAGCTCCAGTGCTCTCAGGGTCGCAGCCGGGCGGAGGTGATGGATACAGCCCGCGAACACATCAAGACGGCGGCGCAGGGCACGGAGAAGCTCACGGTGACCGAGGTGACCGACCCGGGTAAGCACTCCCTGCTGCTCTTCTGGAACGAAGAGGTAACGATCGGCGACTTCAAGTACGCGCCGCTCGTTATGAAGGTTCGGGTTGCCGAACAAAGCGGGATGCAACTCCCCGTGCTCTCATCCATCTACGGCATCCCCGTCCTCGACCCGCGCTACCTCGTGGCGGACTACCTTAAGAAGGCTTCGAAAATCGACGAACGAGGTTCGCGAAAGGTCTTGGCGTCCGCGACCGCGGCTGTCTCTGAGATGCTCTCCCGATTCGACTTCGATTCGGACGACGTGGGATGATCCGGTCAAGGTGAAGGGACGGTTGAGCGTGGAGGGACCGTTGAGCGTGGAGGTTCAGTTCCTCGGTGAGGCGGCCGGCCCACCCTCTCGTTTCCACGCGTCGGACCTGCCACAACTCTCGGGGCGCCCCATCCTTTCTACGTTCTTAGTAGAAAGGATGGGATAGCAGATGCTCGCGCCACCGCAAACCACATTCGTCCCCAAGCAGGACGGAAGCTCAGCGTAGTCATGTTCTCAATGAGTAGAAAAAAATGATCGGGACGGTTGGAGCCTGTAGGACCCGCAATTTGACGATGTCTTGCGATTTGGGCATTGGGTCATAGGGCATCTTCCCTCCGGCCTGATAAGTGCGTCATCGATCTCAGCTTCGCACACGAAATACTGACATGATCTTCCCATTTTCCGGTTACGCTGTCAGCGACAACGTGATAATCTTTGTGCCAATAGAGGAGAATACCGACGCGAAATCGGGTGAAACGAAGACTTCCGGATGGAGGCCGATCGCAAGTATATTGGTTCTCCGGGAACGAGCCCTGTGTCGACGGCTGCGAATCGTACTTCTCCTAAAAGCCTGCAGTTTTGGCCGAATAATCTAAAACGGGGCGAAGCCGAGATGGCGCCGGTGCACAGTATTCCCGAGCTACTCGGTGTATCTTTCTCAGCGATGCCCTCGCAGCCTGCCGCTGAGTTTCTCGGGGGTGTCCTGTCTCGCTCCGAACTTGGTGATCGAAGCGACCGGCTTGCTTCGTGGTTAATTGAGAACGGCGCAGGCCAGGGTTCCCTGGTGGGCATCTACATGGACCGTTCGATCGAAATGCTGGTCAGCGTTCTTGGAGTGCTCAAGGCCGGTGCAGCGTATGTGCCTCTCGATCCCACGTTTCCTCGCCTTCGGATCGAACAGATCCTGGACGAAACCAAGGTTCCAGTAATACTGACGCTCGCACGCCACCAGCAGAGTCTGCAGGGTATTCACACGCGGGTTTTCTGCATGGATGACCAGGCTGACGCGCTGCAGGCTCTACCCCTGCGGCCATTGCCTGCAATTCACTCTGAGATGCGCGCCTATGTGATCTTCACGTCTGGTTCCACAGGCATTCCAAAAGGGGTGGAGGTAGCACATGGGTCAGTCGTGAACCTCCTCATCTCTGCTCGGGAGCTGCTTGAGATTGATCCGCAGGACCGTTTGTTCGCTATCACCACGCTCGCGTTCGACATTTCGGTGTTAGAGCTGTTTCTTCCCCTGATTTCGGGGGGCACCGTCATCATCGGATCGAAGGATGCGGCTGGCGACATCATGGTGTTGATGGAACAGCTTGCGACTTCCCGAGCTACCATACTGCAAGCTACTCCGGTAACTTTCAGGATGCTGTTGGAGTTTGGGTTCCAGCCTCCGCCTGGATTCAAGATGCTTTGCGGAGGCGAGGCTTGGACCATGACGATGGCAGAAAGACTACTTGCGTCAGGAGCACGGCTGTGGAATATGTATGGGCCGACGGAGACGACAGTATGGTCGTCCATTACAGAAGTCAGACCCGGGGAGACGCGCCTGACGATCGGACCTCCAATCGAGAATACGCGCTTTTATGTGGTGGACGAGCACATGCAGCGAGTCCCCGCAGGTGGCCAGGGTGAACTTCTGATTGGTGGCGCGTGTGTAGCTTTGGGATATTTCCAGCGTGAGCTTTTGACCGCCGAGAAGTTCCTGCCCGACTCTAACGTTTCCGGCGAACGAATGTATCGGACAGGCGATGAGGTGCGCCAACTTGGCGGCGGACGATTTGAGTTCATCGGACGACTCGACCAGCAAATCAAACTTCGCGGCTATCGAATAGAGCTCGGGGAAATCGAGATGGCCATGATGGCATGCGAGGACATCCGCGGTGCTGTTGCAATGCTGCGGAAGGATGATTCCGGCGAAGCTTTTCTGGTTGGCTTCTATACGGCCGCAAACGACATCGCTGCTTCGGTCTTGAGAGAGTCACTGTCCCAGCGGCTCCCAGAGTACATGATTCCTCGTCATTTCGAGCGACTGGACGTGTTCCCGCTCACCCCGAACGGAAAAACCGACCGCCGCAGTCTGGCAGGCTATCCGTTGACGGCAAAATCTCCTGACGCGACAACCAATACTGAAATCGTGTCCGAGATCGAGTTGGAGATAGCTCACATGTGGCGGAAGCTCTTTGACCGCCAATCAATCACTCCTGATTCGGACTTCTTTGAACTTGGCGGAGATTCTCTTCTCTTGGTCCGGCTGCAATCCATGATCCGCCGCAAGTTCGGACTTCGGCTCGAAGCGATCGACATTACCAATCACTTTACGCTCAGGAAGCTCGCGAACTGGGTGGACCAGATGCAGGCGGCTGGTGGGGACTCGGAGAAGATGCCCGCCTCAGACCCGCGCCTCCTTCCAATGCAGAAGTCAGGAACCGGCAATCCGATCTTTATGCTGCCTCAGATGATGCTTTTTCGCACGCTGGCAGAGGAATTGGGTACCGAACAACCGGTTTACGCCGTTCAGGTGATAGACGAAGATGTACCGAAGGAGATGGATTCGGCGAGCATGCAGGATCTTGCGCGCTTGTATATCAGGCTGATTCGCAATGTGCAACCGTCCGGACCTTATCGACTTGGAGGCTGGTGCCTCTGGGGTTGGATGGCTTATGAGGTCGCGCGTTTGCTGGAGGAGCAGGGGGAGGTTGTCGAGATACTGATAATCATCGACGCTGTGGCTCCCGGATTCTGGGAGAGATACTCTAAACCGCGTCAGATGTTTATGAAGATGACTCAGCTCGTATATCGCATGACGTGGTTTGTAATTCGGCTTTGGCGCGTCAACTTTACACACAAGGGTGATGATCGCCTGCGACTTCGCCGCACCTTTAGCCTCTCCATGGTTTCCATGTTGCCCCGCCGATTCCGGCCGGAGAATTATGCAGCAGAGGCAATGCGCATCGAGGAACTTGCAGCTGAGGCCGCCCGTCATTACAGGCCTTCGCCGGTCAAGGCCAACGTGTTATTCTTCACGAGCGAAGTGCGACCGGCTGGCCCCCTTATGGGTAATGACATGGGGTGGGGTGCGGTACTGGGACGTCCAGTGCATCTCAATTCCCTGCCTGGAAATCATACCGAGATATTTCATCCGTCCGCCGCGCGCATAACGGCTGCGCTCGTCCGTGAAGCATTGGGATTGAAATCTGAGGTCGTTTCCCACACCTGAAGTAGATCTATCCCCGGCCTTGTCAACCAGGCGCATCGCTATCATTTTCTAGACCCGCCGTTTTAAGAATCGGCCAAAGATTGAGGAGCCGAGCAGATTGGAATCTGACCTCAACCCCGCCCAGCATGCGAATCCGGATGCGCTTCTCTCGCGCGATCCGCGGGAACTTACCTCTGCTGAGTTCCTGGCGCTGCTCGGCCGGAAAAATATCCGTCTCCAGGCACGTAACGAACACCTTACAATCAATGCTCCCGTTGGCGCGCTTGACGACCCTCTCCGCTCCGAACTGAGACGTCGCAAAGCCGATCTCTTGACACTGCTCGGCGCGCCAAAAGAAGTCTTTCCAAAGTCGCCTCTATTCACGGTGAAACGGGGTGACCGCATTCCCATGACTCCAAGCCAGCAAGGTATGTGGCTCATTGATCATTTCGACCCTGGCAATGTCGCCTACAACATACCCGAAACTTTTCTCTTCCGTTTCTCACTGGACCTTGAGATTCTCCAAAGGTCGGTAGACCTGCTCATCGCGCGGCATGAAATCCTCCGCACCAGCTTTCACGAAGAGGACGGCGAACTCTACCAGGTCATCGCGGTCGAAGCTCACGCGGAAGTCGGCTTCACGGACTTACAATCGCTCTCCGAAGCGGAAGCCACCTCCAGGTGCCGCGCATTGATCCGTGAGCATGGACAACAGCCTTTTGATCTTAGGTCTCCACCACTGGTGCGGTTTCATTTCTTTCGTGTTACGCCGGACCACGATATTCTGTTAGTGAACATCCATCACATCATCTCGGATCTTCAAGCGTTGTTCATTCTGCGCGAAGAGCTGATGGCTTGCTACCATGCTCTCTCGGCAAAGACCACGCCAGACTTGCCAGGGTTGTCTCTGCAATTTGCCGATTACGCGCTCTGGGCGGATCAGCAACTGCACGACGGGAGGATGGATAGCCAGATCCAGTACTGGAGGGAGAGGCTGGCCGGACTCCCGGCCTTTCTAGAGCTTCCCATGAATGGGACGTATCCTGAGAAGCGCGCTACCTGGGGGGACAAGGTACCCTTGTTGGTTTCATCTGCTGTGTGTGGGTCCCTCACACAGATCGGTCGCGAATGCGGCGCCACCCCCTTCATGACCTTTCTTGCTGCTTTTGGTCTGTTGATCGCGCGCTTTTCTGGCCAGCACGACTTCTGCATTGGCTCTCCTGTTACTCAACGTACTCATGTCGAGACACAGCGGATGATCGGCCTGTTCATGAACATGGTTGCCTTTCGGGTCCAGATTACTCCGCAACATTCGTTCCGCGATATTGTGCGGCAAGTTCGCGCGACGGCGCTGGAAGCCTACGAGCATAGGGACGCTCCCTTCCAAACGCTGGTGCGCGCACTGCGCTTCAATCGCAGATCGCCGCGGTCCCCGATCTTCCAGGTCATGTTCGGGTTCGAACCGGCAAATGCAGCCGATCCGAACTTCTGGCAGTTCGATAGCGACCCTGGCACCGCTCGATACGACCTCTCTCTGCTTTTGGCCGAGTCTGCGGACGGCAATATCCGTGGTTACTTGGAATACCGTACCGACATCTTCGAGAAGGCCGGGATCTCAGCTCTATCCGATCAATTCCTTGCTCTTCTTCAAGAAGTGGCAAACGATCCAGACAGCCCGTGCCTCTCCAAAACACCTGCGGAGGGGATTAAAACAGGTCTGGCCGAATCAAAACTATCCGCAGCTGAACCACCGCCTCCACGCCCTACTCTCTTCAGCAGATTTTCCAAAATATTCTCTACACATTCGGACAAGTGAAGCGGTGACGCGCAACGTAAGTTTTGATCAGGAAATTTGTTGAGCCTCAACCCACGAATCGGACTTTCGCGCCAAATGGCCGTTGCTGATTTCGTAGACGATATCGAAATTCTTGACCACATGAACATCGTGTGAGACGACGATGATAGTCGGGGCGTCGGGTAGACGGTGAAGATTCGCCGTGACCTGTGCAACCGAAGCTACGTCGAGGTGGTTGGTTGGTTCATCGAGAAGCAAAATGCGCGGCTGCCGTAGTATGGCTCGTGCAATCGCGATGCGCTGGCGTTGGCCTCCTGAGAGGAGAGTGCCGCCTTCGCCGATGATCGTGTCATACGCGCCGGGCAGACTGACAATAAATTCATGAGCGGTTGCCATTCGGGCCGCCCACTCCACTTCTTCGGGTGTTGCCGTGGGACTTCCATAGACGAGATTCTCAAAGATGGTGCCGGAGAAAAGTATCGGGTCCTGCATGACCACGCCGATCGCTTCTCGCAACTCGGAAATATCGATATCGTCGTATGGGTGCGCATCGGCCAACAGGCGCCCGGCGCGAGGCCGATAAAAGCCGCAAAGCAGATGCAGCAGAGTGGTCTTGCCGGAGCCATTCGGACCGATGAATGCAACCCGGGATCCCACGGGTAGTTCAAGATCGACGCCTTGGAGGAAATCATCGGAGCGATAACCAAATCGCACCTGTTCGAAGGAAATGTTGCCCTGAAATGAGATGCGCTGAGTTCCGTGATAGGGCTCAACATCATCGAGCACCAGCAATCCGTGAAGTTCGGAGAGGGACTCGCTTCCCGCGATGAGCATCGGAAGAGAAGAAAGCAAGTCGCGAAGATAAGAACTCAGAAGACTCAGGCAAAAATAGAATGACATCAGACTGCCCATAGTCATGGCATGGCGAGCCAGGGCCCAGCCGCCCAAAAGCAACATCACGGCCAGCAGCGCGGCGGTCATGTTCTGCTGCGAGACGCTATAGGCAGCCTGGAGCCAGGCCATTTTGACGCTGACCTCCCGCAGCCCTTCCATACGTCTCGTCTGGCGCTCCACCTCGAATTCCTTAGTATTCTGTAGGCGAACCAGGTCGATGGTTCTCAGCATGAACAGGACACCGTGGCTGAAATCATCGAACGATTTGTGATGCCGCTGAGCCTGAAGTCTCACCCTGCGTGCAAATTGCCGATTGACGACCAGGAAGACGGGGCCAACACAGAAAATTGCCAAAGAAAGCTTCCAATTGAGCACAACCAAAATTATGGAAACTGCGATGGAACAAACTGCTGCAGGCAGAAGCTCGGACAGAATGGAGTTGGTCATCTGATCGACCCGATCGGAATCGTAAACGATGCGCGAATGAATGAAGCTCGATTCGGTCTCGGAGAAGTAGCGCCGGGAGATGGAGTACATCTTCATCAGCAGGTCAGCGCGGATCTGATAGATGAGGCGTTTGGTGGAGTTCAGTGCAATCCTGCGCACAAGCAGACTCAGGCCGCCGGTAACAAGGTTCAGGGCCACAATTCCCGCGCTCGTCAATGCGAGCAGTCGAAAATCGGCGTGCGGAATGGCGCGGTCAAAGATGACCCGGACAAGCATCACCGAGGGAATTACAAACAGAAACCCAATCGCGGCAAGTGCTACGCTCGCAAGGATCGGCCAGCCTTGGCCACGATATTTTCTCGCGTAGTAACGCCATGGTGCGGAAATCATGAAGTTATCCGATCTCTATCCTGGGTGTGCGGCGCCCGTCGATGTGTGCGGCTAACGCAGCAATGCTCGGGTACTGGAACAAGCTCACCAGCCGAAGATCCGGATCGAGCTCACGGCGAAGCCTGTCATGCGCCTTTACCAGGAGCAACGAGTGCGCGCCGAGATCGAAGAATCGCTGATCGATCCCTATGCGCTCAGTATGTAGAAGCTCTTGAAATACTTTGGCGATGGCGGACTCAGTCTTATTGAAAGAAAGATCGTGGGGAGCTTCGTGAGTGGACGCCTCTACCGGCTCTTTACTCCGGTCAGGAGCAGGTAGCTTGTTGCGGTCAAGTTTGCCGTTGGGCAGGCGTGGAAGCGCGTGAAGAGTCACTGTTGTGGCTGGGATCATGTAATCGGGAATGCGTTCGCGAAGGCGATGGCGTAACTGTGCAGCAGAGATTGCCTGTCCGGGGCGAAACACGACATAGGCGACGAGTTCCTTCTGCACTCCGTCTTCGCGCAGTAGAACCACGCAGTCGATGATCTCGGGCTGTTGACGCAATGCGTGCTCGATTTCTCCGAGTTCAATGCGAAAGCCCCGCAATTTGATCTGGAAGTCTGCACGGCCAAGAAACTCGATGGTGCCATCGCGACGGCGACGGACAAGATCACCGGTGCGATAGAGACGCTCTGCATTTCCGAAAGGCGCGATGTTGAACCTGTCAGTTGTCAGTTCAGGACGCTGGAAGTAGCCGCGTGCCAGTCCGTCACCACCGATATAAAGCTCACCGACGACCCCGAAAGGAACGGGCTCCTTTCGAGAGTCTAGTACATAAAATCGAGTGTTCTGAATAGGTCCGCCAATCGGAATGCTCGTCCCCGTCGCGGAGTTGACGCGAAACACAGACGACCAAACCGTTGTTTCCGTTGGCCCATACATATTCCACAAAACCTTGACGCGAGACAGCAGAGCCGCAGCGAGGGTAGGCGACAGGGCCTCTCCGCCGCAAAGCACGGTCAGCCCGGCGTCACCCTCCCAGCCACTGCCGATCAGCATTTGCCACAACGCCGGAGTAGCCTGCATGATTGTCGGCCTTACGCGAACCAGATCATCGAGCAGAGAGGGAAGATCCCCAGGCGCAAGAGCGACGATCACCTCGCCACCCACATACAAGGGAAGCAAGAGTTCGAGCGCGGCAATGTCGAAGGAAACCGTTGTAACGGCCAAAATACGATCCTGGCTGGTGAATCCTGGTTCATGGCGCATACTATCCAGAAAGTTCGCCAGCGCGCCATGAGATATCTCGACGCCCTTTGGCTTACCCGTCGATCCAGAAGTAAAGATGACGTATGCGAGGCTATCGGGCGCAAGCGTTTCGACGGAGCCAGCCGCAGTCTCAACTGCAGTTTCTTCGCGGTCTGCGAGAACATCACCGTCAAGCACAAGACATTGCGATTGACGTCGCTCAAGCAGCGGGAGGAGTGAACTCTCGCTGACTAAAACGCAGGGTTGAATATCATCCAAAATTGCGGTAATACGATGCTTTGGAGAAGCAGGGTCCAGCGGGACGTAGGCTGCGCCCGCCTTGAGAACACCGAGAAGAGCTACCAATAGTTCTATTGAACGGTTCAGACAGACAGGAACCAGGGAACCCGGAGATGCACCCGCGCGTTTCAAGCGCTTGGAAAGCTTGTCGGCACGATGGTTGAGTTCCGCATAGGTGAGTGACTCAGTTCCCGCCCGGACCGCGATTTTCGTTGGTGTCTCACTAACTACTCTCTTGAAAGCATCGAGCAGCAAAGAGTCATCAGGGAGGGTGATCGCCGGCGGGTTGCCAAAGGTGAGGAGTTCTTCTCTCGTAGATTCGGGCAACAGCGGAACAGACTTCAGAGGCACGCTGGGATTGGCAATCACAAACTCCAGCACATGCTCGAAGCTCTGCTGCAACTCCGTAATTGTGGCATCGTCGTAGAGATCGATACGACAGTCGAAGTAGACGAGAAGTTCTCTGCGATAAGGATAAATTTCCACTGTCAGGTCGAAGCGCGCTCCCGGTGCACCAATTTCCAGCGGCGAGGCGGTAAGTTCGGGCAGCTGCAATTCTTCAAGCGGAAAGTTCTGCAAGATAAACATGGTCTGAAAAAGCGGCGTGTACTCGGGATTGCGGTCGGTCTGTAGCTCACGTACCAGATGATCAAAGGGCACGTCCTGATTTTCGTAAGCACCGAGAGTCGATTCACGGACTCGCTGGAGCAGTTCCAGAAAGGTAATATCGTCTTCGACTTTGGCCCTCAACACGAGGTTGTTCACGAAAAAGCCGATCAACTCGCTCACTTCAGCGCGGCTGCGATTTGCAGACGCTGAGCCCACGACGACATCCTGGAGCCCGCTATATCGCGAAAGCAGCAACATGAACGCAGAGAGCATGGTCATAAACAAAGTGGCATCGTGCGCGCGTCCGAACGCTTGCAATCGTTCCACCATGTCTGCGGAAAGCACGAGTTTGCATCGCCTGCCGCGCCCCTCTGCCGCAGAAGATCGTGCGTGGTCAGGCGGAAAGACGACCACAGGCGGAGCGCCGTCCAGACCTTTGCGCCAGTACTGCATCTGACGTTCGAGCACGCCGGTCGCGAGCCATTCCCGCTGCCAAACGCTATAGTCCGCGTACTGAACCGCAAGATCCGTGATGCGCGGTGATTCTTCTACGCGGAAGGCTCGATAATTCTCAGCTAGTTCGCGGACCAGAACGCCCATCGACCATCCGTCGGAGATGATGTGATGCATGGAGAGAAGAAGAACGGATTCATGCTCGTCCTGATGAAGCAGATGGGCACGCAACAGTGGTCCTTGCTCGAGATCGAAAGAATTGTTCGTCCTCTCTTGAGCAAATCGTGTGACGGCCTGCTCAAGAGATTCTTTGGGATGGCGGTCAAGCGTAAACCTATCCATCTTCCAGCCCGAGCCATCCACGATTTGCGTATAAGGCGAGCCGTCGTATTGAACAAACAATGTCCGAAGATCCTCATGGCGCAGAATGATGCTATGGAGGGAGCGCTCCAGCAGATCGGCGTCTAAGTTGCCTTCCAACCTTATCGCCAAAAGCAGATTGTAAGCGGTGCTTTCCGGATCCATCTGTTGCATGAACCATAGCCGCTGTTGCGCAAACGATAACGGCATGAGTTTCTGCCGAACAGCTTTAGGAATACTCCCTGCCGTAGTCTTGCGACCATTTTGTTGGGCAGTGCGCAGCAGTTCCAGTAGTCCAGGCTTGCTGGCCTTCAACTCCGCTTGTAGCGCAGGAGTGAGGGCGCCTTTGGGGGCGTTAAGACGAATTGTTTCGTTTTCTAGACTCAGCTGCACACCTATGGCGCGCAGACGCGTAAGCAGTTCGGCTGCATTGGTCATATCTGAATTTCGTCACGCTCGGCGGAAGAATGCTCTTCATCCACTGCACCGGCACCCCACAGGATCATGTCCAGGGCAATGGCCATCCGAGCCGGAGTTGAATGTTCGAAGGCGAAGGTCGCTGACAATTCGTGACCTGTCAACTCCTGCAAGCGATTACGCAAACTCACCGCCATGAGTGAGTCAAGACCTAGATCAACCAGGCGGACGTCTGCAGCAGGCACTTCGCCGCGGCGAAAGCCAAGGACACGCGCTGCCTCTTTCTGCACCGTCCGCTCGAGGGAGTTGAGACGGGTTTCCCCAGGCTGGATGCTCCAGGAAGATTTCAGGCCAGGCTCAGGTATCGGGGTATCCGGTCGTACGAACTGCATCCAGTGGCGCTTGCGCTTTGCTTCATATAAAGAGGCGAGCGTTGTCCATTTTATGCTTGCTACCATCGGTTGCCTCAAGTCGCTGCGATGCAATAAATACTCCAACCACTCCAGCGCTGTATCATCCTGCATTGGTAACATGCCTCCGGAGGCATATTGACTTTGCGCTTCCTCATTGGCGAGCCGCATCGTCTGCCATGTTCCCCAATTGATTGAGATGAATGGAAGGCCCTCTGCACCGCGGATGGCAGTCATGCTTTCGATAAAGCTGTTGGCGGCAGCATAACTGCTCAGGTTGCCCGCACCCAGAATAGCCGCCGTCGACGAAAAGGCGACGAAGTAGTCGAGAGGCATAGTGCGCGTGAGTTCGTGCAGAATCCATGTGCCCGAAACTTTTGCACGAAATGTGGAGCGAATCTGTTCAGCGTCGATGGCCTCGACAGGAGCGCTGCTTATATCAGCAGCCATGTGAAATACGCCCCGCAGCGGAGGAAAGTCGCCATTGGAACCGAAACGCGCGAAGAGTCGCTGCATCGCGTTGGGATCCGATACGTCCGCCTGTACGACAGTGAGGTCTACACCCGCGGCCCGCAGAGCATCTATCTCCTGTTGCCGCGCGGACACTGAAGTTTGAGAACGCGTTGTAAGAACCAGCTTGCCTGCACCACGCTTACCGAGCCATGCCGCTACGCGTAAACCAAGTCCACCGGTGCCGCCGGTCAGCAGGTAACTGCCTTCCTTATGAAAGATTCCGACATAGTCGAGCGGTGCTGGCTTGCGGCATTCTGACGGCTTGAGGCGGAATGCCAGGCGGGAGCTTCCGGTGTAGGCAACCTGTTCTTCTTCATCGTCTGACAACAGCTCGCGAACCACGGCCGAACCTGTCTGCTGCAACGTAGCACCCGGATCTAGATCGACAATGCGTCTTAATCGTTCTGGATGCTCAAGGGTTGCGCATCGTGCCAGACCCCACAACGTGGATTGTATTACTCCGCCAATTTGCGATGCGCCGCATACGGGTAAAGCGCCCTGCGTAAAGAGCCACACCTTGCCCTCGCCGTGCAACAGATGCTGCCACAACCGAACACTTTGCGCGGTAATAGCCACTGCTCGTTCGCCGATCGACTCTGCTGAGTCAGCCTGCAGTCCGGAGAGACCGGCCGGCAATGAATCGAACGCCCCTCGGAACATGCTATCTTTTTGCGATTCGATGGCGCGCAGATCGACAAATTCTGACCGTAATGGGCTTGCTTTCACGGAATCAAGTTCGTCCAGGTTGTTCACTACCTCGGCGCTCTGACCAATACCCAACAGGCGATCTACCACAGTGCCCGCCAAGCCTGCCTGGGAACCAAAGACAATCCAGTGCCTCTTTCTCGTATCGAGGCTTTCCCCCTCGAGCGGCGCGGGCTGCCAAGCCTGTTCGTATAACCAACCTTCGCTCGAATTGGCTGCATTCCGTTGCGCAGCTACAGGACAGAGCCGGATGCCTCGCGCATGCGCTAAGACTGTGCCCTCCGCGTCGCATACGAGAAGACTGCCATCATAGATGCCGGCATCTTGCGTTTTAAGTTGCGCCTCGACCAACAACTCACCGCGAAGTTCCCCATGCACAACTATCTCTTCGATACCTGTCATGAGACGCAGTTGCGTATCGCCGTCCAATGCTGCTGCACCGAGAACCTGGAAGCATCCATCCAGCAGTGCGGGATGCGGTCCGGAAGACGCGTCAGGTTGCACATGAAACGTGTCGTTGGACACGATAAGCCCCTGCGCTGCGCCCGGCAGGTGCCAGACTTCTTTGACTGTGCGAAATGCAGTGCCTAGATGAACTCCACGTTCATCGAGCAGTTGATAAAACTCCTCGCCGCGCAAAAGTCCTGCGGCTTCCCTGTCGAAGCTTGCGGTTGAGCGCTCGATCGTTGCAGAAGTACCTGCCTCAAGCCGTCCGGTGGCATGCAGAGTCCACTGCTCCTCGTTTCTACGCCGCGAACTAATGTAAAAGGTGAAGGAATCGTTCTGCAGAGAAGGTGTCAAGACGGTCTGTAGATTCAGGGCGTGATCGTCTGGCTGCAGGGGACGACAGATCGCCAGATCGAGGACTCTCGCTGGACGTGAAGCGTCACAGTGAACGCGAAACGCGTCCCACGCGAGGGAGAGATACACACTTGCAGGCGCCGCAACGCGCTCGCCGACGCGATGGTCGGCAAGATGCCACGGAAGAGGCGTTGCCAATTCCCTTTCAAAGATCGGAACCGATGTATCGAGCCGAGAGCCTGTGAGACCGTGGGTCGCAGATTCAACCCGCCTGGCTGTTTTGGTCACAGGCCCCTGTGAGGCGAACTCCTCTTCCTCGATCCAGTACCGTTCGCGTTCAAACGGATAGGTAGGCAACGAGACTTTATTGCCTCGTCCTTGGCGGAAGGTTGACTTCCAATCAACCTCGGCTCCTGCGGTAAAGGCTTCGGCAAAGGCCGATTGCAGCGCCAGGAAGTCATCCTCGCGACCAGTTGATGAAGCAATCCAACGGGTCGCGGGATCGGCGCGCTCTTTGCCGAATGCGGTTAGGACTGCTCGCGGACCCATCTCGATACAGAGCCCACATCCTTGCTTTTTCAGCCTGTCAAGACAACGTCGGAATTGCACCGGGCGGCTGAGATGAACGGTGAAATATTGCGCGTTGAATGTGGCTGCGTCCGTGATCATTTCCCCAGTGAGATCGGCAAGGATCGGCATGCGTGGCGCGTGGTAATGAACCTTAGCCGCCTCTTGATGGAAAGCGGGCAGTACGCGATGCATTGCCGGCGAATGTGAACCATACGTGATATTAAGCCGCTTGACGCGGATACCGGCGCGCTCGAAGCCAAGCGTGGCCTCTTCCAAAGGCTCACTGCGGCCGCTGATGACAACGCTGGCTGGCCCATTCACCGCAGCAATGCTCACATCGGCTTCGAAGCCTGCCAGGCCGGCCAGAGCCTGCTCCTCGGATATGGCCAGAGCAACCATACCGCCCGCGTCGCCAAGCTCCTGAGTAAGCCTGCCGCGTGCAGCCACCAGCAGCGACGCGTCGGCCACGCTCATCACTCCTGCGAGGGTGCACGCCACAATTTCGCCCATGCTGTGACCAACAACGATTTGTGGTTCGATTCCCCAACCCTGCCAGACTCGTGCCATTCCGTATTGAAAGGCATAGAGAGCCGGCTGTACGAACGCGGATTGTGCAAGTTCGCCGTGCTCGTTGCGGAAGATATTTTCGATCGACGTCGAAATCGTGCCAGCCAGCGCGGCATCGACCTCCGCAACGGCGGCTCGAAACACCTCGCTATGGGCGAGCAGGGATAAGCCCATACCGGTTCGTTCACCACCCTGTCCGGCAAATAGAAAGGCAACCCGCGGTTTGCGCGCTTCGACGACACCGCGGAAGAATGCGCTGTCTTGATCGCTGTCTTCCTGAGCCAAAAGCGACAATTCTTCGATGAGACGATCTTTGGAGTCCACCCTGATAGCTGCTCGATGGGCGAAAGCGGAGCGCCCGGTCGAGAGCGTGAAAGCAACATCCTGCAGGGGTAGAGTCGGATTCTCGCGTAAGCGGTCAGCGAGTTGAGCTGCCGTTATCTGCAGCGCTCGTTCGCTGCGGGCAGAAAGTGGGAGCACGCAGCTGGCAGACGTGTCTTTCTCGCCGACGCTTGCCGTCGTGACGGCCGGAGGTTCAGTGACAATCAGATGGGCGTTGGTGCCGCTGAAGCCAAAGGAACTTACCGCACCCACGCAGAATATTTCGCCAGCCGCAGGCTGCCACGGTTCGGTGGCAGCTGGTACTCGAAGATGATTGCTCTCCCAGTCAATCTTGGGATTGGGTCGCGCGCAATGAAGGCTTGCCGGTATGGCGCGATGCTGAAGAGAGAGCGCAAGTTTGATGAGCCCGGCGACGCCTGCAGCAGACTCTGTATGGCCAAAATTGGTCTTCACGGAACCGACAGGGAGCCTCGCGTCCACAGAGCGGCCTTTGCCCAGCACCGCTTCGAGCGCTTGCAATTCAATGACATCGCCAAGGCTGGTGCCGGTTCCGTGTGCTTCCACATAACTTACTGCCTCTGCGGAAAGGCCTGCATCCGCAAGGGCGGCGCGGATTACATCTTCCTGCGAAGGCCCATTGGGAGCAGTGATGCCGCTGCTCCGGCCGTCCTGGTTAGCGGCCGTACCGCGAATGACAGCAATCACGCGATCGCCGCCTTGCAGGGCATCCTCAAGCCGCTTCAACACCACGATGCCACAGCCCTTCGCTGCGCACAAAACCGTTGGCCTCGGCAGAGAAAGCCTTGCATCGTCCGTCCGGCGCCATCATCTGGGCACGTGAAAGCGCCATGGTGACTTCCGGGATGAAGAGCAGGTTCACGCCACCGGCCAGAACAAGATCGGACTCGCCGAGCCGCAGAGACTGGCAAGCCTGATGTATCGCGACAAGCGAGGAGGAGCACGCGGTATCGATCGCCACGCTGGGACCACGCAAGCCTAGAAAATAGGAGATGCGTCCTGCAGCGACGGCATGAGAGGCGCCCTGGGCAAAGTAGGCATCGATCCCCTCGGCATTGCTGCGGAGCGCGCGTTGCGAGTAATCCGAATTACACAGACCAACAAAGACGCCGGTGCGACTGCCTGCAAGCGTGTCAGGCACAATGGCCGCGTCTTCGAGAGCTTCCCAACCTACTTCCAGCAGCAGGCGTTGCTGGGGATCCATCCCACGGGCTTCAACTGGCGCAATGCCGAAGAAGGGTGGGTCGAAGAGTTCGGGAGATTCGAGAAATCCGCCCCAGCGGGTGGCTACCCGGCCCTTTGCATGTGGATCTGGATCGTAAAGTGCATCGATGTCCCATCGCCATGAAGGTACTTCTGTGATGGCGTCGCGGCCCTCGCTGAGCAGTTCCCAGTACGTCTCCGCGTTGCGAATGCCTCCAGGGAAACGGCAACCCACGCCGATAATCGCGACGGGGGCGTGGTTGCGTGACTCAAGAGCGCGAACTCGCTCTTCGAGAGCAGTTGCCAGCAGCAGGAGACGTTTGGGCGAAAACTCCGCAATCCTTTTGAGAAAGTCACTCACTCTTGAATCCTATCTTCCCGTGAAACATCTCCTCTACTTCATCGTCAGACAACGAGGCAACCGCTCCAATCACATCCTGCATTAGAGCCTTTCCGCTCTGTGCGGCGTCTTCGTCGGTCCGAATCTTCAGAACATCTCGAAAGAGATAGTCCGTCAATGACGCAAGAGTTGGATAGTCAAAGAGCGTGGTAGCGGGAAGCTTAGCTTCGAGGTCCGAGGAGATCGCGTTGCGCAGCTCGATTGAGAGCAGCGAATCAAGTCCATACTCCTGCAAAGGGCGAGTGGCAGCGATCGGTTGCGAGGCATGCAAGCACAGCACGGCACGGACACGCTCTTCGACACGAGCCTCCAGCATCGAGAGCTTCTGTCCTTGTGGAGCAGCCTGCAGTGCACTCCGCCAGGAGCGATGCCCGTCTCGTGCATGAACTGGTGTGGCTTGGTGTGAGCCGATTGCACTACCGTTTTTCTGCTCGCTGCCGTAACTCAGCCCGTGCAGGACTCGCATAAGCAGATCAGCGTTGGCTGCGGCTTCGGCCTTTTCATGGGTAGCCCATCTGGCCCAATCCACCTTGGACACGAGAACCTGCGTACAGTTTTCATCGAGCAGACGCTCCAGGATTCTGAATCCATCCGCAGGTGGAATGGGGTCAACGCCTATACGCTCTCCCCGTTCAACGACGCTGTGCCGAACCGCGGCGCCAGTCCCGCTCCAGGCCCCCCAGTTCACGCTCAAAGCCGGCAGCCCCAGGCGCTCGTGGCGATAGTGGGCAAGTGCATCGAGATAGGCATTGGCTGCCGCGTGATTGGACTGTCCACGGGATCCGAAAACTCCGGCAGCGGAGGAGAAAAGGACAAAGCAATCAAGCTTCGCGGAACGAGTGAGCCGATGGAGATTCCACGCTCCGGCGACCTTCGGCGCCAGCACGATCGAGAACCGGTCTAGCGTCTGTTGCGGTAAGCTTCCGTCATCGAGCACTCCAGCAGCATGAAAGACGCCTCGCAAAGCAAAAGCAGGCGGGATGTGATCGACAGCCGCTGTGAGCGCAACGTCGTCGCTCGCATCACAGCGCGCGGCGATAATCTCAGTTCCGTTCTGCTGGAGTTGCGCAAAAAGCTGCTGTGTCTCCGCGCCCGGTTCACTGCGAGCGAGCGCCAGTACGCAGCCTGCTCCCTGCTCAGCGAGCCACTCCACGGTCAAACGGCCAAGGCCGGAGAAACCGCCGGTCACCACGTACGCGCCATCGCGTCGAACGGTGAAACGCGCAGTGGAGTTCGCTGGGGCAAGCAGAACGCGTCCGGTATGCTGGCCAGAAGCCATGTAGCGAAAGGCTGTTGCAGCATCCTTGAGCGCAAATCGCTTCCACTGTAACGGGCTGATCTTGCCTGCTGCCACATCGCTGAGAATCGAGACGATCATCTCCCGCACTTCCGGCGTTGCTGCTTGCAAAGCGGCGCGCAGGTGTACGCGATGATAGCTCACATCTGGCCTTAGTGCCTTCGCCTCGATGTCGCTAAGCACGGTATGTTCACCGAGTTCGATGAATCGCCCGCGCGGAGCAAGACTGCGCATTCCAGCTACGATCTTGTCTCCACTCAAAGAATTGAGAACGATATCGACACCGCGAAAGCCTGTCGCCGCAAACACGCCGGATTCGAAGCTGGTGGATCGAGAGTCGAAGACGTCTTCAACACGTAGGCTGCGCAAATATTCCCGCTTGGCATCGCTGCCCGCGGTAGCGTAGACCAGAGCGCCTAGCCGCTTCGCCTCCTGGATGGCAGCTAGTCCGACGCCGCCTGCGCCGGCATGGATGAGTACGCGCTCGCCCGGCTGGAGTCGGGCCACGCGATCAAGACACCAGCGCGCAGTGAGGAATGGGATCAACAACGTAGCTGCGTCCTCTTCAATCATGCCGTCTGGCATCTTCCACACTCGATCGCAGGACAGAGTAGCAAAGTCAGCCATAAGCCCCGAGCCGATGGCTACGACTCTATCGCCCGTTTGCAGGTTGGAAACTTGGCCACCGGCGCGAACGACGACACCGGCGCATTCGCCACCGGGCGGCACGTCATGAGCGGAGCCTGGCTCAAGCGCGCTCAATACTTCATGGAAGTTGATGGCCGTGGCGTCGATTGCAATTTCAACTTCGTCGTTTGCAGGAGTGCGGCGATCCTCTGTTGCAAGCTCCAGATCCTCAAGTAGTCCCGAAGGCGCAAAGCGCAGGCGACGCGTTTCTGACTGTCCGAGAGTCTGGCTTCTGCCCGTCTCTTCAGGACGATTCTGCGGCAGTATGTACGGCGCCAGACGTGGCACCCAGACATGATCATCGCGAAGAACTACCTGCGTAGTTGCATGAGGGACTTCATGAGTCAACCGCCAAAGCCCCTGAGCAGAGTCTTCGTTAGAAGAGAGGTCGACCGCCGTGGCCCGAATCTCGGGATATTCGCTGCGCAAACCACGAGTGAAGGCCGCGATGCTGGCGCCATCCGCGGAAGAGATCTCTGACCCAGATGCGCCGCGACTCACCAGCCATAGCCGGCAATCGGTGAGGTGATCGCCAAACAACAAAGCCTGCGTGCAACCGAGCGCTCCGCCTAGAACCTCCTTCTGCCAATTCAAGGCGTCCGCCCCGGTGCTTTCTGCTTTGGGAGCCACAATCTCGGCGGCAGGCAAGTAGAAAATATGCCGATGGGAATTCGAGGAGGCTCTATTGCTGAGCCGCTCAACAAACCACGCGTCAATCGCTGCCTGGTTAATTTCAGTTGCGGAGACCAGGGTGACTGCGGCTCCATTGCTCTTCGCCTCGTGTGCAAGCGAACTAGCCAGAGCCCTCGGTTCAGCAACGCTTCCAGCGGTGATGATAAGGACCGAAGCACCAGCGGTCCGCGCAAGGCTCGTTGCCGCGGAATGGTCCTCTTGTGCGCCATTCACCGCAGCAATTAAGCATTGCCCGCTCAGAATATCGCTGTTCTGATCGGGAAGGAGCAGCACATCACCGAAGCCCGATTCGCTTAGTAATGAGACCCAGGCTTGTTTCCCGATCAAGGCGTACCCAGGGCGAATATCCCGATCGGAAAAGCGCCACCAGCCCTCGGTAAATCCGACGGTGAGATCAATCCATGGCTGTTTGCTTGTTGTTTCCGCCATCAGTAAAACGCCGCCTGGGCTGAGCAGCGAGCGAATATGACTGAGCGTTCGCTTCAGATCAGCGGTCGCGTGAATCACGTTAGAGGCGATTACGATATCGAACAATTCGCCGGCAAATCCCTGCTCTTCGGGATTGCGCTCAATGTCAAGCGTTTGAAAGCGAATACCTTCGACAGAGGCGAGTTCCCTGCGCGCCGCACTGACGAATGCTGCCCCGAGGTCCGTCCAGACATACTCCTGAATCTGGCCGCGTAGGGCCGGAACTAGAAAGCTGGTGGTCGCTGCGGTGCCGCCGCCGACCTCCAGCACTCGAACTTTGCGATCAAACTGGACAGCGGCCTGCAGAGCAGCGGCAGCGAGGATCGGATTGAGTGTCCGCGCAACGACAGAGCCCCTGTAAAGCTGTATCGCAATCTGCTTGCCTGCCTCCGAGAAAAGCACATTCAGAGGACCGGCTTCGCCACGCAGAAGTGGAAGCAATTGAGCCACTGTCTGCTCGGTCCACTCCATCTCGGGATGATTGGGAGCGCGGAGGCGCGCAGCGATGGACGCGGTATCGAAATGCGTTGGGTTCAGTGCACGAAAACGATCCGGACCCGTGCTCTCGAGATAGCCGGCTTCTCTGAGTATCGCGAGAAAACGAAGTGCCAGACGATGATGTTGCGGGGCGACAGACAACTGTCTCAGCAGATCGTTCGAGCTGAATTCGCGGCCCGGCGCAAAGTCGAAGCCACCCTGTTCAAAGCTTTCCGCAATCCATGCCGAGCAGAGCGAATCGAAGTCTCGCATCCAGTTTTCAAACTCGGCCAAGCCGGTTTGTTGTGCAAGAGTTGTGAGTCCCTCCTGCAGCAAACCAGAATCAAGAGACACCGGCGCCAACGGCAAAGACTCGAATTGCTCGCTATTGCTTCCTCGATTGAGGACAATCGGTTCCCACTCCACCTGGTGCAGCCAACCGCGGTATTGCTGTCCCGAAGACGGCATCAGTGCGAGCTCTTCCACCAAAAGCAGGCACTTGCCGTCTGTATCCAGTCCCGCAATGTCCACAGAGAAGCGGCGCCCGTCGCGCTTGCGAACCTTAATATGCGCAAATCGAAGTGAGGACGTGTTGCCCAGGCAATGAAAACTGCACAGCGCAGCCGGTAGAGCTGGGGAAGCAGATGCATCGGCGTCAATCAATACAGCGGCAGCCTGAAGACACCCATCGAGCGCAATCGGATGAACTCCGTAAGCCGCGCTTTCGGCAATTACCTCTGGCGCAAGCTCAAGAGCAACCAGGCCCTCGTCGCTGTCGCCCCACGCTTGCCGGACTGGTTGAAAAGCCACGCCAAAGTCGAGGCCGGCCGCTTTGAATCGCTTGTAGAATGCGTCTTTGTCTAAAACACTCTTGGCTCGACTCTGAATTGCTGCAAGATCCACTGGCGATCCAGCTTGCGAAGAAGAAGCCTGCTCCAGCAGTCCGACCGCGTGAACGGTCCAGGAGGCAGGCTCTCCAGGTTCACCATCCTGGACCTGCAGTGCAGTGCTGGCAATCTCGAATCGCCGGCTACCACTCGCCGCATCCGCTGCGGAGACTACGGTTTCTAATAGACGCGGTTCGTCGAAAAAACAGGGCTCGCGGAACTCGACATCTGTCGCTTTCCAATGAGACTGTCCCGTGGTCTCGCGCGCCGCGGTGAGCGCCATCTCAAGATACGCTGCGCCAGGGAGCATACGCCGGCCCAGGACAACGTGATCGCCGAGATGGGCTGGAGAGAGAGGTGTCAGTTCCGCATGAAAAGTCGTAGCCTCTGAGCGAGTGCGCAGGCGCGCTCCCAGCAGGGGATGCTGCGCAGGAAAATGACCGGCCTGCTTCGCGGAAACTCCCGCAGATATAGTTCCCCGTCCATGCTGCGTAAACCAGAAACGCTGGCGCTGAAAGGGGTAGGTAGGCAGGGGAACCCGGCGAAAGCGGCGTCTTTCATTGATGCCGTTCCAATCTATATCCACACCCTGCGTATAGAGTTGGGCAACGGCAGACAGCAACTTTGTCCATTCGCCGCCTGTGCCCCGCTTGCTGATGGAAGCGACGCATCGATCCGGGGCTATGCCGTTGGTTTCCGCCAAGGCAAGTAACTGCGGCTCTGGGCCCACTTCAAGGAACAGGCCGGCACCTGTGAGATTGGCAGATGATAACCCGCGTTGAAATTCGACTGTCTGGCGTAGGTGCTGCCGCCAGTAGCGGGCATCGATAGGCCGCTTGCGTTCGACCGCCCGGCCGGTCAGGTTCGAGATCCAACGAATATCGGGAACCTTGAACGGAACCGCATCAGCTTCAGCTTCAAAAACATCAAGCATTGCGTCCAACGCGGCTGAGTGAAAGCCATGTGTAGTGCGCAGGCGCTTATGGCGTATGCCGGCTTCGCGTAGACTCCGCTCGAAGTTTTGAATCGTTTCGCGGCCGCCGCTCACGACGACGCTCGATGGCCCATTGACTGCCGCAACACTAGATCGTTGTGGAGACCCGATGTGGCCAGCATTTTGCGAACTTCGTCTTCCCCCGCAATGATGGCAATCATGCCGCCTGCAGCGCCCAGATCCTGAGTAAGACGGCCACGAGTCGCCACCAGGCGAATACCCTCTTCCGGAGTCATGACTCCGGCCACCGTAGCGGCGACGTATTCTCCGAGGCTGTGGCCCAGCACCAACTCAGGTTCGATTCCACAGCTCCGCCAAAACTCGCTGAGCGCCCAACCGTAGGCATAGAGCGCAGGCTGCACAAGGCTTGCCTGCTCCTGTTCACCATGTTCGTTGGCCCAGATCGTCGCAATGCTGCTGGGAAGGCCGCCGTCGAGTGCATGATCGAGGCGCTCCACTGCAGCGCGAAAGACAGCGCTGTGATTCAGAAGATCCGATCCCATGCCGCTATGCTCACTGCCTTGGCCGGTGAAGAGAAAGCATAAGGATGGAGGCTTGGAGGCCACGCCGATATCGGACGCAACACTGAGAGAGCGCAGCGAGGCTACTGCTTCTTCTTTGTTGCCGGCGACAAGGGCAGCACGATACCTGAAGTGATCGCGGCAGGTTGCCGCCGCTGCTGCAATCTCCGCCCAGTCATACTCAGCTGCATCCGGTCCGCTTAGCCAGCACTCATAGCGTTCGATTAAGGCACGCAGAGCCTCGCTGCTGGTTGCGGAAAGCGGAAGGAGATGTCCAGCCGCAATATGCTCTTCGCCAGCGGTGTCGGGTGCTGGCTGTTGTGCCGCCGCTGCTTGCTCCACTATCAGGTGAGCGTTTGTGCCACTGAAGCCGAAAGAGCTCACGGCGCCCACGCGTGGCATCAACGCGCCGGATGAGTTCAGCAAACTGGGCCACGGCATGGTGTTGCGCGGCACACCCAATTTGATCTCATCCCAGGATACGTGACTGGTTGGCGTTTCGAAATGCAGGTGCGCGGGGACTTCGCCATGTTGCAGCGCAAGTACCAGCTTGATTAAACCACCCACTCCCGCAGCCGCTTCCATGTGTCCGAAATTAGTTTTGAGTGAACCTACCAATACCGGCTCACCGGTTTGCCGCGATGCGCCGTAAACAGATCCAAGGGCACGCAGCTCAATGGGGTCACCCAGCGAAGTTCCAGTTCCATGCGCCTCCACATAGCCCACCTGCGCCGCGGTCCGGTCTGCTTCATGCAGGGCTCGCCGCATCAGATCTTCCTGCGAAGGCCCGTTTGGCACAGTAAGACTACTGCTGGCGCCGTCCTGATTGAGAGCGGTTCCGCGAATTACGGCGAGGATCAGGTCACCGTCGGCCTGTGCTCTATCCAGTGGCTTCAGTAGGACAACTCCGCAACCCTCTGCGCGCACAAAGCCGTTGGCATGGTCGTCGAATGCTTTGCATCTCCCATCGGGAGACATCATTTGGGCCTGCGAGAGCGCTACCGTCGTCTCGGGAGCCAGGATGACATTGACGCCGCCTGCGATAGCCATCGTACATTCATGGGCACGAAGCGCCTGACAGGCCAGATGCACCGCGACGAGAGAGGAAGAGCACGCCGTATCAACTGTTAAGCTTGGGCCCTTCAGCCCTAACAGATAAGACAGCCTTCCAGAGGCAACGCTGTGCGCATTTCCAGAGGCGAAGTGCACATCAAGCAAGCTGGCATCGTCGGCATGGAGCTGCATTTGTGCGTAGTCTCCGCTGGCCATCCCGAGGTACATCCCAGTACGACTTTCAGCCAGCGAATGCGGCGCGATGCCGGCGTTCTCCAGGGCTTCCCACACTACCTCAAGCAGCAGGCGCTGTTGTGGATCCATCATCGCGGCTTCGCGCGGAGCGATGCCGAAAAAGCCTGCGTCGAAAAGATCAATTCCGGTTAAGAAGCCTCCAACGCGCGAAACCATTTTGCCCGGCTTGGAGGGATCGGGATCATAATACTCATCGATGTTCCAACGATCGGCCGGCACTCTCGTGAGAGCTTCGCGGCCATGCTTCAGAAGCTCCCAGAATGACGCTGCATCGTTGGCGCCGCCAGGGAACCGGCACCCCATCCCGATGATGGCGATCGGCTGATGGCGGCGCGTATCCGCCGCATCGAGCTTTTGCTTCATCTGCTCGACCGCGCGCAGCGCCTGCTTCAGTAAAGCGCTGTGGCCTCCGGCGTTACCTGGATTTGTTTTTTCTGTCATCGCCTATGGTTCCAACTGCATGCGCAGCAACTTCAGCAATTTCGTTGTCGGACATTCGATCTAGTTCTTCTTCAGAGTGCATGGGTCGGGCCGCTGTTCCTTCATCTGCCGGTGCGTTTGTACTATGGCCGACCCCATCAACATCTCGTCCGTCCGCCTGATAGCCCAGCTGCACCAGGAGAACCCTTGCGATGGCCTCAGAAGTTGGGTAGTCGAAGATGAGCGTTGATGATAGCCGCCCAATGCCGAAGGCGGTCTGCAAACAATTTCGCAATTCGATGGCCATCAATGAATCGAGTCCGAGCTCCATCAGGCGATCGTCTTTCATAGGTAGCGTTGTTCGCCCCAATACCTGCGCGACCGCGGTCTTGACTGCTTCCACTGCCAGGCTGGTCCGCTGCTTTGGTGCGGAAGAAGCGATCTCCTCAAGGAAATTGATTGCAGTATCAGCGATGGAATTCGCGTGCAGAGGGGCGAGAGTAGCGTCGAACGATGCCGTGTCTCGCTCTGAGATTGCGAGAGATATTGAACTCTCGATCGCCGGCTTGAAGCGGCTTGCACTGCCGGCGGGCGGAATCGATCCGTGAACTGGTTTGTGCGAAATCAGCACATGCAGCCCGAGCTTATGCGTGGCAAGTTCCGGGGATGGTGCGGCGGAAAAGTGTTCAAACCCGGCGCGGGCAAGCTCCTCCTCCCACTGGTCGAGCGAAATCAACGGCGATCCACTGCTGCGCGCCTCATCGGAAAAGTGTTGCCAGCCCTCAATCAATCCCGTTGAAACGTCATGCCAGGCCTGTTGTGCCGTTGTTTCGACGAGAACCAGGGACCCACCTGGCTGCAGCACATCAAACAGACGAGTGAGGCTGGCGCGGAGGTCTTTGGCAGCATGCAGCGCGTTCGCAACAAGTACAACATCGTAATGTCCTTCATGGGCCTCCACGGACGCTGCATCATCCAGATCGAAGAGTACGAACTCCATCGCGTGTGTTCGGAATCGCTGGCGCGCCCGTGTCAGAAAAACCTCCGAGACATCGCTGAAGGTATAGAGCACCTGTTGCGAACTCAATTGCGCAAGAACGGCCGCCGACGTGGCCCCCGTTCCCGCACCGGCTTCAAGTATCCGCAAACGCCGAGGGAACCCCAGGCTGGTCTTGACATCCTGTCGAGCCCTGGCCGCAATGGCAGCAGCCGCAATGCGATTGGCGTAAACCGCTACTGGTGAGCGCTCGTAAAGCGCCTTCGCCAACGCATCGTTGCCCTGGGGAAAAAGGGTCTCCAGCGGATTGAGATCTCCCCGCAAAACGTGTAATAGACCGGTGGCACAATTGGCCAGGTAATTACGGAGAGGCTCATCGCCGAACTGCTTCGTCTCGGCCCAGATCGATTCCTGAGGAGTTGTAGAAGTATCTGGTGCAAGCGTGTACGCTGAATTCTCACTGTCCGCTGCCGATATCAGAATTCCTTCACTGTTCAATCGCCGCAGCCAGCGCTCCATCAGCCTTCGATGAGTCGGGACAACACCGTGCTTGCGGATAAGAGCTTCCGTAGTAATCGCGCTGTCCTCGCCCTGGAAGCAACCAAGATCTTTCAGCGTTGCCAGGATCAGTGCCGTAGCCCAGCGATTCAATGCATTCAGGCCCTCTGCAATCCGGCTTGCCGGCAGACCGATCGGGATCAACGAGGCTTGATCGGCCGCGGCGAGGGCCATGGCGGCTACCCCTCCTTCGTCCTGGCTCAATCCGTCGCTGAACCAGAACCTCTTTCGCTGAAAGGGATAGCCAGGCAACGGGAGTTTGAGGTAGGGACAATGTCCGGCAACCGCGTCCCACTCGATGCCCACACCTTTTGTGTAGAGCTGCGACGCAGCGGTCAGCAGGCTGTGCCACTCGCCAGTCGCGGCTCCAATAGAAGCGATGCATCGATCGGTAGCGATGCCGTTGGCGTCGGCGAGCGCAAACAACTGCGGCTTGGGGCCGATCTCAAGAAAAATAGCAGCGCCTGCTGCCTGAGCTGCAATCAACCCCTGTGAGAACTCGACAGTCTGGCGCAGATGCTGCCGCCAGTATTGCGCATCGACGGGAAAGTCGCGTTCGACGAGCTTGCCGGTCAAGTTCGATATCCAGGGCACTTCAGGGATCTTGAAGTCGACCTCTGCAGCCTCGGCTTGAAAGGCATCGAGCATGGAATCCAGGGCGGAGGAGTGGAACCCGTGAGTTGTGCGCAGACGCTTATAGCGCATCTGGATCGAACGAAGCTGCTCCTCGAACCGCTCGACTGCATTGTGCGGACCACTCACTACTACGCTCGCCGGGCCATTGACTGCCGCGATATTCAACTCACCACCAAGAGACGTGGTGACGATCAGCGCGGCGACTTGCTGCTTCGAGGCAGTAACGGCAATCATCGCGCCGGGTTGAGCCTTGTCTTCTGTCAAGCGTCCGCGCGCGGCGACAAGGCGAATGCCATCCTCGGGTGTCATCACACCGGCGACCGTCGCGGCCACATATTCGCCCAGACTGTGCCCCAACACTACTCGAGGCTCCACCCCCCAACTGCGCCACAATTCGCTGAGCGCCCATTCGTATGCGTAGAGGGCGGGTTGCAGGAGAGATGCGCGTTCTTGCTCCTTTTCCTCATTGGTCCAGATTTCGCGAATGCTCTTGCCCAACCGCCCGTCAAGCGCGCGATCCATCCGATCTACTGCCGTGCGGAAGATGTTGCTGTGCTCGAGAAGCTCCATGCCCATTCCGGCATGTTCGCTGCCCTGCCCTGTAAACAGGAAACCAAGAACGGGATTAGATGAGTTCGCGCGCGCTCCGATCGCAACTCGGACGGATTCGGAACGCAGTTGCTCAAGGAAGTCTTCGCGCGAACGGACAACATAGGCGCGACGATGCGAATAATGCATGCGGCCGCGGTTCAGTGTGTGGCACACATCGCGCAAGGAGTGTTGACCATCGTTTTGCAAATAATTCGCAAGAGCATTGTGAGCGGCAGCCAATGCCTCCTCTGTCCCTGCCGAAAGCACAGCGACTTGAGGCTCTTCTACGGCAGAGGCATCTGCATCCTGTACGTCCGGGATAAATTCTTCCAGGACAACGTGAGCATTGCTGCCACTGAAACCAAAGGAGCTGACGCCGGCGACACGCCTCCGCTGATCTGCTTCCAGCTTCCACTCCATGTGATCTGCCGGAACATAGAAGGGCAAACGTTGCCAGGGTATGAAGGCACTCTTATTGCGAAGGTTAAGATGGCGTGGAATCTGCCGATGGCGGAGCGAGAGCGCAGCTTTGAGCAGACCGGCTATTCCACTGGCAGCCTCAGTGTGGCCGAGGTTAGTCTTCACGGAACCCACCGCAATCGGAGATAGATGAGAAGGCCTGCTGCCGAAGACCTCTCCGAGGGCTTCCATTTCGATAGGATCACCCAGCGATGTGCCCGTTCCATGTGCTTCGATCATGCCCACTTCTTCAAGGGCCACATTGGCGTTTCGGTACGCATCTCTCAGCAGAGCTGACTGCGCCTGGCTGCTGGGCGCTGTGAGTCCCGCGCTGCGGCCATCATGATTGACTGCGCTTCCTCGCACAAGGGCCAGAATCCGGTCGCCTCTTTCGATCGCGTCCTTCAGGCGCTTGAGCACGACAACGGCACACCCCTCGGAACGTACATAACCATCGGCGGCCGCATCGAAAGTCTTGCAACGGCCATCTGGCGCGAGCATACGCGCGAGAGAGAAACCAATGTGCATTTGCGGAGCGAGAATCACGTTGACGCCACCAGCTAATGCAAGATCGCATTCGTGGACGCGCAGACTTTGACATGCCAAATGCACCGCAACTAATGAAGACGAGCACGATGTGTCGATGGTCATGGTTGGCCCATGCACGCCGAGCGTATAGGCCAGTCGTCCCGCGGCCATACTGGGTGAGTTGCCCGACCCGGCGTACGCGTCGATCCGAAGATCGTCCTGCAGCACGGCGCGGTAGTAGTCGAAATTGCTCAGTCCGGTGAAGATGCCGGTACGCGAATGGCGCAGGCGATCAGGCCGGATCGCGGCATCTTCGAGCGCATGCCATGCTACCTCATGCAGCAAGCGCTGCTGCGGATCGAGCATGATCGCCTCGCGCGACGCCAGGCCAAAAAAATCTGCATCGAAACTATCAATGTCATCAAGAAAGCCACCGCGGACGGAATATATGGCGCCTGGTGTCGCTGCATCACGGTTGAAATAGAGCCGCCAATCCCAGCGATCCCGTGGAACATCGGTGATAGCGTCCTTCCCCTCTGCAAGCAGGTTCCAGAAAGATTGCGCATCCACAGCTCCGCCAGGGAAGCGTATGCCGGCGCCGAGGATGGCGATCGGATCGTTTTGTGCGGCTAAGGCAGCGTTTTCTGCCGCGGCAAGTCTGGAGCGGAGTTCGCGAATCTCCTGGAGAGCCCGCTTGACTGGAGACAGCGCCGGGTTTTCCTCCGCGCCCGCAGCATCAACTATCTTCTCTCGCTCAGAGAACCCGCTCACGACAGCTCCTTCCGGTTCAATTCGGCAACCAGGAGTTCCTCAGCTTCAGCATCGCTCATTGCGGAGAAATCCATATCTTCCACCTGGTCTTTGCCCTCTGCAGGGTTGGGTTGCCGGCCAGTCCTGAGTTTTTCAGCGTCCTGTCCGGTCTCTTTCGTCTCTGGAACCGCCAGGGCAAGCAGGTATTGGGCAAGACCACGAATCGTCGGATAATCGAAGAGAAGCGTTGCCTTCAGGGGACAGCCAAGAGCCTGAGCCAGCAGATTGCGCAGTTCCAAAGCCATGAGGGAATCCAATCCCACCTGCTGCAGAGGCATCTCTCCAGATATGTGGTGTTCCAATGACAAACCAAGAACCTTGCGCGCTAAAGCAAGTACGAAAGCTTCCATGCGTGGAAGGCGTTCGGCCCTGGCGGCGCCGCGGATCGCCACAATCTCCTCGGCATCACGGTTAGCTTGGGCAAAGGGAGCGTTGCCCTTCTCCCGCTTGTTCGAGATAAGGCCGGAGTCGCTGTTGCCGGAAGAGAAATACTCCGAAAAGAAGACATGCGCAGGTGATCCGGATGGAAACTGTTCGAGATAGGATTCCCATTGCGCCTCAGCGATCATGACGCGCGACCGGCCACTCAAAAGAGCTGCTCCGAGCGCTGCCAGCGCGGCTGCAGAAGCCATGGGCTGTATACCCTGGCGCGCAATCCGTGATTTTGCCGCGGCCGAGAGTTGCTCCAGCATGCCGCCCTCTGCCCAGGCGCCCCAGCTTACGCTTATCGTTGGCAGACCTCGCGCGGTACGTTGTTCGGCAAGGCCATCCAGGAACGCGTTGGCCGCTGCATAGCTTCCCTGCCCGGCTGAGCCAAGCGTTGCGGCAAGCGAGCTATAGTAGACGGTCGTCAGGAGCGCATCTTCGGCTGTCATTTCGTCAAGCAGCAGCGCGCCTTCCATCTTGGCCCTCATGCCGTGAGCAAAAGCCTCCGCCGTCTGTGAAATAAGAAGGCGATCGTCTGCTTCCCCGGCCGCGTGAAACACAATACGCAGGGGGGCCTCGGGGAAACTGCGCGCCGTCTGTAATGCCATAGCGAGTTCTTCCCGATTCGCAACGTCGGCGCTTGCGACAGTCACGCGAACACCCCGCGCCGACGACGCCTCCTGGAACTGCTTCACCGCATCCAACGCGCCTCGACGGCTCACAAGCACGATCGATTTTGCGCCTTGCTCAATCAGCCATTGCGCAGTCGCGAGACCCAGGGCGCCGGTGCCGCCGGTGACCAGGACCGTACCTTCGCCTAAGGCTGTGATCCAGGGTTCTTTCACAACAGGCCGCGGAGGCCGCACCAGTACCAGCTTGCCAATATGCCTGCCACTAGCCATTCGGCGGAATGCATCTTCCGATGCGCCGATCGGATACACCTCGTGCGGAATTGGAGACAGCTTGCCCTCAGCGAATGCCGCGAACAATTCCTGCAACATTGCGGCAATCACCGCCGGATCCTGCTGGGCCGCTTCAGCCAGATCAAAAGCCGTGTAGCGCACGTCTGGACGAATTTGAGCCACGCGCTCCGGACTCCAGATATCGCGCTTACCTACTTCGAGGAACACTCCGCCGCTGCCGAGTGCGCGAAATCCAGCGGCAATTTTCTCCCCTGAGAGCGCATTTAGGATCACATCGACTCCACGCCCCCCGGTGACACGCAGCACATCTTCGGCAAAGTGTTCGCTGCGCGAATCAAAGATGTGCGTGATGCCCTGGGCCTCGAGGAAGGCGCGTTTCTCAGCGGTTCCTGCGGTCGCGATGACTGTTGCTCCATGCCAGCGGGCGAGTTGTACAGCGGCTTGACCCAGGCCGCCGGCGGCCGAATGCACCAGGACTGTCTGCCCTCGCTGAAGCCGGGCTATGCGCGAGAAGGCATAGTACGCGGTGAGAAAAGCAACCGGAAGACCAGCTGCCTCAACAAAGCTCATTGCAGCAGGTTTAGCTGCCACATAGGCCGCAGGCACGTTCACCGTGGTGCGCAGGCCGCCAGGGGCAAACGCTACCACTGGGGTGCCGGGCGCGAAACCTGATCCATCCCCTGCTTTCATCACCACTCCGGCGCACTCGCCACCAAGTGGCGCCGGTTGGCCGGCGTAGGAACCCATCGCAGTCAGCACATCGCGAAAATTCAATCCGTGCGCGTAGCAAGCGATTTGTACTTCGTCGTGAGCTGGATCTGATAGATGAAAAGGCTCTTCACGAAGAGTTTCCAGCAGTCCCGGGGTTTGGATGACGAGAGAGAGTTCAGCTATGTCGGCTGCCTCCACAGAAAGGGCCTTCATCACTGGCCTTAAGAACCGGCCGTTGCGCAGCGCAACCTCTTCAGAACTTGCAGTCGCTTTGTCTGGCCGCGAAGCCGGTCGTGCAACAAGCCATCGCGACAGCAGATTCACTTCCTGTGCGGCGGCGGCCTCTCGGCTACCCACAACAGCGCCGGACGACGACGCTGGTTCAACCCCAGCCGCGCCTGCTTGAGGCAGGTCGACGAGATACGTGGCAATCGCGGGATATTCCGCGCGGAAGGTTCTCGCGAGCCCCCAAATGGAAGTTTGTTCCGAGTCTACTGATTCGCCGTAACTCACGGCCAGGGCCCCCCGGGTCACGAGACAGACCTGTTTCACCGAACCTGGATAGTCGTGTTCCTGTCGCGCGATTTGCAGCAACTGCGAGGTGACAGTGGTGAGATTTCCCGCAAGCAATACGTTGGCAGGCTCACGCAGCGTGACAGGGAAGAGCCTCTCTGGATGAGCGCTACGCGTGGATGCTCCTTGCGCTTCCATTGCCAGAGCAATTTCGTTATGCCGTCGGATCACAGAGGAGCTGCATCCCTCGACTGTAGGCATGTCCCAGACCAAACGATCTCTACTCGAGGGCATCGACAATGCTTCCGCCGCCACTTGCCAATCCGTTTGCCACATGGCGGACTGCTTCACCGGAGCTTCGACCCGGCGCACGCGAAGCGCTTTGATCTCGGCCACCAGGCCCCCTTGGCCATCAGTAATGAGAACGTCGGCTTCTGCGTCATTCAGTGACGCCGATCCCACGCTGACCAGCGCAAAAGCCGGTGCCGCGGTCCGCAGTACGCGATAGCTTGCCACGCTCATCGGCAGCACGGCCCTGCCGCGAAATTCGTGAGGCTGCGCAGCCTGCAGGGTCTGCAGGCAGGCATCGAGCACTGTCGGATGCAAGCTGGCAGGTCCATCCTGTCCTTGGGTGTGGGCAAGCGCGTTCTCGGCAACTGCTGCAATTTCCCCCAGCGCAAAGCCGGCGCCGGCGTAAATGCGCTTCAGGAGACGGAAAGCTGGTCCATAGCTCAGGCCGTTATCGTTCAACTCGCGGTAGGTCTGCTCCGGTGCGAGAATTTCGCTCGACTGAGCTTTCAGAGCGTCAAGATCGACAGCAGGCTTTGCTTCCCCGATGTTGGTTTCGTCAGGCTGCCAGAATCCGCTCGCAAAGGTCTTCCAGTGTCCCTCAACTTGTGCGGCAAGCTTCAGTTCGCAAGCTGGAGTGGAGAGCGTATGGAGTGGAGTCGGCTCATCATGCAGGATAAGACGCTGGTGTACGGCGAAGTCTCGCACCATGACAGGATCGCCGTTGGCTGCTGCCGTCGCTGCTCTGCGCGCCATCTCCAGCCATGCAGCGAATGGGAAAAGGGGCTGGTCATTCCAGCAATGTTCGGCCAGCCATGGCTGCGCGTTGGTGCTCAGCAAAGTCTGCCAAAGCCTGCCTTCAACAAAAGGCTGGAAAATCTCCCACTGCGGCAATTCGCAGTCGCGTTCTCCGTGCACAACTCCGGCTGGGACAGGGTTCTCTTCAGCAAGCCAGTAGCGCCTGCGATTCCATGAATAGGGTGGTAGCTCGACTGGAACGATGGCGCCGGGATAGATATTCTGCCAGGCAAGTGCTGCTCCTGCTTCATAGAGCGAAGCTGCGGCAGCCATAAGCGTTCCGCGCGCCCCTTGGCCCCGCCGCATAGAGGCGATCGTCAAAATTGCATTGCGGGCGTCGCTCCCATCGAGGGTTTCCCCGGCACAGGCGGTCACGGAGCGCAAAAGCACGGGATGGGGACCGATCTCGATGACAGTGCGACAACCTAGTTGAAAAAGCTGATCGACGGCCTCGCGAAATAGCACAGGCTTGCGGATGCCCTCGCCCCAATACTCCGCATCACCATCGTTCTCTTTCCAGGGCTTGCCTGTCACAGTAGAGACGAGGGGGATGGAGGGCCGAGCGCACGGCGGGGCGCAAGCAAACTCAATGCGCAAATCCGTCGCCAACTCTCTGCTGGCTTTAGCCATCGCGAAACTGTGAAAGGCGTAACGCACGTCGAGCCGGCGCGTGTTCACCTCACGGCTTGCCAGGATACCGGCAAGAGCTTGCATCCTCGTCTCAGGTCCCGAAAACACTACGGATCGTGGCCCATTGATGACGGCGATTTCTGGCGCGGGTCCATCGTTTGAGAGCGCGTATGCAGAGAGCGCAGAGCTCGCGTCAGTAACGCTCATCTCGGCGGCCATCATGCAGCCTTGCTCTTCGCTGGCGGCACTGGTTTCGCCCATGCGCTGCCCGCGCTTCATTACCAGGCGCATGCCTTGTTCAAGCGAAAGAACGCCGGCAGTAACGGCAGCCGCAACCTCACCCACGCTGTGACCGGTAACAACACCAGGAACGATGCCCCAGTTCAACAAAGTCCGCATCAATGCCACCTGCATGGCAAATAACAGGGGCTGGGACTTTGCCGTGTCCTCCAGCATGATCGCGTTCTCCGCGGCTTGCCGTAGATCCCACCCAGCCGTTTCTTTCACAAGCCTTTCGCACGTGGAGAAGACAGTCTCAGCCTGGGGAAACTCCATGGCCAGCGCAGGCAACATGCCTGACCAGGCTGAACCCTGGCCCGAGAAAACGAAGGCCACGCGATGTTGCGCATCGAATGCCTCCGATAGGCGGTTGATCCATCCAACCATCTTTGCTTCGAGTTTCTCCGCTGCTTCGACCGCACTTGTGGCAATCACGGCCATGCGGAACGCTCCGTGGTCGCGGGCGCGCGCTGCGGCCGGCGCGATTCGTGCCAGGTCGGCGCCGGGCTTCCTGAGTAATGTAACGTAGGCGCGGACTTGGTCCCTCAAAGGCTTCCGAAGAATGCGCTGAAATCGGGAGACAAAACTCGCGAGACGCCCTATCGGGTGAGGCGGACTCCATCCGCGGCAGGACCGGCGCCTCTTCAAGCACGACGTGGGAGTTGGTCCCTCCGAGCCCAAAAGAACTCACGCCGGCAAAGCGCGGTTGCGCCCCCCGTGGCCACCTTCCCGGCTCTGTCGCTAGTCTCAGGCGGCTGCCGGTGCTCAGATGGATTTGGGGATTCAACCGATCAAAATTTAAATTTCGTGGGATCGACTGGTTCTCGAGAGACAGCACCACCTTGATCAATCCCGCCATGCCGGCGGCGGCTTCCAGATGCCCGAAGTTGGTCTTCACCGCGCCCAGCACACAGGTAGAGCCGCCGCCGTCTGGAGAAACCCCATACACGGCATCGAGAGCCTCTACTTCAATCGGATCGCCGAGCGAGGTACCCGTGCCATGAGTCTCAACGAAGGAGACATCGGCCGGCCGGATCTGGGCGTCGCGAAGAGCTTCCCGGATCACTATCTCCTGCGCCGGTCCGTTTGGCGCTGTGAGCACACTTGAGCGGCCGTCGTGATTGACTGCGGTGCCACGAACCACAGCACGAATCGGGTCGCCCGCCATGATGGCGTCGGAGAGGCGTTTGAGCACGACCACCCCGCAACCCTCGCCGGGGACGAAGCCATCGGCTGCGGCATCGAAGGTTTTGGCGCGGCCATCATGGGAAAGCATGCCCCATTCGGCAAAAATGCGAACCTCGTCTGGAAGCAGCTTAAGACTCGATCCGCCCACCAGCGCAACGCCGCACTCTCGCCGGCGGAGAGACTGGCAAGCCAGGTGGATGGCCACCAGCGAGGAGGAGCAAGCTGTGTCGACTGCCATGCATGGCCCGCGAAGATTGAGCAGAAACGATATCCGTCCCGCGGCCACGCTGTGTGCCGCTCCGACGCCGGTGTAGGCATCAACGGATGCTCCCTCGCGCATCTGCAAACGGAAGTAGTCGCTGTTGTAGATGGCTGCAAAAACACCGGTTTCAGTGCCACTCAGAGAGCTTGGGGGGATGCGGGCATCGAGCAGCGCTTCCCAGCAGACCTCCAGCAGGAGCCGCTGTTGCGGATCGATAGAATGGGCCTCCCGCGGTGCAATACCGAAGAACTCCGGGTCGAAGCGATCGACACCGTCGAGATACCCACCCAGGAGCAGATGCGGATCCAACGTCTCGAGGGCGCCAGGCCACCGCCCTTCCGGAACTTCCCGGATGCCGGACCTGCCCTCTTCGAGTAGCCGCCAGTAGGCTGCGGGGGTTTCAGCTCCGCCAGGGAAGCGGCAACCCATGCCGAGAATCGCAATCGGCTCGGCCAGGAGCAGTTGGACAGCAGCTCCGGCTTCGGCACGCGCGCGCTTGGCGGCCACAGTCAACCGCGCTGCACTCAATCCCGGTTCCATGCGATCAGTCGCCACTGGGCAGCTCTCCCGGTTCCATCAGCGCACGGAGGGCGTCACTCTCAGAGAGGTCTCGCAGTATGCCAGGCTCGAAGTCTGCTTGCCCACCCCACACGGCAACATCACGGTCATAAGAGGTCAAACCTGGAGCATCGGATGGTGCTGCGTCCGGCGCCACGCCTAGCCTCTTGGCAATCTGAATGGCAAGAGCGTCGATGGAAGGATAGTTGAAAACTGCAGTTGCGGGTAGCGCCAGACCCAGAACCCCATTGACTCGACGAATGAACTCCAATGCCATGAGCGAATCGACACCCATCTGCCCAAATCGCTGATTTGCCGCTATTCTGTCCGGCGCCAGCTTGAGTATGCGGCTTACCTCAGTGCGCAGCAGAGTTTCGAGCTTGAGCAGTTTTTCTGCGTAGGTGGCTGCCGCAAGCAGTTCGTCGACAAAATTTTCTCCAGCCGCCGAGCTGGTCCTGACAGAGGAGTTCCTGCTATCGAGGCTCACCATTTCCCGCATCAGCGGCGGGACGCTCTCATGAGCGGAAATCAGCTTATCCGTATCGATACGCGTTGCCAGCACTTGCACCGGATCAGAACGCAAGGTCTGCCCCAGCAGATACAAGGCCTCATCTTTTTCAAAGCTCCCGAAGCCTTCGGACTCGTAGGCCTCGATGGTTCGGCTGGTGCCCGTTTCGCGCGCTAGGCCAAGACCTAGCCAACCCGCCCAGTTGATGGCCGTAGCCGGAAGCCCGAGCCCTCGCCTATATCCTGCAAAAGCATCCATAAAGCTGTTGGCTGCCGAGTAGCTTCCGTGACCCGGTTGAGGAAAGACGCTGGCGATCGACGAGAACATCACGAAGAAGTCGAGCGGCAACCCAAGAGTTGCCTGATGCAAATGCCAGGTCCCCTGTATCTTAGGCCCGAAAACCGCATCGAAACGCTCCGGAGGCAGGTTGGTCACAAGTGCATCATCGATGACGGCAGCGGCATGCATAATGCCGCGCAAAGGTGGCATGGTGCGGGTAATCTCGCTCACCAAATGCCTGACCTGGGAAGGGTCGACAATATCGGCGCTGTGATGTTCGACCATCGCGCCCTTTGCCCGGACGCGCAGAAGAATCTCATTCTCCGCTGGGCCCGTCTGCCGGCGCGAAACAAGCACGAGATGACCAGCGCCATTTTCCGCCATCCATTCCGCAACCGCTGCGCCTATGCCGCCCATGCCACCGGTCAGGATGTACGTGGCGTCGTGGTGGAAAAGTGCATCTTCGCTGCTGGATCGTAGCGGCAGGGCGCGCACCTCCTCGATATTTTCAAACTGGAGCGCCAGCTTGCCGATATGACGGCCCTGGGCAATGAACTGGAAAGCCTGTGCTGGATCAGTCGCCGGAAACGGACGAACAGGAAGAGCTGTCCAGCGGCCTGTCTCAATGGCCTGCATAACCGTAGCAAACATAGCTGCGGCGAAATGTGGCTTCTCTTCGATCAGCGCTGCAAGGTCGACGGCAAAATAAGAGATGTTTTGACGGAAAGCCTTGAGCCCGACGCGGCGGTCTTCGTAGATATCCCGCTTGCCCAGCTCAATGAAGCGGCCGTAAGGAGCCAGCACATCAAGGCTCTTGACGATATAGTCTCCAGACAGTGAGTTGAGCACGACATCGACGCCCCTGCCTCCGGTAATCTCCAGAACACCTTGAGCAAAGTCCAGCGAACGGGATGGCAGAACATGCTCGACACCCCACTCATGCAGAAATGCACGCTTTTCAGGTGAACTCGCTGTGGCGATCACACGCGCACCCAGGGCAAGCGCGATCTGGGCTGCCGCCAGGCCCACGCCGCCAGCGCCTGCCGGAATGAGGACCCATTCACCCTCGCGGAGCCGGGCAAGTTCAATAAGCGAGTAATACGCCGTCAAATACACAATCGGGAGGCAAGCAGCCTCGGCCAGCGTAAGCATCGCGGGCTTGGGCAGCACCAGTGACGCCGCCACATTCACATGGGAAGCCAGAAGCCCTACGCGCGTGGGCGAGGGAGTCAGGGCCACAACTTCATCGCCGATCTTCAGGTGTTCAACGCCTGCACCAAGAGCCACGATCCGGCCACTGCATTCGCCGCCCATCTGCACAGGCGCTTTCGGGTCCAGTCCTGGATAGATACCTAGCGCCTTGGTGACATCGATGAAGTTAAGCCCGGCGTAGGCGGTCTCGATGGTCACTTCGCCGGCCTGAGGCTCCGAAACCGGTATGACTCGCAACTGTAACTGATCGAAACCTGTGGGCTGCGCGGTCTCGACACGCCAGGCTTCGTCTTTGGCAAGCAGACGCGCTTGATCGTCTCTTACTGGAAAAGGACAGGGAAAAAGGCGGGCGGTAAAGCCGAGCTTTCCGCGGAAAGCTACACAATCTTCGGTGGGAAAGGAGTTGGTCTGCTCTTTGAACACCAGGCGGACCACGGATTCAATCTCGTCTGTTTGCAGGCCATCGCATCGCGGACTGAGGTCGATCAGCGACGGGTGCAACTCAGGATGCTCGCGGGAGACTGTGCGCCCTATTCCCCAAACGGTTGAGCCGCCCAGTTTTTCGGTGGGTGGAGCATCCGGGAGATTTTGCGTTCCCTGCGTCAACATCCACAAACGGGGCGGCTTTGGCCACCCAGCGCGGGTAACGGATTGCACTAACGCCGGAACAAACTTCGAACCGGTGAGTTGAGCGTGCATAATGCCTTCGAGGTCATCCGCTTTTGGCGAGGGCAACTCCTCTTCCAGCGTCCACAGGTCAAAAACATCGCTGATTCGTCCCGCCTCTGCGGTAACAAGACCGAGCAGCCGATCGAGCGCAGCGCTGTCGCCCACCGGAATCTCGTACTCGTCGGCGCCCAGCTGATCGATACGCCGTTCGCCTGCTCCCAACGGCCGAAACTCATCGCCACGCCAGACCAGCGTGCAGCGGCCGGCAAGCGAAGCATGGCGACTCGCCAGGGTCGCGGCGTAAGAGTATCGTGCATTTTCCAGATCACCTCCCGCGTCGGCGAAAAGAAGCCAGTGTCGCCCTGCGGAGCCGCCCGGAGTGGGATGGGGAAGAACAGGCAACGGCTTCCAGCCCATCACGAATAGGTTTTCAGCTGTGGCTTCACCCTCTCTGGTCTGGATCCGTTGTATGGTCATTGCCTCGATGATCGCCAGAAGCTGCCCTTCCGTGGTCATGAGCCGTAACTGTATTTCCATGGTTGCTGCAGAGCTATCCGCCCCTAGCAGAATCGCTTCAGTAATCAGCTGGCTGGCTTCAGCCTGGAGTTCCGAAGGAGCTGCGAAAATGCGGAGCTTGCGCAGATTCAGAGGCAGGTACACGTCATTGAGAGACATGCCGGCCCCTCGCGGCCGCAAGTGCAACATGGCTTGAAAACAGTTGTCCAGAAGCGCAGGGTGGATGAGATATCCGGGCATGCGGACATTCTCATCCAGGCGAATGTGAGTCTGGGCCGTGGGCCGATCCGAAACGCGACTCACCTCGAAGCTTTCTACCAGTTGGAAGGCTGGCCCGTACTCGAGTCCACTGCCGCTGGCCATCCGGTAATGCTCTTCCCGCGTACTGCGATGCACGTTTGCTTGATGGATCGGCTGGTCCATTCGCTCCCCGCCGAGCTTCGGCAGAGCGGATGTCGCATCGGAAATCAATGCTGGCTCTTCAAAATGAATCGTTCCGCTGGAATGCTCGGTCCATCCGCCTTCCGCAAACTCTTTTTCAGGAGCTGACCGGCCCATGAGAGAAAAGGTAAGACTGTCCATCCGGCCGGGAACTTTGCGAATCACCAGCTGCAGCTCCGGCGGCTCGTTCTCCGACAGGTACATCGCCTGAAGAAAGGAAACTTCTTCGAGGGATATTGACTTGCCAGGAGCCAGTAAGCGTGTTGCCTCCAGCACCGCTTCAATATGCGCCGAGGCGGGAAAAACGATAGCTCCGCCGACGCGATGGTCTTTCAGATAGGGCAGCGTAGTGAAATCTGCGTCCACCTTGAAGATGCTTATGCCTGGATCATTGGCAGGATCAGTCCGGCTGAGCAGGAGTGGGCTAAGGCGGGAGGCGGATGTGGCGCTTGCCTCAACCGAGTCAGTTTCCTCCGGCCAGAAGCGTTCCCGCTCAAAGACATAGTCGGGAAGCCGGAGGCGGTGAGCCGTCGATCCTGAATTGTGATCCGATTGGGAACCCGGCAATGTCCGCCAGTCCAGTGTTCCACCTTGAATCCAGTAGCGGCCAAAAGATCGCAGCAATGTCGGCCATGCTGATTCCCCGCGCACAAGCGACGGCAATGCGACGGCGGTTGTGCCTGCTCCAGACTGCACACTGCGTAGCGTGCTTTCGAGCGCCGGAACCAGGATGGGATGCGGGCTGAGCTCTATAAAGCAGGTGTAGCCATCAAGCGCCAGGGCAGCAGCCGCGGTGGCTAAACGCACGGGCTGGCGCAGGTTGCGCACCCAGTACTGTGCATTCAGCTCTGTGCCCGCGGTGATGGCTCCGTAAACCGTGGAAAAGAATGGCAGCGTGCCGGCCTGTGGTTGAATGTCGGCAAGCTCGTCCGCGAGGGCGGGTAGGATAGGGTCAACCAGCAGGCTGTGCGAGGCAACATCGACCTTGATTCGACGGCAGAAGACCTCCTTCAGCTCCAGCCATTCCAGCAGTTGATCGAGAGCTTCAGACTTGCCGGCAACGACTGTTGCACCCGGGCTATTTTCCGCCGCGATTGAGAGGCTGCCGCCGAACGGCTCGAGCCACCTCGCCAGTTCAGCGGCCGGCAACTCCACACTGGCCATGGCCCCTGAGCCGCTCAGCGATCGCATCAAGCGGCTGCGACGGCAAATGATCTTTACGGCATCTTCCAGAGTCAATGCGCCGGCAAGATGGGCCGCTGCGATCTCTCCCATGCTGTGGCCGATGATGGCGCCGGGAGTGACTCCCGCAGCTCGCCACAAGGCGGCGAGTGCGACACTCATGGCGAACAGCGCTGGCTGAATGAAATCGATTTGCGTCAGGAAGCTCGACGCCTCCTGGCTTTCGAGGCGCTCGATCAGCGACCAGCCTGTCTCGGCGGCGATGGCGCGGTCGCACGTCGTAAAGCTCGCGCGGAAGGCCTCGTTATCTCGCAGCAACTCTCGAGCCATGCCGTCCCACTGCGAACCCTGTCCGGGGGCAACAAAGACAACACGCACCGGAGAAGACGCAACTACCCCAGCCTCCGGCGATGCTGAAGATTCCGTCGCAATCAGAGCTGCTAACTGCGCTTGGAGCTCAGTGGCATCTTTGCCTGTGACGGCGCAGCGATGAGGCAGGTGTGTACGACGCGCGCCGGCAAGATAACAGAGTTCTCCCAGTTCGGCGGGGGAGAAGCTCTTGTCCAGAAAAGCCAGCCAGGTCTCTGCATTTTGGGCTAAGGACGTTGAGTTATGTGCCGTCACTGGAAGCAGGTAGTGACGTCGCTTCTCGCTCTCACCGGAGGCGCTCGTTTCCCCGTTAAGAGACGATCCGTGTTCGGCGAGCACCATATGTGAGTTCGTCCCGGTTAATCCAAAGGAACTCGCTCCGACCATATTCGGAAGACCGGCAGCAGAACGCGACAGTGGGCGCATCTGCTGAACTATCTCGACCAGTCCGTCTCGCCAATCAATTTCTGGATTGGGTATCTCGTGATGCAGGCTGGCGGGGATCACGCCATGGTGCAGGATCAGTGCCGCCTTGATCACACCAGCCACGCCGGCAGCCGACTCGGTATGGCCGATGTTCGACTTTATGGAACCGATTGGAACTGATGTTGTCACGCCGCTTTTTTTCAAAGCATCGGAGATCGCACCAATCTCCACAGGATCACCGACATGCGTTCCGGTTCCATGTGCTTCGATGTAGCTGAGCTCCGCACCTGTAATGCCTGCCTGGCGCCAGGCCTCGAGCAGCATATTCCGCTGGCCTTCGCGGCTCGGCGTCACCAACAGCCCACTGCTCTTGCCATCGTTGTTAACCGAGCTGCCGCGGATCACCGCGTAGATACCATCGCCTGCTGCAACGGCATCGCTGAGGCGCTTGAGTACCACCATCCCGGCTCCCTCGCTGCGCACAAAACCGTCAGCTCTCTCGTCGCCGAACTTGCAACGACCGTCATTAGCCAACATGTTGGCGTTGGTAAACAGGCGCGTGAAATCGGTTGACAGAATGATGTTGACGCCGCCGGCAAGGGCCATGTCACACTCACTCTGGCGGAGGCTCTGGCAGGCAAGATGGAGGGCAACCATAGAGGAGGAACAAGCGGTGTCGACCGAAACGCTTGGTCCCTCAAAACCAAACGTGAAAGAAATTCGTCCGCAGGCAGTGGAGCGTCCACCACCCGTCAGGAGATAGAACTCAGGCCTTTCCGAATGACGAAAAATATGATTCTCGTAATCCGTGGTCCAGAGTCCGGTAAATACTCCGGTGCGCGAGCCATGGTAGCTCTCTCGCACTTGTCCGGCATCCTCGAGCGCGTTCCAACTGACCTCGAGCAGAAGACGCTGCTGCGGATCAATAAAGGCGGCCTCGCGCGGAGAAATACCGAAGAAAGATGCGTCGAATCGGTCTACATCCGGCAGGAATCCGCCCAGATGCGTCGCCAGTATCTTGCTGCCGGCGGCAGTTTGTTCATACGCGGCATCAAGTTCGGGGAAGCGGCCGCCGAGATAGGGAACAATCGCGTCGTGTCCCTCGAGCAACAATTGCCAGAGAGCGTCAACACTGGAAGCTTGCGGATAACGGCAGCCCATGCCAATGATGGCGATCGGTTCGTTGATCATTCACCGTCCTCGTTGAACTGAGGTTTTTCCGCCCCAGCTCCGTCTTCACATGACTTGATTTCCGGGCCACGCATCAAGATTCCACGAAGCCGAGTTGCTGAAAAAAGACTGGGGGGGCAAGCCGTGTGCTCAACATTTTCTCCCTGATCGTGGACAAAACCAGCTCACCGCTGGTCGAAAGAAAAAAATGACCTCCTGGGACTATGCGAAAGTCGAAGGATAGTTCTGTGTGCCGGCGCCATTCCTGCATCACATCAGGCGTGACCACCGTGTCATCGCTGCCCGCAAGAGCAGTGATTGGGCAACGAACCTGCTTGACACCGCCGCGGTCGAAGCTCTCGTGAGCCGTAAAGTCCGCCTTGAGTGCTGGAAGAAACAACTCCATCAGCTCTGGGTCCCGCAGCACCGATTCTGGAATGCCGGAATATCGCTCCTGCACCGCAGTCACAAAGCCCTCATCGGGCAAGTGAGATATACGAGAATGGATCAGACCAACGACAGGCGGGGCACTGGCTCCAACAAAGAAGTGACTGGGTAGGGGAAGTCCTTCCAACCATAGCTGCTGCGCCAGTTCCAAAGCCAGCAACCCACCGAGGCTGTGTCCGTAGAAAGCGAACGGCAGGTCCAGGTGAGCGCGGAGCACCTGCAGGTAGTCTTGAACCATCTCTGTCACCGACAGTTGCGGTGACTCATGGAAACGCGTTCCTCGGCCTCGCGGTTGGGCTGCCCACACTTCGATCCCGTTCAGCTTTTCTCTCCAGCCTGCAAAAACTGCCGCCGATCCTCCGGCGAATGGAAAGCAGAACAGGCGGGCATGAGCGTCAGCGGCGCCGCCAATACGGATAAATTTAGTGGCCAGTGGATGTTCCGGCAAATTTGTTTTTTTCATGCTTTTCCTGAAACCAATCGCATTCATCCCTGGGTTTCAATAATTCCATCGGTCTCGTTATTGCTCGTCTCTTCGACGAACAGCCAGATTCCATATCCCACGAATCAGATTTCAAACTCTTCCCGCTCGCCATGAACGGCAACCTCGATTGCTGATTCTTCAGGCCTGGCATCCCGGATGCGCTCCCCGAGCGCCCGCGGTGTTGGCGCTTCAAAGATCGCCCGGATGCTCAGTTCGATGTCAAACTGCTCTCGGATACGCGCCAGGACCATGGTCCCAAGCAGGGAGTGGCCTCCTAGCTCGAAGAAGTTATCTTCCGCCCCAATCCAATCCGCACCTAGCAGTTCCTTCCAGATATCGATTACCGCCTGCGTCTCCGGAGTGCTCAAAGCATCTGCCGTATCCGCTGAATTCAGATCATTCTCATCTGTGCGCGCAGAAGACGGCTGCAACTCCGTGAAGTCCGTCGTTATGCGGAGTATGGATAGGAAGTCTACCGTCGAAACCAGTACTTGAGGCTCGCCCCACGCTAAGGCTCGCTCAACCACATCAATACCCTCGTCAGGGGTCATAGCCAGACGTAGCCGCGCGGCTTTGGCCGGCTCGAACTCTGCTGAAGTCACCATCTCCGCGGCCATACCTACTTCCTGCCACGCGTCGAAGTTGACAGAAATTGCAGGAAGATCAAGATGTTGGCGACAGAACACCGCGTATCGATCCTGAAACGCATTGGCCGCCGCGTAAGCTGAAGCACCAGCCAGCGGAACAATCGCGTCGATCGAAGAGCAGAACAACAGGAAATCCAGCTTCCGGCCGGCGAGCAAATTCGCCAAAACCTGGCTCCCGTCCACTTTGGGGCTGAAGACCTCTCGCACCTCTTCAAGGTTCTGCGCCGCAATACGGGCGCCGATATGAAGTCCCGCCGCATGGATCACGCCATGGACTGCACCAAATCTGTGCTCTATGGTCGTCCAGGCCTTCTCCATCGCTGTCCGATCGGCAACGTCGGCCGAGAGTACCAGTAGTTCACCGCCTAGCTCGGCCAACTCCTTTGCCCGCTGAATGCGCCGCGAGACTCGGTCACCAGGCCCGTGCTCGGAAAGCCAATCTTCCCAACGCTCGCGAATCGGCAACTCTGTCCTGCCCAGCAGAGCCACCTTCGCGTTGTATTTCCCGAGCAGATGCCTGGCAAGAACGTAACCGATGCCACCAATGCCGCCCGTGATGACATACGTTCCGCCAGTACGCAGCTTGGACCCGGCATGGGATTGCAACCGGACTGGCTGCCAGACCTGCTGCCAGCGTGTCTGCGCACGGTAGGCCACAATCTCGTCGCGCTCAGGCACAGTAGCAATTTCCCTCGCAATTGAATCCAGAACAGAAGAGATCGATTGGCTCTTGTCCGAAGCGAATGAGAGCGGACCCGGATCAGTGATTCGCACCGGCAGGCCGGCGAATTCAGCCGGAAGAATGCGGGCCAGTCCCTCAACTACTGAGCGTTGGACATCTTCGACATTTTCGCCGTTGACTTCCACAAACTCATCAATGAGAAATTCCACTTGAGCGAACCGAACCCGTGCAATCTGCGCCGTTTGCAACAAAACTAGCAGCCTGGCGTAAAGCTCGATCTCAACTCCGCGCAAAGTCCAGCAGCAGATTAATCCGATCTTCGTGCCGGCAATTGCGTCGTGGTGCTCGTTCCAGAAACTTTCGAGATTATCGCGCGATGTGAGTGATGCAGGCAGAAGCAATATCCGCTTGCCGTTCTGTTCAAGACGGGCGCTTAGTAATTTTCCGAAGCTTCGCTCATCACCGCGTATATCTTCCAGAATCAGCCAGGTTGTGACCGCGTCCGAAGAAGACCGATGCATTTGCGTTGCCGCCGGTGTGCGCTGCCACGTGGGCAGGTAAAACCAGGAACTGGCGTCACTACGTTTTTCCAGAGAGCCCCGTTGAATACTTGAATCTGTCTTATGCCCTGTTGTTCCGATCCCATGCGTTCTCTCAACCCAATAGCGCTCGCGTTCGAAGGGATAGGTGGGCAGAGCAATTTTGCGCGGCGCAGCACTACGTCTACCCGGCAACCGCTCCCAACACAGGTTGCATCCAGACTCCCAAACCCGTGCCGCAGCCTCCACAAACGACCGCAGACCGTCACTACGGCGATTCGGACCGCCCAGGCTCGATGCGCTTGAAAGGCTGCGATCCTGTTGACGCACCAGGCTTGCCAAGGCGTCGCCCGGCCCGGCTTCAAGGAGGAAATAACCACGATTGGCAAGAAGCGCGGCATTCTCTGTAAAACGCACGCGCGATATCATCTGGTCTGCCCAATACTCCGGAGACATGGCTTCCTGCGGAGTGATCCACGTGCCGCTGACATTCGAAAGCCACGGAATGGATGGAGCATGGCGTTCTGCTGATGCAACCACTGCGTGAAATCGCGCGGAAGCTTCGGCCATATGCGGCGAATGGAACGCACGGTCATTGTGCAAACGCACAGTGGCTACCCTCGCCCCGGATAACCGGCGCTCTACCTCATCGACAGCACTGGGTGTGCCGGAGATGACTGTGAGCTTCGGGCTGTTTTCGCCCGCGACCCACAGATCTCCCCGCAAATAGAGACTCGCTTCATCGACAGGCAGACTAACCACCAGCATTGCGCCTTCGGCCATCTCCTGCATAAGCTCGCCGCGCGCCGCTGCGAGTTTTAGACCGTCTTCAAAGGAAAAAACTCCAGCCACCGTCGCTGCGGTCAACTCGCCCAGACTGTGTCCGAGCAGCAGGCTTGGCTTCACACCGATATCGATCCAGCGCATTGCCAGCGCATACTCCACAAGAAATAGAAGTGGTTGCGCCGTGCCGGTCGGCATCGCGGAAAGCTCTTCGTTCCCTGCCTGATTCCCGCATATTGCGATGCGGACTTCCTGCGCGATTTCGGCCGGCAGCAATGCTAGCCCTTTGTCTACTTCGGCACGAAACGAAACGTCCTCCGTGTAAAGAGAAGCTGCCATGCCTGCGAATTGCTGCCCCTGGCCGGGGAAAAGGAAAGCTACCTTACCTTGCTCTCTCTGCGAGTCGCGCTGAGCGCCCCCTCGTGGTTTGCGCAGCGCCAGAGCCAACTCCTCATTATTCTCGGCAACAACAGCCCGGCGTTGGGCATAGGGCCGGCGGCCTGACTGCAAAGTAAACGCGGCTGAAGAAAGGCTGAGATGCCTCGGCCCTTCGACGAAGTCCGCGAGTTGGCGAAGACTCGCATCCAACGCGGTAGGGGTCTTTGCAGAGACCGGAAATATCCACGGTCCGCCTTCCATAGCACTGGATTCAAAATCCGATTCCCCAGCCCGCATGCTGCGCAGGCAAAGATGGACATTCGTTCCGCCAATGCCAAAGGAGCTCACCCCAGCCCAACGATCGGTCTCGCCTTCCGGCCATCTGGCAGAGCTTGCACTGACGCGGAACCGGGAATTCTCAATGCCGAGGGCAGGGTTGGCTCGATTGAAATGCGGAGTGGGAGGGATGACCCCGTAATGCACCGCAAGCGTGGCCTTGATCAGGCTCGCTACACCGGCCGCAACATCCGCGTGCCCCATATTGGCCTTCACTGAGCCTAGGACGCAGGGCGCAGCTTCAGTCGAACGCATGCCGAAGACGTCCATCAACGCTGCTGCTTCTATAGGGTCACCCAGCTCCGTGCCCGTACCATGAGCTTCGACATAGCCTATGCGGTCTGGGTTGATACCGGCCGCAGCCTGCGCGGCGCGGATCACAGTTGCCTGCCCTTCCACACTGGGCGCGGTGTAACCCACCTTGTCCGATCCATCATTGTTCCAGGCCGAACCGGCGATGACCGCGTAAATTGTGTCGCCTGCAGCCGTAGCGTCGCTTAGACGCTTCAGCACCACTACGCCAGCCCCCTTTCCTGGGACTGTGCCATGTGCTCGTTCATCGAAAGGCCGGCAGAGCCCATCCGGAGACAGAATCATCCCGGGGATATAAGCGTAGCCCGCAACCTGAGGGAATATCACGGAAACTCCACCAGCCAGCGCGCTGTCACATTCCCCGGAGAGGAGGCTCTGGCACGCAAGGTGCACTGCGGCCAGCGAAGTAGAACAAGCCGTCTGGATCACAACCGCCGGCCCGCGCAGGTTGAGCTTATAAGCCACCCTGGTCGCCAGAAAATCCTTGTCATTTCCGAGCATCACCTGATATTCGCCCGCCGAGGCCATCACCTCAGGATTTCCCAGCAATTGCATTAAGTAGGTATTCATGCCGCACCCGGCAAACACCCCCACACGCATTCCATCGCCAGTCAGGCCGGCATGCTCCATGGCTTCGTATGCGCATTCGAGGAAGATGCGCTGCTGCGGATCCATAATCTCGGCTTCGCGGCGTGTCAGTCCGAAGAATTTGGCGTCAAAGTTCTCCGCGTCCTGCAACCGCGTGCCGGAGCGGATGAAATGCAGCGCCTGAGCCGAATCGGGATCCACTCCAGCGTTGCGCAGTTCAGCATCGGTTGCTTGCGAAAGCAGACTTGTGCCGGCCGTAAGATGTTCCCAAAACGCGTCGACCGACGGAGAACCGGGAAAGCGCGCTCCCATGCCGACAATCGCAATGCCTTCTCGCCAGCGCGAAGTAATTGTCGGCGCGGCGCCAGGTGATTTCGGCTGACACACCTGTCTACTCAAGTCCTCGCCCCCAACACACTTCTCCGGCTTTCCCGTGGGCTTCTTACCCGCGAGACAATTCAGTTTAAAACGGTGGAGCAGCACCTGCCGCCTCCACCATAGTTGTACAAGCCAGCTACTAATTCGTGGTGACCGCTCACCCCGTCAGAGAACCGCGCTCGTTCCGCTGCCCGCCCATAGGGGGCAAACAAGCCGTACCGGCGTCACGGAACGGCTATTCTCTTCCTTCCGGTTCCAGAACCCATACGAAGCTCGCCGGGATATTCGCTTCTCCCGGCACCTTGACTTCGTCGAAGCGCCTTTCACCTCGGAGCTGATAAGGGCTGTCGGCAAGGATCTGATTCCAATCTTCCCAGGAGAGGACACCTTGACCGGACAGCTCATGAAAGAGCAGGTATTCGGGCATGATGGATGACTCATGATTGGAAGCGAGGACATTGGGGGGTATGTTGCAGATTTCGCCAAGAACGACCCGCGCGGTAGGAAACAGAGAGTGGACATTGGTAAGAAACTCCACGACCCGTCCAGGAAGCCCTTGAGAAAACTCATGCGCAACAAACCACATCGAGATCGTCAACTCGGTGGACGTGCGGAGTGCTTCAGGCAGATGCTTAGACCACATCTCTACTTGAAATCCATCGCCGGCAGCAGCAACCGCTCCACGACTTCGACTTACCTGGTTGCGCATCCGAAGCTCTGTAGCTCTCACTGCGTCTTCCGAGAGATCTACACCGAAGATTTCAAGCTCCGGCCAGTTGTCGCAGGCATGCTGCAGAAAGCATCCGTTGCCGCATCCGACGTCAATCAGGCCCTTCGGAGGGGCGTCTTCCAGTAACTCAAAAGCGGCCGGAAAAAACTTCTTGCCATGTAACTGTCCACTCCCTCGCACATTCAGCAAGCGATTGACGGAAGGCTTATCGCATTTTCCTGTAATGAAGGAAGACAGGTTCGAGAAGTATTCAGCGTAGGATGCGAGAAGCGAGAATGCTCCGTTTCGAGCTATGGCTGTTCTGCCCATTGCAGTTAGCTCGTATCGAGTTTTGTCGTGCGAGACTATGATCCCGATTCCATGAAGATATCGAAAAATGGCTTGGAGTTTATCTACCTCAACGAGGTGCGCAAAATCGGCGGCGGAAAACGGCCCCTCCAGCATTCCATCTGCGATTCCGATCTCCCCGAGGCTCGATATTACGGGACACGCGAAATTACCACGTAGAAGCCCGATGAGTTTAGCGCGCCTGTCAGGTTCGGCCTCTTTGGTGAAGCGCTCTCCCGTGAGAGGCTCTAGTGTTGCCTTCGGTTCACCGACTGCATCGATTGCATCGAGCTTGTAGACCTCGTCCATTTGCATTCCGCACTCTCCTGTCCTAGGTCAAATAGATCACGCAATACGCCAAAGTTCTGATTAGACAGGGGTACAATGCCGAGGCGGTGAAGCCCAGTCAGGAACCCAAAACTATCAGATTGCGAACTCATGCTCTCACGGTTGTTGCGCCTTTTACAAGAGAGATTTAAGGCTCTTTCGTAAGTGCTCCCCATGTTACTTTTTGGGTAGGATAGCTCTTAGTAATGAGATATCCTCCCCCAAAAGTAGCATTGCGCATTAACGAGTGAAGCCGCGCTTCCGTTCGCCTTGCGCGGATGATACCGTGCCCCGTTTCAGGTTTATGTGGTGGTTCTGCTTTAGCGGATCCTTATGTTCGAGACGGGGCCGTTGGGCCACTCAATGTGAACGAGTGCCGTCGCGTCCATTTCAATAGCAATAGCCGCCACATAATTCTCATATAAGTCGAGGTCAGCTATCCGCCAACTTACTTCATCCGACGAATTCGGCGTACTTTCCGACAAGATAACCGGGGCCTGACTGGATATATGAGTTTCAATGGAATTAAGAGGTATCACAAGACCTTTGCCAACCGCCTTGACACAAGCCTCTTTTCGGGTCCAGCAACGAAAAAATGTGCGCTCTCTATCGGAAGGCAATTGCCCATGGATGAACGCGGATTCGTCCGGCGTGAAATACATTTCAGCGATCGACAATAAATCGTCTACCGGTCGCATCTCCTCGACATCAATCCCAACGCGCAGTCCACGGCACACCCCTACAAGCACCAGATCACCCGAATGTGAGAGGTTGAACTCCAGTCTTGGGAGCTCGGTGGGCTTGGTCACGAAGGGCTTGCCAAATACCGTTTTGTCGAAGCTTATGTCGCGGCCATCGCAGTGTAGATACCGGCTGAGCACGTCGCGCAAAACGGCGTGGGCGAAAGTGTACGCAGCACGATGTTGTGGAAAATGAAAGCGCCGCGCGCGATCGGACTCTTCAGGGCTCAACCCAGCTTCGAAATCTGGAGGAAGAGCGGAAGGTTTGCGAGCGGACCAGACATGCACTTCCTCAAGGGATAAATCGGGCATTGTCTCATTCATACTAGCGGAGGGTGCCACAGCGATCAAAGTGAGTCAGACACCAGAACCGGCACCAGCCATTTTGAGTAAGATTGCGACTTCCATAAACTATTGATTCTATGGTGACCCCGGCAGGATTTGAACCTGCGACCTCCGGTTTAGGAAACCGCTGCTCTATCCAGCTGAGCTACGGGGCCACTCTCGCAGTTTCGCTGCTGCCTCTTAGTTTAGCGCAATGCCGGCTCCGTAAATGGCAGGCTGGTTTCAAGTTCCGTCTGCACAGCCACATCACCGCATCGAGACCGCGACGGGGCACTCCGCGTTGCTTCAAAGATCCGCCGGTTCAAATTCCATATCGCAAACGCTGCCCCCATTCGTCACTTACCTCGCGCACAACTCCGCGCTATACTCGCGAGTGTTGTTAGTCAACATCCGTCGTACCGCTGTATCTTCAATGCCGGGCCGGTTCGGATGCTGGTCTCACGGTCGGGAGGGAGACTTGAAATGGCGACTCAACAGTGTTGCTACGTAGCGATCCAGAATGTGGCCGTAGCCACGGACTTCTCCGACTGCTCGGAGCGCGCAGTGCTTCATGCGGTTGGAATCGCACGCAAGTTCGGGGCTACTTTGCATCTGTTGAACCTCGTTCAACCGTCCAAGTTCGCCGCCGTGCCAGACATGCTGCCTGACATTGATAAGGCCGCCGCGCGTGACTGCGACGATCTCATCTACCGCCTCAGCAATACCCACCTGCTGGATGGCGTGCGCTGCCAGCGCTGGGTAGAGCAGGGCGAAATCTTCGAGGTAGCCGGGGAATTCGTCAAGGAACACCACATCGATCTGCTCGTCCTGGGAACACACGGCCGTAAAGGACTGTCGCGGCTCCTGTTCGGTTCCATTTCGCAGGAGATTCTGGAGCACGTTTCCTGCCCCGTGGTCACCGTCGGTCCCTGCTCCGGCTGCCCCGACACCCAGGTCAAACTGAAGAAAATCCTCTTCTCGACCGACTTGTCAGCCGAGTCGCTCGCAGCGCTTCCATGGGTGCTCACTGCCGTTCGCGAGTGGAAGACGGAACTTGATGTACTGCATGTGTGCTCTGCAAAAGACGCAACCTGCCCCGGCCTGCTTCCACAGCGCATGGAAGAACTGCGCGCGCGCATCGAGTCTCTGCAAGAGGGCTACGAACAGCTCCCAATCAACTTTCACCAGATAGCCGGCAAGCCCGCGCCCAGCATCATTGAATTCGCGAATGGCAAAGGCATGGATCTGGTAGTACTCGGCATCAAAGCACCTTACGGCATCTATGGCGGATCGCGCTGGTCGCAGGCTTACGAGATTCTCCGCGAAGCCCACTGCCCTGTCCTGAGTGTGCGTTCGGACCTCGGCTAACACCCTTCCGCGCTTCCAACCCGTCATCCGGCATACGCTGCTCTCCGTCCCGAAGCTGCCTCTACACCCCGATCGCCCAAAGCTCACAGTGGTGGAAGTACCAGTCTTAATTGACTTTACTTCCCTCTCCATTCCCCTCAAAACCGACTCCGGGTAAACTGATTACATGGCGGATATTCAGCGTAGGAAGTCAGTTACAGTCAAAATCGGCTCGGGCGACACAAATACGGTGCGCGTGGGCTGGGAAGCTCCGGTCGTCGTTCAGTCGATGACCAACACCGACACGGCAGATGCTCAATCGACCATCGAACAGGTCGAGGCTCTGGCGCTCGCCGGATCAGAAATCGTCCGCATCACCGTAAATAACGATGACGCCGCTGCCGCCGTGCCGCCTATCGTCGAGGGGCTCGCCAAACGCGGCATCCATGTGCCCATCGTCGGCGACTTCCATTACAACGGCCATCTGCTGCTGAAGAAATATCCCGCCTGCGCCGCCGCCCTTTCCAAGTACCGCATCAATCCCGGCAACGTCTCCATAGGCCGCAAGGATGATGACAACTTCCGCACCATGGTCGAGGTCGCCGTAGAGCACCAGAAACCGGTGCGCATTGGCGTCAACTGGGGCTCGCTCGACCAGGCTCTTCTCACCCGCATGATGGACCAGAACAGCCGCAGCGCCACTCCGCAGCCCGCGCGCGACGTCATGATGGAAGCTATGGTCGTCAGCGCTCTCGATAACGCCGCTGCCGCCGAGCGCTACGGCCTGCGCCGCGACCAGATCATTCTCTCCGCCAAGGTTTCCGGCGTGCGCGACCTCATCGACGTCTACACCAATCTCGCCGCCCGCTGCGACCACGCCTTGCATCTCGGCCTCACCGAAGCAGGCATGGGATCGAAGGGCATCGTTGCTTCCGCCGCGGGCCTTGCACCGCTGCTCCTCGCAGGCATCGGAGACACCATCCGCGTCAGCCTTACGCCCGCCCCCGGCGGCGCGCGCACCGAAGAAGTTCATGTCGCGCAGCAGATCCTGCAGTCGCTCGGCATCCGCAGCTTCATGCCCCAGGTCACAAGCTGCCCCGGCTGCGGACGCACCACCAGCACCTACTTCCAGGAGCTGGCCGAGCGGATTCAGAGCTACCTGCGTGCCTCCATGCCCGTCTGGCGTCAGCAATACCCCGGCGTCGAAGAGCTCAAGCTCGCCGTCATGGGCTGCATCGTCAACGGCCCCGGAGAGTCCAAGCACGCCAATCTCGGCATCAGCCTGCCCGGAACCTTCGAAGAGCCCAAGGCTCCCGTCTACGTCGACGGCAAGCTCTACACCACGCTGCGCGGCGACCACATCGTCGATGAGTTCAAGCAGATTCTCGACAACTACGTAGTCACCCACTACGGTCAGGGCGCCAAAAGCGAAGAGCTGGTGGAAGTCGTCTGACGCACTTCCGCCCGTTTTGTTGCGCGGCTGGAATCACCTTCCAGCCGAATCCAATCGCTCAACGACCTCATCTGATTTGCTGTCGGTGTACGCTGCGCGCAGTGTTCTCGCGCCGCAGCTGAACTTTTTTACAAAATCGCCGATAGGTGTCAACAAAGCTTGCTATGGCATCGATACGGCATATCACGCCTTGCGCAATCAGCGTGAGAAATCTCGTGTCGCCACAGCCGCCGGAATGCCAGGCAATTGAGGCGATGCCGATGAACTTCAACTTTCTCAATTCGATCTGGAAAAGACGCGGCGAGAGTGAAGCACCGCCTGTCGTCTGTTTTGAGCCGGGCATCGCAAGCCTGACCTCTATCCAAACCGAGGAACACACGGAAAAAGACCCCAGGCGTTTCATCGCTCGCCAGCCCATCCTCGACACACACCGCGAAATCTTCGGCTACGAGCTTCTATTCCGCTCCGGATGGGAGAACTGCTTCAGCGGAGACACCGATGAAGCCACACGCCTGATGATCGCCGACGGCGCACTCTACGGCTTTCACGACCTCACGCGCGGCGCGCCCACCTTCATCAACTGCACGCATCAGTCGCTCGTCAACGGCCTCGTCACGCTGCTGCCGACATCGACCGTCCTCGAAATCGTTGAAACCATCGACGCCACCGATGAAGTCCTCGCGGCCTGCGCAAATTACAAGCGTCTCGGCTACAAGCTGGCGCTCGACGACTTCCAACTCCGCGAAGGCATAGAAGGACTGATCGCACTGGCCGACTACGTCAAGGTCGATTTCAATCTCTCCGGCCCCGCGGAGCGCAGGCAGATTCTCGCTGCGCTCAAAGGCAAAAACATAATCCTTCTCGCTGAAAAGATCGAAACCGAAGAGGAGTTCGAAGCAGCCAAATCCGAAGGCTTCACCCTCTTTCAGGGATATTTCTTCTGCCACCCGACCGTCTTCTCCAAGAAACGCTTCCCGAACAATGGAGCCAACTACCTCTATCTGCTTTCGGCCCTGCTCAAAGGCGACTTTCAGGTAAGCCAGCTTGCCCTGATGTTGCAGTCCGAGGTCGCTCTCAGCTATCAGTTACTGCGTCTGGTCAACTCGGCCGGATACGCCCTCGACAAGGAAGTGGCTTCACTCGAAGACGCGCTGGTGATTATCGGCGAAAACAAATTCCGCATTCTGCTGCTCAATGCCATCGCCACGGAAACCTGCCGCACCCGGCCCACCGAACTGCTCGTGCATGTACTCCATCGCGCCCGTTTCTTTGAGCTGATCGCCCCACACACGCGTCAGGACTCGATGGAGCAATACCTCTTCGGGCTCCTGTCCATGATGGACGTGATGCTCGGCACGCCTGTTGCCGACCTGATCGCGGCGCTCCCGTTGCGCGAGGAAGTGACCGACGCACTCTACGGCGAGCCAAATCCCGTCAACCAGGCGCTGCGCCTCTTTGAAAGCTACGAAGATGCCGACTGGGAAACATGCATGAACGAGAGTTTTAACCTGCGCCTGACGGAACGGGAGCTTGCGGGACTCTATACCGATGCGCTGGTCTGGGCGGAAAACTCTACCCGTCTCGCCGAACCAGTCACGGAGAGGACGCATTGAGGCATTTTAGGGTTAGCTGAGAGCACGGACGCGTGGTTCTCACGCTGTCGACAATGGGATGGAAAAGCTGGATCAGCCTGCAGACCGCCTCCCCCATCAATACCGCCGGCCTTTCGACTTTGACCTTGATTCTCAAGGGGAGGCAACAGATAATCCTCAATCGTCAGAGAAATCCAGAATTCCTGTGGAGGAGTGGATGCCCACTCTCGACTTAGGTATCGCCAGTCTCTCGTTTGATGTGAATTACCCAAACATCGATATGCAAATCGACCTGGTGATTCCACATGACATTCCCGAGGTTGGCGGCAAGCAGTACACGCTGAAACAGTTCTCACTTTCGATCCTGGACCCCACAATTACGATCGGCGTGGATTTACACCTTTTCGGCGGCTCGATCACGGTGGGCCTCGATTTCACTACTTGCGAGGTGCAAGTATCGGGAAAGGTGGAGCTCGATGTCGTCAAGAAATTCCGCTGGAATGTTGGGCCGGCAAGCATTCAGTACATGACCCCGCTGCTGCTGCTGGAGCCGAGTTGGTCGGTCAATCCGGTGACTGTCGATCAAGCGACCCTTGAAGCAGCAGTCAAGGCAGCACCCCAAAGCAGCACTGCATCCAAAGCCGGTCCGTCAGTAGCAAGCGATTCTGCTACCCAGGAACTGTTGAAAGCGATCTTCTATTTTGCAGGCGCCGGGACTTTCATCGACGATATGCTGGACGCGTTGACCGTCGCAAACACGAATCTCCAGCGCGACGCAAGCGCCGATCCGAACCACCCTGCCAACCAGAGCTCGGGACCCAAATCCGGCGGAGTGCTGTTCGCTTTTGGCTTCACGGGAACGGGTGGTGGCCTCGGCGGCCTCAGTGGTGGGTGCGGAATCTACTTCACCACCGACGCTCTGACCGGCGATGGCTATTGCGGCTACTTCGGAACGGCGGCACTCGTTTTTGGATTCATTAGCGAACTCTCCCTCGGAGGATGCGCCATGATGTATTGGCCGGACGCGGGCCAAAGCTCGGTCGCTTGTTTCGATGGTTACAATCTCTTTGCCTCAGTCGATGCCGGTGAGATTGCCTGCGGAGCCATCACGCTGTCCTGGCCGGAGAAATCCGATAAAGGCGGCGTCAAGGTAACTTCGAATGCTCCGTGCGGTGTAGGCGTCGCGCTAGGAGCTGGTGCAGGTTTTCCCGTGAATTTTTTCGCCGGCAACTCGAAGACCTGGATAGACGTAAATCCGCCCCATTTCTGATTCCCTCGCACTGGTTTGCAACGTGGAGGCAGAGTCGAAACGGAATCGCCAACCGGGTGCTGAAGATCCCGGCGCATCGCGAACGGATGCGCCGGGATTTTCAACTGACTTTCCGCATGTCAGGACCTCTGTTCCCCGTGGCCCTGGCCTCTTTCACGGCCTTATCTCGGTGCAGGCGTCGCCGAATCCGCCAGTGCATAAGCCAGCACCGTCATCACCGCGGCATTCTCATTCAGCTCCCGTGGATTCACCTTATCGAAAGTATCCGCCGCGGTGTGATGGTAGTTGAAATAGAACCGCGCGTCCTGCGAAGGCGCAAAACTCGGCACGCCTTTTTCCGTCAGCACTGCAATGTCTTCCCCGGTCTCAGGCGAATCATGCAGCGTGCTCGCGCCGATCGCATCCAGCACCTGCGAAACTGGCCGCAGCCACGCATCAAGATCGGGCTTGCCCGCCAGGATCAAACCATCCGGATGACCCGCTCCCAGGTCCGACTCAATCGCGCCGATATGGTTCTCGACATCGCCGGCATGATCGTGGATATAAGTTGCCGCGCCCTCCGAGCCTTCCTCTTCGCTCATCCAGGCGATAAAGCGCACCGTCCGCTTCAGGATGAATACCCAGCTTCTGCAACAGATGAATCGCCTGCATCGACACCACGATTCCCGCGCCGTCATCGATAGCGCCGGTGCCCAGATCCCATGAGTCCAGATGCCCCGAAACAACCACCACCTGCTCCGGGTGCTCGGTTCCCTTCCAGTCCGCGATCACGTTGTAGCTCGTAGCGTCCGGCAGCGTCTCGGGAGTAAGCGTCAGGTGCATCGTCACCGGCCCTTGTTTCACTAGATCTGCCAGCATATCCGCGTCCTCGGCTGTCACCGCCCCAGCCGGAATCTTCTTCACATTGGGCGCATATTCCGTTTGGCCAGCGTGGGCGATACGATAATCCGCCCCGCCGACCGATCGTACGAGAACAGCAGCAGCCCCCATCAATGCACCCGCTCCCGGAGCTGCCGCACGATACTCCACCGCCTCGCCGTACGAATACAACCCGCCCTCCTGCGCCGCCAGTTGCTTATCGAACTTCTCATTCAGCAGCAGAATCTTTCCCGCGCACGCTGCCGGATCGAGCTTCTTCAGGTCGGCCCATGAATCCGCCACCACAACCTCGGCGGTCAATCCCTCTTTGGGCGTCGCCACACTGCTCCCAAGAGCCGTCAGAATCACCTTCTGCGTCGTCCCCTGCGCCATTCCCGGCCACGACACCAGCTCGGCGGTCTCTTCTCCGCGAACCCAATGAGGCACCGCCGTCTTTTCCAGCGTCACCTCCGCTCCCAGCTTCCGCATCTCTCCGGCGACATACTCCACAGCCGCCTGCGCCTGCGTCGAACCACTCAAGCGAGGGCCTATGTTGTCAGTCAGGTGACGCAACTCGTCGAGCGCATAAGAATCCGTCAGGGCCGCATCGCGCAACTTTGCCATCGCTTCCATCTGTGCCGGGGTCCATGCGCCGGAACCGTGTCCAAGCACGCGGTCGAAGAACTGGTCACGCATCTCCGCCTGAGAACTTGCGCCCGTCTTGTCGCCGGAACCAGTTCCGGGGGCCTGTGCGTACCCATGAATAGGTACAGCGATCGCCGCCGCCATCAAAAGAGACCAGACACCACAGAAGGAAAGACGCCTCAAACCACTGCGAAGAGACAGGAAACTACCAGACATGGCCGAAAACATGCCAAATCGTAGCATGCTGGATTCCGCCGGACATCCTTATGCGCTTTTCCCGCCGTCACTTGCGTCTAATCACACAGCGGCGCTTGAATCCTCGCGCGGCCTGCGCGACAGGGCAGGAAAACCGCCGCTATACTAGGGGGAATGGCCGGGGCCCGGATCGGGTGCTATCGCCGTCCCGCCAGACTCCCCAACGTTCCGACAAAGCGGCCATCGGTGGCCGCGGCAAAACCCGAGGTTGAACGACTCTATGCCTTCTTTCCGACCGTTTCTTGACCGGCTTCGCAGCCGCCGTCTCGCATCGACCTTCGCCGTGCTGGCAACACTATCCGCGGCCATCCTGATCGGGTCTTACGCGGCGCACGGGGTTCGCGGCCAGGAGAGTCAGGGTGGCGACTCCTCCGATGCCACGCCGCTCAAGGTTCCCGCCACTTCAGTGGCCCCCAACGCCTTCGCGCAGATAGCGAAAGAGGTCGGTCCCGCGGTCGTAAACATCAACACCCGCACCCTCCCCAAAGACGTCGGTAACCGCCATCAGCGAATGAATCCGCACGGCAACCGTGCCATCCCGCAAAATCCCGACGACGATGACAATGACGGCAGTGGCGGCAGTGGTGGCGACGGCCAGAGTCAGAATCAGAATCCGGATCAGAACCCCGGCCAGAACCCGGCCAGAACAACTTCCAGGATTTCTTCAACCGCTTCTTCGGAGGACAGACCCCCGGCGAGGGCGACGACTCAGGCGCCGAGAGAGACTCGCTCGGCTCAGGCTTCATCGTCGATCCCAAGGGCTACATCATCACCAACAATCATGTGATCGAGAAGGCCGACGAGATCTACGTCAAGCTTTCGACCGACCCCGAAACCACTGATCTGGGCCGCAAAGCACACGTCATCGGCGTCGATAAGGCCACAGATCTTGCCGTGATCAAGATCGACACCGACAAGCCGCTGCCCACCGTAAAACTAGGCAACAGCGACTCCACCGAAGTAGGCGACTGGGTCATCGCCATCGGCAGCCCCTTCACACTTTCCCAGACCGTCACCGCCGGCATCATCTCCGCCAAAAACCGAACCATCGACCCCGGCGTAGCAGGCCAGTTCCAGCACTTCATCCAGACCGACGCCGCCATCAATCCCGGCAACTCCGGCGGTCCGCTGCTCAACATGAACAGTGAAGTCATCGGCGTCAACACCGCCATCTACACGCAGTCCTCCGGCTACGAGGGCATTGGCTTCGCCATGCCTTCGAATACCGTCGTTCATGTCTATAACGACCTCATCTCGCCCAACCACAAGGTAACGCGTGGCGCTATTGGAATCTCCTTCCGCGAAGGCCTCTCCGGAGCTGTAGGACGCGTGTACGGCTTCAAGAATGGCGTCCTCGTCCAATCGGTCACAGCCGGCGGCCCATCGGACAAAGCCGGCCTGAAACCGCGCGACATCATCGTCACCATTGACGGCCATCCCATCAAGGACGGAAACGACCTGGTTGGCGACATTGCCAGCCGCCGGCCGGGAACGACTGTTCGTCTTGGCTATCTGCGTGACGGTAAACAATCAGACGCCACCGTGACCATCGCCGACCGCGACAAGATCTCCGCTGAACAGGTCGCCGATGACAATCAGCCGCCAAGCAGCAGCGATGACTCCGGCCAGAACAAACTCGGCATCACGGTACGCGACGTCACTCCGGCCACCGCGCAAAAGCTCGGCTCCGGCGGGGTTGTCATCCTCTCCGTAACGCCCGGCAGCTTCGCAGACCAGCAGGGTCTGGAGCCAGGGTTGGTAATCACGCATATCAACCGGCAGGCAACCTTCACCAAAGATCAGTTCGACAAGATCGCCAACGCTCTGAAATCCGGCCAGGATGTTGTCTTCGAAGTAGTCAATCCGAAGCACGTCCAGGATGGAATCAACTTCCCTGCGGGAACGCTGCCGTAGAATAAAGAGAAACGAGGTGGGTCGCCGCGTCGGCGATCCACCCGGCACTCCTTCTTGGATTTTGGATAGACCTGTGTGCCGGGGCATATTTCGGGAAAAATTTTCGCGGCACGTGCCGAACATGCCTTAGACTGATACCCTGAATACCTTTAACGATTAGCCTTGGTCGTCGCCAGATCGAAGCATATTTGTTCGTATCGCGCATAGATCAGGTTTCCCCCAGTTTGGGAGATACCGGTCGCCTGCCCGATTCTGCACATTTGGCGAAATGAACCACGCTTGCTCTTGTCCCGTTGCGGCCGTGTGCCATAGACTGGGCGGGGTCAGCCTGGAATGTATCGGAATGAGGTGCATTTTATCGTGATTCTGCGTTCTTCTACCGCACTCTTGTTAGTCGTTGGACTGCTGACAGTTCCAGCGATGGCTTCCCGCGTTCACCGCGCGCCGACCAGTGGACACCCTCACACCAGACACTCCGCCAAGCCTAAAACGCACAAGCTCCACGGACAGCAAAGCATCGATCCCGATCGCGTGACGCAGATTCAGTCGGCTCTCATCCACGCGCACTACCTGACTGGCGCTCCCACCTCCAAATGGGATTCCGATACCCAGGCCGCCATGCTCAAGTACCAGGCCGATCAAGGGTGGCAAACCAAAATCAGCCCCGATTCTCGGGCTCTCATCAAGCTCGGCCTCGGTCCTGACCATTCTGATGCGATCAACGCAGGAAACGGTGTAAATTTCAACGAACTGGCCACTCCTTCGGCCACGGCAGCTTCTTCGACCCCCGGTCTCGTAGCCGCCTCAGGAGTAAACCGCTAAGTTCTCTAATACTCTGATCGGGCCCGGTCGAGCTTCCTCGACCGGGCCTTTCTGCTTCATGACCCGTCCGGAATTGGACATGCCAATTCGCCTTCGGACAGCCAGTCTCCAGTCTCCTCCTCTAAACACCAGATACAAAAGGCCGTTAACCGCCGATCGTTTGGAGTTCGGGGTGCTGCACCCATTGCCGGCGACTCCACGAATGAACGGAGAGCAGCAATGAGCACACAGACCTTGGAAGCCTTATTTCAGGACCTGCGCTTTGCATTCCGGCAACTGCGCAAGGCGCCAGGATTCACCATCATCGTGGTGCTGACTCTGGCTCTTGGCATCGGTGCCAACGCTGCCATCTTTACGCTGGTAAATGCGGTTCTGCTCAAGAACCTGCCCGTCGCCGATCCAAAAACGCTGGTAAGGCTGGGCGACAACAACGACTGCTGTGTCAACCAGGGCGCGATGGACGATGGCGACTACGCCCTCTTCTCTACCGATACCTACGACCTGCTTCGTAAGAACACGCCCGATTTCGAAGAGTTGGCCGCCATGGAAGCGGGCTACTCGTATCGGCCCGTGACCGTCCGGCGTGATGGCGCTGATGCCCTCGCCCGTTCCATGATGGGCGAATTCGTTTCCGGCAATTACTTCCGCACCCTCGGCATCAAGGCTTTCGTGGGTCGGGTCTTCAACGATGCGGACAACGTCAAGGGCGCTCCGGTCAACGCAGTCCTGAGCTACGAAGCGTGGCAGCACCAGTACGCAGCCGATCCTTCGGTCATCGGCTCTACCTTCTGGGTCAATACCAAGGCGGTCACAGTTGTCGGCGTCGCGCCCAAAGGATTCTTCGGCGATCGCCTCACCAGCACCCCTCCCGACTTTTATCTCCCCATCGAGTCGATAGCCCCGCTCTCCGGTGCCTCATTTGCGCACGATCCCGACATTCGCTGGCTCTACATCGTCGGTCGTCTCAAACCGGGAGTCGCCTGGGCTCCCGTGCAGCAGAAGGTCAGCGCCCTGCTGCGCCAGGCCTTCGCTCCAAGCAAGATGTTCACCGGCAAGCAGGGACAAGCCGACCTCGCCAAAGCGCACATCACCCTCGCCCCCGGAGGCGCAGGCATCACCGATCTCAAAGAGCAGTACCAGTCGCAGCTCTACATGCTCATGTGGATCTCGGGAGCCGTACTGCTGATCGCCTGCGCCAACATCGCCAACCTGCTGCTGGTGCGCGGCCTGGGCCGGCGCGCAGAGCTTTCCGTACGCACCGCTCTCGGAGCAAAACGCAGCCGCGTCGTGCGGCAACTACTCACGGAAAGTGTCCTGCTGGCGGTTATGGGCGGCTGTGCCGCGCTTCTGGTCGCCTACGCAGGCACGCACATGCTGCTGATGCTGGCCTTCCCCGGCGCTCAGATCATTCCGATTGAGGCGACACCGTCGCTGCCGGTCATCGGCTTTGCCACTGCCATCTCGCTGGTCACAGGCATCCTCTTCGGAGCCGCCCCGGCAGTGATGGCCGCGCGCACCCAGCCGATTGAGGCCCTGCGCAGCAACGCCCGCACCACGGCCATGAGAGCATCTTTCCTGCAGCGCGGATTGGTCGTGCTTCAAGCGGCCCTGTCCCTGGTCCTGCTCGTAGGAGCAGGTTTATTTGCCAAGAGCCTGAACAAGCTGCAAGGCACCGACATGAAGCTCGATACCGCCAACCGCTACATCGTGCACATCAATCCGCAGGCAGCGGGGTATCCGCAGACACAGCTCGAAGCCCTGTACCGCACCATGGAAGAGCGCTTCCACGCCGTGCCCGGCATCGATAAAGTCGGCATCTGCAACTACACGCCCATGGAAGACAACAACTGGGGCAGCGGTATCGCCGCCCAGGAACACCCCGATAAAGTTCGCAGCGTATCTTTCATCAAGGCCAACTCGGATTATTTCGATTCGGTCGGCACTCACATCGTCATGGGCCGCGGCATCGGCATTCAGGACACCTCGACCGCTCCGCGCGTCGCCGTCGTTAACCAGACCTTCGTCAAAGACTACTTCGGCAACCGCAATCCCCTCGGCCAGCACATCGGTTATCCGAACTCACCGGGCTCCTTTGAAATCGTAGGGGTCGTCGAAGACACGGCCTACACCAGCGTCCAGTGGAAAGATCACCGCATGTATTTCTTGCCCCTCATGCAGCGTCCAGTCGACGACAAAAACCCCATCGATCAGGACCTGTCTCTTTACGCCGGAGCCATCGTCCTCAAGACCTCGCATCCCATGAGCGACATGGAATCGATCACGCGGAAAACACTCGCAGGCATCAATCCGAATCTCACCGTCGTCAAATTTCAATCCTTCAGCGAACAGATCGACGACCGCTTCACCCAGGAGCGTATGATCGCGCAGCTCACTTCCCTATTCGGCGGAGTAGCTCTGCTGCTCGCCACCATAGGACTCTACGGCGTCACCGCTTATACCGTCGGCCGCCGCACCTCTGAGATTGGCATTCGCATGGCTCTCGGTGCGCAGCGCGGCAGTGTCGTAGCGATGGTCATGCGCGGAGCGGTCGTCCAGGCCGCTATCGGACTCGCCATCGGCATCCCCACCGCAATCTTCTGCGTGAAATACGTGAAGTCGCAGCTATACGAAATCACCAATGCCGATCCCAGCGTCCTTGCAATCGCTATCGCTGCGCTTGCGATTGCCGCAGGCATCGCCGGGCTCATCCCCGCACGCCGTGCTGCAAAGATCGATCCGATGCAAGCCCTGCGCATCGAGTAATCGCTCCGGCACACGCTCTCAGGAACGCAGCCGTCAGTGAACCCTGCCGGCTGCGTTCTCAAGCACGACATTCGAAAGCACCGCCGCATCCGCCTTGTCCGGCAAATGCGAGCAGAAGCCGATACCCACATAAAACGGCCCATCGAGATGCAGCACAATCGGCGGCCCGAACGGATGCATCGGCTCACCCTCCAGGCTCACAAAGAGCGCAAAGGAATCGCCTCGCTTCTCAATGCCGATCCGCCTGGCATTCACCGTCACCAGGCTGTCGGGACTCGCGCCATCCGGCCTGCCGCGCCCGCCCACGCGAAACTCCATATCCTTTACGCGCACATCCTTCTCCGGCCGCTGCGCAAGCTGGATCATCCCTGCGCCATGCAACGCCACAAGCGCCTCTTTGGAGTCGTCCTCCAGATCCTGCCGGATAATCAGCACCGCCTTGCGATCCCCATAACCGTTCAGATCGGGAAAGCTGATATCCGCGGCCAGCGAAACATCGCCGCTCATCTTCTTCCACAGAAAACGAAACTCATCGCGCGTGTACCAGACGTTATAGCCCGCCGAGCGAATCGCGTACTGGCCCGTCGCCGCATCGTAACTCGCGCTTCCCGGAATCGCCGCACCGCCCACATCCGACTGCCCGTCGAAGATCCCTATTGGCGTATCGAAATTCTTGCTCGCCCGATGAAAATCCGCCGGCGGCGCTACCTGCGTATGTGTCGCCGACCCCGGATGAGCCCACGAGGGCACCGTCGGTTTCGCTTCCTGCGGTGTCCCTGGAGCCTGCGCCAAGCCAACATACGACGCTCCCGCCAAACCCACCACTAGAACTACTGCGCAGGCCACACGCACCAGACCGAATTTCATCGCCATCCGAACAAATTCTGAAAGCATGGCCGCATTATAGGCTTAGGACAGCACCGCGCGAGTCTGCATAACCTCGCGTCGGACGTACCGCGAGGACCAACCCCATGTGCCGAAACATCAAGATGCTCTTCAACTTCGATCCGCCCGTCACACCCGAGGAGATTCGCGCCGCCTCACTCCAATACGTGCGCAAGATCAGCAGCTTCACCCGCCCATCCAAGGCCAACGAAGCAGCGTTTCTCGCAGCGGTCGATGACGTCGCCGCAATCTCCGCCCGCCTGCTCGCCTCGCTCGCAACCACCGCAACCCCGCACACCCGCGAAGAAGAAGCAGCCAGGGCAAAAGAACGCGGGGCGAAGCGCTTTGCACGCCCCGCCCCGCAAGTACAGCCCTCGTAATCGTCGAAAGCTACTTTTTCTCCTGTGACTCCCAGAACTCGTACCGTCCCTGGTTCTCATCCGGACGCGACGTAATCGGATTATCCAGGTGCAGTACCGGATCGCCCTCCCCATACTTCGGCCACTCCGGTAGCGGCTTCCCTTCTCCATCCACGCCGTTCGGGTCGCCCTTCTTCGCGAAGTTCGTCCAGTAGCTCATCATCTGGTCACTCAGCTTGCGATCTTCCGGCCGCCACGTCGCTCCGGGCCGCGTATCCAGCGTGCCGAAGACATACTCGATGTCGTCCGAATGGAATGCATACGATCCCGGATGAAACTTGCTCGGCGGTGCCGCAAGATCAAGCTTGTAGCGATAGATATCCTTATCGCCCGTCTTGCGATCTATCTCAATCCACTTCCAGGTCCCGTAGGCAATAAACTGATCTCCGCCAAAGTCCGTCGCCGAACGCATGGCCTCTGCGTCCGTATTCCCCGGGAACAGCTTCAGGAACTCATCCACCTTCTCGGGAAAGCGCTGCGCTGCCATCGCCTTCCATTTCTCAACTGTCATACCCGCGCCGAGGAAGAATCCCTCATCTCGGTTGAACCCAGCCAGCAGTGGAACCTTCGCCTGCTGTCCAGCCGTGTAGATATCCACCGGCGCCTCTGTCAGGAATTTGCCATCGATGTCCGGCCCAAAACCTACCGTACCGCGCTTTCCGGCCGCGGCCAGAATCTTGTCCGTCGGCATCGCCCGCAACTCGGCAAGCGAAGTCGTTCCAAGATTTGCCTTTGCCCAGTCATCTTCCTTGGGGCCTACTACGGAAACCGTCTGCATCGACAGCGGACCCGACGCAACCGCGCCGCCACTCTCGCCAATCGCCTTCGCAAACAGCCCTTGCGCAGGCGGAGCAGCCATCAGCGTGCTCGCCGCAAACGATCCCGCGCTCTCGCCAAAGATCGTCACATTATCCGGGTCGCCGCCAAAGTCGCCGATATTCTTCTTCACCCACTGCAGCGCGGCCACCATGTCCATCAGCCCGTAGTTGCCCGCCGAGCCGCCCTGCCTCCGTTGCCAGCTCTGGCAGTCGCCAGAAATCCGAAGACGCCAAGCCGGTAATTGATCGTGACCAGCACCACGCCCTTCGGCGGCATGAAAGTCGCCATTGTGCCGCGGCTCCGATGCGCTGCCGCCCGAATACCCGCCGCCATGAATCCAGAACATCACCGGCAGCTTCGCCTTTTCCTTTGCGCGGCAGGCGTGTAGACATTCAGCGAAAGGCAGTCTTCCGAGCCCTTGTCACCGGGCCCCGTGCTGTCCTGAAAAATCATGTCGTCGAAGACGGGGTTCTGCGCGCAGCGCCGTCCCCACTTCGTCGCATCAAACTCGCCGTCCACTTCTTCGGCGGCTCCGGAGCCTTCCAGCGCAGATCGCCCACCGGCGGCGCAGCATACGGAATGCCCAGAAACGCGCGCACCTTGCCGTCGTTGATCGGCTTGCCGTGAATCTTGCCTTGTGCAGTTTTCACTGTCAGTGAATCGGCGTTGGCGACAGCGGACAAACGCCGAGCGTCAATCCGCAAGTACCAGCGCGGATCTAGCCTGCATCTCCAATTTGCATTGCGGAATTCCCGCGCAAACACGATACCAGAGAGGCTTTCGAAGTGTCAGCAATCGATTTCGTACAGGAGCGCGGCGCTCAGACCATCTCCGGCCCCAGCAAATCCGCCATGGTCTCGCGCCGCCGGATCAGCCGCGCCTTTGCGCCCTCCACCAGCACCTCCGCCGCGCGCGGACGCGTATTGTAGTTCGAGCTCTGCGCCATGCCGTAAGCGCCCGCATCGAGCAGCGCCACCAGATCGCCCGGCTTCACCGGCGCCAGCTTGCGGTCGCGCGCAAAAAAGTCGCCCGACTCGCACACCGGGCCCACCACATCCACCGCCGCGCGCTTGCCCTGCCCGCGGCGCACCGGCACAATCTCGTGATGCGCCTGGTAGAGCGCCGGCCGGATCAGGTCGTTCATCGCCGCATCGGTAATCACAAAGGTCTTTTTGCCGTTGCGCTTCACATACAGCACGCGCGTCACCAGCGCCCCCGCCTGCGCCACCAGAAACCGTCCCGGCTCGATCAGCAGCTTGCACGTCGAACCCTGCGAGCGCGCCTTCAAGCGCCGCGCGCATACTCCGCGCACCTTGCGCCTGCCGCGATCGAAGCCCGGAGCCGCCGTGATAATCGATGCCCAGGCCGCCGCCGGCATCCACCGCGCTTGATCGCAATGCCGTCCTGCGCAAGCTGCGCGCACCAGCTTGCGCCACGCGCTCCATCGCCGCGCCAAACGGCTCCGCCGAGCGAATCTGCGAGCCGATGTGCACGCTGACGCCATGCGCCTCAAGCCAGCGATTGCTTCGCCGCGCTCTTGTAGATCGCCCGCGCCTGCGCGAATGTCGATGCCGAACTTGTGCTCGCGCAGCCCGGTCGAGATATAAGGATGCGTCTCCGCAAACACATCGGGATTCACGCGCAACGCAAACCGCGCCCGCGTCTTCAGCTTGCGCGCGCGCTCGGCCAGCAGCGTCAGCTCCGCTTCGCTCTCCACATTGAACTCCAGAATCTCCGGCCTTCGAGCGCCAGATCGATCTCCGCAGCCGTCTTGCCCACGCCGGAAAAGACCACCCGGCCCGCAGCCTCGGGCGCGGCCGCCAGCACCCGCTCCAGCTCGCCGCCCGAGACAATATCGAATCCCGCGCCACGATCCGCCAGCAGCTTCAGAATCGCCAGCGCCGAGTTCGCCTTCACCGCGTAGCAAACCAGGTGCGGCCGGCCGCGCCAGCGCCTGCTGAAACAGCCCCAGCCGCTCCAGCAATCTGATCGCCGCAATACACATAGAGCGGCGTGCCAAACTGCTTTGCCAATTCTGCATAACGAGTGTGCACCGCAACTGCAGCGGAGCATCGTCCGCTGGATATTGAACGGACGCGAAGAAGAAATTTGAGGGAGTCGGGACAAGGGTCAGCCTGAATAGCGCTGAATAAAGGAATCGTCTGCTCTGAGCCTAGCAGAAGAGGCTGCCAGCACCGGCAGCCCCTCATCCCATCCGCAAATCGTGCCCTTAGCTTGCCTGTGATGGCGGCGGAGGCGCTGGATGGCCCATCGGCATCTCACCCACCGGCTCCTCCGGAATACCAATCCAGCAGGCCGCGTAGACGATCTCCACCACCGGGAAGAGGAAGATCGCGCCAATGACAGTCAGAATCCTGACCAGTCCCACATCCCATCCATAGGTCCGCGCAAATCCAATGCAGACACCCGCCACCTGCCGCCCAAAAAGGGGCCGCACCAGCCTCGGAGCGTAAGGCACATATCCGGGACCGGGAAATCCCGTTACGGCGCTCCCCGCATGTCGAACAGAATCGTGACCCAAACGGTAACAGGCTCCCACAGTTGCTGCAGTAAGCGGCCATTTCGCATCCTCCCGGCTGATCCTGATGTCAGCCTACTGTTGCATACGTTGGGGTGCGGCTGCCAGTTCCGTTTTTCCGGCCCGGACTCTACGCCTATTACTCAGGATGTTGACCAACTCACGAAATACGTAGGCCCTCATCAAAAAGGTAGGCCGGAGATTTACCCCCGGCACAAAGCCAACACAATCATCCGGCTTCACAGGCTACGGAAAAACTCAAACCAAGCTTTCTCTCGAAAGAGCGCACATCAAAATGAAGGATACGGGCTTCAGCATGAAGGGTACGGGCTTCAGCCCGTACGTAAAACCGGTCAAGACGGTGCTCTTAGCCCCTGAGGGACGGATTTTCCCGCATCTCTTCAACCCCTCAGGCGAATTTTTCGATTTTCGTCCGGAGCCTCCTGTTACTCGCTGTATGGCGTTTTCAGGAGCTTTTTTGCAATCTCACCCTGCGTAGTATCGGCCCCGTTATCGATCGCCCACTGATAATCCTGCACTGCCTTCGCCCGCTGGCCGCTAAGGTCATGCGCCTTGCCCGCCTCCACCAGCGACCGGCGCTTCAGCTCCGCGCCCACTCCCTGCGTCCACGCCGCCTGCTCATACGCCTGAGCAGCGTCATCATAGCGCCGCTGCCCTTGCAAGGCCTGGCCAAGTCCAAAGTACGCCAGTTCCATATGCGAAGACGGGAAATATCCCGGCTTCTTCGCATCCTCGATCAGGTCTTCATAAGCCTTGGCGGCCGCCATTCCTTCGCCGGCATCCTTGCGAAGGTTCGCTTCTTCAAGATGGAAAAGAAAGTCGTGCGGATACTTGGCCGCCAGGCTGCGAACCACCATAATGGCTTCCTGATATTTCGACTCCCGCCGCAGAAACAGCGCCAGCACCGTCCCTGCCTCCGCCGAAGTCATCGGCCCATGCTCGAAGTCGTCCCGCAACATCTCCAGCCCACGCGACTTCGAGCCCGTAATGCCCCGCAAACCCAAACAGAAACTTGAATCCCCACGGCAGCGCCCCGATCACGTACTGATATGTTCCCGCCACCAGCTTCGCGTCCTCATACTCAGGATCGATCTGCAGCACCTTTACCTCGTCACTATGAGCAGCCAGTGCCAGATGAAAGCACGCGCTGAATCCCCGCTCCACCATCGCCATGTAAGCCGCCTTCAGACTGCGCGCCCAGCCGCGAGCATAAAGCGCATCCACATCTCGGGGGTTCTTGCTCAGCCGCGTACCCGCCTCGCGCTCTACCTGCTCTTCCAGCCCAAAGATGCGATCCCGAACAGCCGGGTCCTCCGGCGTCGGATGCTTGCCTGTCAGAAAGCCGTCATTGGCGTAAAACGTCGTGTCCAGCAGATCCTGCCGGTAGAGCTCCTGAAAGACCCTCGCCTCCAACAGAAACGTCGTCGCATCCGGAGAGCCGGGATGCGACGCCTGCACTTTCTCAAACAGAGCAATACAATTCGTGTAATCCAGATCGTAGAAATAGCGGTAGGCTTCCTTCACCTCGGGATCGTCGCGCAGCGCATCCCCGTGTATTTCAGCCCTCGCCGAAACACCGGTCATCCAACCCGCGCAACCTAACAACACCGCCCAACCCAACGTCCTCAACCTCAATCGTCCTCCTGCGTCCCCTGTACCCGGCTTTCCAGTCAGACCCCTTGAAACCTGTCCTGACACCAAAGCTCCCGCAGGGTCCTCCCTTTTCCTAGAGCGAAATTCTCGATTCTCCCTGCTCATCAAGTCCCGGAGCCTCAAAAGGAGACAGGCCTTCCTTTGACGTTAATACCAGCAGGAGGACGGGATATTTCTTCACCCCGCACTCCCCCTTTTTCGAATAGCATTCCGGCATGATGAAAACACGCCGCCAACTTTAGTAAGACCATTCGCGGCAAAGTAGAGTTCGCTACTTCTTCTTGTTTCGATGCATGCCTGGGTGTTGTTCATGGCAAATCGCCTGAAAGAAAGGGGTCCAGAGCATGGATCGTCGCAGGAAAGGTCGGATGACTCGTATTCACACGCTGCACTTACTTGTCGGCCAGGCGCACGCCAACGGCTTTGAACTCGACCGCTGGTATCGGAACAACATTGCCGCCGACTGGCCCGGAACGGACGAAGCCATCTCGTTTCTCGCCTCCGGCAGTCGCTACTTCGCCTTGGTTTTCTCTCATGAATTCGCCCAGGCCTTCTGGCAGCCGGGTGCGCAGATGAACTTCATCGTTCCTGCCGCCACCTACTCCCGGCTCAACGTCAGAGGCCAGGTCGTCACCATAAACCGCAAGCCTTTCACGCGCCGCACCCTCAAAGCAGATTTCTGGAAATACCACCTCCGCCAGATGGCGGTCAGCGACGATCCACTGCGGTATCTCAAACGATTTCTCCCCACTCACGAGGATCTGCAGCCTGAGAAAGATCCGGCGAAACCTCTCCCAGCCGTCAGCTAGCTCGAACATCACCCGAAAAATAATTCACCCTTCCAGCAGCCGGCCGTACTAAAATTCGGTGCGTCCACTTTTTGCTTTCTCTTTGCCGCTTGCCTCCAGAAAGGTTATGTGCCTGCCAATCTGTTTGAAAATCAGTCAACATGCAAAGCAGCTCTCCACAAAGGACTTAACTCCCGAATCACCGCTTTTACTGAATTACTAATAATCTTTCAGTAAACAACGACTGCAAATCGCAAGAGCTCACAGAGGCTCGGCGACACTGCCCAAAACTGGCCATAAATTGCGTCAAATCTTTGACTTGGTACTCCGCAACCGATATCCTTGGTGGAGTTGCCTATGCAGACAAAAATCGTATGTACCGCCCGCAACCGATATCGCTCCTTTACCGCGGCTGCTCTTGCGCTAGTGGTAACGGTGGCAGCGGTTTCGGCACACAGCGCTGAGAGTTCGCATCCACGCACTGATTCGAACGCGTCAAAATCCCGCAAGTGGATTCAGGTAGGCCGCGCCAGTTGGTACGGGCGGCGCTTTCAGGGTCATCTCACCGCTAGTGGTGAGGCCTTCGATCTGAACCTGCTCACCTGCGCGCATCGCTCGCTGCCTATCGGGACATTGCTCCGGGTAACGAACCTGAGCAATCGGCGCTCCGTCATGGTGCGCGTCAACGATCGCGGCCCGGTTCCATCCGGTCGCATCCTTGATCTCTCCTATGGGGCAGCCCGTTCGTTAGGCTTTAATGGAAAAGGCAGTGTGCGCGTGCGCCTGGAAAGAGTCGATGGGGCCGAGGCAGCATTGCTCAACTGGCCTGAACTCGGACCGTCTACGACCTTCTCCGCATCTCGTTAACAAAATCCGATCTGGAGTAGAAGCTATGGCTGAGCAGCGCACCGGCAGGGCCACGTCTGAGTCTCAGTCCGAGCTTTCTCCCTACGAAAGCGCCAGGCAAAAGCTGATCGTGGCTCTCGATTTTCCCGAGGCTGACGCCGCCCTGAGCTTTGCAGACCGGTTGAACGATCAGTGCCAATGGTTCAAGGTCGGCCTGGAGCTCTTCATCGCTTCCGGGCCGGCCATCGTTGAGCAACTCGTCAAGCGCGGCCATTCCGTCTTCCTCGACCTCAAGCTCCACGACATCCCCAACACCGTGGCGGCGGCGGTACGCTCGGCCGGCCTCTCTGGGCGCGCCATGCTCACCATCCACGCTGCCGGCGGCCCTGCAATGCTAGCCGCCGCCCGGAAGCCGCGACCGCTTCCGTCGCCCCCTCAACTGCTCGCCGTCACGGTCCTCACCAGCATGGATCAGGCCCAGCTCGCAGCCACCGGCATTTCCCGCTCCCCCGCTGAGCAGGTTCATCTGCTCGCACAAACTGGTCTCGAAGCTGGAATCAGTGGCTTCGTCTGCTCCCCTCAGGAAGCAGCGGCTCTCCGCGCCTGGCCGGCCCCGCCGCAGCGTTGGTAACTCCTGGGAATCCGTCCATCCGGGAGCGAAACCCGCGATCAGAAGCGCATCGCCACGCCCACCTAGCGCGCTCGACCGCCGGAGCCAGTTATCTCGTTGTAGGCCGCCCGATCACGCAGGCCGATCATCCCGACTCGCCGCCGAAGCAATCCTGCTTGAGATCGCCGAAGCACTCGCCATAGCTCCGACGGAGTAATACAGTGTGAGTGTGGAGTGTGAAGTACGGTGTAACTTTACACTCTAAATAACTGAAGATCGAAGCTGATTAAGTTATGCACAAGCCAAATGTGCGGCTTCTCACGCTCACACTCCACACTCACACTATCCCTTCACATCGCGCCTTTGCCCCACAGCACCGCCGGAACAGTCCCAATCAGTATCTTCATATCCAGCAGCAGCGACCAGGAATCGATATATTCCAGGTCCTGGCGAACCCAGTTCTCGAAATCGGTGTTGTTACGTCCGCTCATCTGCCAGATGCAGGTAATGCCCGGCATCACACTGAAGCGGCGCAGATGCGAAGAATTCTCAATACTTGCAGCACATCCCGCACCGACATCGGCCTCGGCCCCACCAGCGACATATCGCCCGAACAGCACATTCCACAACTGTGGCAGTTCATCGATGGTCGTCTTGCGCAGAAACGCTCCGACCTGGGTAACCGCGGGTCTTGCTTGAATCTTGAAGACCGGGCCGCCCGAACTCATTCTGGTGTTCCAGCTGCGACTGCAGCACTTCGGCATTCACCACCATCGTCCGCAACTTGAACATGCGGAAACGCCTGCGATGCAAGCCCATAGCGATCCTGAGAGAAGAAGATCGGTCCCGAGCTTGTGAGCCTGATCGCGATGCCGCCGCCAGCATAAGAACCGGCAGCCGACAGAAGCAGCAACAACGCCCGCCCCGGAATATCAAAGGCCCGCTTCGCATAGCGCGTCGAGTCGTCGCGAACCATCCGCAGAATCGAGTAGTTCTTGCCCGGCTTGCGATCCAGTCTCGCAATCTTGGTCTGGAACAGATGCGAAGAGTGCCGCACTTCCACGCCGAATTGCTCGCATACCGCAATCACCTGCTGAATCGGCTCATACATCGACTTCACCGGCAGCGAGCAATACACCACCGAGACCGGATTCTCTTTCAGCAGCGGATCGAGCAGGTCCAGTCCGCCCAGGTAACGCTCACGCATCTGCCCGTGCCTACAAAGTCGTCGTCCAGTACGCCGACCACGTTATACACCGGCGAATCGGCCATCTCGTCAAAGGCAGCCTGGCCGCCGCGCCCGGAGCCCACGATCAACACTTCGCGCTTGGGGATGATCGTGTCGATCGACATCCAGCCGATAAAGCATGCCCCAACAAGAAGAAAAGACTCAGCAGAGAAACCCAAGAAAAAACCTCCGCCGACCAGCAGATGTCTGCCAATCGAGCTTGACAGCAGGCTGGATACATCGCCAGCGCGCAGAGAAGTGCGGCCAAAACCACTCGCCGCTTCTTTGTGCAGCGATGCCGGCGCCCGGCGAATGGCTGCGTCCGGTCGCCATGCGCGAAATCAATGTCACAGCCCCGAGCATCAGGGTTTCCAGCACACTCACGCGCGGAACGTACCACCACGCCGGCCCTTGAAACATCAGGCCAGGGTGGTAGGAAGAACCAATAGGCAATCAGTATCGCCGCAGGGGAAAAGTTACGCGCGATGCGATAAGCGACGACTGCAGGATGCCGATCTCCTGCAAATGTTGCTCGAGCCTTGCCCATTCCAATTTGGGTTTTTCTGCTTTCGCCGCAATCGTTCTGGAAGCTGCATCGACCGTCCAGTTCCCCATGATGATCAATCACCTGTATTCCCGGGGGTTCTTTAAGGATCTGTGTCAGCTCTACCCGCCGTCGGATAGGACTGGGTACAGCCGGCTCCCGCAATCGCCTTTGACATCCTTAGGAATATCGGCGTGCCCGCTAGACTCTCTCATCGGCCAAGAATAAGAACTTTGAGAATATCATAACATCCCCCGAAAGCCGTATCCATGTGCTACGTTGCTGCCAGATAGGCGTTGGATATCGAACAGCGTTTCACGCCCGCTTCCGCTTCATCGGCAGAGCAGTTGGAAACATTTACCGGAGGCTTTTGCGTCCCTTTGCCGGCATGCCATTGAAATGCAATTCGAGCATTCCTTCGCGCTGCGCAAAGCCTGAACGACTACCGGCTGAAAGCCGGTCGAAACCCTTCGCTTTGGCGAATAACGAGGCCGATCACTGGCGCAGACCGCTATTGTTTCGCCGTATTCCAGCGAATCCTTGCAGCGCCCGCTGGGATCGCAATTACTATAGCTGCCATGAATCTCCATCGAATCGCTTCTGCGATCCTTCTGACCACGTCTGTGTTCGTGCCTTGCTCCTCTGTGCTTTTTGCGCAGCGCACAACCGGCCCGAGCCAGCGCAAGCAGCGCCGGACGCCGGCACCCCCGCCAAGCATACCGAAATCAAGCTCGAGCCTCTCTCCGCCGATAAGTCCGTCGCCCAAACCATAACCGTCCACGGCAAGACCCTCCACTACACCGCTACCATCGGCACCATCAAGCTCACCGCGCCCGACGGCCACGCCACCGGCGAAGTCGTCTTCACCTCCTACATCCTGGATGGCGATCACGCCGGCCGCCCTGTGCTTTTCGCCTTCAATGGCGGCCCTGGCGCGGCCTCCGGTTATCTCAACTTCGGCGCCGTCGGCCCCAAGCACGTCACCTTCGGCAATGCAGGCAACTCGCCTTCGGACCCTCCCAGCCTCACCGACAACCCCGGCACGTGGCTCGACTTCACCGACGAGGTCTTCCTCGACCCCATCGGCACTGGCTTCTCCCGCTCTCTCGTCGATGAAGCGGAGAGCCGCAAGCTCTTCTACGGCCCTACCCAGGATGTCGAGTACCTCTCGACGGTCATTTATAAGTGGCTGACCCAAAATGAGCGCATGCCCTCCAGGAAATACCTCCTGGGTGAGAGCTACGGCGGCTACCGAGGCCCGCGCATGGCGCATTACCTGCAGACTGAACCTTGGCGTGGCGTCAACGGTCTATTCCTCGTTAGTCCCTATCTCAACCCCAGCTTCGGCGACGGCAACCTTTCCCCGGTCCCGTGGATGATAACTCTCCCCTCGGTAACCGCTGCCCACCTTGAAAACGAACACAAGCTCACCCCCGAGGCCATGAAGGATGTCATCGCCTACGATGAAGGCGATTACGCCGCCACCCTCATCAAAGGCCCCTCCGACCCTGCCGCCACCAACACCATGATTCAGCACGTCACCGAGATGACCGGTCTCTCACCCGAGTTCGTCAAGCGCTCCGGCGGCCGCATCGAAACACGTGCCTTTCACCGTGAAATTCACCGCGATCAGGGCACCATCGGCTCCGTCTACGATTCCAACGTCACCGATCCTGACCCTTTCCCGTACTCCTCGATGCAGCAGTCGGGAGACCCTATTCTCGAAAGCGGCAAGGCCACCATTACCGAGGCCATGGTCAACTTTGTCACTGTCACCGTGGGCTGGAAGACGGAAGCAGTACGAGCTGCTGTCGTCGGATGTAGGCCGTCAGTGGGATCGTCAAAACCCCGAAACCCGACGCGGCTCCGTGCCTGATATGCGCGAAGCCATCGCCGCCGACCCCAAGTTCCATGTGGTCATCTTCCACGGCTGGAACGATCTCTCATGCCCCTTCATGGGCTCAATCCTCACTCAGAACCAGCTCCCGCCGACCCTCGCGGGGCAACTCTCAATCCACGAGTTTCCCGGCGGTCACATGTTCTACACCCGACCCGACAACAGCGCCGGCCTCCACGAACTGGCCGAGCAAGCGGTCTCCAGCCACTAAAGCAGTCCTTCATCGGGCGTATGCCTGAACCACCAAAATACGCGGTTTTTCCTCACGAAAAACCGCGTATCCGAGGATGCTGACAAACCTGTAAGACATGAAAAAGCGCGATCTGAGGATGCTGACAAACCTGTAAGAAAGGTAGGCCCGGGATTTATCCCCGCCACAAAAGCCAACACCATCATCCGGGCTTCAGCCCCTGAGGCGAGTTTTTGATCTCTGACTTGAGAAGGTACACAGTAGAAGCAGAACCCTCTCTTGAGTCTCCACATTTAGAGCAGCCGCAGCGCATCCACATCCACCATCAGGTTGCGCCGCGGAATGCCGGCATCCTCCGCATGACGCGCCGCACTCCGCAGAGCCGCATTCAGCGCCTTGCGCGAACTAGCCTTGAGAATCAGGTGAAAGCGGTAAATCTCCTTGATACGCGCAATCGGCGCGGTGCAGGGCCCAAGCACCCGCACGCCTTCCGGCGCTGCCCTCTGAAACCACTTCCCCAGCTCCGCCGACCAGCCGCGCCGCCTCCTCCAGCTTCTTCGATACCATCAGCAGATTCGCCAGCACGCCAAACGGCGGATAGTGCATCCATCGCCGGTACTTCAGCTCCCGCGTCCACAAAGCCCGCGTAATCGTGCGTGCGAGGCCGCCAGGATCGCGTAGTGATCGGGATAGTAGGTCTGCACCACCACGCGCCCCGGCAGCTCGCCCCGGCCTGCCCGGCCCGATACCTGCGTCATCAATTGAAAGACCCGTTCGGCAGCGCGAAAATCCGGCATCGACAGCGCATGATCGCAGCCAACCACACCCACAAACGTCACTCCATGCACATCATGGCCCTTAGCGATCATCTGCGTACCGACAAGCAGGTTGATCTCGCCCGAGTGCAGCCGCGCCAGCAGCCGCTCCATGTCGACGCGCCCGCGCACCGTATCGCGGTCCATACGTCCAATCCGCGCCGCCGGAAAGATCTCCTGCAGCCGCTCCTCGCCCTGCTGCGATCCCGCGCCCAGATAGTACAAATGTTCGCTCTCGCACTTCGGGCAAATCTTCGGCACCGTGCGCCGATAGCCGCAGTAGTGACACTCCAGCCGCTGCCCCACCATGGCCACATCTTCGAGTCGATTGCGACGACTTGTGATGCGTCAGCGAGATCGCGCAGTTCACGCACTCCAGCTTTTCCCCGCACGCGCGGCACATGCACCACAAACGAGTAACCGCGCCGGTTCAGCAGAATCATCGTCTGCTCGCCGCGATCCAGCGCCGCCTGCGTCTCCGCAATCAGCGACCGCGAAAAAAGCTGCTCCTTCCCCGTCTGCTGAAACTCCATCCGCATATCGACGAGTTCCACCTGCCGGCAGCGGACGCCGGTTCACACCGCTCAGCTCATCGCGATCCGCGTGTACTTGCCTGTCTCCGCGTTATGCCAGCTCTCCAGCGAAGGCGTCGCCGACCCCAGCACCACCGGCAGCTCCTCCAGCTTGGCCCGCATCACCGCTACATCGCGCGCGTTGTACCGCGGACGTTTCCTCCTGCTTGTAGCTCTGGTCGTGCTCCTCATCCACCAGAATCAGACCGAGGTTCGGCACCGGCGCAAAGACCGCCGAGCGCGTGCCCACCACAATCGGCGCTTCGCCGCGCCGGATGCGATGCCACTGCTCGGACCGCTCCGCCGGCGTGAGCGCCGAGTGCAGCAACGCCACGCGATTGCCAAAGGTCGCATCGAGCTGCGCCGCGGCCGCAGGCGTCAACCCAATCTCCGGCACCAGCAGAATCGCGCCTTTGCCCTGCATCCAGTACCCGCTGCATCGCCGCCAGATACACAGCTGTCTTGCCCGATCCCGTCACTCCATGCAGCAGAAACGGCTGAAAGCTTACGTGCCGTCGCAATCGAGGCCAGCGCCTCCATCTGTGCTTCGTTGAGACGCATGGCCCGTCTTCGAGGCCCCAGCCCACTCAAGCGGAACGCCGCCTGCCGCTCCTCGATTCGCACCAGCCCGCGCCGGACCAGCGTCTGCAGCGAGCTCGCCGACGTGTCCTTCTCGCGCAGCGCCGCCAGCGGCATCTCATCCGCCGCACGCCGCCAGCTCCGCCAGAATCGCCTGCTGCTTCGCCGTCAGCACCGGCAGCCGCGCATCCTGTATCGAGCACAACAAACCGCTCGATCACGACGCGCATCGCGCTCCACCGCGGAGGTCTCACGCGCAATCCACCTCTTCCGCACCAGCCCCGCCAGCAGCGGCAGACTCGCGGCCGTCGCCGTCCGCAGCGTGCTCACCTTCACCGGCTCGCCATCCGCCAGCCGCTCCAGCACTTTCACCTCGGCATCATCCGAATCACCCTGCCGCCTGCGGCTCCGCGTTGTCCCTTTGTCAGACCCGTTGTCGGACCCGTCGTGGCTCTTCGCCAGCGCATCGCGGCCTGCGTCCGCAATCCTGTAATAGACGGTGCGCCGAACCTCCGCCGTCAGCGGCAGCATGCCGCGCAGCACTTCCCCGATCGGAGCCAGATAGTACTGCGCCATCCACTCGCCAAGCTCCATCAGTCGTGCCGACAGCAGCGGCACTTCATCCACCAGCGACTCCACCGGCTTGGCCTCGAACTCCTCCGGAGCGCGCTCATGCGCTTCCGTCACCACCCCAATCAGCTTCTCGTTGCGAAACGGCACAATCACCCGCGCGCCCCGCTGCGGAGACACGCCGTCGCTCACCGCGTACGTAAACGTACGGTCCAGTGGCACCGGCAGCGCTACTTCGCAAAATTTGGGCATAGTGACCAGTCTCCAGTTTAGTCAGCTGTATCCGGCACCTCATCATGCTTGAATCTCAAGCATGGTACGATCGCGCGACAAAGCGAGGAGTATTCGATGGGAGCTCTACTCACACCAGTCCATTTGATCGTTTTATTCACCATTGCCTTCGTCCTTTTTTCGTTCCGCTGAGCAGCAAACGCCGTCGCTGAAAATCAACCTGACCCACTGACCCTGCTTCCTGCGGCTCGACCACCACCGTGTCCGCGCATATACAATCGTTTGCTGATGACCAAGCCTGCAAAGTCTTCCGCCTCCAAGTCTTCCGCCTCCAAGCCTTCCGCCTCCAAGCCCTCCGCCTCCAGGTCCTCCGCGAAATCCTCTTCCAAACCAGTCCGCAAACCTGCCTCCAAACCCACGCAGGGACCCGTGACGCTCACGGTCGACATTGGCGGTACCGGCATCAAGATCATGCTGCTCGACGCATCAGGCCAGCCTTTGACCGAGCGTCTTCGCGCACTCACCCCCACCGACCCCACGCCTCACCGCGTGATTCACGCCATCGAAGAGCTCCGCCATGAACTGCCGCCGCAGTTGGCCAACTTCGATCGCGCTTCCGTCGGCTTTCCCGGCGTCCTCAAGAACGGAGTCACCCTCGAAGCGCATAACCTCCATCCCGCCTGGGCCGGCTTTCCTCTCCAGGAAACCCTCATGGAACAATGGGGAAAGCCTGTCCGCGTCGCCAATGACGCCTCCATCCAGGGCTACGGAGCCATCTTCGGCAAGGGCGTCGAGCTATGCCTGACTCTCGGCACAGGCATGGGCTCCTCTCTCTTCACCAACGGCCATCTCTGCCCCGGCCTCGAACTGGCCCACCATCCCTGGCGCAAGAAGACCTACGAAGACTACGTCGGCATGCGCGGCCTCAAGAAGTACGGCAAGAAGCGCTGGAATGTGCTGGTGCAAGATGCCATCGCGCAGACCTCTCAGCTCTTCAACTGGGACTTCCTGCACATCGGCGGCGGCAACTCCAAGCTGATCAAATTCGACCTGCCGCACAACACCCGCATCGTGAGCAACGAAGAAGGCCTGCTCGGCGGCGTCGCTCTCTGGCGCGATCAGTAAGCCGCATCTCTCGCATGCGCACCCGTCTCCGGCGCGCCCGCTAAGGCATCCACGCACAACATCGCCGGCAGCACAGCCGCAAGCATCCCTGTACAAAGCGCGCAATCCGTATCGAATGGCCAACCACCGTGAATGCTCGTGGATGCTATAGTTTTTTCGATCGCTTCACGAGGGCAACGCACACGATGAATCGCAGAACATTTCTCATGGGCAGCGCTGCTGCTTCCGCTCTTCTCTCCGCCACGCGATATCTATCCGCCGATCCGCTTGGCCTGCCCATCGGCTGCCAGACCTACCCTGTGCGCAAGTCGATCGGCACCGACTTCGCCGGCACCATGAAGGGATTAAGCGCAGCCGGCTTCACTCAGATCGAGCTCTGCTCACCCTACGGCTACGACGATTTCGCAAGCCTCCAGAAATACACGCCTCAGGAACTACGGCGTATGCTCAGCGACTGGGGCCTGGGCTGCATCTCCGCGCACTGGTCGCCGGACGAGCTCTTTAAAACACCGGACAAGAGCATCGCCTACGCGAAGGACTTCGGCATGACGCAGATGGCCATCGCCGCGCTCGGCCCCTTCGACCCAACGACCACCCAGACAGTCGATGACGTAAAACGCTACGTCGAGCCCTTCAACGTCTTCGCCGAAAAGGCGCACGCCGCAGGCATCGTCGCCTTGCTGCACAATGAGGGCTTCGTCTCTGCATACATCGACGGCAAACCGGTCTACGACATGATGATCGCCGAGCTCAATCCCGAAACCACCAGGCTCCAGTTTCAGGTCTCCAGCATGCAGGTCGGCTACAACCCGGTGACCTACTTCCATAAATACCCAGGCCGCTTCCTCTCAATGCACTGCCAGGATTGGGTAAAAGACCCCTCCACCAAATCCGGCTTCCGCGAGGTTCCGCTGGGCAAGGGCGTCGTGAATTGGAAAGCAGTATTTACAGCCGCAAAAACAGGCGGCATAAAGAACTACTTCGTCGAGCTCGAAGAAGATCCGGCGCTGATGCCGCCAAGCGTCCCTTACCTGAAATCCCTGCACGTCTGAAGTGAGCGTGATCAGCGTTCTGGAGCGTTTTCAAAGCGTTGTGGTTCTGGCGCCGAATCGCGATCAAGATAGATCGTACAATGCCCATGCCGGCGCAAGACTGAGGCTGGACACATGGGATCGAGCGGTCCCTGAAGCGCACGGCGAACAGCAGTTTGTTTGTGTTCTCCGGGAACCGTGCAAAAGACCGCACGCCCCGCCAGAAGCGCCGGTACCGTCATGGTGAGCGCACGGAGCGGCACCTCGCTGAGCTCATCAAAACAACGATCAACTACCTGTTGATGACGGCACTCTGCGTCGAGATTTACAACTTTGACAGTGAGCGGATCGTCAAAGTCGGCAGGCGGATCGTTAAATGCAAGATGACCATTGATGCCGATTCCGCAGCACACGATATCAATCGGAGCCTCTTTCAACTTCGACGCATAAGCAACCGCCGCTTGCGCAGGATCGTCACCCGGTTCGATCGGATGCACAGCTCCAAATGGCAGTCGATCGAAGATCGCGTGCCGCAGCCACACTGCAAAACGCTGCGGTGCGAGTGCGGGCAGTCCAATGTACTCATCCATATGAAATGCAGTGACACGAGACCAATCGATGTCCTCTTCTTTGCACAGCGCCGCGAGCATTTCGCTCTGGCTCGGTGCCGCGGCAAAAACGATGCGAACGCGAGGCTGCTTCTGTAGACACCTGCGAATCTCGCTCGCGATGTCCGCTCCTGCCCGATTGCCCATGGCTACACGAGTGTTCGCCACGTGAACGGCAAGTCCGTTATGCAATGCATTGTCCAAAGTCATGCGCACTTCCAGCAGAACACAGATTGTCCCACTCGTGGATTTGACTGGGTAGGAACGCCGGCCATCCGTCTGGCATGAATCTCGCAACCCCCTGCCAAACCCTCACGCAGTCTTGTGTGCCATCACGAGTTCGTAGAACCGATCCGAATGGCCAGCCAGAGAAGCGGAATACTGCGCTGCGCGATCCCACTGAAAAAGGAGTTGATCCTTCGGCTGAAAACCAAATAGCGGTTTCAACTTTGCAGCCGAATCCGGGAATCTTCCCTGATCCCAATCCTTTGACAGCACATCTGCCAAAACCCGATCGCGCTCTGCGATCCTTTGAATCACCAGGCTCGCATCCTTCTGCGTGAGCGGCTTTGTAATGCTGGATTCAACAACAATTGTCTCGCGCCAGAACATCTTCTCCAAATATTCCACGCAAAGTTCGAAGGCTTGAAAATCAGCAAGGTTCTTCAACACTTGCGGCTCCAGTTGAGCAAGAAGGCTGCGCAGTCGCGTAAATGGATAAGAACGCCGCGATCGGTCCTTTATCAATGCAGCAAGCTGCTCATCGTTGCTCCAGGGAACATGCAACGGCACGGTCCCAGGCGCCGCGTCTCTTCCTGTGACCTGGGGCGCAGCCTCATAGATTAGACGGAATGCTTCCTCCCAGACATCGTCCCAGCCTGCCCCATAGTGCTTTTCTACAAAGCGCCGAAATCCTGCGTTACGAGCAGTTGCTTTTCCATTCTTGAATGCCACTGCTGCGTATGCAAATCCATCCCAGATGGAATTCTGGATATAACGGCTTGGCACCCAATTTGTCAGAATCACGCCTAGTGAATTGCGATTCTCAGAAGCAAAATAAGCATCGGCAAATGCGTCGATATTCCCAAGTTGATCGGCGCCGGCGCGCGGTCCCCACCGGTAGCTGATTAAGCCCGGTGCCCCAATTGCGCGAGAGCCGTTTGCTTGGATCGCCGACAGAGCTTCTTGAGCTTTTGCTGTGTTCGTTTCCTTGTAATTCCAATCCATCACGATGATGGTCTTGCTTAATTGGCCAAGAATGGCCGGCTCCTTGTGCAGAACCATATCTCCCCAAACGATGAATTGCTTCCCCAGTCCCTCCGCAATGTGATTGAGGGAATTCAGATATTCTGCCCAGATCTGCGCGCGGTTCTTTGTGCGAAGCGCGCTGCGGGAAAGCGCCGAGCCTCCCCAATTCACCTCATCGCATCCACCATGCAAAAAGCTTGATGGAAAAATAGCGGCAATCTCGCCATAGAGCTTCTTGAATAACGCCGCCGTCTCTGGATGGACTGGAATAACGCCCGTGAATTCGGAGTTCTGCGATTCTTCATCCAGCAAATGCGCATAAGCAACAGAACGCGTGATGTATCCCGTATGTCCGAAAGATTCCAGTTCAGGAATCAGGTCTACGCCGTGGCTGCGGGCAAATTGAGCCAGCTCGTGCAGTTGTTCCGGCGCAAAGGCATGCTCATGAAACAGAAGATCGGGAACGGAAGAAAAGCGCAGAGCGCTTCCCTGGTCGTCTGCCAAACGGAATTGGAGAGCATTCAGTTCCCAATCCGCGCAAAACTTGATCACCGTCTTGTAGTAGTCAAGCGACTCGGGGACGCGCCCAGCATCTACCATTAGCCCCCGTAATCGTCCCGATGGGCCGTCCGCAGTTCTCGCCGTTCCTTCTTCAGCATTGAGCAGGCCGGCAGGGGTTTGTGCAGAGAGCTGAAAACCAGCAGCCATACCGGTGAGCACGGCGCTCCCTCTCAAAAGGAACTCCCGTCTGGTACCGTATTTCGAACGTTGTCGCATTCGCTCCAAGGCCTTGTTCCTTTAGCAATATCTTCCGCCAATTGCGCTAGGGTCTTCTAAATTCTCCTGATGCATCTCGGCCGGTGCCCCATATCTCGCTTCTGAGATGTGGGAACCACATTCGTGCGCAGCACGTACCCAGCCGCACCTGATAGGCCTTGATAAGAACCGCTATTGCGCAGAATTAAACCCTGAAAGCGCATCATGGAGAAAGCATGTCTCCATCCCGCCCCTCTGTTACGCAGCTTCGCGGATGGTTCGATACCCTTGCACGCTGAGCTGTGTTGACAACGATTTGTCATGGCGTCTTCGGACCTGAATTATAAATACCGAATCAGGAAGCACGAAAAATGGGAAACCTGCCGCAAACTGTCCGCCGGTCGCCCTGACCATTCGCGCTGACACCGATTGCGCAACGTCGCGCAGCGATTGCACCTTGCGCAGCAGCGATTGCGCATCGTCCGTCGCGGATTGCGCATCGTCCGTCGCGGATTGCACATCGTCCGTCACGGATTGCACATCGTCCGTCACGGATTGCGCATCGTCACGCAAACATTGCGCACTGTATCTGGTCCCGGAAGCCTATTTCCGAGCTGGCGGCTCCAACCCAAGCTCCCGCATGGCGATCTGCAGATCGGCCCAGGCATGCTTTTTCTGATTTGGATCACGCAGCAGAAACGCCGGGTGATACGTAACAATCAGCTTCGCCCCATAGCGAAAGGGATGCACATTGCCCCGCCAGGCAGACAAGGGCTTGCGCTCTCCCGTCAGGTAAGTCACAGCCGTTTGTCCAAGCGCCACAATCACTTGCGGCCTGATAACGTCAATCTGATTGAACAAAAACGGCACGCAGGTATGCGCCTCATCCGGCTCAGGCGTACGGTTGCCAGGCGGGCGGCACTTCACAACATTGGCAATATAGACCTGCTCGCGCTTCAGCCCCATCGCCCCAATCATATTGTTTAACAACTGTCCCCCACGTCCAACAAAAGGAAGACCTTGCGCATCTTCATCCGCACCCGGTCCCTCGCCCACGAACAGCAGCTTTGCGTTCGGATCGCCATCGCCAAAAACGATCTTGTTGCGGCCCTTGGAGAGTTCGCAGCGGGTACAATCGCCGATCTCTTCACGAATGAGCTTGAGCGCGGCAAAGTGCTGATCAGCTGGCACGGGATCGCGCACAGGCGGCGCGGATGGCATTGGTTTCCGAGGTGCGATGGCTGGCTCCGTAGAGATGTGGGATTCGATTCCAGGGAAAAGCGATGCCGGCTGCTCGACAACCGGAGACTCCATAACAGGCGCCGCAGATGCTGCGCTCAGGATATCTGCGTGAGCGTCCGGTTCCTCAGGCAACGCAATCGCGACATCGCGGCTGTAAAACTCGCCGATGCCTAGATCGCGATAGAAGCGCAGACGCGATTCCAGGGCCTCGCGCAAATCAGGATTCGGCTGGCCCACGATGCTCATTCTTACTCGATCATAATGGCGCGCCGCGTGGAAATCGTGGCATCCATTCCAGTCTCGGCGGAGACGGTTTCCTGCTCAATCTCGTTTTCCATCCCCGAAAGCTCCACCAGCAGCGACTGCGGCCTGCGCAGACCCACAACCTCATCCAGAATGCGATCGGCCAGCTTGCGCTTCGACATTTCAGGCAAATCGATGGCCGTGGTTGTCGTGAGGAACGTGGCGCCGTTCTGATCCGAATCGAAGCCCACGCCCTCGCGCGAAACGTCGTTGATGACGATGGCATCGGCGCCCTTGCGCAGCAGCTTGGCACGGCCATTTTCCAGGCGATTCTCCGTCTCCGCTGCAAATCCCACAATCAGTTGTCCTGGCCTTCGCTGGCGCACAACCTCAGCGAGAATGTCTTCCGTCGGCAAAAGCTCGACGGTCAATGGTCCTGTCCGTTTCAGCTTCTGATCGGCGACGATGCTGGGGCGATAATCGGCGACGGCCGCCGCCTTGATCACTACCGTTGCCTCCGTCATGCGCCTCAGCACCGCGGCTCGCATTTCGTCGGCCGTCGTGACCTTCACGACTTCGCAGTGTGCCGGTGGATACAAGGCGGAAGGTCCGCTCACGAGGATCACACGTGCGCCACGGCTTTGCGCCGCCTCTGCCAACGCGTAGCCCATCTTGCCGCTGGAGCGATTGCCGAGAAAGCGCACCGGATCGAGCGCCTCGCGCGTGCCGCCGGCCGTTACCAGCACCACTTCGCCGGCCAGATCGTGGCTCCGTCCCAGGGCGTTGAGTACTGCATTTGCGATCCATTCCGGTTCAGCCATGCGGCCTGGACCGACCATGCCGCATGCCAGGTGTCCCGAATCGGGCTCAACAACGCGAACACCGCGCTGCCGTAAAATTTCGAGATTTGCCTGCGTAGCCGGGTGATCCCACATGTTTACATTCATCGCGGGCGCAACAAGAACGGGCGCTTGCGTCGCGAGATACATGGTGGTGAGAAAATCATCGGCCAGTCCGTGCGCGAACTTGGCAAGAATGCCTGCCGTCGCCGGAGCGACAACCAGAGCATCTGCCCATTGAGCCTCGGCGATGTGCTCAATGCTGGCCTCGTAATTGGTATCTGAAGATCCGGACTCGAACTCCGGATTGGAGGACTGCGGCCAAAGGCCCGTGATCACTTTGTGGCCGGTCAGCGCGGCAAAGGTAAGCGGCTGAATAAAATGCCGGGCGGCGTCAGTCATAGTCACGCGGACTTCGAGACCCTGCTTCTGCAACGCTCGAACAAGCTCCGCAGCCTTATAAGCCGCAATTCCGCCGGAGACGCCAACCATTACCTTCATAGGTCGATTGTAGCGCGAACGCAAGTACTAGATGCCGCACCCGCCTACAGCGCGCGTGAGCACGAAAGTGCGAATAACTCAGGCAATAAATATCTCAGGCGGTATAGTCCTACCGGCCCGGCAATTCCAGCGCACCAAAGCGCAATCTGCCGTTAGAGTGCCAAAATCGGAATTCCAGGATCTTCGTTGATTGGCTTTTCCGGTGGCGGACCAGTGTGAATATAAGAGATCTTGCCCGCCTGAATCTCTTCCTGCGCCAGGCGGCAGGCTTTATTGGACTGGCTGCGAACCAGAGGGCTCGCTCCGGATTGAAGCTGCCGTGCGCGCCGGGCGGCTACCATGACTTTGCGATAGTTGGAATCGAACTTGGTCTCGACATGCATTCCATGTGTTGGTTCGTTGGTCATCCGTGTCCTCACAATAATCGGGGTTGTTGAGGGTCCTCTCCGGGATCAATACCAAACGACTCTAAAACCGGCCGCAGGCGTTCCCGGGAATTTACTTGGCGGCAGTGCTCAGCAATCTCGAACTCCCGCTTCGTACGATGATCCAGCGGCGTGCCTTCGCGCCGCATTCGTTCCACCACCACAACTGCTTCCAGTTGGGCAACGGCTCGTTCCAAAACGTCGTTTACCAGAATATATCTGTACTGCCGATAATTCTCAATTTCCTTGCTTGCCTCATTGAGGCGTCGCATCAGAACTTCTTCATCCACATGCCCTTCGGCGCGGCTGCGATTGCGAAGCCGCGTCCGGAGCACCTTAGGATTCGGGGGCATGACGAAAATCGTCACCGCCTCCGGGACTTTCTTCACTACCTGCATCGCGCCCTGCACGTCGATATCGAGAAGCAAATCACGACCCGCCGCGGTTGCCTCTTTGAGAGAACGCTGCGCCGTACCGTAGTAGTTTCCGAATACCTCGGCGTGCTCCAGAAACTCGCCCGCCGCGATCATGCGCTCAAATTCTTCGCGCGTGGTGAAGTAATATTCACGCCCGTTCTGCTCCGATCCGCGCGGCTGCCGCGTCGTCCACGAGACAGAAAAATCCAAGCCGGTAACCTGCGAACGCAAAGCGTTCACGAGCGTGCTCTTGCCCGAACCAGAAGGCGCCGAAATGATAAATAGAATGCCTGCCACAGTTGTTCAATCTTTCCTTACCGATATTTTGAAAAGCCTTCTTGTTTCAACTTAAGAATCGACGGAATGCTCTTCTACTCCAGGTTCTGAATCTGCTCGCGTGCCTTTTCGATCTCGGCCTTCATTGACAATCCAAGCTCGGTGATCAATGTTCCTTTGCCTGCGACACCGGCCGTCTTCGACAGCAATGTATTCGCTTCGCGATTCATCTCCTGCAACAGAAAATCCAGCTTCTTGCCTGTCTCGCCGCCTGCGGCAAGCACATCGCGGAAGTGCTGGATGTGCGTGTCCATGCGTGCGATCTCTTCGGAGACATCGCTGCGCTCGACGAGAACCGCTACTTCTTCCACGATGCGCTGCCTGCCCACGGTGGAGACATTCTCAGCTCCGAGGGCTGCTTCGAGACGCTCTGTTAGACGCTCCTGGTAACGCGCCTCCACCTCAACTCTCAACTCGGCAACTCGGCGCACCGCCTCGGTCATGCGATCGAGCGTTGAATCCAGCACCGCCATGAGAGATGCGCCTTCGCGGGCGCGCATCGCCTTCAGCGCGGCGATCAATGGCACAACCTGCACAAGCACGCTCGCCGATATCGCAGCGTTCGCGGACTCATCCGTCCGCTGCTCCGCCTGCAAGACGCCTGGTATTCGCAAGATAGTGTTCAGGTCTGGATCTCCCGGCAGCGTAAATTCATTCGCAGCGGTTCGAAACGCCTGCACATAAGAGGCCACGAGCTCGCGGTTGAGCCCGGCAACCTGGACGGAGCTTCGATCGAGCGTCAGCGTCAGCTCGACGTGGCCGCGTAGAAGATTTTCCTTCAACACAGGCCTCAAATCCATCTCAAGGCTATCGAAGCCTGAGGGCAACCTGAGATGCAGGTCGAGAAAGCGGTGGTTCACGCTCTTAAGCGTCAACGTGTAGCTGCAGCAGCCTTCTAAATCGATAGCGGCGCGGGCAAATCCCGTCATGGATGAAACCGGAGAAACTGTCGTCAACGAATTATGGGGCACGGTCGGGGGATCCTTGGGAGAGTTATGCATCCTGGCGTTTATAAATCAGCCTCCATGGTAACTACTGGATCAGGGATCGCGCTATCCATCCCTGTCTCGAGAAATTGCAATTCGTACAGGCGCTGATAGGTGGGCGATATCTGAAGCAGTTCTTCGTGGGTGCCGACACCGGTGATGCGTCCGCGCTCGAGAACAACCGTTCGCGTGGCGCGCCGGACAGTCGACAGCCGATGCGCGATCACCACGACGGTGCGCCCCTGCATAAGGTTGCTCAACGCTGCCTGCACCAGAGATTCGCTTTCCGTATCGAGCGCACTTGTCGCTTCGTCGAGGATGAGAATCGGCGCGTTCTTGAGAATGGCGCGCGCAATCGCGATGCGCTGACGCTCTCCGCCCGAAAGACGGAATCCTTTTTCGCCGATAACCGTGTCGTAGCCATGCGGCATACGCATGATGAAGTCGTGCGCAAGAGCATGGCGCGCCGCCTGCTCGACCTCTTCTGTTGATATGTCCGGCTGGCCGTAGGCGATATTGTCGCGAACAGTGTCGTTGAAGAGAATCGTTTCCTGCGTGACCTGCGCGATCTGGTGCCGCAGAGACGAGAGCGTGAGCTCGCGGATGTCAATGGCATCAATCGTGATTCGCCCGCCGCTGACATCGTAGAAACGGGGAATGAGATTCACCAGCGTGCTTTTTCCGGCTCCGCTTGGGCCGACGAGCGCCAGCATTTCGCCGCGATGCACGTCGAGGTTCACGTCGCACAGCACCTGCTGCTCGCCCTCGTCATTGGAATACGCGAACCCTACGTGCTCGAAGGCGATCCGGTCGCGAAAATCGTCCAGTGACTTGGGGCGGGAGACTTCCTGCACATCGGGCTCGACGTCGAGGTAGTTGAAAATCGACATGGAAGCGCCCATCGCCTGCTGAAAGGCGTTGTAAAAGAAGGCAAACTTGCGCACCGGATCGTAGAGCTTGAAGAGCAGAATCAGGAAGGCGATGAAACCGCCCACCGACATGCGCCCGGCAAGGATTTCGTTGCGTCCGATCCAGATGAGCAAGGCTATCGCGACCGATGCGATCACATCCATCAGGGGCGAACTGATGGACTGGATGCGCACACTGCGCAGGTTGGCGCGAAGCAGTCTTCGGGCGGCCTTTTTGAAGCGCAGGATCTCCCATATCTCCGTGCTGAACGCCTTCACTATCCGGTTGCCGGTGATGGTCTCATGGAGTATGTTCTGGATCTCCGCAACGCGATCCTGACCGGTTCTGGTGCGGACTCTGACCGAGCCGCCGATCTTGCGCGCCGACGTGATGACTACCGGAACAAAAATCAGCAGCGCCCAGCTCAGCCGGCCACCGTAGCTGATGACCAGTGCGAGGGTAAAAATGAAGGTGAAGACCTGTTGCAGAAATTCGCTAAGCACCGAGCTGACCGCGGTTTGGACCCGCTCGACATCGTTGATGAGCGTCGAAAGAATCGTTCCGGTCGGATGCTTGTGGAAGAAGCTGGCCGAGCTGCGCATGATGGTTTCGTACAGGTGGTTGCGCAGGTCGGTGATCATGCCGAATCCGGCATAGTTGACCAGGTAGGTGCCGGCATAGTCACAAATGCCCTTGAGCACCGTCATAGCAATCAGGGCAAATGCGACGAGTGCCCAGGCGTTATCCCCATGCACCTGGGGAGGCACAAATCTGTTCAGGTCCAGATGCCAGCCCGCCGGCAGATTGGGTATCAGTGAAACCTTGTCGCCTTTTGCACCGGGATTGAGAACGATGTTGAGAATCGGCCCAACCAGAGCAATACGCAGCGGATCGAGTAGTCCGACTATTGCCAACAGGATGACGCCGAGCAAGGATTGCAACGCATACGGCACTACATAACCGATGAGGCGGAAGAATCGCTTCATGCCGGGATGCTCTCTGCGGCCGTGCCGACCGGTGTCCCTGGCTGGAGCATTTTCGTGCGCTGCATCCAGATATTGTATCCGCTGGCACTTCTCCTTCGTCAGTACAGGTGGCTGGCTCTATGCGCGGCAAAAGCGCTCACGGAATTGCCGGCAGAATTCATGATTGGCGATTGTGATGCGCCCTCAACTGGCTATGGAACACCGTCAGGCCTGGAGACGTATCATTGCGAATGGCAGGCCTGAATTGTCCATAGCCAGACAGCTCTGTCCACGAGCGGACATTTTCCCGGAAGCGCTATCAAGAAGCTACGTTTTGAAAAGTGAGTTGAGACCATAAATTCATGCGGATATCCCAGCGGACCGCAGTCTAACGTCCTGGCAGCCCGATTGCTTGAAAAATGGCGGTGAGGCAGCCAGGAGGAGCACCCGGAAGCATGAAGCAGTTCGAATCGTTCAGACTGGACACGGCAAATGAGTGTCTGTGGCATGACGGAAGTCAGATCGATCTGCCACCGAAGCCGTTTGCGGTGTTGCGGTACCTGGTCGAAAACCCTGGACGGCTGATCACCCATGACGAGCTGCTGGACGCTCTTTGGCCCGAGACTTATGTGCAGCCTCAGGTGCTGCGGACTTACATGCTTGAGCTGCGCAAAGTGCTCGGAGACGATCCGGGTCAGCCGCGATTCATTCAGACTTTGCCCAAGCGCGGTTACCGGTTTGTCGCGACTGTTGTCGAGTCGGGGGCTGTTCCTGTTGAGAAGAGGACAAATGGGGTTCAGCCTGGCAACGGCGTGAACCCGGCGAGGCGGGCATCGGACCGCGCGCGAATCACTCCGGGAACTAGTCCCGCGAGCCAAGCTGAGCCGCTCCAGACACGTATCGTCGACCGGAAGGAAGAACTCGCCAATCTGGCATCGCTTGTCGACAAACTTGCTCAAGGCGAACGGCAAACCGTTTTCCTGACGGGAGAGGCGGGGATCGGAAAGACGGCGCTCCTCGACACTTTCTGTAGCGTGACGGAATCGAAGCTGCCCGGCAGCACTGCCCGCGGCCAATGCGTCGAAGGATTCGGCCCGAAAGAAGAGTATTACCCCATCATGGAGGCGCTGGGGCACTTGTGCGCCTCTGCGCTGGGTGAAAGAGTGTGCAGCGTGCTGGCCAAGGTCGCGCCGACATGGCTGGGTGCGCTGGGCCGCGGTTCCGATTCCTCAACACAGGTTTCGGCCCCCGGAAGAATGCCCGGAGACCTTTGCGCGGCACTGGAAGAGATTGCGTTGCAGACTCCCCTGATTCTGGTGCTTGAGGATCTTCACTGGGCCGATGCTTCCACGCTGCACCTCATCTCAGCTCTGGCGCGACGACGGGCCAGAACGCAGCTCATGGTGGTAGCAACTTTCAATCCGCAACACGGCTCGGCAGAGCACCCCTTGAAAGCGCTCCAGCAGGATCTACGCATGCGGCGGCTTTGCTGCGAGATCGTGCTCAAGCCGCTGGGGCGTGCGGCAGTCACCGAGCTGCTGAGCCGCGAACTGCAGCAGGAGACATTACCCGCGGGCCTTGCTGGTTTCGCGCATCGGCACTCCGAAGGAAATCCTCTCTTTATCATCGCGCTGATCGAACATCTGACCGCGGAAGAAACACTGGTCAGGACTGATGAAGGACAAGGGCCCGTCTGGCGCGTGCGAGGGACATTCGACGACGCCGGCACCGGAGTGCCCGAGGGCCTGGCGCAGATGATCGAGCTGGAGATGGAGCGGCTGACCGGGCAGGAACAGCGATTGCTGGAAGCCGGAAGTTTGATGCACGTGGCGTTTCCTGCGTGGGCAGTGGCTGCGGCTCTCGACACCGACCCGACCGAGACAGAAGAAGCATGCGACGCGCTTGCCCGACGTTTGCACTTTGTGCAACGCGCCGGCTGCGATGAGCTGCCGGATGGAAGCTCGTCCGGGTTCTATGCTTTCAGTCACGGCCTCTATCGGGAAGTGCTCTACCGGCGCCAATCTGATTCCAGACGCGCTCGAGGCCACAAACGCATCGCCGAGCGGCTTGGACAGATCTTCAGCGAGCGCGAATCGACCGTGGCGCGCGAAATGGCCATGCATTTTGAAGCTGGACGCCACTGGCATCAGGCGGTGACAGCGCTGCGCCTCGCTGCACGTCATGCCGTAACACGCGGCGCGGACGCGGAAGCGTCAGAACTGCTTGAACACGCGCTGGCCGCGGCGGAAAACATTCCCGTTCAAGAACGAAGAATCGTTGTTTCGACGCTTCGGAACGAGCTCGATGGACTTCTCGATCCGTCAAGAAACGTAGAGATAACCGGTCAAGAACTGGCCGAAAAACTTTGACGAATTCTAGACGGGAACTTAACGACTTAATTTTCAAGCATCCGTAATCTCCTAATCATAGGCAGGAGGACACAACGATGCGAATCACTCTTAACAAGTTCGTACTGGCGCCGATGGTATTGGCGGCAGCAGCCCTGGCAGCAACCTCCGCGATGGCAGAAGCCCGCGTGAACGTTCCCTTCAATTTCACGGTTGCCGGCAAGACTTTCCCTGCTGGCCCCTACTCGGTGATTGAAGACAGCTCCCGCAACAGCGTAATCCTGTGGGCCAAGAAGGCTCCAGTCAGTTTCACCTCCCTTATCGGCGCCGGTGATCCCGCTCCGTCAGATTCCAAGGTCATTCTGAAGTTCGATCATCTCGGCGACCGGTTTGCGCTTCAGTCGATCCAGTATCGTTCGCTCATCACGCCGCGCCTCGACAAGCACGAAAAGAACACCGAGCACGCGCCGGTACGGATGATTGAAGGCCAGTAACAGAAGCTTGCCTGCGCCTCCCGTCAACCTACCAGCCACGCGCACGGCTGCGCATCGCACTGATCCCAGGCCCTCCCTGGATAAATAAATGGATCAGTGCGATGCGCAAGCACCCAGGGTCTGTTCACACTATTGGGAAGACAGTATTTCGGCAACATCTGGAGGACGGCCAGATCTGCCGCGATCCCAGGGACGGGGTCTCCTCAATGGTGTGAACAGGCCCTGCTGGTTTTTCGGCATTGAATGCGGATGCATATCATAAGAAACCATTTTCCCGCATATCATGCTCCACTTTCTGCTTGTAGTAATTTCCCGGTGAGCCCAAGGACGGGCTTCTATGAGCAGCTAAGTACTGGCTATTCCGGCATACCCGCTGGACCGGGTATCCAGCCGGCTGGCCATATTATCACCCTTTCGATCCAGCTATCCCTTCTTTACGAAACAATACACAGACGCATGTAATATGCTCCGTGCAGTTATCGTCTAATCCTATGTAAGCGCTGGAGCCGGTTCTCAAGTAATTTCCGAGCGGAATAGCAGCTTATCGGAATTGCGCTACAACCGGCCGACACCAGGCAGCAAATGATGCTGTGCTGAATATTCAAAGGGTCGCTATCTTACCGGGGCGCGATCCCTGTCCCACATTTGGAGCTATCCGCAACGACAAATGCAAGGATAAGGAGGATACGATGTTTTCAACCATCGGCAAACTGTTACTCATTCCAGGCGCTCTGGCAACTGTTGGACTAACATCTCTTCCGGCAGCAGCCGAAGCTAGAGTTAACATCCCATTCAGTTTCAGCGTAGGTGGCGAGCAATACCCTGCCGGACAATATCTACTTGAGCAGGGCCAAATGTACAACCGCCTCCTAACTATTCAAAACAAAGACGTGCCGACAGCCTTCAACTGCACACTCTCTCCCGGTGGAGACGCCACTCATCCCGATAAGGTGACTGTAGTCTTCGACGTGAGAGAGAATAACTACTCGCTGCGCAACATCCAGTACGGAACGCTTACCAGCCCGAAATTTGATAGAGGCGTCGATCATTCCGAACATACGCCCGTCAGGGTCGTCGAAGGACAGTGAAAAATTGTCAGATGATCCGAGCAGGAGCACCGGGTAACCTCGGTGCTCTGCTTTGAAGGGCTGGAACCAAACTAAAGCAGAATCAGCACAGGCATACCCGGACCGACATCTGAGAAGTTGGACGTTTTCCGGCAAAAAGTCCAGGCCGGCATCTTTGCCGCTGGGTATAGTTGTGCTGATTCTTCTCTAGCTCGGCATGTCGCGATGCACAGCCTTCACCCGGTATCCCGCTTTGTTGAGCCGCTTCGCCATTTCCTCCGCCATCATCACGGAGCGATGCTGGCCACCAGTACAACCGAAAGCGATCGTCAGATAGCTCTTTCCTTCCTTCTCGTAATGAGGCAGCAGGAAAAGCATCATGTCCGTTACGCGGGTCAGGAATTCGGCAGTTTGAGGAAAATCCCTGACGTACTTGGCCACCTTGGGATGGCGGCCTGTCAGTTTGCGAAACTCCGGCACAAAGTGCGGATTGGGCAAAAACCGCACGTCGAAGACGAGATCGGCATCCAGGGGCACGCCATTCTTGAATCCAAAGCTAAGGCAAGAGACGAGAAGCTGGCTGTCGCGTTCCTGTCCATTCTGCGGGCCGAACCTGGCCTGCACGTAAGCGCGCAGCTCGTGAACATTGAAACCTGAAGTATCGATGATCGAGTCAGCGACGTTGCGAACCGGGTCCAGTAGCTGTCGCTCCGAAGTAATTGATCGTGCCACCATCTCAGACCGGCTGAGCGGATGAGGACGGCGCGTTTCCGAGTAGCGCCGAACCAGAACAGCATTCGAGGCTTCCAGAAACACCACGCTGGTGCGAAGTGTCTTCTTCACTCCCAGTAGAACGGTGGGCAGTTTGTCGAGCGTCGGTCCCTCGCGAACATCGACAACCAGAACAGCTTTTTCGATCTCCGGGGAGTTCTTCACCAGCGCGGCAAAGCCGGGAAGCAGTTCGAGCGGCAGATTATCTACTGCGTAGTAGCCAAGATCTTCAAATGCCTTGAGCGCGGACGCCTTTCCCGCTCCGGAAATCCCGGTCACGATAACGAGCTCTTTGGAACCCGGCACGTTTTGAGAGTCGGGGAGCGAGCCGGGATTTGTGTTCGCAGCCGCGCGGCCGCGCAGATTCTGGGCGCCGTTTTTGGGAACGCGTGGCATGGCCCCATCCTAACTGAAGGAAGCCATGCCATCGATGCCACTTTGGTTGATCAGAAGGGAATAAAACTTCCGCTCCTCGCGGCGGCAAGGAACCCTAGGGCACCTCTACCAGTTCCATCTTCCCGTCCCGGCGCCGGTGCAGTACATACAGATTGCCGCCGGATGTCCGAAAGATCAGGAGATCCCGATCCCGAAACTCCGCCTCCTTGACGGCCTCCTCCACCGTCATGGCGCGAATTGCCAGAGCTTCGGTCGCACTCAGGATGTGCGGCTCGACCACCATCGCCTTGCCCGGAAACGAGTGAACCGTGATAGCGGCCTTTGTTTGCTTGCCGGGCGGACGTGCGATGGGCGCACTGTGGCCGTTCCCCGCAACGAAATGTTCGTCGACAGGGGTTTCCGCGCCCCGCTCAAGCCCGACTGACCTGCGAACGCGAACCGCTTTACGAGGAGTACGAGGCTCAGACACCGTCGACGTCAGCTTAGGCAGACGTTTTCGTGTGCGGGTGCGATCACGGAATTTCTGCGCCTGTTGCTCTGCATGGGCCAGAGCCTGACGCAGTGCCGATTCCTGAGTCGCGGCCTCGCCGTGGGCCATAATGCTGTGATTCCGGCTTTGAATTGAGATTTCTACAATTTGAAGGTGGCGTTCTGCCCGGAATGTGAAGGCTACCGATGTAATCTTGCCCAAAAGCAGGCTGATTTTCTCAATTCCCTCTTCACCAGCCGCCTTCAGTACTTTAGAAATCCGAACTTGCCTTGCAGTGAATTCAACTCCCATCCATCCCTCCCTGCAACAGTGATGGAAAAGCCACCTTTCGATCCGCTCGACCTAAATTGCGAACCTCGGGAAGCTCGTCGTGCAAAACATCTTAAACCTTAAGTTCCGGCAATGCTGCGATCTTTGAACCAGAGAGTGTGGACAACTCCTGGCGATTGCCCCTGATTGCCGAATTTGCTCAAATCTAAAAATCAATGCCCGCGGCGAGCCCCGCCTGCGTCCGGTTCAGCCGGCTTCTGTGGCTCCCGCTCTGCACGGCGCTGGCCGCGACGGCCCAGGATATACATGGTGCCGCCGAATACCAGTAATACCAGGCCCCAGTAGAGGTTCGCATTGATTCCAAGCGATCTGTCGTAGATCATGCTGCCGTTCGTCCCCGCTCCGAAGAGTGTAAGGATGAGACCCACGAGGGTAAACATCAGCCCCATCGGGATTCGCAGATCGAGATTCATTGCAGTACCTCCAGCGTCGTAGATCGAGACCGGTTCACTTGGGAACCAGGATGGCCTTTAGAAGAAGAAGATGTTCAGTGCTACCAGCATCACCACCAACAGAACCGCAAGCGCTTCGGGCCGGCGCCACCATGCGGCGTGCCCCCTGTCCGGCTTCGGCGTCAGCGAGTGAACCAGGCCCACGAGTTCTGCCTCCGGTTTTGGCTTGCCCATGAGACTTACGACAATCGTCACGATCAAGTTGGCTGAGAACGCCCATATAGCAGTATAGAAATTCTGCGCCATATCACTGGGATACGTATGCAGCACGTGAATCCAGCCGCCGTGAATGCCGGGATGCGCCTCGACCGGCAGCGTCAGGCCATGATGCAGCACCGCGCCGAGCGTACCCGTGATCAATCCAATAAAAGCGCCGTCTCCGGTCGTTCGCTTCCAGAACATGCCAAGCAGGAATGTGGCGAACAGTGGCGCATTCACAAAGGAAAACACCAACTGCAGAGTGTCCATGATGTTGTTGAAGTTGATGGCCGCGTACGCGGTCCCGATCGACAGCAGTATCCCGCCCACGGTGGCCCACCGGCCCACGGCCATGTAGTGCCTGTCGCTTGCGTTCTTGTGAATGTAGGACTGATACAAGTCGTATGTGAAAACCGTATTGAACGCGGTGACATTGCCCGCCATGCCGCTCATGAAACTGGCTAGAAGGGCCGTGAGACCGAGGCCGAGAATGCCGGTGGGAAAGAAGTGCAGCAGCATGTTCGGGGTGGCCATGTCGTAGTCGAGCAGCGGTTTGCCGCTGGCATCGAGCATCGGTCTGCCGGTCACTGGATTGACCTTGGCCGGGACAAGTCCTCTGCCCTGCGCGACCTCGGCCGAAACAACGTTTGTCTCGTGAATGATGGCGCCGTTCTGCACGCTCACAGTGGTTGTGGTATGCGGAGTCGCCACGGCAATGGCGAGCAATCCCGGCAGGATCACCAGAAATGGAAACACCATCTTCGGCACGGCGGCAATCAACGGCACCTTGCGCGCCGCGTCCATGTTGCGCGAGGCCATCGCCGTTTGAATGACAAGAAAGTCGGTGCACCAGTATCCGGAGCCGAGGACGAATCCCAAGCCCATGGCAAGGCCGATGATGTCTATGCCCATCGGGTTCGTGGCCGGATGCATGATGCCCTTCCACTCATGCAGCATGCGTGGATCGACGGCCGCGACGGCGGTTTTCATCCCCTGCCAGCCGCCGACGCTCTTCAGGCCAAGCAGCACGAGCGGCAGAAAACCGGCGATGATCAGGAAAAACTGCAGCACCTCGTTGTAGATCGCGCTGGTGAGACCGCCAAGAAAGATGTACAGCAAAACGATAATGGCCGAAAGGATGATCGAGACAGTAAAGATCCATCCGAGCGGCCAGCCCATCATTAGAAAAAGACGATCGAAGACATGCAGAGCCTGGATCAGGCGAGCCATGGCATACATGGAAATGCCAGACGAAAACACGGTCATCACGGCAAACGAACAGGCATTGAGTGCGCGAGTCTTTTCGTCGAATCGCAACCGAAGAAATTCAGGTACAGAGCGCGCCTTTGAGCCGTAGTAGAAGGGCATCATAAAAATGCCCACAAAGATCATTGCGGGAATCGCACCTATTCCGTAAAAATGAGCGGTTTCGAGGCCATATTTTGCCCCCGACGCGCCCATTCCGATCACTTCCTGTGCGCCAAGATTGGCGCTGATAAACGCGAGACCGCAGATCCAGGCCGGGAGTGACCTTCCAGCCTGAAAGAAGTCTTTGCTGGTCTTCATGAAGCGCTTGAGGGCAAAGCCAATGCCCAGCACAAACACGAAGTACAACAGCATGATTATCCAATCGACATAGGTAAGGTCTGGATGTGTCAAGCAGGGTCCGCTCCGCCGGCCAAATTGGGGAATACGCCGAACATCACTCTAATCAGACGGCAGGCTCGACGTCCAGTAATAAATGAAAACCTTTCCAAACGGAAAGGAAGACAGAAAATCTCTCGCCCGCGCATCGCTTAACCATAGGCGAAAGCGCCATGCCCGGTGATCGTGGCTCAGGAGCGATCTGAGGGCGAGGATTGCATTTACAATGAATGAGATGATTCTGACACTGGAATGGACGCCGGACGGCGTCCGCTTTATCGACCAAACCAAGCTTCCCCTCGAAGAAAGCTACGTGCTGGCCACTACCTACCAACAGGTCGCCGATGTCATTGTGACGATGGTGGTTCGTGGAGCTCCGGCCATCGGTGTCTCCGCTGCCATGGGCGTGGCCCTCGGCGCAAAACAGACCGACGCGTTGACCACCGAGGAGTTCGCTCCCGAATTTGCGCGCATCTGCGACAAGCTGGCTTCAACCCGCCCGACGGCCGTCAATCTCTTCTGGGCAATCGATCGCATGAAGGCGCTCTTCGCGCGATTGCAGTCTCAGGGCGCCGCGCTCGACGACGTGAAGCAGGCGCTGCTGGAAGAGTCCCTGGCTATGTATGAAGAAGATATTGCCAGTTGCAAAGCTATCGGCGTTCACGGAGCGGATTTGATGCCCGAAGAAGGCGGTGTATTGACGCACTGCAACGCTGGGGCACTGGCTACGTGCGGCTACGGAACTGCGCTGGGCGTGATTCGCGGCGCGGTTGAACGCGGCAAACACGTTCACGTCTATGCGGATGAGACGCGGCCCTTTCTGCAGGGGGCTCGGCTCACGGCGTGGGAATTGATGGCGGATGGAATCCCGACCACAGTGCTGTGCGACAACATGGCGGCAAGCCTGATGCGCCAGGGCAAGATCCAGGCCGTCGTCGTGGGCGCGGACCGCATCGCGGCAAACGGCGATGTCGCCAACAAGATCGGGACCTACTCTGTTGCGATCATGGCGAAAGAGCATGGGATTCCGTTCTATGTGGCCGCTCCGTGGTCCACGATCGATCGCGCGACCAAGACTGGCGAGGACATTCCGATTGAGGAGCGCCCAGCCCGCGAAGTCACTCATCATGGCGGCAAGCAACTCACTCCGTACGGAGTGGGCATCTGCAATCCCGCCTTTGACGTGACACCGGCCAAATACGTGACCGCTATCATCACCGAACGAGGGGTACTGCGCTCGCCGTACTCCGAATCCTTGGCGACTGCGGAGCTGGTTTCGCGATAGTTGGAACGGCGGGCGCCGTGACGGTGAGCGAACCGTTGGTGAACATGAGTCGATAGTTCGCGGAGCTCGTCGTTCCTTGAGTGATTACGATCGGATACGAGCCTGCGGCAGCCATATTGGCGTTGGTCGAAAGCGCGGGAGCACCGGTTGTTGCATTCGCCAGCGTGTCTTCGTCGACCAGCCCGGTGGCCGAGTAGGTCAATGCGGGAAGCGCACTCCCCTGCGGCGCGGATATGTTGTTGGCACTCACATAAAGAGGGGCTTTGTTTACAGTAGCGGTGCCACTCGCCAGGACGAAAATATAGTTTGCCGAGGCCAGAGTTCCCGTTGCAATCGCAATGGAATACGTTCCTGCGCTTGACTTACTACCCGCACCGCAGCTCAAAGCCGGAGCTCCAGAGACTACAGCGGAAGTATCTCCGTTTACAAATCCAGTGATCGTGTAACTCAGTGCCGGTAGCGCATTACCGTATACGATAGCAATCGACGAAGCCTTGACGACAAGAGTTGCGGGATCAATCGTCCATATGCCATTCGAAAAGACAAAGGTGTATAAAGAGGACGCGAGCGTCCCCTGAGATACGGAAATCGGATAATTCCCTGCCGTAGATCTTGAAGAAGCGGACGTGGAAAGCGCAGGAGCGCCGGTCAAGGCCGATGCAGCCGAGTCGCCATTGACAAAGCCTGCATACGCAGGCGTCCGGCCCGGCAGCGTTCCACCATAGGTGCTGCTGACCGCCAGCGCGGACACGGACAAAACGGCTTTGGCTACCGTCATCGTGCCGGAGCCGAAGCTGACGCTGTAATCCTTCGCCGATAGGGTGCCTGCGCTCGCGTTGATGGCATAGGTACCTGGCTTCGAGCGCGAGCTCGCAGTGCTCGTCAACGATGGAACGCCCGTGACCGCATTCGCCACAGAGTCTCCATTGACAAATCCGGAGAGTCCATAGGAAAACGTCGGCAACGCAGCGCCGTAGGTCATGGTCTGCGAGCTTGGAGTCAGCAGGAGCACGGCTTTCTGGACTGTAAGCGTCGTATTGACGCAGCGGAAGCTGTAGTTGGCTGCCGATAACGTACCGACGGAACATACGATGCTGTAGCTTCCGGCAGCGCTGCCCTGAACAGCCGTCGTGGAAACTGCGGGTGCACCATGCACCACGTTGGCCAGATCGCCATTCGCGTAACCGGAGATATCGTATGTGAAGTAAGGGATCGCCTGGCCGTACGTGATGCTCGCCGAGGCCACAGCTACAGTCAACTGCGCCGCCGTGACGGTTAGGCTGGCATTGTGGAATGCAAATGAATAGTTCGCCGCTGATAGCGATCCTGGCGAGATTGAAATCGGGTATGTGCCAACAGGCGAGCCTGGGAGCGCAGTCGTCGAGAGCGCGGGAGCACCACCGAAGACGCCCACAGTATCACCATTGACGAAACCGCTCGGCGTCCACGTCAGCATGGGTATGGCCGTGCCATAGACATGCGAGACCGATACGGCGCTCACTTGAAGCACGGCTTTGTTGATTGTTAGAACTCCGGTCGCGAATGCAAACACATAGTTGGCAGCGGAAAGAGTTCCTTGCGAGGCAGTGATTGGATAGGAACCGGCAGCGGAACCGCTCAGCGCCGAGGTCGCGAGAACGGGCTTTCCGCTGATGACATTCAATGGGTTCTCGCCGTTAACCGCTCCTGTCAAGGAATACGAGAATGATAGCTGCGCCTGGCCGTAGATTGCGCTCGCATTTGTTGGCGCGACTGTTATAACCGCTGGACTCACCGCAACCGAGAGAATGACAGGATTCGCGGCCTGATACTGTGCGTTGCCACTCTGCATTCCCTCTACGAGGATTGTTCCGGTCCCGGAGAAGCGGAGCGAATATGTGCTTCCGCTATGCAGGATGACACCAGGACCGCTGAGCACCTGATATTGAACGACTAATCCGGAGCTTGCAGTGGCAACAAGCGGCACAGGAGCAGCCCCATAAATCACTGACGGCATCGCTGGAAAACTAATGCTCTGCTCAACTTGTGGAATCGCGACTCCTGAAACCGAAAACGACGCCTCCTCGAACGGCGCTTCGCTTCCACTGCTGACGCTCAAAGGTTCCACCAGCGGATTGCCAGCTTTTTGCGGCGTGAAGTCAACCGTCAAACTACATCCAGAGTCTGCATTCAACGATAAGCCGGCAGTGCATGTGCTAGCCGATGTCTCCGGAAAATCGGAGGGAAAAACCACGCTCTCGAGGTCGAGAGGAGCGTTACCGGTATTTTCCACGAGCGCCGATTGCGCACCACCCGTGTTCGTCGATCCGACGTACGTTGCAGGAAAAGCCAGCGTACCCGTCGATGAGAGATCGATCTTGACGACTTGATTATTCCCGGTATCCGCCACATAGAGCGCGCCCTGGCTGTCAATGGCCAGCCCCTGCGGTGCGTTAAAACCATTCGCGACGGTGATCTGCGCTCCATAAGATGACCCGAGCCACGGCAAGATGACCACCTGATTTTTCGTCGTATCGAGGATGAACAAATTGTTGTTTCCGTCCGTCACTATTTGCGATGGAAACGACGTTTTGAGATTGGAGACATATATCTGAACCCCGTACCGTGAGACCTGCCAGGGAACTTCAGCAATACTATTCGTATACGGGCTCGAAAACAGGAGATTGCCGTTGTTGCCTACCGCGACCCCCACGGGCTCCCGTACATAGCTGCCAATAAAGACTTCTGCAAGAAACTTGTTTCCCGACCATGGAAGCTGCAGAATCTTTTGTGCCAGGGTTTCGGCCACGTAGACATTACCTTGCAGATCGAGTGCGATGGATGACGGACCATAGAGACCGGTGCCAACTTTAGACTGTGCTCCGTATCGATTACCAAGCCACGGAAGGCGGAACACAAGGTCGTTCCCGTTGGAGGCAATGTAAAGATTCCCGGCCCCATCAATCGCGAGGCCAGATGGAATATTCAGGCCGGAAACAGGAAGCTGAATGAGGTTTCCATAACTTCCGCTACTCTGCGGAAGTTCGAGAATGCGGTTGTTACCGGTATCGGACAGGAAAACATTTCCGTTTCCGTCAACAGCTACTCCGCCCGGCGAGTTCAGATGAGAAGCCAACACAGTCACTGTTCCCGGAACATACGCGACGTGCGGACCGACGCCGGTGCCGGAAAGAAATGCCGTTGCCAGTGAGTTGCCGGACGAATCGACGAGTTGAATCGCCCCAGAACGAGCCCCCGAGTTCAACGGATGAAACGTCACCGAGATGCCGCAACCAGCGGAGACGCCAAACGTCTGGCCGGAACAGCTATCAGCCCCCGTATTAATAAAGTCCTTGCCTGGAGCGCCCTGCATCGACACGGCAGCCTGACCAAGCGAAGCTCCAGCCGTGATGTTGAAGTTGTACGTGATCGCGGAGCTGCCGATGCCCACGCTGTAAGCGCCAAAAGGAACCAGCTTATTGACGACTTCCAGCACGGCGCCCTTACCGGCGTCTGCGATAAATGTGTTGCCGCTGCCATCGACCACTACTGCCGCCGGCTCAGACAGTTGGCTTCCGATCGGTATTGCATTGGCAAACCGCACGAGACTAGGGATCCACGCCTGTCCAAACACGCGAGGTGCAGCGGAGTCGCCAACGTATATATCCCCCGCCTTGTCACTCCAGATAGCTGTTGGAGTGATGGAAGTCTCAAAGGAGAGAGGCGACGCGAAGGTGCCTGAATTGATCCGTTGCACCGCCAGCCTGCGGTTGCCTGTATCGGCGATATAGAGATTCCCGGCCCCGTCAAATGCGACCCCCATCGGGCCATTGAATCCGGCGCCAACGATAATTGGTGCACTGAAAACGCCGCCCACGAGAGGCGCTTTCATCACCACATCATTTGCGGTGTCCGCAAAGTAGAGGTTCCCGGACGCGTCGAACGCCATACCCGCAGGCGAATCCAGACCATGCACGATGGTTACTGCCGCGCCAAATCCGCTCTTGCCCGCGGGCAACATGAGAATGCGGCCGTTGCCGGAGTCTGCGACATAAAGATTTCCGCTGCCGTCGATTGCCAGGGCTGAAGGGCTGGAAAGGCCCGAGAGCAGAACTGCGGGAGACGCAAAACCACCGGAGATGACGGCCAGCTCTACGACCGTCCCATTACCCGCGTCTGCTACAAACAAATCTCCGGCAGCATCGACGGTTAATCCCATAGGCTTTGACCATGAACCTGCGGCCAAAGGCATCTGTGTACCCGCGAATGTGGCCTGACAGGTTGCTGTCGTCGCGGCGCCTAAAGACACCGCAAAGAGTGCTGCCGCCGATAATTTCGACGCTCGCAGGAAACTGCTCTGCTGTTTTCGTCCTGCAATCATGCCTTCCTCTCCACACCCATGTTTCGTTTCCATACGCGGCAGTTCGTCGGGCCGGCTTGCCCTCTGAATCGGCAAATGTGGAGAAATATTTAATGAGTGATTCCTGAGTCACTTCATCTAAATCCACTCATCAGCGCGTCCGGGACCGTCCGGCAGTAACCCGGTCGCCGACTGGCTCCGTTTCGTTATGTACATGGGTTGCCGTAAAGTAATGTTCTGTGCCACATCGTTTCGCCATCTTTCACCTCAAGCGCAAATCTCTTATACGCGGCACTGTCATCACTCTCGGCTCCCTCTGGGCCAGTCTCAGGCTCGCTGGTTTTCCTCAGATCCATCCCAATGCGTGGCTGATGGTGCCATTCCTCCTAACCTGCCTTGCTACCTGGGACCAGGCACGCTGCCTGCAAAGGCGTTGGAGCTTTTACCATGGCGGAGTCATTCTGCTGATCTATGTGGATCTCATGGTTCTGATGACGATTGCGTTTCTTCTTGTCGTGCCTTTCTCAGGCCTGATGCAGCAATGACCCCGTTCATGGCTTCCCATGCGAGGTCTTAACCTGTACGATGAGCGCGACAGGATTCCGTCCCTCTGATCGTTGCCGTCGAGTCGGAGTATTTGAAAGGAGAAAGGCTACATGCTAAAAGGATTTCGGGACTTCATACTTCGGGGAAATGTCGTAGATCTGGCAGTGGCAGTCATCATTGGCGCGGCTTTCGGCGCCATCACCTCTTCAGTAACCGCGGACGTGATTACCCCGATCATCTCTGCTCTCGTCGGGACCCCGGACTTCTCTTCGCTTGTAATCCATATACCCGTTTTGCATGCGGTGCCGCCTCCTCCCAATCCCCTGCCGGCCAACTACGTCCCGCCCGGTGTGGTTCACATCGGCAAGCTCCTGAACGCGCTCATCAACTTCGTCCTTGTGGCGGCAGCAATCTACTTCGCCATCGTGATGCCCATGCAGTACATGCTGAAGAGATTGAATGCACCGAAGACGGTAGAGGTTACCACCAAGAAGTGCCCCGAGTGCCTCAGCGAAATCCCGCTCGAAGCGAAACGCTGCTCTCATTGCGCGCAGTTGGTCGCCTAAGCTGCCGATGATGTCCCTTTGACGACCGAACCGCCGCCATGGCTAAAAGTGAAGTAGCTGGTTGTTAGGCAGTGACGGCTTTACGACGCGGGAGAAGAACTTGTGTCTCGAAATATTGCCCGGCTGATCAGCCTTGGAATATTCGTTGCGTTCGCCCTTAGCATCGCGTTCATGCCACCCTCTGCCGGAGTGCGCGCAGAATCCGATCCGGGTGGTAATTCCAGATATCAACTCTCCTATACGAAAGATGGCAATCTCGTTCCACCGCTGCAATATCGCGAATGGATATACCTGACGAGCGGCATCGACATGAGCTACAACCCTAAATCGACAACAAAGGACGACGGCTCGGTGTTCGACAATGTCTTCGTCAATCCCGACGCATATAAGGCATTTATCGCAACGGGCACCTGGCCTGACAAGACAATCCTGGTTTTGGAATCACGGCACGCAGCGACCAAAGGGTCTATTAATCAGTCCGGGCATTTTCAAAGCGGCGCCGTGACCGGTCTTGAGCTTCACGTAAAGGACGCGAGCCGCTTTCCGGGTAAGTGGGCCTTCTTCGATGTAGCCAACGAGACAAGGGCTACGCTGATTCCGCCGGCCGCATCGTGCTACTCGTGCCATACGCAGCACGGTGCAGTCGATACGACCTTTGTCCAGTTCTATCCAACCCTGCTTCCCACGGCACAGGCGAAAGGCACGCTCAGTGCTGACTATCTGCAGGATGCCTCGAGCAGCACGCCGCGATGATCGATGCGTGATGCATTTCGCGCCCCTTCATCGCTGATGAGCCTGCTGCAAGAGCGCCGATCCGAGCCCCTCAATCAGGATGTAAAGGTAGCAGGCCAGACTGATCACCGGGGGAGCAAGCCACTCTACATATTTCCTCACCAGGTATTCGGCTATCTTCCCGCTGGGAGCATGGCGAGAGGGAAATTTATGCCGATCTCCGCGAGAATCATGCCGCAAACCGTGCAGGTCCAGCTCGGTCTTCAACAGGGCGAAGTCAGCGACATTGGGGAAGCACAAGAGTCCGCGCAGCAGATGGTCGGTGTCGACCCAGTATTCCCGATCACGATCTGCCTCCAATACCATGTAGGCCAGGGCCCGACGCGATTCTGCATCAAACTCCGCGGAGCTCACATCGGCGGAGAAACTGCTGGCCGGCATCGGCAATTGCGGCAGCTCAACCAGCCAGCGCAGATAGGTGGCATTCTGCTTCAATGAACCGATGCGCGCGGCGCGGTGGTTCTCTTCTTCCATCAGTCCGGCCAGCAGATCCGCGGGAGTCACCGACGCCTGCCCGCGACGAAGAGCTTCCTGCTTCGCCAGCATCAGAACCCGCTGCATGTCTTCCGTGTGTCGCTCAACGATAGATATGTGGCCGCGTCGCGCAGCCATCCAGTCTGCCAGAATTCCCATAAATATGGCCCCCTGCCTGCAATCGTTACTAATAGGCCGCCCGTAAGAGACTTGCAATCCCACCTTGGGGGTGTCAATACCCTCCATGGTGCAGCTATCCGGGAGGCGGCCGTTGGTTCCAGTCCCGCCGCCGATCTGCGGTATGCGCAGTCAGAAACTTAGCTGGGCTCGCTGGACAGCAAAGCCGGCATTGAGCGAGAGCATTAACCGCTGGTGTAAGCTGAGGCTCTGAGTTGCTGCAAGCACTCAAGAATCAAGGAATCCGGTTCATGCTCGCGTCCAGGCCACTCCGTCCCAAGGTGCGTCAGACATATCTCCTCGCCCCACTTCTCGCTGCTTGTAGCGCCGGACTTGCATCGAGTCAAGCCCCACCCTCGGTCTTCGGCTACAACGACTTCACCGCGCAGTCCAAGATTGATTCAGCGTTCCTCGCCGTACCGGACGCGAAACTGGCTGGCCAGGAGCTCAGATTCCTCACGGCACAACCCCATCTTGCAGGCACGCCGGAGGATCACGAGACAGCTCTGTACGTCGCGCAGAAATTTCGCGCTGCGGGTCTCGAAACCGAAATTGTGCCTTACAAGGTGCTGATGAATGAGCCGCGCAAGGCAAGCTTTGAGGCACATACGGACGACGGCGGCCTGCTGGTCATCGGTCCTGCGCGGGAACATGTAGCGGATGATGCGTTTCAGGATGACTCGCGTGTCGTAATGCCCTTCAGCGGCTCCTCGGGATCAGGCGACGTTACCGCAGAAGTCGTTTACGCAAACTATGGACGCCTTGAAGACTTCGACAAACTCGCCCGGGAAGGCGTGGACCTGCACGGCAAGATCGTCCTCGTGCGCTACGGCGCCAACTTTCGCGGAGTGAAGGTCTACATCGCAGAGCAGCGAGGCGCCGTCGGTGTGCTCATATATTCCGACCCGCAGGATGACGGATATTTTCAGGGCGACCCATACCCGAATGGACCGTGGCGGCCCGATTCAGGCGTGCAGAGAGGTTCGGTCCAATATCTCTTTAAATATCCGGGAGACCCGGAAACTCCCGGAGTCGCGTCTACACCAGATCTTCCTGACTCCGCACGGCTTGACCCGATCAAGACCGGCAATCAGCCCAGCATCATTGCCATGCCCATCAGCTCTCACGACGCCGCGCCAATCCTGCGCGCCCTCAAGGGCCCGGTCGTTCCCAAAGGATGGCAGGGCGCTTTGCCTTTCAGCTATCACACCGGTGGCTCAGGTGCTCTAACCGGGGTAAGCATTCACCTCATCTCCGACCAGGACTACGAGCTGCACACCATCTGGGATGTCATCGGCCGGATCAGGGGCTCCCAGTTTCCGCAGGATTGGGTTGTTGTCGGAAATCATCGTGACGCCTGGGTCTACGGCGCAGCCGATCCTGGCAGCGGAACAGCCGCAATGCTCGAGGCGGCGCATGGCCTTGGAGTGCTGCTGAAACAGGGATGGCGCCCGAAGCGAACGATTGTCTTCGCGAGCTGGGATGCCGAAGAGCAAGGCCTCATCGGATCCACCGAATGGGTCGAGCAGCATGGGCACGCGCTCGAACATGCTGTCGGCTACTTCAACACCGATGTTGCCGTCACCGGTCCCGAGTTTGGAGCCGAAGCAGTTCCCTCCCTCAGGCAATTCATTCGTGAAGTCACCGAGCAGGTGCCGAGTCCGAGGGGTGGCACCGTTTACATGCAATGGAGGCTGGATGCGGGAAGCGATATCAAAGACAGCAACTCGATTCGTGGCTCACGAGGAGCGGGCCTCTCCGTAGCCGACAGTGCAGGCGAGCCTCCGGTCGGCGACCTCGGCAGCGGCTCCGACTTCACGCCGTTTTTTCAACACGCCGGCGTTCCCTCCACCGATATCGGGACCCGGGGAAGCTATGGCGTGTATCACTCGGTCTTCGACAATTACACGTGGTTCATACAGAACGCCGACCCCACCTTCGAGTACTTGCAGGAGATGGCACGCGTCCTCGGTCTGGAAGCACTTCACATGGCGGATGCCGACGTGCTGCCGTACGACTATGTGACATACGCGAAGGCGGTTATCTCATTCATCGATATCGCCCGGCACAAACCGGCCGCACAACCGCTCGACTTCACTGCCGCTCAAGCCGCAGCCGGGCGATTCCTTCGCGCTGCGGAGGCTACACGACTGCTGCAAACCGATGCGCAGGGCAAATCGCAGACAGAACTGACGCGCCTGAACACCATTCTGCGCCAGACTGAAAACCAGTTCCTCGCGCCGGCCGGTCTACCAGACCGTCCCTGGTACAAGCATCTGATCTACGCGCCTGGCGAATACACCGGTTATTCCGCGGTCGCGATCCCCGGAGTGAACGAAGCTCTCGACGCGAGAAACACGCCGCTGGCTGGCCAGCAACTGGGTATTCTTACGCAATCTCTGAATCGCGCAGCTGGAATGCTGGAACAGACGCGCTAGGTTCCTTTCCGTCTGTTCTGAAATGGGAAGCTTTCGCCCCCAAAACACGGCAATCTATGCGGACCTCAAAAAAGAATTTGAAATCACGAATTTTATGCTGGACTACTGTCAAAAATTCAGGCACAGTAACATTACTAAAGGCGTTCACAAGCATTCTTAATGTGGTTACCAAGGTGCAGACCTTGATAAACTCCGAGGCTCTGTGGACGGTCCCCGGTACCAGGTTTTCATGAGTGTTCGTCAGTCGTGACAGTTGCCTCCCCCGCTTCCGTCACTTTCAACCGCAGCAGCGTAACCTGCAGGTTTGTCCTTCCGGCGCTGTTTCTCTGGCAGGAAGCAAGTAGTCAACCCGAAGTTTCCCTCCCCCGGACGCTTCTTCAACCTCATTCGGTTTATCAAATTTTCTATTCCCTCCCTCAGGCTGCATGCGGAAGATCAAGCCGATGCATGCAGCCGGTTTTTTCTTCAATCTTCACCGTCAGTTTGACCCCGGTTTCCTTCGGCTCGTAGAGTAGAAGGTGACGATCCCGAAATACAGACCTCGCGGGTCAGTCGCAGACGGTATCTTCATGAAATTATCCACACCTCAAGTGCGTATTGCGATCGCCGCAGTCATCATTCTGGGCACGATCGGCTACCTTGCTTATTCCGGCACCGCGGCCAACCAAAGCTACTACGTTACCGTTGCCGAAATGCAGAAGATGGGCAACAAGGCTTATCAAACCCACCTGCGCGTCGAGGGCTTCGTCAAGCCCGACACCATCCAGCAAAGCGGCGGTCACGTCACATTCGTGCTGACTGAGTTCGAAAGCCACAATCCAAAGGCAACACCGAATCCCCACTTCGTGGTGGTGAACTACCAGGGTGTCGAGCCGCCTCCGGACACATTCAAGGGCGATGCGCAAGCTCTGGCCATTGGAACCTTCGGCAAAGATGGGGTCTTCCATGCGACGCAGCTTCAGGCCAAGTGCGCATCCAAGTATGCTCCGGCGCAGCCGAACGGCGCTCAGCCCGCAACGATGCCCCCCGACAAGCGCGCCTAGGGCATCTCTGCTGTCTCTCCAAAATCAAAGGCCCCGCGAACAACCCGTTCCCGGGGCCTCTTGCTTGATTGATCCCGACTTACCAGACCTTGCATTCATGAGCGCGGACCATGGGCTGCCCGGCCTTGCACCCGAACGCCTTCTGGAACTGCGGCATATTGCTGACTATGCCATTGATGCGGGCAAAGCCGGGCGAGTGCGGATCTGTCAATGCGTTTACGCGCAGATCTTCCGGCCTGACATTCTCGCAAGCCCACTGACCCATTCCGATGAAGAATCGCTGATCCGGGGTAAACCCATCGCGAGCGGTTAACGCTTGCTCAGAGGTCTGCATTTTCCACGCAATGTAGGCCAACAATGTGCCACCAAGGTCCGCAACGTCCTCACCGCTGGTGAGCTTTGAGTTGATGTGAATGTCGTCGACGATCACATATTGCGCGTACTGGTCTCGAATGCAGTTGATCCGGTCCTCAAACCCCTTCGCATCAGCCGGAGTCCACCAGTCCTTCAGATTGCCCTTGGCGTCGAACTGGCGTCCCTCGTCGTCGAACGCATGCGTCAGTTCATGGCCGATCGTCGCGCCTGTGTTGCCGTAGTTCGGAGCGTCGTCCATCTTCGGATCGTATAGAGGCGGCTGTAGTACTCCCGCCGGAAAATTGATGTCGTTCATCTGCGGACTGAAATATGCATTGACCGTCGGCGGTGACATGCCCCACTCGTTGAGATCGACCGGCTTGCCCAGCTTGCTCCACCGCCGCGTTGACTCAAACTGTGTAGCCCTCAGCACGTCGCCAAAATAATCATCTCGCTTGACTGATAGTGCCGAATAATCGCGCCATGTATCGGGGTAGCCGATCTTGTTCCGAATCGCGTGCAGCTTGCGCAGTGCCTCCTGTTTGGTCTCGGGACTCATCCAGTCCAGCCCCTCGATCTCCTGCTTCATCGCCGTCTCGATCTGCTGCGTCATAAGCTGGGTCTTAGCCTTCATATCGGCGGAGAAGGTCAGGCGCACAAACTCCTGCCCCAGCGCTTCGCCCATGAAGCGATCCACCTGCCGCGTGCACTGTTTCCAGCGCGGCGGCTCTGCGGGAATGCCGCGCAGCGTCTTCGAATAGAAATCGAACTGCGCAGTCCGAAATGGCGTTGCAAGATAAGGAGCGGCAGAGCTGGCAAGATGGAACCGTAGATATGCCTTCAATTCGGCTAACGGCTCGGACGTCAGTTGAGCGTTGACGGCCTTGATGAATTCCGGCTGAGACACATTCAGCGACTTCAACCCCGGTGCGCCCTGCGTGGCGAAGTACGCCAGCCAATCGATCGACGGAGCCAGCGTTTCAAGTTCTGCGACCGTCATTTTGTGATAGGTCTTATGCGGATCGCGCCGCTCCACGCGCGTGAGCTGAGCCTTGGCCAGAGCGGTCTCGATGCGAAGAATGGACGCCGCATCCGAATTGGCTTGCTCCTGAGCTTCGCCAGTCATCGCCAGTATTTGCGCAACGTAGCCTTGATACTGCTGCAGCAGCTTCTGGCTCTTCGCATCGGTCTTGAGATAGTAGTCGCGGTCAGGCAGGCCAAGACCGCCTGCGCCAAGCTCAACGATAACCAGGCTCGCGTCCATCGCATCCTGCCCAGTGCCGGCATTGAAGAACGCCCCGCCTGAAAACTCATGGTGAATAGCGGCGATCGCTTTCAAAAGCGCCTCGCGCGAGGTCATCGCGTCAACATGCTGCAGCATGGCTTGCAACGGCTCGCTGCCGCGTTGATCGATTGCCTCCGTATCGATACAGGCACCGAAGTAGTCGCCGATCTTCTGCTGGACCGGAGTCCGGTTGGTGGCCAGCGAATCGTTCTGCAAGATGCCCCAGAGAAACTCCTGATTGTCATTGGCCAGCTTGCCATAAACACTCCAACTGGCCTCATCCGCAGGAATCGGATTGTTCTTCTGCCATCCACCGCAAACGAACTTGTAAAAGTCGTCGCAGGGATCAACGCTGCGGTCCAGGTTCGTGAGGTCCAGCGAAGGCGAATACGGCATGGCCGTTAATGGATGGGCCTCTGATGTACCAGCAGGTTGAGAACTCTGTTGTGCCAGAGCGGCGGAAAGAGGAAGACTACAGACAGCGGCAAGCAATAACCGGCAATTTCGCACCAGGGAACACTCCGTCTCCGCATCCTAGCAGGAGCTTCCGAAACCTGTTCGCCTCGCGTTGCCTTTTCCGCCCTCGGGCCAAAAATTTCAAAAATTCGAAGGAAATGTACTTGACATCACACACTGTGCGTTATACAGTGTGTGATGTAGGGTATGAATAACACGGCGGCGGAAAGTCAATTCGAGTCGTTGCGGCAGGAACTACGCCGGGGATCTCTGATCCTTGCCGTGTTGGCTCAGCTAAGGCAGGAGCACTACGGCTACACGCTCCGCACTGCGCTGGTTCAGCGAGGCCTCGAGATCGAGGAGAGCACGCTCTATCCGCTGCTGCGTCGATTGGAAACGCAGGGCCTGCTCACCAGCGAATGGCGCGAAGAGGAAAAACGCAATAAGCGCTTTTACCGCCTGTCGCCCGAAGGTCAACGCACGCTCCAGCAGCTGCTTGCAGAGTGGGGCAACATCAATGGCTCGATCCAATCCATCATCGACGGAGGAAACTAACATGGATCTGTTGGAACGGTATTTACAGGAGGTTGGCAAGTTCCTGCCTCAACAGCGTCGTGCCGACATATTGCGAGAACTCGGTGAAAATCTGCGCGAGGAGATGGAGAACTTCTCTGAGTCACTGGGAAGGCCCCTCAACGATAGCGAGCAGGCCGATATCCTCAAACGCCACGGCCATCCTCTGAAGGTTGCGGCAAGATATGGAACGATCTCCCCGCTCATCGGCGCGGAGATAGCCCCTTTCTACTGGTTCACGCTGAGTAAAACGGGGCTAATCGTTGCGGCGATCCTTGCCTTCTCACGGGCTGTGACGTGGATAAACTCATCGGGGCAACCGTTTCATTTCGCATGGGAGGTTCTGTCTTTCTTCCATGCGCTGCTTGTGTACTGGGCCATCGTCACGCTGTGCTTCGCTGTTGCGGAGTGGTGGCGCAGGCGAGAACCGGAACAATTCGTCACTCACTGGGATCCGCGTAAGCTGCCCGTATTGAGCCGCGATGGATATGACCTGTCGGCCCATCCCCGGATCGACCTGCCTTTAAGCGTGTTGCTGCTGGTATGGCTGCTCGCATTTCCACATTTCCCTGTTCTCATCCTGGGACCCGGTGTTCGCTTTTTGGACAGCTTCGCTCTGCATCCTGCCCCAGTTTTGTATTTGTTTTACTGGCTGATCGTCGCCCTGAACTGCATGCAGATCGTCTTCAAAATCATTGCCCTTCGCGGCCTCAGTACTCGCGTGCGGCAAACCATGAAACTGGTCGAGCAGGCCTTCTCTCTAGGTGCATTGCTTGTGCTGCTGCGCTCATCGGAATACCTGGTCGTTGATCAATCCGCTGCCTCTTTCAAACAGTCGCTGAATGTCGTCGATGTCAACCATGGAATTCACACGGCACTTGAAGTTGTCGCCGTCATCGCTGTCATCCGGCTCGCCTGGGATCTCGTTCAGATATTCTCCCAGTGGCGAAGCAGCGGGACCCTCGGTGCGGCTGCTTTCTAGCAGTGATCTCAGGCGCATGCATATCCTGCCGCTACAATCGAAGAGTACTCACTCTCTGATTTTCAGCCGATCTTAGCCATGACCGAACCTGCTTCCGAGTTTGCCACAGACGCGCCCACCACCCCGGTGCTTGCGCGTCTGAACTCGGTTTCCCGGCTCTTCGGCAGCTTCGCCGCGCTGCGTCAGATAACAGTCGATCTCGCACGCGGCAAATGCTACGTCCTGCTTGGGGAAAACGGTGCAGGAAAATCAACGCTGCTGCGTATCCTCGCGGGGCTGCTGCGTCCATCGGCCGGCAAGATCACAGTCTTTGAAGACAACGAGCCGCACAATGCACGCCATCGTATTGGTTACATGAGCCATGCGCCCATGCTCTACGACGAACTCACGGGCCTCGAAAATCTGCAGTACTTCCGGGATCTCTACACCGATCCTTTAGGTTCGGGTTGTCTCGATCCGGAAGACGCACTCCGCCAGGTAGGCCTCGATCCGGCGCTCTCGCGCACTGTTGGACAATACTCACAGGGCATGCGGCAGCGCACATCGCTCGCTCGCGTGCTCGTCAGTCAGCCCGAGCTGCTCCTGCTCGACGAGCCCTTCTCCAACATGGACGTGGAGAGCGTTGGACAGATGGTTCGTCTGCTGGCCACGTTCCGTTCCGAGCACCGCACCATCGTCATCACTACTCATCAGCGCGAACTGGCGGCTCCCATCGCTGACTTCGTCATCACGCTCAAAGGCGGCCGCCTGCAGTCGATCGGCTCCGGGAGCCCCACACTATGAACTCAGCAGCACACAAGACCAACGGCGCGCGATTTCTGGACTCACTCGGAATCTCCTACTCCATCCGTGAATATGAAGTAGACCCGGAAGATCTGGCTGCGACCACCGTTGCGCGCAAGATCGGCATGCCGCCGGAGCAGGTATTCAAAACGCTCCTCACCACCGACGGATCTGGCAGCTATTTCTTCGCCGTCGTCCCCGGCGATGCGGAACTTGACTTCAAGAAACTGGCTCGCGCCGCAGGCGTCCGCAAGGCTGAGATGGTCTCATTAAAAGATGTTCAACCACTCACCGGCTACATTCGCGGTGGAGTCACCGTCTTCGGAGCGAAGAAGGCCTTCGCTGTCTTCGCCGACGAGACCATCGAACTCTTCGACGTCATCTCCGTATCGGCCGGCCTGCGCGGATCGCAGCTTTTGCTGGCTCCGGGCGACTACCTGCGCGCGGCGGAAGCAATCGTCGCGGATCTTGCCAAAGATATCCGCACAACCAATCAGACCATGGCAGACGCCGGATGACGCCGGCCGAGCAATCCAATCTCTCGATACGGCCCTCCACTCCCGCGTGGAGCAGGCTGGTCTGGACGCACCTCAAGAAAGATTTGCGCATCGAGTGGCGATCCCGCGATGCCATCAACGCAATGCTGTTCTTTGCGCTGCTCGTGGTCGTCCTCTTCAGCATGGCCTTTGATCCCACAGCAGACACTTCACGTGAAATCGCGGCAGGTGTTCTCTGCGTGGCCACGCTCTTCGCCAGCGTACTGGCGCTCAATCAGGCCTGGGCTCGCGAAATTCGCCACAACGTGCTCGATGCACTGCGCATGACCTCCGGCGGCAGTTCTGCCATCTTCTTCGCAAAAACACTCGCCAATTTCCTCTTCGTTTCTGCTGTGCAGGCCATTCTCGCCCCGGTATTTTTTATCTTCTACAACCTCCACCCACTGGGCGAAACCTGGCTCCTGCTTGCCGTGATACCTCTCGGAACATGGGCTCTGGTGGTCAACGGAACCTTTTTTGCGGCGCTCTCGATGCGCAGCCGCAGCCGCGAACTGCTGCTGCCACTCATCCTCTTTCCAATCTTTCTACCGGCTCTGCTCGCTATGGTGTGGGCCACCAAAACGATACTCACCGGTGACAACAGCGACCCCGATATGCTTTGGATCAAGGTTCTCGCCGGCTATGACGTCATATTCACCACCGTCAGCCTGCTTCTATTTGATGTCGTCCTTCAGGCGGAATGACTTCAGGTTCCATACATCCATTTGGTTTGGCGTCTCCCGCAGGCGAGCTAGACTGGAAGAGAAGAAGAGAAACCGATTCGTAATGAAAAAACTGCTGATCACATTAGGTATCGTTGGTGTATTGACCTTGATGGCCTGGGGCTTTTATCAGGCGATGTATGTTGCTACGACGGAAGCCACCATGGGCGACATACAAAGAATCTTCTACTACCATGCTCCCCACGGCATGCTGTGCTACCTCTTCTTCTCCATCAACTTCGTAGCCTCGTTATTGGTCCTCATGTGGCGCAACCATTACCCCGCAAGAGCACTAGCGGCGGATGCCTGGGCACTCGCCGGCGCCGAAATAGGAGTTGTTTTCTGCACCGTCGTTCTGGTCACCGGTCCCCTCTGGGCCCGGCCGGTATGGGGCATCTGGTGGACCTGGGACGCCCGCCTGACCACCACGCTGGTTCTCTGGCTGATCTATATGAGTTACTTGCTCGTAAGGCGATTTGCGCGCGGCGCGGAGATGCAGGCACTCGCAGCGGTGCTTTCCATCTTTGGCGCAGTCGACATGCCGATCAACTACCTGGCCAACCGGATCTTCCGCACCCAGCACCCCTCGCCGGTTATCGGCGGCGATGCTGACTCAGGGATGGCGCCATCCATCGCAGCGGCCTTTGTTTGGAACATTTTGGCCTGGGCTGCCTGGGGCATCGCAGTCCTGCTCATCCGTGTGTATATCGAGCGCCGCCAGCAGCGGATCGATGAAGTCGAGGCAGTCGCCGCCCTGGCAGGAGATTGATCCGTGGTAACCACCCTGACGATGACAGCCCAATTCCAAAGAGGGAATAAGAACTAATGGCACACTACTTTTTGATCGCCGCATTCTGCGCTGTCTGGACGATACATCTCCTTTATTTATTGTGGATTGCGGTCAAATGGCGTGGCCAGCAGACCAAATTGAAAGCTCTCGCGGCAGACGCTCACCGTCCCGGTTTCGCTGGACGCTAACACCTTTGTGGACACTGGGGTAACACTGGTTTCGATTACTCAGATGTCTTCGTGGTATTTAGATTTTTTTTAATGAGACCGATCATCACTGTGTGGTCAAGTTCCGTTGAACGCCACACAGGAGACGCACCCCATGCATGATGTACTAATCGCCCTCGCCTTCATCGGAATGGTTATCGCGCCGGCAGTGGTTGCCGCCAGGTCAGGCAGCTCCGAGACCAAGTTCGACTAAAGCTCCACGGCTCTTCCGGGCCCAACTCGCATACCCGCAAACCCATTCGGCACATCTAAATCAATGATTACTTAGAGCTTATGCTCCGAAGATTAAACTCCTCTTTTCAGCATTCCCGATTCCCCTCCTCGCGTACCTCGCCGAATCTCCCCGTCTTCCAGTAATATCCAGTGAAGAAGGAATGCCCTGGGAATCAAAGCATTCTTCCGATCCGCGAGCCATCATGCCCGATAGCAAGTCACTTCTGCAATCCATGCACCACGACCAGTTCGATCTCGAGAAACTGGCAGCATCCCTGCCGGAAACCGCCCAGACGATGCTCGTCGACATCCGCCTGACGGACGAACCCGCAGCCAGTTCGCGGATTTTTCGCGTCTACAGCCCGGTGCCCCGGCACTACCACACGGGATGCGATGAGTACCTGCTGGTCCTGAAGGGACGCGCCCGTTTCGTGGTCGCCGACGAGCCAGAGGTCGAACTGCGGCCCGGCCAGCTTCAGTTCTTCCGCCGCGGCGTGATTCATGGGTTTCCGGCCATCCTCGAGCACCCGTTTCTCATTCTGTCGGTCGACACTCCTCGGCGGGAGCCTGGTGACGTCCACTTCGTCGATCCAGCTCAGGGATCCACGGATTCGTTCATCCAGACGATTCCCGGTTACTGAGATTCCCGGCTACTGAGATTTCCGAAAAACTCGAATCTCTCCTGCGATCCACCCTTTTCGGCGCGGGTACCTCGAAAACCGACCCTGAGTAGTTTCGCCCTCTGCAAGAAAAGGCCTTGACGACTTCCGGGCACTGCCCCCTTTTCCAATCTCCCGATCAACTTGCGCCACCGCAGCACGACTTTCCTTGCCTGACTGGGTTTGGATTGCCAAAGGGCGTCGGCAGCGTCTCCCGGGCCGCGCTCATGGAAATCCACACTGAGGAGAAAGTTGATGTTGAAAAAGCTCTTGCTGCTCGCAGCCTTGGCGCTGCCTGTTGCTGCGATGACTGCGTGCTCTCATCCGCAGCCCGTCTATTACCCTCCCCCACCCCCGCCGGCGTGGTCAGAGATAGCCCAGCACGGATTTCATGACGGCGTAGCGGCCGCCCGCAAGGATATTTCTCACGGCCTGCCGCCAGACGTAAATCGGCATGCCCGATTCCGCAACCCACCTGTACCCCCTCCGGCCTTCGAGGACTATCGGCACGGTTTCCGGGAAGGTTACCAGCAGACCTTCCGACGCGGGCCTGGCCCGGGTTTCTAAAACATCGACAACTTGAGCAGCCGCGGCGAAGTATTCATTCGCCGCGGTTTTTCTTTTCGTGGTGGAATAATGCCGGCTCCGCATGTATCTCGTTGCCAGGTACCCTCTGGAGTGAGATTCCAGTACCACTCAGCAGTGCAATCCGCGACACCCTGAGATTGCCCTCTCCACCCCGAGACATTACACTCAGGTTTTGAGGGCAAGGGCCATGCTGGTCGTGATGAACGCGCAAGCCACGCCGGAGCAGGTGAAGGCGGTTTGCGAACACATTGAGCAACTGGGCTTTCGCGCCCACCCGCTTCCCGGCGCACAACGCACAGCCATCGGCATCACCGGCAATCAGGGAGAAGTCGACCGAGGTAACATCGAGTTCCTCCCAGGCGTCGCCGAAGTCATTGCTGTCTCGAAGCCTTACAAACTGGCCAGTCGCGACGTGAAGCAGGAAGACACCATCATCCGCTTCCCCGGAACCGATGCCGTCATCGGTGGTGGAGAGAAGGTCGCGATTGTCGCCGGACCCTGTTCTATCGAAACGCGCGAGCAGGCCTTCGCCATCGCCGACAAGGTTGCCGCAGCCGGTGCGCAGTTCTTCCGCGGCGGCGCCTTCAAGCCCCGCACTTCACCTTACGCGTTTCAGGGCCTGGGGCTTGAAGGGCTAAAGATCATGGCCGAGATCCGCGAGCGGACCGGCATGCGCATCATCACCGAAGCCATCGACGCGGAAACGCTGGAGATGGTGGTTGAATACGCCGACGTGATCCAGATCGGCGCGCGCAACATGCAGAACTTTTCGCTGCTCAAGAAAGCAGGAAAGACCCGCAAACCGGTTCTGGTCAAGCGCGGCATGTCTGCGACGCTCGACGAGTTCCTGATGGCCGCCGAGTATGTGATGAGCGAGGGAAATTATCAGGTGATCCTGTGCGAACGCGGCGTTCGCACCTTTGCCGATCACACCCGCAACACCCTCGATCTCAGCATCGTGCCAGCCGTTCAGCGTCTGAGCCACCTGCCCATCCTGGTCGACCCGAGCCATGGCACGGGAAAGCGGAATAAAGTCGTGCCGATGGCGCGCGCTGCCGTGGCTGTGGGAGCTAATGGCGTCATGGTCGAGGTTCATCACGAGCCGGAAAAGGCGCTTTCCGACGGTCCGCAGTCCATCTACCCCGAGCAGTTCGAAACCATGATGGACGAGCTCGAACAGATCGCGGCGGTTCTGCACCGGCATGTCCCACGCGGCATCCACGTGGGGATCACAACCGCGTGAAAATGCAGAAGAAAGATTTGGAACAAAAGCGAGTCGCGCCTCTCCGTAAAAGCTGCGGGACTGCCATATTTGTCGCTGCTTTAGCTGGGGTCGGACTCAGCGGTTGCCGGTCACATGACTTTCCCCAATACCCTGCGAATTACCGTGAGTTCGCTTACGTAACCAACGGCGGAAGCAACACGGTTTCTGTTTTCGACGTGGTCAATGTCCGCCTCGACCGCCAGATTCAGGTCGGGGAGAATCCGACAGGAGTCACGGCAAACCCTAAGCGCAATGAAGTGTATGTGGTCAATTCAGGTGATGGATCGAGCAACGGCTCAGTGTCGGTCATCGATACGGAGAAAAACGCCGTCGTCGCGACCATCCCGGTGCACCGCAAACCATATTTCCTTGATGTAGCCCCTGATGGCAACCTGGCCTATGTAGCAAACTCAGGATCGAATTCCGTTTCCGTGATTGATCTCAATGCCAGGCGCGAGGCCGCCGTTGTTGGAGTTGGGGAAGCACCGGGCATCGCTCGCATTAGCCCCGATGGACAATCTCTCGTCGTGACAAACCGCCTCGGCAACAGCGCGAGCATTCTGGAGACATCTACCTCCGGTCCTCCGCAGCTTCGCAAGGTTATCTCTGGTTGTCCTGAAGCCACGGATGTAGTGATTCTCCCTGACTCAAGCAAAGCTTTCGTTGCCTGCTCAGCCGGGCATCAGATCATGGCCATCGCCCTTGCACAATCGGCCGATGTGAATCACGCAGCCCGGCCTGATCGGCTTGAGGCGATGCTCGAGGTCGGCCGCTCACCGGTGCATCTAGCTCTCAAACCTGATGGTGGTGAACTCTTTGTGTCCAATTTCGATTCAGACTCGATCTCCGAAGTCGTCACCAGCACAGATGATGTTGGAGGTACTTATCTTATGGGCTCGCATCCAGTTCATGGACTCGTGACCTCCGACAATACACTTCTATACGAAAGCGACTTCAGCTCGCAGGACATATCACTCTACTCGATCGACGAGGGAAAACGAATTGCACCTTCGAGCGGTACTGGCGCGATCCATGTCGGCGATGGGCCAGATGCTTTAGCATTCTCCTCTACAGGCAATCTCCTGTTTGCAGTTGATGCCCGATCCGGTGACGTTGCCGTGATTCGCACCAGCTCTCAATCTCTCTTTACTCTGCTGCCTACCGGCCGGCAACCCAATGCAATTGCACTCAAATCTTTCCGCATCCAGTGAGATGGATGGTTCACAACCCATTTATTTGACCCTGCCGAGAGTAACTGGTGTTGAATTTCCGAAAGCGGAGGCTGGTATCATTACGCAAGACATCCCCGATATCAAAGAATGTATTTACTTTTCCAGGATCAGTTGAAAGAATCTGCGATATTGCTCGCAAGCTTCGTTTGTTTCAAGACGATGCAGGTTTCGCCTGCCCAGTCAGATCAAATCAAAAGAACGTACACTACATCCTCAAATTTGTTCCATTTGTTTCAGCTAAAGCTCTTATCCCAGAGATGCGCAAGTCCCCGAAAGCCCAAGAAAATAAACTCGCGAATTACATGTCGGACTTTGCTGTCACGGAGAGCAACATCATGTCTAGAAGTTCCGCTTTTGCTGCTGTGCAAGAACATGGGTTCACACTCTTAACGAATCATGCGTTCGTCCTCGTCCTGATCGCCAGGGTACGTGATATTCGCATGCGCGAGATTGCATCACAGATCGGCATAACCGAGCGAGCCGTTCAACGAATCATCGATGATCTGACGAGTCATAAATACATCGTTGTCACCAAAGACGGCCGCCGCAATCGTTACGAGATCGACATGGAAAGACCCATGCGGCACCCTTTGACAAAACACCGGAACATCGGCCAACTCGTTCAGTTCGCGGAACTGCAAGCTCAGACCTAAACGACGACTCACAATCGGTTGATCGTGAATCGCGATCTGCGTGCGGGCATCGCAAGCTTGTTGAAGAAAGTCCGTGGCCTGCTCAAACGAAAACACTCTCTTGCAGAGTCTCACTCAAAACAACTCTGTTCGGCCAGCAAGTCGGTCACACAAAGTTTCTACCCGCCGTCAACCTGCCTGTATGTGAGCCGGGGCCGGCAACCCAAACTGAACTCACACCGAATCACTGCGCAAGATAAAGCCTTCTGAACAGAAGTATCAAAACGATTTCAAAGGAAAAGGCATGACAGACCTAATCTGCTCCAATCACCAGGCGGACCACCGCTTTGGTTTCTTTACAAATCACGCCTTGGCTCTCTTCACCATCGCAAACGACCCAAAGATTCGCATGCGCGAAATCGCCGGAAAAATCGGCATCACGGAGCGCGCAGTTCAGCGCATCATCGATGACTTAAGCACTGCCGGATACATCGCGGTAGTAAAGGACGGCCGCAGAAACTCGTATCAGATTTGCCGCAACAGCACACTCAGTGATCCTCTCAAGTCAGGGATGAACATCGGCGGGCTGCTGGCGGCACTGATTCCGCAGATGCCGTCCGTTGCGCTGGAGAGCTGAGTTAGACTCCGCGAAAGAAACGTGCATCCAGGCCAGAACGTCAAGTGGGTTTTTCTTCAGGAAAAATCCACCTGCTCCTTTTGCCCGGACGATTCAGCGCAATTCCGAAGAGGCCTTACGAAGAGGCTCGGAAAAATTGTGACGCATCGCGCTGAATTGCGCTCCGGCAAAGAGGAGCAGGCCGGACACATAACCCCACAGCAACAACCCCACCGAAACGTAGAACGGGCCGTAATACGTGCGCAAATTAAGATGAGGAAGGATGGCGACAAAGCCATACTTGGCTGCCACCCACAGAACCCCCGTCACGATGGAGACGCGCAGTACGGGCCGTGCCGGAAGCTTGCGGTTTGGCAATATCCAGTAGATCGAGAAGAAGAGCAGAATGCCCGCGATCGATGTTGAGAGTGCCAGCCAGGACTCCGCCACGGCTCGGTAAGCCCAATTATCGATGTTGCCAAAGAAGAGGAACTTCAGCACCGATTTTTCGCTTGCATTCAGCGTGATGCTGAGCATGCCCAGAGCCAGCATCCACAGCGCCAGCCCCAGGGCAAGCAACTGGTTCATGAGGTAGTTGCGGCTCTTCGCGACGCGCCAGGAGCGATTGAGCGCTACCTCCAGCGGCACAAAAATTCCCGTGCACGAAATCAATATGAGCAACAGCGAAATCACGCTGGCGCCCCGCTGCGGCGCAACCGCTGCCAGATGCACAGCGATCCAATCCTGATTCGAAGGAAAGAGATACTTGATGAATTCGCCGATGACATCTGCCATTGGCTGCGAGTGAAAAACATTGTGCGCAATCGTATAAAGCAAAACTATGAATGGGATAAACGAAAGAATTGCGTTCGCCGCTACGCTGAATGCAAACGTATGCACCTCGCTATCGAGCAGATAGCGCAACAGCAATCTGCCATCGCGTTTCCATCGAAAGCCATAGATGGGCAGCGGGGCTTCCGGAGTGCCCGGCCCGGCATCCTTGCTTCCGGGTTGCGGTGGAACAGAGTCCTCCACAACCTCGCGGACACTTGCTGGTCCGGCCACGGCTGGAACTGTCTGATTGGAATTCTCTTCGATGGATTTCTGGGTCTGTGACAAGTCTTACTCTCGGCGGCACCCGCTTCGATGCTATCAGAGCTCTCGTTCCTCTCAGATGGCGAAAACAGGCTCGCGGGCCGCCGTTTCGATTCATTGTCAGACGATTTTTTCTTGCATTTTTGACAGAATCCTGCCATAACCAAGGGACAACCCCTGCCAAAGGCGTCAGCGGCTCGAGACTGTTCCGGGGTAGGCAGTCTTCAGCTCAATCGAATGTAAGCCCAACTTACCGGATAGCCGAAACGCAACGGCTGGGTATCGGAAGCAGTCTTCATGACGGCGCGCTATCAGTGTCTTCTCCGAAGCGAAACAGCGATCCGGTATCCATTCCACACAACCCGCCTCATTGCAAGATTGAAAAGGCGGCTACACACCGTTCATACATCGCCTTACTTTGAAATCACCGATATCGACATCCACCGCAGGTGCGCGTAATCAACAAGGAGAGTGGCAGTGAAGGAAACGGGTATTGTGAAGTGGTTTAACGGAGCCAAAGGGTATGGATTCATACAGCGGTCCACTGGTGAGGACGTTTTTGTCCACTTCTCGGCGATTCAAGCAGACGGCTACCGCTCGCTCAACGAAGGTGAATCTGTCGAGTTCGTGCTGCAGCAGGGGCCCAAGGGACTGAACGCTATCGAGGTAACGCGGCCCGCCTGATCGGCTTACCTCCGCTTACCGCAATACGTATCGTCGGATCCAATATGTATCGCCGGGTGCACGATCGTTCGATGAGATCGCCTACAGTTACGAATGCCCGAAAATATCCCTCCTGATATCCGCCGCCCGAGCGGGTATCAGGAAACAGGTGAGAGGTAGTGCAACAGGAACGAGATGGCTGCCGGCAGCTATTTCGTTTCATCTTCCGCGGTATGCTTTTCGAGACGCTGCAGCGCCCATTTTGCCGCGGCCCTCAGTCCTTCTCTGGCTTGCTGTTCACGCGCTGCAGCCGGATCCAAGGCGTCAGCTACTTTCGAACTTGAGCTCTGATCGTCGCCTATCTTCTGCTGGCGGGCTTCAGAGGCCCAATGCGCGAGTATGGACACAAATTCACTGCGTCCGCTATTGCCCATGGCAACTGCAAGGTTGCGCTGAAACCCCAGAAAGCCCGCTCTGCGCACCGGAGAGCCATTGAACATCTGCTCAAATTCGCCGCGGCCCATGGCTGCCAGGCGCTCCAGCTCCGGATTGATCAGTTCGGGACGCGCCATCATCTCCTCGTCCGTCACGATCGGCGCTTTGCGGTTCCATGGACACACATCCTGACAGATATCGCAGCCGAATATCTGCCGCCCCACTCCCGGCAGCAACTCCTCGGGCATGGCTCCGCGATGTTCAATCGTGAGGTATGAGATACAGCGCCTGGCATCCATCCGGTACGGCTCAAAGAGCGCGCCCGTTGGGCAAGCGTCGATACAGCGCGTGCAACTGCCACATCTGTCCGGAACGACGAAGTGAGCCTCGCGATCAGGCAACTCCAGAGAAGTCACAAGCACAGCGAGAAAGTTCCACGACCCCAGCTTCGGATGAATCAGGCATGTATTTTTCCCTGTCCACCCCAATCCTGCAGCCCTCGCCAGAGGCCGCTCCACAACTGGCCCGGTGTCTACATAGGCCTTGGCCTCAAACTCTCCGTATTCGGCCCGCATCGCCGCTTCCAGCCCGTGCAGCCGCTTCAGCAATACCTTGTGATAGTCGCTCGGCTTCAAGCCGCCTGAGGCGTCCTTGCGGCCCGACCAGGCATACCTGGCGACCCATCCAGTCCCCTTCGGTGCGGCGGCCACCGAAAGTGGAGCGTCTGCGTTGTATCCCGCCAGACATACAACCACGGATTTTGCCCACGGAAACGGCACCCCGACTCGGCTCCGAACCAACTCCCCCACTTCGTTTTGCCGCGAGAGATAGGCCATGGACCCGGCGCGGCCCGCGTCCACGAACTCCGCAAACCTCTTCGCGTCGCGTTCCGTCTCCGGATATGGCAAACCCACAACGCCAGCCTCGGTAAAGCCGGCCTCCAAAGCCAGCAGCCGGACTCGCGCCGCGGCAGACGGTCTGTCCTCGCCTGCGCTGCCGGCCTGGGCGCCCCGCCGCATGTTGACCATTGCGATACCCGCTGCCGGGCCGTGACTGGAACTATCGGTGGGCATTTTTGCGTATCCAATATTGAGATCGGAGCATGACAATCCTACCGCGATCGATCGCGCGTAAGTCGCTCCCATCTGGAGCACTTGTATGACATTATCGCTATTCCTCAATACTTCCAGGGAGTTTCCGTGCCCCGTCACCGAAGTCACCGCGACCGGCAAGCTTGTTCGCGGCTGCGAATCCGCATTTGTCGATCAGCTTTTGCCCCGTGCGCGAAAAGAATCGCTGCTGCTGAATCTCTCCGCCGTCTCTCAAATGGACGCGGCCGGGATTGCCTCTCTGATTGCACTGTATCGAACCTGCAACGAATCGGGACACCAACTGACGGTCGTCCGGCCCTCCGAACACGTCCATGAGCTTCTGCATCTTGTCGGGCTTGAGCATCTGCTGCTTACAGACAACCATCCCTGCGGGGCGGGCTTCCGGCACTCCACTCTGACCGCCGCATGAACGCCGCCGCTGGCCTTCGGCGTCAGCGGCAGGCTCGCGTCGTTTTCGTTCGCGCCTGCGTCGAACATATTAGTTTTGGGAGTAGTATCCTTCGCGCGTAATCACTTCCAGCTTGTCATCCTTGGCCTTTAACGAAATCTTGTGGAAGCCGTCGGAATCGCTGGCTGGTCCACCCGTTGGCGCGTAGGCCATCAGATACTGCTCACGCAGTTCATCGCTGATACTCTTGTATATCTCGTCAAAGCTGTCCTTCTTCTTGGCCTCGTAAAAGAGCCCACCGGTGCGCGTAGAAATCTGTTGGAGAATCTTCTTTCCGTCTACATGCGACTCACTTGAGCCAGGAGACTGCCCACCTCTGCGGCCGCCGGGGTAACCACCACCCCCCGGGTATCCGCCGCCGGGATAGCCTCCTCCCATGCCGCCGCGGCGTCCAAATCCGGGGTTGGAATTACTGCGGTCTTCCTCGCCTTTGAAATACACGCAGTAAATGGTGAGATTCGCCTTCTCGGCCGCGTCAAGCGCGTCGTTCTGCGACTCCTTGCTGCCACGATCCACCCCATCCGTGAGAATAATCAAGTACTTGCGCCCGTGTTCTTTCTGCATCAGCTCGTTTGAGGCGAGATAAATCGCGTCATAGAGTTGTGTTCCACCCCTTGACCGGCTGCTTCGCCCCTGGTCGTTACCGCTCTGCGAGTCGTCGCTGCTCGCAGAAGGGTTTGTCGGCCCCATCCCATCCAGTTCGTGATGCAGTTTGTCTTTCGAAGAAGTGAAGTCTTCCAGTAGCTCGACTTCGTGATCGAAGTGCATCAGGAATGCTTTGTCTTCCGGCTTTACCAGCATTTCATCGACAAACTTCCCCGACGCTGAGCGCTCGTCTGTCAGCGCATTCTGCTGGCTTCTGCTCGTATCCACCAGCAGGCCCAGGCGAAAGGGTAGATTGCCCTCTCGCGTAAAGCTTCGGATGGTCTGTGGCCTGCCGTCTTCCTGCAAAGTGAAATCCGCCGCGGTCAGGTTGGGAACGACCTGCCCCTTTTTGTCCCGAACCGTCACCGGCAAAATTACTTCGTTCGCGTCCACTTTGAACGTCGCGGCCGGCTTGGCGTCGGAGGAAGGATTGGACTGGCCCCACGCGCAAAAGGGAGTTCCAACGCCGGCCCCTGCCAGCAGAAAGCAAAGGAAACCAGAGGAAAACCTTGATCCAGAATTCATTCTTTCCAACTTGTCGCGGAATCCGGCATCGACATCGATGGCCTTGAGGATTAGACGGCAAAGATGCACAGTCGTTGACCCGAGACGCTTACGCCCCACATCGCACGAAATATAAATCATGAACTTTTCTGCAATTGTGGCTACCGGCCCGTTGCCGTTAGGCTGTGCACACCTCAATCCAATGTGGAGCTGAAGCTTGGCGCCGTCCCGTACTTCTCTGTCGGTCTCGTTCACTGTTGTCTGTGCGGTTCTTCTGCTGCTGATGGGAAGCCCGGCACGCTCGTCCCAGTCGCCGGCCACGGCCGACCCGGCTCCCGGCGAGCCACCCGCGGGCATGCTCAACGGAAAGGCCTGCCTGCCGGTTGCTGACGCGATCAAGCATCCCAACAACGACGTCTGCGTCGCCGCTCATGTCTACGATGTCGTTGAACTGGCCGACGGAACCCGATTCCTCGACGTCTGCGCCCCGGACATTTCCGACGATCGTTGTCAGTTCACCCTCATCAGCCTGAGATCGGACCGGGGAGAAGTCGGTGATCTAACTCGGTATCGCGATCAGAACGTTCATGTTCGCGGCATTATTCGCTCAACCCATGGCCGCATGGGTATCGTGATCAGCAACATGCGCCAGTTCCGTGGCGGCCCTGAAAAATTCCGCCCCAATCCTCGCCTCGTACGCGGATTCGGCGCTGAAGCTGATCGTCCGCCGGTGCGCGATCCAAATCTCTCCGCAGGCGGCCGTCATCGCAGCTTCATGAACTCGCGCGACACGGAAGCCCTGCCGCGTCCGTCCTCGCATTAGTTCCGTGCGAACCTCACCAGAACGGTCCCGCCTTGGCGCGCAGCTCTTTGAGCGGATACAGCGTCTCCCGCCACACAACCCCGCCGCGAATCAGCGTCAGAGAAACCGATCGTACCAGCGCAAATGAAAACAACGCCGCCGCTATTGGAAAGCCCAGAACATAGATCGTGGCAACACGCGTGACACGCCGACTGGCTACATACACCCCCATCACGCCGACGTAAATCACGATAGCGCCAGCCCGCAGCCAGCCGCCCGAGGCCAGCGCGACGAGCGGTAACAGCGTCTGAATCGCCAATCCAGTGACGGCCAGCAGGGCTAGCCCGGTCCGATACCGGTAAAGCGCGAAGAAATTCTTCTCCAGATTTCGCATCACGCCCATCGCCCCGTGCGACCAGCGCACCGCCGCCAGTCCAGGCCCGATGGCAAGCCGCTGCCGATAGCCTCCGCGCTTCACTGTCCATCCAAGCCGCAAGTCTTCCAGCACTTCCATCGGGAGCGCATCAAAGCCTCCGATCTGGCGTCGTACACAGATTTGCGGATCATGTTGAAAGCGCCCACGCCAAGAAACTCTCTTGCCTTCGGGTCCGCAATGCGCCACGGACGAAAAACCCACGCCGTGAGAGCGTGCATCGCTCCATGCATGGCAGCCTCTCCCGGTGACCCAAGAATCGAATCCGGCATCAGTACAAAATGATCCGCTTGCGTGAATAGCGCGTAGCGCAGCGCCTGTGATGCGGCCTCCGGGGCAAACCTTACATCGCCATCGGTAAAGAGAATCCACTCCGCCTTCGCTTTACGTGTAGCCCGTGACAATGCATGGGGTTTACCCAGCCAGCCCTGCGGCAGCTCGGAAATATGCACCACCTCGTACGTGTGTCCCGCAAACTCAGCGCCGTTTTCAGCAATCCGATCGAGGATTCGTCCCGTCGCATCGGACGATCGGTCATCGACAGCAATTACCTGCAAACGAACCCCACGCGAAGCAAGCAACGATCGGATCGTAGTCTCTACATCCCGCTCTTCATTGCGTGCAGGCACAATGACGGTGAGGTTCGGCCTGCCGCGTCCAACGAGGGCAGAGTAGGAAGCTGCTCTGTAGCAATCCCGGCAATATCCGGAATCTCATTTCCGTGCATCAGCCACTCAAAAAAGACGCGCAGCCAGCCGAGTGCAAGAAGCCAGATCAGACTAAGAAAGCCGAGATGACCAGCAGCAGTAATGCTCACGCAAGCGCCACCCGGGGGCGTCGAGAAATCGGCACACACAACCAGCCCGCACAGTAACGAACGCTCCGCACGCGGCCTATTCTTCTTCAGACCCCTCTTGTGGTTCGGGAGACTCGGCAGGCGTCGGCTGCTGCTGCTGTTGCTGCATCCGTCGCAGCCGCATCTGCTGCTCCTGTGGTGTCAGCGGTTGTCCAGGAGGCACTTGTGGAGGATTCACGCCAAAAGGCCGCCGCATCGGCTCGGCGGGCTGCTCTGTATCTTCGTCTCCATCCTCGTCGGGATTTGCCCTCGTGAGGTCTGGACTCCCCTTGGCCGAAGCAGGCTCGACCTTCCGCGACAAAACCAGTTCCCGCGGCGTACCCCCACCTGAATCTCCCAGCATGAGCATGTTGTAATCGGAGCCTTCCAGCAGTTCATTCAGCACATCACGCGCCGGCGCGGGGCCATAGGTTCCATAGATCCGTTGATCGCCCGACGCGCCCTCGACCTTGACGCCAGTGGCTGTCGACACATCCGCCAGAATCTGGGTCAGACTTGAATTTTTTGCGTTGATACTGAGTTCCCTGCCGTTCCAGTTCACTGACGCCGTTGCCGGTTGATCATTCGCCGGCCAGTCTGGCCTCGGTGGCGCCACCTGAAGCTGAGGTGCGATCGCAATCGGCGTTGCCGCGACCGGCTTCGCGGCGACGTGGTGGCGTCGCTGGCGAACAGCGTGTATCCGCTGAATCTTCGCCTCGGGGCGAGTTGTCCTCGCATGTATGCTGTGGCTGCGAGAGCGGCCGTGATGACGCGACCTGGCCGACCGGGAATGCGACCTGCGTCTGGGATGTGCTTTCGGTTTTTTAGCGCTCTTGTGAGCCCGTTCTGCTGCTCTGGAAACACCCGGCGGTGCTTCGCGGGCCCACGCACCACTCTGGGCGCCCATCAGCAAAAACAATAAAACCATCGCTATCGCGTACGGTGCTGCCTGCTTCAATTTCGCGACTAGCATCATGCACACGTCCGGGCGATTTATGCGTCTGCCATGGTAAGCGACGGTCTAACCATCACTGTACTAGACTAGCAATGGTTAGGAAACGCTCATTTAAGCAGCGTGAACAGCTCTCAGGAGTGGTCAAAATGGCGTTGGGGCCGGGAGTGGAGATAATCTTTCGAACGCATTTTCATTCTTCGAGCCCGCGGGCAATCTATCGCCTGCTTCTGTGCGGCCTCTCATGCGTCTTAGGCCTGGCTTCGGTGCCCTCGGCATTTGCCGTGAATTGCTCTACGGAGAGCGCCTTGAAGCAGGCCGACCGGAACGCTCTGCTGGCCACCGCAGGCAGCATCGCCTCGGATATCACCGGGCAAAATTACGACCGTCTGCAGGCAACACTGCTGCCCACAGTCACAAGCGCCTGGGACAGCATACGCGGCGTAGCCCAGGCGGCCCTGCCGCTCACGAAGGGCGGCGTCGTCTACTGGAGCGATGGCTACCTGCTCGACGCGACTGATCTGAAAGGTTCCGCCGACACACAGTTTTTCTGCACAATGGAAGACTCCCAGATCACCGTCACGATATCCCTGCATGACCTGCCCGCCGGCCGCTACGCACTGCTCATCGGTGACTACGAGGGCGCACCTCTCCGCGGCCAGCTCGCCCTCATCCTCGGCACGGACGCCACCGCCGGCAATCAATGGAAACTCGGCGGCCTCTTCGCACACGAGGGCGCCCTCGACGGCCACGACGGCGTCTGGTATTGGAGCCATGCCCGTGCCCTGGCCGCAAAAAAGCAGGTCTGGAGCGCCTGGTTCACCTACGACGCAGCCCGGTGGCTGCTGGTCCCGGTGGACTTTCTGTCCTCCCCGAATCTGGAAAAGCTCAATAGAGAGCAGATGGACCTTGGGACCAATCCCATCAACTCGCTTCCAATCACCGTCGCCGGAACCGGGTCTGACGCAGGCAAGAACTGGCAAATCACGGCCCTGCGCTTCGATCCCAGCCTGCACGCAGACGATTTGGCCTTGGTTTACATAGGCTCCGGCCTCACCGACCCCACGGCACAACGGGCCGAGGCGACGGCGGTTATGGCAGCCTTCCTCCGCACACATCCGGAGCTGCGCGACAACTTCCATGGTCTATGGGCCTACGCTGAACACGACGGACGCAGAACCTTCGCGATCGAGCTCGCCATGGCCGACATTCCTCGCTAGCCGTTCTTTTTGAAGCATTTCCACCACCGGGTGACCCCACGAATCCGCATGGTGCACGTCTACTCCTCACGCCCGCAAGTTCCTGCTGTTTTCCTGAAATCAACTTCCTGATACCATAAACGCAGGCCAATCCAGGGCAAATCCGTAATGGGGGCCAACAATTGACCCAACGGGAGTTCCCTACTCAGCCACTTATTGGTGTGGGTGGCGTCGTTTTCGACGATCTTGGCCGCGTTCTTCTGGTGCGCCGCGCCAAAGAACCGCTTCTCGGGCACTGGTCCTTGCCAGGCGGATTGCTCGAGTTAGGTGAGACCCTCGTCGAAGGCGTCCGCCGTGAAGTTGCAGAAGAAACCGGCCTTATCGTTGAGCCACAGGCAATCGTTGAGGTGGTTGACCGCATCTATATGCAAGACGGCTCTGAACGGAGAAATACCCGCACTGAGCTGCAAATAAGCGGGCCTCAAGTGCCGCATGTTCGATATCACTACGTGGTTGTCGATTATTGGTGTCGTGCAACTGGAGGCGATCTTAGGCCGTCCAGCGACGCATCTCAAGTTGCCTGGGTGAGTCGTGTTGAGTGGAAGGATTGCAATTTCTACTCACTTGAATCCATGACCATGCAGGTCATCGGAAAAGGATGGCACATGGCACACGAGGCAAACGGGAATGCTTAAGAAAAAAATATTCTGGATACCTTCCCTGATCCTGTTCGCCTGCATTTTGACGGCTGGGACAGCTTTCATCATTCATCCGACGTGGATCTACGGTCACATCCAGGAATGGCGTATGCACGAAACCGGTGCCGAAAGCCATCAGGTGATGATCGATGGCCATCGCATCCACTATTACGTCAGCGGCCCGATTGATGGCTCCCCGATAGTACTGCTTCATGGCCTCGGTGGACGCTCCGAAGATTTTGTCAACCTCACACCATTTCTGGAAAAGAATGGCTATCGCGTCTACACGCCAGACCTGCTTGGCTTCGGCCAATCAGAAGAGCCCACTGACGCCAGCTATTCGATTCAGGATCAGGCTGACCTCATGGCCGACTTTTTCAATGCAGTCGGACTGAAACGCGCTGACCTCGGCGGCTGGTCCATGGGTGGCTGGATCGCCCAGAAGGTCGCAGTCGACCATCCCGAACGAGTCACCCGCTTGATCCTTATGGACAGCGCCGGCCTCAAAGTTCCACCCTCATGGAGCACCAATCTCTTCACGCCTCAAACTCCCGCGGAGTTAGCCCAGCTCAACTCATTTCTGACTCCACACCCACCTGCTCTGCCGGGCTTTGTTGCTCAGGATGTCCTTCGCGTCTCGTCTAATTATTCTTGGGTAGTCAAGCGCGCCCTGGCCTCCATGATGACGGCACGCGACGTCATGGACGACGAGCTCTCTTCACTTCGCATGCCCGTACTCATCATGTGGGGAGATCTCGACCGCATCACGCCTCTGAGCGAAGGCCAGGCAATCCATCGCCTGATTCCTCAGTCGCATTTAGTAGTCGCGGAAGGCTGCGGACACATCGCCCCCAGCAACTGCTCCCGCGACTTCGGCCCAGCAATGATCCGCTTCCTGCGCAACTCAAGGCCAAGCCGCGTTCAGGAACCCATGATGCTCGGCGAGTAAGATTGCTTGACAGATAACAATGCTCTGCGAATGAGCCGTGCTTCCCTACTGCTTGGGCTTCCAGACGTAAGCATCCTTGTGCGGAAGTCCGATATGCGCCAGCACGCGATACACAAACTGCCGCGCCATCTCGGTTGAGTCGATCGGCTTGTTATAGAAGCTAGGAATCACCGGAAAGATAACCGCGCCCGCGTCCGAAGCCAACTGCATATTGCGCAGATGAATGCGATTGAACGGGGTTTCGCGCACGCAGAGAATCAGCGGCCGCCGCTCCTTCAACATCACATCTGCCGCGCGATGAATCAGGTTCTCTGCCAGTCCATTCGCAATCGAAGCCAGCGTGCCCATGCTGCACGGCAGCACAATCATCGCCGTCGCCGGATAGCTCCCGCTCGCAATCGATGCGCCCACATCGTTATCCGCAAGCTGAATTGTTTTTACAGGAACACATCCCAGCAGCTTCTCCGCCAGCCCGTTGCGCCCGCTCAGCTCCAGCTCTTCCGCCAGCACCCGCAGCGAATTCTCCGACGGCACAAAATGCACCCGCGCCACTCGCTCATCCGCTTCTAGCACCCGCAGCATCTCCCGCGCAAACACCGCGCCCGATGCACCCGTCATAGCGAGAGTCAGATTCACAGTCAAGAAGTCACCATGTTGCAAGAATCTCAGTCTACAACGCAAATAGTCATGCGCCGTAAGCGCATAGATCGCCAGCCCGTCCATCCGCGACCCAGATCAGTCTGACCCCGCATTATGCGCCGGAGGAGCAAGGTTCGCTAGCCCCGCGCTTCAGCGTGGGGTTGGGGTACACATCCCACGTTGTAAACTGGGAGTCCCGTAGGGACGGCGTACGATGGCGCATACATATGCAAGTGTCTACATTCATTGCGTATTCATCACGAAGGAGCGACGTCCGCTCATTCCCGCCGCCCGCACCGCCGAACTCTACGCCTATCTGGGAGGCATTGCACGTGGCGAGGGAATGACTCTCATCGCCGCGGGCGGGACAGCCAATCACGTACACCTCTTACTCGTCCTGCCTGCGACCTGCTCCTTGGCACACGCGGTTCAGAAACTGAAGGGAAGTTCTTCCCGGTGGATGGGAGACGGCTTTTCCTGGCAAGAGGGATACGGAGCGTACAGCGTCAGTCCTTCGCAGTTGGAAGTTGTCAAACACTACATCCAAACCCAGGAAGAGCATCATCGCAAGCGCGATTTCGAGCAGGAATTCACCACCCTCTTGCGCAGCTGCGGAGTCGAGGTCGACGAGCGATATGTTTTCGGCTGATTGCTGGTTGCGCCGTCCCTACGGGGCTCCGCGGAATCTCTGTCGCATACCCACCCCACGCTGAAGCGCGGGGCTTGCGACCCTTGCGCCTACGGCGCATACTGCCTAATCGTGCGAGGAATTACCACCCCAAAATCACTCCCCAAGCACCCGCGCAAAGATCGCATCCACATTCCCCAACTGCCGCGTCATATCGAACGTCCGATCCAATTGCTCCTTCGTAAGCCGCACCGCAATCTCCGGATCGCGTTCAATCTCCTCGCGGAAGTTCAGATCTTCCTTCCACGCCTGCATCGCATGCCCCTGCACCAGCCGGTACGCGTCCTCGCGCGAAATCCCAGCCTCCGCCAGATCAAGCAACAACTGCCCCGAGAAGATCAGCCCGCTCGTACTCTCCAGGTTCTTCCGCATGCGCTCGGGGTACACGAGCAGCTTGTCGATCAGCGAAGCTGTCTTCGTCAGCAAATAATGCGTCAGTATCGTTGAATCAGGAAAAATCACCCGCTCCACCGACGAGTGCGAAATATCACGCTCATGCCACAGAGGCACATTCTCAAATGCAGCCTGCGCATTGCCCCGCAACACACGCGCCAGTCCGCTGATTTGCTCGCTCGTAATCGGATTCTTCTTATGCGGCATCGCAGATGAGCCCTTCTGCTTCTCGCTGAAGTACTCCTGCGCCTCGCGCACCTCTGTCCGCTGCAAATGCCGAATCTCCACCGCAATCTTATCCAGCGTCGACCCAATCAACGCCAGCACCGCAATATACGCCGCATGCCGGTCGCGCTGAATGACCTGCGTTGCTATTGGCGCCGGTTTCAGCCCTATCCGCTCGCAGATACGCTCCTCGTGGTGCGGGCTCAGATGTCCAAAGGTGCCCACCGCACCCGACAGCTTGCCTACTCGCATATCTTCCGCCGCGGCGTCGAAGCGCGCGATGTTCCGCTGTATCTCCGCATACCAGTTCAGCAGTTTCAAGCCAAATGTAGTCGGCTCCGCGTGAATCCCATGCGTGCGTCCGATCGTCGGCGTCAGCTTGAACTCAATTGCCCGACGCTTCAGCACTTCGCCCAAGCCCACCAGCGCCTCGCGAATCAGCGCTGAAGCCTCCTTCACCTGCAGCGCCTGCGCCGTATCCACAATGTCGTTCGAGGTCAGCCCATAGTGCAGCCAGCGCGACTCCGCCTCCAGCCCCTGCGCCTTCAGTGTCTCCGCAACCGCCGTGGTGAAAGCAATCACATCATGTTTCACCTCAGCCTCAATCGCCTGAATTCGCTCCACATCGAAGCTCGCCTTCTCGGCAATCACCTGCGCAGCCTCTGCCGGAATCACCCCATCCTCAGCCAGCACCGCACTCGCAGCCGACTCGACCTGCAGCCAGCAGCGATACTTGTTTTCTTCCGTCCAGATGCGGCCCATCTCCGGCAGCGTATAGCGAGCGATCAAAGCGCAAATCTCCCCTCAAACAGCACTCGGCAACCCCTTATTGTAGCCGCTTATGAACAACGCGCTTCGGACAGCGGAATCGTCCTCCCGAACGCAGGCAAGGATCTATATCGGCCATTACTTCTAATTTGTCCTTCCATCCGTCGTTCTCCCACGTCGATCTGCTTCTCCTCGAAAATTCCTGCGGCCAGACTCCACACTCGGATGAACGAGCAGCATCGACAGCGGCGAAGCCCTGCCGATCACACTCCGGACTCACCCTTCAAAACCGCGTCCGCACGCCGAACTTAGCATCCAGTTCGTCGTACAGAATCCCGCGCCCTGGTCGGTAGGGTTGGAACCACTCTCCGTCAATCACCAGTTGCGGAATCGCCCGCTTGCCCGCATGCCGCATCACCTCAGCGGCGGCGCCGGGCACAGACTCGATATCGATCTCCGAAAAGATGATGCCATGTGTCTGCAGATAGCGTTTGGCCTCGCGGCAATCGCGACACCAGAAAGCCGTATAGAGTATGACCTGCATGGCCGGTATTGTAACGCTTTACCACGCATACTGGTCGCCCTTATTTCGACGGAGATGAAATCATTCCCGCGATCTCCCAAAGCGAGTAGCATGGCTGCATGCCCCTCACCGCCGGCGAAATCAAGGAGCTACTCCGCCTGCAACCCCACTTCGTCGAAGGCGGCCACTTCCGCCGGACATATACCTCAATGCTAAGTGTGCACCTGCAGCGCGGCGAGCGCCCCGCCGGCACCGTGATCTACTACCTGATCGAGCCCAGCACATTCTCTGAGATGCACGTCCTCACCTCCGATGAAGTCTTCCACTTCTACCTAGGTGACCCGGTCGAAATGCTCCAGCTATGGCCCAATGGCGAGTCGCGCGTGGTCACCCTCGGCCCCGACCTCGCCGCAGGCCAGCACGTGCAATTGCTCGTCCCCGCCGGCATCTGGCAGGGCACCCAACTCGTCGGCGACGGCAAAGTGGCGCTCCTGGGCTGCTCCGTAGTTCCCGGCTTCGACATCGCCGATTACACCAACGCCAGTTACGCAGAGCTAGCCGCAAAATGGCCCGCGGAAACAGCCCGCATTCGCGCCCTGACCAGAAGTTAAGCCACCTGTCGGCACTCCCTCAATTTGCGGTTGGGTGCTTCACCCATCTTCGGGCATCATGAGTGAACGGCGACCTTCACGCCCACGCAAAATCCAGTTTGGAATAGAGCACTCCGGCCTGCTCTTGGTTGTTACGCCACTTCACCCTTGATCCGCAGAGACGGACCAGGAGGGTTCACCGGCTGCAACTCCCATTCGTTCAGCCCTGCGTCCACCAGATGGTATTCACGTGTGACATCCTGCAACTCGGCCTTCAAATTTGCTGGAAAAGCTCCGCTTTGGCGCGCCGTTTCCCATCGTCGAACAGCATCCAGAATCGCGAGCTTATCGTCGGCGAGCACAGCGTCCGAACCCACGCCCTGCTGCGCCTGGCTCTCGAAGCTGATGGCCAGCGCAAACCCTGCGTCGAATCCAGCCGCTCGCGCGCCGAGCCATTCGGCATCTTCGAGGGTGGTTTCCTTGCGAATCGAAAACCAGCCCAGCATGCGTGGAATCAGGTTGCGCGCATATAAAATCTGATTCTTCATGCGCAGCATCGTCTGGCTCTCGCGAAAGCCCGCGTACCAGGGCTCGCCCCAGTTGTAGCGGGTGGCAATATGCCAGGTAAAGTGATGAGGCATGCTGGCGTCGTTGATGAACGCTTCCCGGATCCCCGGCTTCATCTCATCCCACCATGCCTTGGTGAAGAGTGAGCAACCGTACTGCCCCATTCCTGTCGACCAATTGCCTTCGAGGCCATCAAGCGAGGTCTGCTGCGCGCCCGTGTGGTTGCAAAACTTCCCCAGGTTCCGGGCTACTTCAACGCTGAGACCTGGATCAGTGAGAAAGACCTTGTAGTCATGGTCCAGCAGACGTCCGACCGTTGCTCCGCCGGCATGTAGCGCTGCCTTGGTGCCAAATGCGCCGCGTGTGCACTTGAGCAATCTCCAGGGAGCTTCAGAGGAAACACCCTCGTATTGAATCAACTCTTCATCGATAACCACGGTGTTGAGCGCGGAGTGTTTGCGAAAGAGCTTCGGATCGGGAACGGTCATCTCGGTTTGCTTCGCGTCCACCGCCGCGGCCAGCTCTTCTGTGCCGATACGCGCCAGCCTGGGATCGGGCATGGGCGTGACATAAGGATCGTTGGTGGTGATGAAGTTCGACAGCATGTGAAATCCGACCTTGATTCCCGACTTGCGGCCCTCGTCCACGCAATACTTGAATCCATCCCAACCGCGAGGAAACAGCTCAGGCTTCAATTTGAAGTGTCCCCATGTTTCGAAGGGAGAGCTCTGATAGAGATGCTTCAAGCCGGCCCGCCGGGTCATCTCAATGGCATGGCCGATCGATGCCTCGCCGAAATCGGCAATCAGATAAGAATCGGTGGCGTGTATCGACTCCTTCGCCCAGACACCGTCCAGCACTGGATGCGGCAAACCCTCGGCAATCTCGATGGCTCCAATCGTAGAGAGAGCCTCGGAGGCCGGACACGCGAAAAGCGCGATTTTGCTGCCCACGACGCCGCCATCGTCGAAAGGCGGCGCATCATACTTGTCCCAGCCCCAGTTCGAGATCACGCGCGCATGATCACGATTTCTGCAATAGGCCTGCAGGTCGCTGCCATTTGAGGTGTGGCGCGCAGTATCTCCTCGCCAGCGTTGCTTGATCTTGAGTTCTGCAGGAAGGCCCGGATAGTTGCCCGGATCGTCGGCCACAAGCTCGTCCGGCTCAATGTCGCTCTCTTCCGTGGGATAGCCGCCAAGCGTCTTTACGTTAAGCGCCTGTATGCCGATGGCACACTCCGCGTCACGCACCACACCAACGATTTCTCCCACAATTTCGGTGATGGATGTCGGATAGGAACCCCATAGGACAAGCTCTACTGGCTGTTCGGTCTTCAGTTGAACAAGCTCCAGGGTAATGTGAGTCGGTCGTTCGCGAACGGCTATCGTGGCCACCGCGCCGATATCTGCGTAGTGCAGAGTCAGAGTGGACTCTCGGGGACGCCATTCCGACCTGGCTGGCTCGTGAAAATTGCCTTGCACGCGCAAACTCAGCAGCGGAACCGCTTGCTGCACATAATTGCGATTGCGATAGACGATCCCTGTCAGCCGGCCGGTCTGATCCGCTTCAAAAGCTGCATGGCGCGTGCGAAAGACGCACTTGCCGATCGGCTCGGCTGAAAGCGAATGCCCGGCGAGGCACGCCGACGCCCCGGTAACCGCCATCATCCATCCGAATTCGCGGCGATCCAGGTCTTTAGGTGAACTCGCCGATTGCCGGGAGTTGTCACGGGGTGCGGAAGGGCGCCCAAAAGAACCCTTTGATCCGTCCTTCATTCATTTTCCTTAATCGGGCGGGCTGCATGATCCATGCACGTAATGTATAAGAACATACCCCGAAACCGATCGGATTCGTGCCCTGACGAATAACGGATCTTTATGTTTGCAAAAACACGCGGAACATCCGCTCACTCCGTGGCCGGATCTGATTGGCTCGCTGGCGTTGTAACTTGAAACGAGATAAGGAGCTGTTAACGCATACCGGTATCTAATCGATCCGGATCACCTTCCAGGCACAGAGGTTATGTCGCCAATGAGTACTTTGGCCTGGGGTCGACGGTAGAAACATGCGGTTATCAGGTTATCACTTGAAGTGAAATAAGCGCCTTCGTCGCTTCGGCAAATACCCGGCCTCACAAAACATACTTGGCCTGCAGCATCTTCCCACGCATATACTCTTAACAATTTTTGATTTCAGGTTTCCCTCCTGGGGGTTGCTCGTGCGAACTGCACTCCGGCGTCCGTACGTGCGGACAACACTATCCTTAATTGCCGTTGCCGCCTTCGGGCTCACGCTTTGGCTGTGGCAAGATCTTCGTGATTCCACTTTCATCGACCACTACATGCCGCACGGCTATTGCTTTATGTGGGATCCGCATCTCGTCACTTTGCATGTTTCTTCGGATGCCTGTATTGGACTTTCCTATTTCCTCATCTCTGCACTGTTGGGACTGATCGTTCTACAGAACCGGCATCTGATCCCCTTCGGGTGGATGTTTGTTGCCTTCGGCACCTTCATTGTGGCCTGTGGAGCAACCCACTTCATGTCAATTCTGGTTCTCTGGAGGCCCTACTACTGGCTGGAAGGCGAGGTCAAGCTGATCACTGCAGTGGCGTCGCTGGCAACGGCTTGCCTGCTACCTACGGTGATGCCACGTATCCACAAGTTGCTCCTCGACGCCAAGACAACCGCACTGGCAAAAGAGCAGCGTGAGCAGGCATACACGTTCACCCGATCCATCATTGAGAGTTCCACCTTTGCCATCCTGGTTACGGACGCATCCGGACTGATCACGAATATGAATCCCGCGGCAGAACGGTTGCTTTGGTTTACTCCGACCGAAATGCTGAACAAATCGAGCATTCTGAGCTTCTTTGATCCTCAGGAGATAGCATCGCGGGCCGACATGCGGTCAGCCGAACTCAATGAGAACGTCGCTTCAGGCTTCGAAGTTCTCACCATTAAAGTGCGAAAGGGGTTGCTTGACGAAGGCGAATGGACGATGATCCGCAAGGACAACGCGAAGATTCCTGTGCATGTCACGGTTACTTCGCTGACGGTGGGCGCCAATCGCGAGGGCTACATGTTCACAGCCTTCGACATCACGGAGCGGCTACGTAGCCAGGAATACATTCGTCACATCGCAACGCACGATTCGCTCACTGGACTACCCTCGCGCATTTTGTTTCGTGACCGCCTTGAGGTTGCGCTCTCGCGTGCCAAACGCTTCGGCGAAGAGATTGCCGTCCTCATGGTCGATCTCGACAACTTCAAAAGAATTAATGACACTCTCGGCCATCATGCCGGAGATGAAGCGCTGATTGTCACGGCGCAACGTTTGAGGCAAAGCATACGCAAGACAGACACGGTTGCACGCATGGGCGGCGACGAGTTCATGGTAATTCTGAGCGACATTCAGAGGAACAATGTAGACCAGGTCGCCCATTCGATCCTCGAGAAGGTTTCCGCACCTATCTCGCTTGGATCGCATGAAGTCTACATCACGGCCAGCATCGGTCTGTGCTTTGCCAAGAATGAGTCCGATGTAATTACGCTGCTCAAGCAAACCGATATCGCACTTTACAAATCGAAAGTCGAAGGCAAGAACCAGATCCACCACTATTCCGACGACATGGCTCATGCCACTGTCGAAAGGCTGCAGCTTGAAACCCATCTTCGTCAGGCCGTTCAATCTCGCAGCTTCAAGCTGCAATTCCAACCGCAAATCTCGCTTGCAAATATGGCGGTGGTGGGATTCGAGGCTTTGATTCGCTCGCCGCAGCCCGACGGCTCAGTCATCCTGCCGGATAAGTTCATTTCCATTGCCGAAGATACGGGGCTCATCGTGCCAATTGGAGAGTGGGTGCTGATGCAGAGCTGCCAGGTAGCTGCCTCGTTAAATCGCAAACTCGGACGCGAGTTGGTGATGGCGGTGAATATGTCTCCGCGTCAGTTCCGCGATCGTGGCGTTGTTCAAAGCGTTCTCAACGCTCTCACCCAAAGCCAGTTGCCGCCCCATTGCCTGGAACTCGAGATAACCGAGGGTCTGTTGCTGCAAAGCTCCGCCGAAACGCGCGACACACTCAATCGTCTGCGCGAACTCGGCGTTCGCCTGTCGATCGACGACTTTGGAACCGGCTACTCCTCCATGGTTTATGTTTCCCAGTTTGCCATTGACCGCATCAAGATCGACCAGAGCTTCGTTCGCAAAGCGCTGACGGAGCAAAACAGCCGCGCAGTCATCAAAGGAATCGTAGCCATGGCCCATGATTCGGGAATCACGGTAATTGGTGAGGGAACGGAGACTCTGGACGAAGCCAAGCTTCTTCGTAATCTAATGTGCGACGAGGCGCAAGGCTATCTCTTCTCACGCCCGGTGGATGAAGAGAAACTTGTCGAAATCGCGAATATCGGCTACCGCCAGTTTGATCTCACAAGCTGAGCAGCTCACCCTTGAATTTGGATCGCCGCCGCCTCCGATTGGTCACCGCGCGATCCTTACAATTCTTAAGATTCAGCATCTACTCAAACGCGGCACAATCCCAACGATCGATTCATCGACGCTAAAAACCCTCTGAAAGGTATGAACGGTTCGCGTGTCGAGAACGGAAAGGGCCTTTCGTGAAGCGTTTTCTCATATCCGCGATTTGGATCTGCTTCCTTCTTGGGCAACAATCAGGCGGCATAAAAACCATCACCTTCAATCGCGCCGATACCGCGCATTGCAAGGTCGTCGTCGCGAGCGGCAAACCACTGCTGGAATCGACGTATGACGGTACCAGCGTAGCGATTGGTCTTCCAGTCAACAGGGGAAACGGCGACTTCGCGATCTTTGTAGCCGTAGCCCGAGCCGCCGGTGATCCCATAGAGGTAAATCCGAAAGACTTTTATGGAGTGTATTCAGACACGGACCACACTCGATTCGAGTTCCATGACCAGTCTGATGAACTAAGAGGGCCGGGTAGTGGCATGAACGCTTCCGCTGCCCAGATAGATCCGGGATCGCTCAGGCCGGGCGCGGCAATGCAGGGAGGCCCAGCGCCAGGCAGCGTCACCTCTGTCGGATCGGACCCCCCGCCCGACTCGAAAGGCGCGCCGTCAGGTTCCGCAACGCCTGCTGCTTACTTTCACCACGGAAAAATTAAGCAGGGTGACAAAATTGTGGGATGGATCATATTGCGGCAACCCAAAGGATTAAAGCTCACGATCAACCCCACTGACATGCTTGCCGAAATTAATATCGTCGTCGACGGCACGGCATTCCGGTTCTAGCCGCACCCGCTATCGTCTTTTGCGGAAAAACGCCCGCAGCACGCTGACCACGTATGTCTGGTGCGCGGAGTTGCAGGCGGGTCGCCTCGATCTCGATTCCGTCTCCCTTTCCAAACCACAATCGAGGGTGCCGCCGGTCCCTCGCAGTTGGGTACCGGGGTGGGATGCTTGCGGTAGACTCTGCACGAGAAAAAAGAGAGATGCAGAAAGGGTGGAAACCCAAAGAAGCCCCGCATCCTCACACCAAATTCGCGCGAAGCACAAACCCTGAAACCTGACACCCGCCATCCCGTTCCTATGTCGTCAGCATCACCGCGTGTGGAACATAGCACAACAGACATATTTTCCAGGCGACACCGGCACGCATGCACAAAACCCTGTAATTCCACGCAAGATTCTTCCTCGCCTCGCCAATAACTTACTCTCATCCCCTCTTGACGCCACTCTCCGGCCCTCTGCTCCAGATGCAAAATGTTCCACGAGGAGCAATTTCCGCGCACCAGGCCGTCCCGCCCCAAAATTGCTCCACGTGGAGCAATTGCGAGACGCTATCTCCGCTCCCGAAAAAACGCGCGCAGCAACTCCCCGGATTCCTCCGCCAGCAGCCCCGAATCCAGCTTCATCTGGTGATTCAGCCGTGGATGGTTGATCACCGATAGCACCGACCCTGCCGCCCCGGCCTTCGGGTCGGCCGTTGCATACACCACGCGATCAAGCCGCGCATGCACCATCGCTCCGGCGCACATCGAGCACGGCTCCAGCGTCACATACAGCGTGCACCCATTCAGCCTGTGGTTGCCCAGCGTCTTGCCGGCCGCCCGCAGCGCCACCACTTCAGCATGCGCCGTAGGGTCGCTGTCGCGCAGCACCCTATTCTGCGCACGCACCAGCACCTCGCCGTCCGAGACGATGATCGCGCCCACCGGCACCTCGCCCGCCTGTCCAGCGGCGACCGCCTCTTCCAGCGCCAATTGCAGATATTCCAGATCCGTCATTCGTTTTACTGAATCTCGCTTTATTCTTGCACCCTGCGAAGCATTCGGCCCAGGTAGCAGGCCGCGCAGTCCTCTCCGTCATTCCTCCGCATTGCGTCCAATTACGCTCCGCTGATGCACACTGGAAGGAGCCTGAATCCGGACCCACATATTTCTGTTGCCGTACTGGTAGACAGTCCATAACAAAATGCTGCCAGGACAAATAATTATCCCCCTGCTTCGCTCAGTCCTGGCCGAAAAGCGAACCAAGCGAAGCGCGGGTAGAAAAAGGTAGGAATCAGGCAGGCAAATCAGTCGGCTGCTGCTGCGTCATGCAGTGCAGCGCGCCCAGACCCCAGATCAGATCGACGGAATGCACACCGATCACTTCGCGATCCGGAAACAGCTCGGCGAGAATCCCAAGCGCCACGCGGTCCTTGGGATCGTGAAAGGTCGGCATCAGCACCAGCCCGTTCGCGATGTAGAAATTCGCGTAGCTGGCCGGTAGCCTCTGCCCGCGAAACACCACAGGCCGCGGCAACGGCAGCTCCACGATAGTGAACTGCTTGCCGTTCAGCGTTCGCGCAGCCCTCAACCGCCGCAGATTTTCTTCCAGCGGGGCATGGTTATCATCCGAAACATCCGACTCAACCGCCGTCACAATCGTCTCCGGGCCGATGAACCGGGTGATGTCGTCCACATGCCCATGCGTGTCGTCGCCGACAATGCCGCGATCCATCCACAGCACTCGCTCGATGCCCAGATAGTCGTGGAAGGCCCGCTCCAACTGCTCCCGGCTCACTCCCGGATTCCGCTGCTGCACCTCGCTCAGCAGGCACTCCTCGGTCGTGATCAGCGTTCCGCGCCCGTTCACGTCAATGCTGCCGCCCTCCAGCACCAGCCGATGCTCAGATTTGTTGCCCATCCGCCAGCGTCACCGTCGGCTGCCAGCGCGGCAGCCCAAGCAGGCCAGCCACATGCCCGGGTACCTGGTCATCCAGCCGCCAGTCGTCATACTTGGCCCATGCATTGAACTTCCAATCCGTAATGGCAATTTTGCCCTCGCCACCGCGAACAAAAATCGGCCCGGAATCGCGCAGCCAGACACGATCCGTCGGCCAGCGATGAAAGCTGACGCGTTCAAGCGCAACATGCGCACGCTTCAGAATTCCAAGCGCACGCTTCCCTTCCGCTTCATCCTGGACAAGGATGTGCACGTTCTCACGGGCCGCAAGCAGCCGCACGATCTCGGCGTAGAGCCACGGAATCGCGGCGAACTTTCCCGGCCAGTCGCTGGCATTGTGCGGCCAGCCGATCCAGGTGCCTTCGTGCGGCTCCCATTCAGCCGGCATGCGAAAGCCCAGATCGTGCGGAAGCTTAGTGGGCGCTTCGTTCACACTCACTTCCACTCCGAAAGCTCCGGTGCTGGATCGAGGAAACGCTGCGTCATGCCGCCGTAAGCATCAATGCGTCGGTCTCGGAGGAACGGCCAATTACGTCGCGTCTCCTCGATCAGCGCCGGATCGACCTCCGCCATCAAGACCTCTTCGGCATCATGCGAGGCCTTCGCCACGATCCGCCCAAAGGGATCGGCCAGGAACGAACCACCCCAGAACTCGAGCCCTGCGCCTTCAGCCTTGTTGCCCAGCACATCGCCCTGCTCATGCCCAACGCGGTTTACGCCCGCGACATACACACCGTTGGCGATGGCATGCGCCCGCTGGATCGTCTGCCACGCCTCGTACTGCGCCTGGCCAAACTCCGCCTTCTCCGCTGGATGCCAGCCGATAGCCGTGGGATAGAAGAGCGTCTCTGCGCCCTGCAGCGCTGTAAGACGCGCGCCCTCGGGATACCACTGATCCCAGCAGACCAGCGTGCCAATGCGGCCAACAGCCGTATCCACGGCCTGGAAGCCGCGATCTCCGGGCGTGAAGTAATACTTCTCGTAATACAGCGGATCGTCCGGAATGTGCATCTTGCGATAGACGCCCGCGATCTGAGCCATCGGTGTGAAACGTCACTGCAGTGTTGTGATACAGTCCAGCAGCCCGCCGCTCGAAGAGCGAAGCGATCACGACAGTTCGCGTTTCGCGGGCTACCTCGCCGATTGCGGCCGTCGTCGGTCCGGGAATCGGCTCGGCCAGGTCAAAAAGGTGCGTATCCTCACGCTGGCAGAAATACTGAGCGCGAAACAATTCGGGCAGACAAACCACATTTGCGCCCAGGCGCGCCGCCTCGCGGATGTGTTTGATGGCCGCCGCGAGATTCGCCTCGGGGTCCGATCCCATCCGCATTTGAATCAGCCCAACGTTGTATTTGCGCGACCTCGCGCCGACTGCATGTGACATTTCCTGTGTTTCTCCAGTTCTCTGGCCCGTTTTCAGGACGAAATCGGGACTGCTCCGACATAAGAGTTTATCGCACCAGCGCGTCTCGGAAGCAGTAGATAGGATGCTCTAGGCCTCTCAACGATGCGACTTTGACGCGGCATTCACACAAACCGCGCCGGCAGCTGAATTGCCACTCGAAAATCCCGAATGATAGCCTTTGTTTTCGGCCCGAAATTGAATTTGCTTCTACTGCGGGCTGTGCACTTCATCCGATACGTCGAAAGGAAATGGGGCAGATCAATGCAGAGCAGCTATAACGGGTTGGCTTTGCCGGCCGACGGCGCGCCAATCGAGTACAAGAACGGTCAATTCACCATTCCCGATAACCCCATCATCCCGTATATCGAGGGTGACGGCACTGGCCGTGACATCTGGAAGGCCTCGCAGCGCGTGTTCGACGCGGCCGTCGAGAAGGCGTACGGTGGCAAGCGCTCGATCAAGTGGTTCGAGATTTATGCGGGCGAAAAGGCCTTTCGCCAGTTCAAAACCTGGCTGCCGGATGACAGCGTCAGCGCCGCCCGCGACCTGCGCGTCTCGATCAAAGGACCGCTCACCACGCCCGTCGGCGGCGGCATTCGTTCACTCAACGTGGCTCTGCGTCAGATTCTCGATCTTTACAGCTGCGTGCGCCCTGTGAAGTACTACTCCGGCGTCCCCTCGCCCGTGAAGCACCCCGAGAAGCTGGACATCATGCTTTTCCGCGAAAACACCGAAGACGTTTACTCGCGGCATTGAATTCAAGCAGGGAACGGCAGATGCAGCGCACCTGATTTCGTTCCTGAACGACGATCTGCTCTCAAGGACGAAGAAGAGGATACGCATCGACTCTGGCGTAGGCATCAAGCCTATCTCGATTTTCGGCACCAAGCGTCTGGTTCGCGCGGCGATTCGCGAGGCTCTCAAGACCGGCCGCAAGAACGTGACGCTGGTGCACAAGGGCAACATCCAGAAGTTCACCGAAGGCGCCTTCCGCGAGTGGGGCTACGAAGTAGCCGACGCGGGAATTCCGGGACGACGTCATCACGGAGCGCGAGAGCTGGATCCTGGGCAATCTTGAGGCTAATCCGAACCTGACGGTGGAAGAGAATGCCGCGCTCGTCGAGCCAGGCCTTGAGTTTGCCACCGACGCCTTCCGCGAAGAAGTCTACGCTGAGATTCGCAATGGTGATTGCCTCCATTGGTCAGAGCCACGGCAACGGGCAGTGGAAGAAGAAGATTCTGGTCAACGACCGCATCGCCGATTCAATCTTCCAGCAGATCATCATCCGCCCTGAGGACTACAGCATCCTCGCCACCAGCAACCTGAACGGCGACTATATCTCAGACGCCGCAGCAGCGCAGGTTGGCGGCCTCGGCATTGCGCCCGGCGCCAACATCGGCGACGGTTTTGCGGTCTTCGAAGCTACGCACGGCACCGCTCCGAAGTATGCCGACAAGGACATGATCAACCCTGGGTCAGTCATTCTGTCCGGAGTGATGATGCTGCAGTTTCTTGGGTGGAATGAAGCTGCCAAGCTGGTCGAGGACTCTCTGGAAAAGACCGTGATGCAGAAGACCGTCACCTACGACTTTGCCCGGCAGCTAGAGGGCGCGACGAAAGTTGGCACGAGCCAGTTTGCAACCAACATGATCGCCAATATGTAGCGAAGCCGAAAATATCAAGTCATAAGGTTTTGTACGTCGACCGATAGCGAGGGGCGGTTGCCCTGGACATTAAAGAAAAGGAGAATCATGCGAAAGAAAGTGAGTATTGTAGGCGCCGGTAACGTAGGCGCCACTGCCGCCCATTGGATTGCGGCCAAAGAACTTGCGGATGTTGTATTGATCGATGTCGTCGAGGGTATTCCTCAGGGCAAGGCGCTTGATCTGCTGGAAGCCATGCCAATTGAAAAGCGCGACGTGCATGTAGTGGGAGCCAATGACTACGCGGCGACAGCGCATTCCGACATTGTCGTTATCACGGCAGGCATTCCCCGCAAACCGGGCATGAGCCGCGATGATCTGCTGCACACGAATTACAAGATCATGTCGGATGTGGTTTCGAAGGTTGTTGCTCAGTCGCCCGAGGCAATTCTGATCATCGTCTCGAATCCGCTGGATGCGATGGCGCAGGCTGCGTTTAAGCAGTCGGGCTTCAACCGTGAACGGGTTATTGGCATGGCGGGCATTCTGGATTCGGCCCGCTTCCGTACTTTCATTGCCGAGGAGTTGAATGTCAGCGTCGAAAATGTGACGGCATTTGTGCTGGGTGGGCATGGCGACACCATGGTGCCGCTGGCGCGCTATTCGACCGTGGCAGGCATTCCGATCACCGAATTGATTCCGAAAGACCGTCTCGATGCCATCATCCAGCGCACGCGGGATGGCGGCGCGGAAATCGTAAAGTATCTGAAGACAGGCAGCGCTTACTATGCACCGTCTGCTGCTGCAGTTGAAATGGTCGAAGCGATTCTCAAGGACAAGAAGAAGATCGTGCCCTGCGCCGTCTACCTCCAGGGTGAGTATGGAATCGACGGCTACTTCATCGGGGTTCCGGTGAAGCTTGGCGCGGCAGGCCTGGAGCAGATCATCGAGATCAAGCTTACCCCGGAAGAGGAAGCCGGGCTCAAGAAGAGTGCCGAGGCAGTGAAGGAACTCTGCGCGGTTATTGGCGTATAAACAATCGCAATGATGGCAAAGGGTCGCTTTCCGGCGACCCTTTCTTTTGCCTATTCAAAACGAAGCCCAAAGCAGTTGTCAGGCAACGCGTTCGATTACAACCGACTCAAGCACAACAGGCTTGTGCGGCTTATCCTGCCCGTTGCGTGGAACCTGAGTGATCTTCACCGCCAGATCCTGTCCCTCAACCACCTCGCCAAAGATGGTGTGCTTGCCCGTGAGCCAATCAGTCGCCACCGTGGTGATAAAGAACTGGCTGCCATTGGTGTTCGGCCCGGAGTTGGCCATCGCGAGCTTGCCAGGCTTATCGAACTTGTGCGGTGAGCTCTTGGTTTCATCCTGGAAGCGATAGCCTGGGCCGCCCATGCCTGTGCCGGCAGGATCACCACCCTGAACCATGAAGTTGGGAATTACGCGATGGAAGATGGTTCCGTCGTAGAGCTTGCTATTCGATTTCACGCCTGTTACCGGGTGAGTCCACTCGCGTGTTCCCTCGGCAAGCTCGATGAAGTTCGCCACGGTGACCGGGGCAACATCGGGGAAAAGACGGACCGTGATCTTACCTTCTGTCGTGTTGAAGATTGCATATGTTCCTGGGGCAAGTGCCATGTCAACTCCTCTGATTTCGGAACGGTTAAGTCTGCTTATGCGGCGTCATACACGGTATAGGTAGCAACCTACACCGCGTAGCGATAGCAGATATTCAAGCTGGTTAGTTGCATCATTGAGAAGAACCGCTGCCTGAAGCGTCAGCTCCAGGCGGCCCAGGCGGAAGCGGTGCTCCATCGGGAACGATCGTTACCTTGCGCAGCACAACGGGGGTAAGGGGTTTATCGTCTGAGTCTCGCTCGACGCGAGCGATCGCCTTCACTACCTCAACCCCTGCATCATCGCATTGCCCAAAGAGAGAGTAGTGCTGGTCCAAAGTCTGGTAAGCGGCCTCGGTGATAAAGAATTGGCTTCCGTTGGTATTGGGTCCGGAATTTGCCATCGCCAGACGACCAGGCACATCGAAATTGAGATTCGGATCGAACTCGTCAGCGAATTGATACCCGGGATCTCCCATGCCGGTGCCGGCCGGGTCGCCGCCTTGAATCATAAAGCCGGGTATGACGCGGTGGAACGTAGTGCCATCGTAGAGAGGCTTGTTGTGCATTACCTTATGCGTCGTAGGGTCGGTCCAGTCTTTTTTACCTTCAGCCAGGGCTATGAAATTCGCCACTGTTTTCGGAGCCTGGGCCTGGTAAAACTGGCAGGTAATCCGCCCCATCGATGTATCAAAAACGACTCTTGGACCATTGGGGTGAACCAAAGCGGCCGCCGTAGGCGCCGGCGAATCGGGCAACTGAGCTGAGCTGTTCGGTGTGGTCTGGGGCGTTGTGGTCGCAGGAGTTGCGGACTGTTGGGCTCCGGCGGAAAAGCTCGCTCCCAACGCCAGCGCGAGGGCAAAAACATTGCGTACTGAAACAGTCATACTCCAGCAAGGGTAAACCACCGGAGCGAGTGGGGGCCAGATTGCCTCCCTCTGCGCTTAACTCATCGCGCGGGACCTCAACCTGAACTATCTTGCAGATGTTTCTGGAGTTGTGGTAGGGTATGGGCGGTTTTCGGCAGACAATGCGGCAAATGCTGAGCGGTGCGCGTACCCCGAACCGCAAGGAGAACCATCGCGATGAAGAAAACTGTGCTTTCCCTTCTAGCACTCGCTATCGGCTTGTGCACCAACGGCTTCGCCCAACCTTCCGACTTCGACAAAATCGATGTGGACGCCGCATGCAGCCAGCTCCCTACCCACGGGCAACTACAGTTAGCCCTAGCCGCAGCGCGTGCCCAGAGCAACGGCGGGTTCAATCTTGACATGTGGGGTACGGTCGTCAATCGAGACGGCATCGTATGCGCTGTGGCTTTCACAGGGGCCAATCGTGGATCACAGTGGCCTGGCAGCCGGGCCATATCGGCGCAAAAAGCTAATACAGCGAATGCATTCAGCCTTCCGAATCTGGCGCTCTCCACCGCAAATCTGTATACGGCGGTGCAGCCGGGCGGCAGTCTCTATGGCCTGCAGGCTTCGAATCCAGTCAATACCGTCGTTGCCTATCGAGGCAACCCCGCGGACTATGGCCTGAAGAACGATCCGATGGTTGGTGGACGCATTGGTGGAGTCAATGTATTTGGCGGCGGACTCGCGCTTTACAACGCGAAAGGAGTTCTCGTCGGCGCTATCGGTGTCAGTGGCGACTCTTCCTGCGCCGACCACAACATCGCCTGGCGCACCAGGCACACCTTAAAACTGGACTATGTTCCGGCAGGTGTGAGCGGCGACGCGACTCACCCCGACAATATCGTCTACGACATTACCGCAGCACCCGGATTGCAGATCGGCGAAAGCGCCGGCGGCTGGGGGCACCCTACCTGCAGCGCGATGGCAACCAGTATCGCAGGAAACCTCCCAGCAATTCCTTAGATGGAGTAGCGGAGACACCTCTTCAACCTTGCAAAGCTGCCGCGAACATTGACGCGTCCACGGCGGCTTTGCGAGACTCGCCCATATGCCTTATACCGGAAAACTGGAGTATGCTCACGAACGGAAGATCCGTGAGCGCAACACGCGCATCTACCGTTCCGCGCACTGGCCAATCTGGATTTTCGTCTTCTTTCTTGCTCCAGGCCCACTCACGTTTTCGCTATTTGCTCATGGATTTAGCTGGGTAAATGGAACCTGGCTGGCACTGGTTCTGATCGGCACCGGGACTGCCGGACTTTTCGGCCAGATGCCGGGAGTCGAACCGCGGCCGTATATTCTGCGATTCGATGAGGACAAGCGGAATCCACTCTATCGCTGTGTCTGTTATACCTTCGCGTGGAATGCGGCGATTAATTTCGCGCTGATGAACCTGGCGGGGCTGGTTGTCGCCTCGGTTACCGGCCACTGGATGATGGCCCAGATTTACAGCTATGCATATCTGCCGGTCTGCGGATCGATTCTGCTGCTCGGCGTATTGGGCCAGTTGCCGCGCGCGCGCCGCTCAACCAAGGGCGAGGGCTACGAACGACGTTATTTTTACTGCACCATTTGGACGGTAACGCTGGCGCAGACCGTTCTGCTGGTGCTTTGGAAGACGATGCCGATTACGCAGACTACGAGTGCTATCAAGCTGGCTATCTACGTCGCAGCTCTGATCGTTGTAGGCACAGCGGCCGTTCAGGGCAAGCTGCCGAGGACACGTCCGATCGTGCCCGGCGAGTTGATTGTCGACTAACCTGTATTCGATGCTTTCGGAATTTGCCTGCTTTTGATTTGATATCTGGCGGCAACATATTGGCAGTCGAAAAAATCCGAGATTGACTGCAGAAATTGTTTGACTATTGGGCGCGCATCAACTAAGTTTGTCGCCCATGGATCTATCCCCGGTAACACCCGGTTCGATCGCACTTACGATCGTCTATACCATCTTGCTGTTCTGGGGTGCCTGGGTCGGTGTGCGCCAGGTTTATCAAGGTTTCTGTCGCCCTCAAATGCTCTTGAATCCTCTGTTTGGCAATCGCCAGGCGATCGAGATCTTCACCTTCCATCTCGTTGTGGTTTCGCTGGATCTCTTTGTGTGCGGCCCCATTTCGCTCCACTTCAAGAGCAGGCTCTGGTACTGGGGTGGGCGGATTGCGCTGCTTTCTTCCTCGCTGCCAGTGGCGACGTACTTCAATCGCAATCCTCAATCGTTCGGGCATCTCATCGGCTATTGGGTGCGGCTGCGCAACTACTTCGAGATATCGCTGCATGTACTCGTAGCCGCCCTCGCCCTGAATTGGTTTTATTACTACGGCCTGCTCTACTGGTTGGTTGCATACCGCTATCTTGACGTTGGTCCGCGGAGAACCATTCAGACGCTCTACAATACGCCGGAAAAGAAGGCCGCGCGACCGTGGGCTCCCATCCTCAACTGGGTTGTGATTGTGACCATCTACATCTCGGCCGCCTTCGCCGTGTACCATCGCAAGATTATCTTTGCGGCGCCGCCCGCTGACTCGATGCCGGTGCACGTTTCATCAATGTGGGAATACATTGCGATCATCGGCATCAATGTCGGAATCGGAATCATCGTCTGGAATATGATGCGCAAATATACCGGCCCCGGACCCGCCGAAGCGCTCATTCCAGCTAACGCAGAGCACTAAACGATAAGCAACCAGCAAGGAGAACCAACGTCATGCCCAAATATGACATCACGAAATCTCTGGCACCGATCGACCAGCTTCTTGCTGTTACGACCAATCCCCGCCACCGCTATCTTCTGTTGGCGTACATTCGTCATCTCTATCTCGAAATGTCCGGACGGTATGACGAAGTACTTTCCGATGACATGATGGTGGACAATCCTGTCTACAACCTGCACGCATTGGGCTTTAATACCACCATCAGCGGCAAAGACAATGTGCGAAATCTGTATAAGTTCTGGGCTGAAACAAACCAAAGCGTCTTTTATGGAGAGAATCTTCAAGTTGCGGTAGCAGATAACTTCATCGCCTTGACGGTGCAGGCGCATCAGCAGGTCTGGGGAGGATCCATCGTCTCTTCAAAAGCGCTAGGGCTGTTGCCGAAAGGGCTTTCGTCCGAGGTGTTGCTTGAAATGTTGAAGTTAAAAGGTGCGAAGGCGGAGCCCGACTGCATGTATCTCTACACGAACTTCGAGGAGACAATCTGGCCGTACGATGATCGTGGCCGACTGATGCGCGAGGATGTGCTGGAGCCAAATCCGGCCGCGGCGCAAATTACCAAGCTCGATCCTCAGGATGTGCTCACCACGGCCCAGGCAGCTGCCCTGCTGGCTCCGCTAATCAAGCCATTACCCAATTTTGATGAGTACGTGTTGGGCAAATCTGCGCAGTAAAGCCTCACGCGAAAGCCACCTGAAACCAATCCTCCCCCAAAAACAAGATGAGGAGAGATTTCACATGAGCTGGTATCTGGAAGTTCTGAAAAAATATGCTGAATTCAATGGGCGCGCCCGTCGCAAAGAGTATTGGATGTTTTCGCTCTTCAATTGCCTTTTCTATTTCGCATACTGCATCGTTGCGATGGTTGCTGTTGCGGTTCTCGGCCGCAACACCCAGCCAATAGTTGCATTTGCATTGTTCTTCCCGCTGTGGCTTTACGGATTAGCGGTATTGATTCCGAGCCTCGCCGTCACTATTCGAAGACTTCATGACACGGGCAGAAGCGGGTGGTGGTTTCTGATTTCCCTCGTGCCGTTGGTCGGGGGAATCATTCTGCTGGTCTTCGTATGCACGGATAGTCAGCCTGGTCCGAATATGTTTGGCCCGAATCCCAAAGAAATCCAGGCTTACGGGCAGTACATGCCGGCGATGCCGAGATACTGAACGCAAAGGAATAGTATGGCCCCGCGGGAACTTTGGCTCTTCCCGCGGGTTGCTCTATTTATTGCTCTTGGTGTGGACGATTGAGATGCGCGTTTTGCCGTTATCCTGGCCGGAGTTGGCCATGATAGAAACCATCACCGACTCGTGTTCGCCTTTATTGGCGGTCATTACGGCGCTGCCACCTCCATCGAACGTGCTTGCTTGGCTGCCTAGCTTGTCTTTGTAAAAGGCAACCACCTTATCCTTGGAATCACCCGTCACAAAGACCCCGGTAATCATGGAGCCGGTCGGCAAATCCATTTTCAGACTGCCATGCCCGCTTTGAGCTCCTGGATAGATGTCCACTCCGAGATCGGACGACGTAAAAGTTTGCGCATCGCTGGCCGTGATCGATCCGTTGCCGGTGTCCACCGTTACTTTACCGTCGGGACCTGAGCTTGAAACATGAATCGCATGAGCCACCCTCCATACCGTGAATGCGAAGACTCCTGCGCCAATGATGCCCAGGCCGACGCATACCGCGGCGATGATCAGGATGACCTTGAGAGCGCTCGAACCCGAAGACTGCGGCACCTGCACTGGCGCGGACATCGGGGTGCCTGGCGGCATTGGGCCTGGGTAAGCTGGACCGTTCGCGGTCACTGGTTGACCATCAACCGGTGTTCCGCAACTCGTACAGAACCGGATGTCCGGGCTAAGCGTGGTTCCACACTTCGTGCAAAAGTTTGCCATGTTATCTCCTTGCCAATGGCGAACAGCGATGGGCGAATGTCATGTGATCGCAGCCAATATACACGGGAAATGAAAGATATGTCCGGCAAATTATTCTGTCAAGCCGTCGCTCCTCACGGAACGCAGGGCTCACTCGCCCCTGATACCTCCCGGAAATGAACGAGGGAGCCTCAGATTTGAGGCTCCCTCGACATTCCGTGGGCATCGGAAATCTAAAACGCTGCTTAGCTGGCTGCTCCGATGCGTTGCATGTAATCGGCGTCGATCTTCAACGACTCTTTCCACGGCACGGTAAAGGCTTCCTGTTCGACGAAGCAGTGTCGGATGTGTCCTGTGGCTGCGGCAGCCTCAATGATGGGCTTATAGTCCACGTCGCCGTGGCCAAGCTCCACAGGCTTCGGCTCGGTGGTAGCCGGGTGGCCGCCTCCACGAACGAAGCCTGCGGGGAGCTTGAAGTCTTTAACGTGAAGCATTGAGATGCGGTTGCCGAAGTGTTGCAGCAAATCGATCGGATTACCGCCTCCGACAATGACCCAGCCACAGTCCATTTCGACGGTGACTTTGGTTGGATCGGTTAAGCGCATGAGCTCAGTGAATGGGAGTACGCCATTGACCTGGGTGAATTCGACGGTGTGATTGTGATAGCCGAACTTCATACCAGCAGCGGCCACCTTTTCGCCGATCTTGTTGAACTCATCGGCATTCCACTTCCAATCATCCATAACGAAATCATGCTTGTGCTCGTTGCCCGGCGCTTTGCCCGGAAAGGAGCAGATGATGTATTCGAGGCCGAGATTGTGGCTGAAAGAGATGATCTGATCGAGGTTCTTATGCAGATCGACTGAGCTATGATGCGCGCTCACCAGCTTCAGACCGGCGCTGGAGATGGACTGCTTCACTTCAGCGGCACTGTGGTTGTAGTAGCCGGCCGCTTCGACTTGTCGATAGCCAAGAACGTGCAGCTCTTTCAGCGTGCCGTCATAGTCTGTGGGTAACTGGTCGCGGACCGAGTAAAGCTGTATGCCGAGGGGAAGACCCAGCGATTTGGCATAGGAGCGAATGGCGGTAGCAAAAACCAGCGATGCCGCGCCGGCTTTGACAAATTCTCTGCGGGAGGGATTCACGAGTGGCTCCGTTCAACATTGCGTAGGTTAGCTTGCGTTCCGTTGCGAATTATACGTTGCCCTGGCGCATCTCATCGGCCAGTTTCTCACTGGCGCGCATGGACAAAGCAAGGATGGTCATGGTCGGATTCTGCCACCCAGAGCTGACAAAGCTGCTGGCATCTACCAGCCACAGGTTCTTATGGTCATGGCTCTGATTCCACTTGTTCAGCACGCTCGTCTTTGGATCATTTCCCATCCGGCACGTGCCTAGCTCGTGGATGCTGTATCCAGGTGGATTCGGATCATAGTTCTTTGCGAGGACTTCGAATCCTGCGGTCTCGGCGATCTCGGTACAGGTGTCGACCATGTCGTGAGCCATATTGAATTCGTTATCCGTGTATTTCGTGTCGATGTGCAGTACCGGGATGCCCCACGCGTCCGAGACGTTCTTATCGATCGAGACGTGATTTTCGTAGCGGCCGATCACCTCGCCCATGATGCCGCAATAAAAGCCACTGCCGTGATAGCTTTCAAGCTTCTTGTTCAGTGCATCGCCGTATTCCGCGAAATTGCGGGGGTCGACTCCGCCACCGCTTGAGAACACATTGACGGCGTAACCACGCAGGAAATTCGGGGCTTTGCTATTGATATTCCGGAAGCGCGGAATAAGAGCGCCACCCCCCATAAGCTGATGTGTAGATTTTCCATTGCGGGCTTCGGGAACCGAGCAGGAGATGCCCGATCCATAAATCTGGTCCATCAAATAGTGGCCCATAACACCCGACGAATTCGCAATTCCAGAGTTGAGCAGCAACCGCGTGGTTTCGAGCGTACCGCAGGCAAGAACTACGACCCGGGCCTGCACGGACATTTCGCGGCGGGATATGCGATCGACAAAATGGGCGCGGTTCACAAGGCCAGTATTCGGGTCGACGGTGAGGGAGCGAACGACCACATTGGGGATTGCGCGGAGCTTGCCGGTGGCGAAAGCATCGGGCAACAGCAAGTTGACCGAGCTGGCGAGCCCATCGACTCCCATCGAGCTGCGAGCCTTGCAGACGGCGACACCTTTGGTCTTACCAGCATCGACAAAACGCTGCATGCAGCCGGTCCACGGGGAATTGTCGACTACAAAGTTTCCATCCGGATATTGGGGTAAGTGATCGGGATGACCACTCACGCGGAAGATGCCTTCAACACGCGAATAGTAAGGGGCGAGATCAGCTAACGCGATGGGCCAGTCGTCGCCGTAACCGTCATGGGATTTCGCTTTAAATTCATAGTCACTCAGGCGGAACGACTGGCGCGACCAGAAGAGCGAGCGGCCACCGAAGAGGCGGACACGCACCCAGTTGTAGGTCTTGCCTGGATCGTATGTGTAGGGAACTTCCCTTTCATCGACCCAGGTGTTTGCGTTGAATTCGTTGGACTGGAAGACATGTGGAAGCTGGCCGGGCTGCTTGAAGCCGCGATATGGCAGAGCATAGGCCGGCTTGACCTCGGTGTCCTTACGCGGATCTGCGATGGGGCCGGCATTGAGCATGAGGCACGAGATCCCCTTTTCAGTAAGGATCTTGGCGGCCATGCCTCCGGAGTGACCGGAGCCAATAATAAGAACGTCTACTTTTTCTTCAGGCATGATTCCTCAAAAATATTTATCGTGCGCTGTAACGGCTTACGCCACGGAGCGAATTTTTGTCAGGACACAACATCGCTGCGGACGCCGGATGAGGCTTCGCGCCGCAGGTCAGGTTCGACAGGATGCCAGTAGAGATCCACGTTGGGAGTTCCCTCGCCCGCCTTCCTTGCTGCGTCGGCCCACGCTTGCGAGTTATTGGTCGCGGTGCGAATATCCACCTGAACATTTGCCAGAAAATACTCGAAGGGTTCAGCAGGCGGATGGTCGTTCATCCATGCGCGAAGGCCGGGACGAATGATCTGGTCAGCCTGCTCCGCATTAAGATTCGCAAAAGGCTTCGAGAACTTCTGCTGAGCGCCCGACTCCAGGCGATCGAGGCCTGCCTGGTAGATGTGCTGCTGATCCTCCGGCGAAGCGCCAATAAGAAAATCGAGAAACTGCGGTGCCCCAGCTTCTATAGCGCCCGGATAATGCTTGCCCGGCGGCTGGAAGAGTTCGCAAAGTCTGTGCAGAGTCGCAGTCTCGGTCGCGTTGAAGAATTGAGTGTCAGTCTGGGCAAAGACGTCTGCCGTAAGTGGCGTAATGGGCAGCGGCTTTACGTCCATGATTCCGCGCTCCCATGGCACCGGCCCGGGGGCGGGCACCGCCTTTTGAGTGGGAGGGAGTGGAATGGCCGGCTTCTGGCCGACCGCGGAAGCGGCCGAAACCGATGCGGCCATAAGAGTCTTTACGAAGTCACGCCTGCGCATGGTAGACGAGGTCTCCTCTGGGTTGCGTAATGGTCTTGCGTCGGAGTGTCTTCCTGGTGCCTGTCTGGTATCGATTCCATTCGCACGGCAAAGCAAGGCGATTGGGATGCCCGTTGACCGGAAATTCTCTGGCGTGATGAGGTTACGAGGCTCGGGGTAACGAATGCAAATGGGTTCTTTCCTGACGACGTTATCGGATGCCCCCGATTTGAAATTGGTACGTGCCCGCGGGAACGATGTAGCCCGTCTCGCCGTCACGATTCGAACTCTTGACCAGTTTGCTTTTGGTGATGGGAAGATCGTCGACTTTGTAATTTGCTGCTTCGCTCGAAGTAAGCGGCAGCCACCCCGTGGTGTTCGCAGGAATGGTTAGATGCCATTCCGCCGTAGCGCCCTCAATGTTATAGCGGGAATGGATCTCTCCGTACGGCGACGCGTAAGCGAAATCGATGCTCGCGAGTTTGGAATCGAACGCCGGATGCAGATAGATGGTATGAAAGCCCGGATCATCGGACATCGTATCGATGCCGGCGGCGTAACGATAGATCCAGTCGGCAACAGCGCCGTAAGCATAGTGATTGTAGGAGTTCATGCTGGGATCATTGCGCATCTGGTCGCCGTTCCAACGCTCCCACATGGTAGTTGCACCGTGGTCGACGAGATAACCCCACGAAGGATATTGCGTGTTGAGCAGTAGTTGGTAGGCGAGATCACGATGCCCTGTTTCCGTAAGCACCGCCAGGAGGTATGGAGTGCCAAGGAAGCCGGTGCCGAGCAGGCCGTGGTTTGCTTCGATCTTATGAACGAGATGTTGCTCAACAGAGGAACGCAGCGAGTCGGGCACAAGACGCATATGCAGCGCCAGGACATATCCAGTCTGGGTATCGCCGCCCTTGGCTCTGGCGTCAGGGTTGTTGATCACTCCGAACGGGGACGTCCCCGTATCTGCGCCCGCAACGAACCCATCAGAGCCAACGAATTCCGTCTGGAACGCGGTCTTGATCTGTTCGAAAAGCTGGGTATAGTGTGCCTCTGCATCAGCGTTGCCCAGGGCATGCGCCATCTCGCGCATGAGTGTGACGTCATAGGCCCAATACGCCGTGGCTATGAGCAGGAATCTCGTTGGCCCCTCTGGCGAGAGCCAGTCACCGAAGGAGATACCGGCATTGTTGCGCCAGAGATGATCAGGATTCGTCCGCTCAATGGCGTCGAGGTAACGGGTCATTGCTTCCCAGTTTTGCTCGACTACCTTTGTGTCTCCTGTCTGAATCCAGGATGTCCATGGGATGATGACTCCGGCATCGCTCCAGCCTGCTCCTGATTGTGAGCTGGTGGAAGAAATGCCTGGCGCATAGATGCCGAAGATGTCACTGGCGGTCGCTCCTTCTCCGCTGCCAAGCTGCGTGCCGCGAACATCCGTGGAAAATTTTCGGGAGAAAGCCGCGAGATCCATGTTGAAGGTGGCGGCGCGCCAGAAGACCTGCGCGTCAGCTGTCCAGCCAAGACGCTCGTCGCGTTGCGGGCAATCGGTTGGCACACCGACAAAGTTGGAGCGCTGGCCCCAGAGGATGTTGCTCCAGAGTTTGTTGAGCATGGGGCTGGCGGTTTTCAGTTGCACTGTAAAGGGCGCATTCGTATGAAAGACAACACCCTGCACTTGATCGAGTGAAGGTTTTGCAGGGAGTCCTGTCAACTCGATGTAGCGGAAGCCATGAAAGGTAAATTCCGGTTGAAGCGTCTGAGAGCCGGAGCCGTTCAGGATGAAGTGATCGGTAGATTTGGCTGTCCGTAGATTCTCTGTATAGAGCGTTCCATCGGCATTCAGTACCTCTCCCGTTCGCACCTGAACATCCGTGCCGACTGGGCCTGAAAGATGCAGCCGTTCAACACCCGAAAATTCCTGGCCGAAATCGACAATGTACGTTCCTGGCTTCGGCTCCGTAATAACCTTGGCGGCCAGGACACGTTCCACCTGAATCGGCTGAAAGTCTTGCGCGCTGATCTGGATCTTCGAGAGATCGGGCATGTGTATTTCGGCAGCCTGCCACCGGGATGCGTCGAAGCTGGCCGTATTCCATCCAGGCTGAAACTCGCGCGTGTCCTGCGTTTCTCCGTCATAAATCTCGGATTTGAGAATTGGAGATGGAGTAGCCTTCCATGACTGATCTGTAACCACCCAGTCGACTGAGCCATCGGCGTACTGAATGCGCATCCGCGCGAACAGTGAGGGCGGCGCAACGCCAAAGACATTGGGTTGCTGGAACCACTCTAGCGGCGAAGAGTACCAGCCTGGAGCGAGCAGCGCAGCGATCGCGTTTGGCCCCTGCTTTACCTGCGCCGTCACATCATAAGTCTGATATTTCAGCCGTTCGCGGAAGTCGGTCCAACCGGGCGCGAGCACTTCGTCTCCTGCGCGGCGGCCGTTGATAAAGAGCTCATAAGCTCCAAGAGCAGTGGCGTAGAGACGCGCCGATGTAACCGGCTTGTCGATGGTAAATCCATGGCGAAACGCTTTGACCGATTGCGCGGGCCATGGATTGCCAAGCGGTTCGCTCATCGTTCCCGCAGCTTGCGCATAAGGAACGGCATTCTTGAATGAAGCGTCCGGCGCGACGGCCGTTTCCCAGCCTGCCGCTGGGTCGATCGAGACCTCACAGCCATCACCTGCTTTGCTTGCGAATGTGGCGATCGAGCCATCACCATACTGCACCACAAGAGTCGTACTCATCGGAGGAGCTTCACTGGTGGCCATGCCATTGGGGTTCACGATGTAATGGGTAATTTCGACGGCCAGAATGTTTGAGCCGGCTTTAAGAGCCGCCGTGGCATCGATCTGAACATATTTCTTCCAGGGCAACTGCTTCCATGGCGGCAGGGGTGCGCCAGTGGCGAGCTTTGTGCCGTTGATCCATGCCGACGCAACATCTTCGCCGGTTACGAAGAGATATGCGGATTGAACAGGCTTTTCAAGAGCTACAGGCAATCGGTAGGCGAGGTGATGCTCCGGCTGTTTCATGCCGGAAAGTTCCGCCCCCTCGGGGGTGGTCACCCACTGTGCGTCAGCCTGCCGAACTGCAGCCTCGTACCAGGTTTGATAGCCTATCCATTTCGCTCCGGGTTGGCCGGAGCCTGCCGCAACTCCACCGTCAAAAGTTCGTGAATCGAGAAGTCCGGTTTCCCACCAGCTGGACGCACTTGGAGGGTATGGCTTGTCATTGCCATCCCAGGCCAGAACACGCCAGAAGTAGCGTGTGGAATGGGTCAAAGCCGAACCTTTGTAGGTGAGGCCAACCGATCGGTCCGAATTGATCTTTCCGCTGTCCCATACGTCCGCATGCCCAGATCCCAGGAGCTTTTCTTGAGAAGCAACCAGGATCTGGTAAGCGGTCTGGTGAGCGCCATATCTGGAGTCACGAAGCTTCCACGCGAATTGCGGAGCCGGATCATCTATTCCGAGAGGACTTTGTAGATTGTCGACTTCGAGCTGTGCGGGAGACGCGATCTCATGATCCATGCGTGACGGCTTCTGAAATGCCTGAGAGGTCAGCGAGAATGCTACAAACGCAGCAGCACTGGTAAATTTCACAAAGGCATTTCGAGATGACATCTATCCCCCATTTATTCATCAATATGTTGAACAATTCTCAACGGAAGCCTCAGGTTGTAGCTTCTCAAAGGGTAAAGCGCAAATTTCTTAAAAGAAACAGATTCCGTATAGATATACGGACCATTCATGGAGACGTCAAGCGGCGCTGAAGAGGCCGCTGGGCTGCCGATCATGATGTCGCTTTACGCAGCTTGATTTCGGAGCATTCGCCAGATACTGCTGAACGGGCCATTGGGGCCGGAAGGCTCTATTTTGAGGGCGAAAATAACCGCATCACGATTTGAGATCTTCAAAATATTCCCATTAGAACTTTTTCCCCTATTGCTTTATTGCGGTATCCTTGATTTGGGTAAACTGGAGAATAATCAGCATTCCGAGTGGAATGGCGAGGGAGATTTGACGATGGCTACCGCTTTGGCTGCTTCAACACTTAAATACCTGGAAGACCGCTGGGATAACGCAGTCGCAGCAACACTGGATGAACCGGAACTGCTGCGTTACCGGTCCAACCTGCTGGGCTCAGACCTGCGCATTACGAACTTTGCCGGAGGCAACACGAGTTCGAAGGTTCGAGAGACCGATCCTCTGACAGGAGAAGCGGTCGAGGCGATCTGGGTCAAGGGCAGCGGCGGTGATCTGGGCAGCATCAAGCGCGGTGGATTTGCGACGTTATATCAGAACAAGTTGCTGGCTTTTGAGTCTCAATATCGCGGAGTCGAATTTGAAGACGAAGTCGTCGCGCTGTATCCGTTGGCGGCGTTTCGCGCCAATCCAGTCGCCGCATCGATCGATACGCCTCTTCACGGCTTTCTTCCCTTCCCTCATGTCGATCATTTGCATCCCGATTGGGGCATCGCGCTCGCGGCTGCGGCCAACGGCAAGGACAAGATGGAGGAGTTCAACCGGGAGTTTGGTCACAAGCTGATTTGGATCCCCTGGCAGCGGCCCGGTTTTGAACTCGCAATGATGATGAAGCAGGCTATCGCTGAGAACCCAGGCTGCGACGGCATCGTGCTCGGAGGGCATGGCCTGTTTACCTGGGGCCAGACGCAACGCGAGTGTTACTTGAACACCATCACCGTCATCGATCAGCTTGGCCAGTTCATCAACACGCACTCGATTAAAGTCGGCGGTGGAATGTTTGGGGGACAGACCGTTGAAGTGCGCGAAGACCGGCGCGCTGTCGCTACAGCGATCCTGCCGTACCTGCGTGGACGCCTGGGTTCGAAGCGACGGTCGATCGCCAGTTTTTCGGATGCGGAAGACGTGCTTGGCTTTGTGAATTCGAAACTGGCGCAGGAGCTTGCCTATCTGGGTACAAGTTGTCCCGATCACTTCATCCGGACCAAAATTCGGCCAATGTTTGTACCGTGGAATCCGCAGGCAAGCGGTGGCGACGGTGGCGTTGCTTCGCTGAAGCAACAGATCACTGAATCATTGAAGACCTATCGCACCGAATACGCGGAGTACTACAAGAAGCATGCAGTTTCCGACTCTCCGGCGATGCGCGATCCCAGTCCAAGTGTGGTGTTGATCCCAGGCGTAGGCATGTTCAGCTTTGGCAAAACCAGGACGGAAGCGCGCATCATTGGCGAGTTCTACACCAACGCGATTCATGTAATGGAGGGCGCCACTGCGCTCGGATTTGAAGCGCGGGAAATAAAGCCGGGCGATGAGGTGCCACAGGCGGGACCTGCAGCACCCAGTTCAGCGTTTTCAACGTGCAGCAACTACGTCGCGTTGCCACCATCGGAGGCTTTTCGCATCGAGTATTGGCTGCTGGAAGAAGCAAAGATTCGCAGGCAGCCTCCCGAGAAGGAATTGAGCCGGAAGATCGCACTGATTGTAGGTGGAGGCAGCGGAATTGGCCGCGAAGTGGCGAGACTTGCTGTTGAGCGCGGTGCGCACGTGATGATCGCAGACCGCGACACCGCGGGAGCAGAACACGTCGCGGGCGAGTTGAAGAAGATTGCGCATCCGGAGTTTATCGGTTGGACGGGTGTAGACATCTGCAACAGAGAAACAATCCGCAAGGCGTTGGAAGCGACGGTCGCGGCGTTTGGCGGAGTCGATCTGCTGATCAACACGGCAGCCATCTTTCCTTCGTCACCCGACGGAGTGGTCTCGGACGCGATGTGGACGACAACGCTGGAGATCAACGTGAAGGCCAACTATCTGCTGGCTGACGAAGCGGAGAAGATCTTTAAGGATCAGGATCTGGATGGCGCCGTAGTTCTAACCAGCTCGGCAAATGCCGTCGTATCCAAGCGCGGCAGCGAGGCGTATGACGTGAGCAAAGCCGCTCTAAGCCACCTGATACGCGAACTTGCGGTTAGCCTGTCGCCGAAGGTGCGCGTGAATGGAATCAGTCCGGCAACTGTGGTGAAGGGCTCAACGATGTTTCCGAGAGATCGCGTGCGAGCTTCGCTCACCAAGTACAACGTCGCTTTCGAGGAATCGATGAGCGACGACGAGCTACGAGATTTGCTTGCGAAATTCTATGCCAAGCGCACGCTCACGCATCAGCCCATCGAACCGGTAGATTGCGCTGAAGCTATTCTCTTCCTTGCCGGAGACAAGACGAGGTGTACTTCAGGGCACCTCATCCCTGTGGATGGCGGCTTGCCTGAGGCCTTTCTTCGGTGAAGGATGAAGCGGCGCACTTCGACAGACGAGCACGCGTAGCAATCGATCTAGGAGCCGAGAGCTGTCGCGTTTCTCTGCTGCGCTGGTCCGGGAACAAGCCGGAGATCGCGATGTTGCATCGCGTACCAAATGGTCCGGTACAGCAGGAAGAACATCTTTACTGGCCATTGGACAGGATCATCGCCGGCATTGACGAGGGATTGCGCAAGGCAGCCTTGGCTGCTCCAGATGGGATTGCGTCGATTGGCGTCGATGGTTGGGCGGTCGACTATGTGCGCCTCGGCGCGAATGGTAAACCTGTTGCTGCGCCATTCTGCTATCGCGATGAAAGAACCGTGAGCGCGAAATCCGATGCTGAAACGCGAATCGCCCCCGAAGAGATGTTCAGGCGCACAGGCGCACAGCCGCTGCGCATCAACACCGCGTATCAGCTTCTCGCTGATAACTTGGCCGGTGGCGAAGCGGCGACGCCGTGGATACTACTGCCTGAGTACGTATTGCATAGGCTGGGTGGGCGGCGAGTCGCCGAATATACGAATGCAACTCACACCGGACTGGTGAATGTCGAAACTGGAGCGTGGTGTGCAGAGACAATTGGAGAGCTCGGTCTATCTCTCGCAGCCCTGCCTACGATTGTTCCCGCCGGCTCGATGATCGGAAGGCTTTCCGGACCCATGGCTTCCCTGAGCGCCTTCAAAGACACGGGCCTGGTCACTCCCGCGTGTCACGATACTGCTTCTGCGATTGCTTCGATTGCACATGCGATGGAGCACACCGCTTATATCGTAAGCGGCACGTGGTCGCTCGTCGGGACTGTAATCGACAAGCCGATCTGCTCTCTCGATGCGCTGCGAGCAGGGTTTACCAATCAAGGCGCTGCCTCGGGCGGCTTTTGCTTTCACCGCAATGTAAACGGGATGTGGATGCTTAAACAGTGCATGGAGCATTGGGCGACAGAGGGAAGAATTCTAGAAACCGCGAGGCTGGTCGATGAAGCCGAACAGATTTCTAAAATTCCCGGACTGATCGACGTGAATACCCCCGATCTGCTGTTGGCAGGCAACATGCCGGAACGTATCAACGAAGCATTGCAGAATGCAGGAGCCAACACGATTGATGACGTAGCCGGCAATGAAGCAGTATTCGCGCGCGTGATCTTTGCCAGCCTGGCGCGAGGCTATGCGCAGGTGTTGCGGAATCTGGAATCGCTTACGGGCCGCGCATTTCGGCAGATCGTGATTCTTGGCGGCGGAAGCCGGAATGCTCTGCTACGCGAACTAACAGTGGCGAGCACAGGACTGCCGGTCATCTGCGGTGAAGTCGAGGGATCAACGATCGGAAACTTCGCGGCACAACTGGCGGCAGCCGAGGCCGCGGCTGGAACTGCGGATTTTGCTGCGGACACTCGTGCATGGGCTGAGCGGCTCGGACCGCACGGAGAGGTATGTGCCTGATCGGGATCATGCGGAGTCAGCCGATATGATGGCCGTATGGCATCTCTATCCTCGAATATGCTTAAGCCCGTGCGACAAACGCTGCTAATCGACGCTGACGACACACTGTGGGAAAACAACATTTATTTTGAGCGCGCGATTGCTGCTTACATCTCCTACCTGGACCATCTGCCTCATACGCCCGAGCAAATACGTGCAACGTTGAATCAGGTTGAGCGGGAGACAATCCTGTCTCACGGTTATGGATTAATCAGCTTCACGCAGTCGTTGCTCGCATGCTTCGCGAGATTGACTCAGGCTCCAGTGGCGGCCGCGCATGAACAACAGATCCGCACTTTTGCGCAGAGCATCGCGAGTCAGGAGATCGAGTTGCTGCCGGGCGTGGCAGAGCTGCTTCCTGAGCTTGCGCAGCGACACCGGCTCATCCTGATGACCAAGGGGTCGCAGGCGGAACAGGCGGACAAACTTGCGCGGTCTGGCCTGGCGCATTGCTTCACCGGTGTCGAGATCGTGGCGGAAAAGAATCCTGAAACCTATCGTGAAGTAATCGCGCGTCATCGCTGCGAGCCGAGCTCGACATGGATGATCGGGAACAGCCCTAAATCGGACATCAACCCCGCGATCGCTGCCGGACTGAATGCAGTGTTCATCTTCCATAAGGACACGTGGGTGCTGGAACATGCAGAGCTTTCGTCGGCACTTGACGGGCGAAAGCTGCTCGAGGTGGATTCATTCCGGAGGCTAGCTGAGATTCTTTGAATCAACGGGTCTGGCTCCTGGGCAAATAGCACGGCAGGGTACAGACGCTTGACTCGATTCCGGCGCCTCTGATCTACTTCGTATCAGTTATGCAAAGCATCGTCATTCCCGCAATCCGAATTAGCGACCCCAATTTGTTGCCGGGCGTGCGCGGGAGACGTTGCCGGAAGTAGTAGCAATCGAATCTGGTTGAAGGATATGAACCACCTCCCGCAGACGCGGCTGGTGGTTTTGCTGTGTTAGGAGTAAATCTTGGAATCTGTCACTCTTGCCACGATCGAGGAAGCGCGGGGACGTATCGGTGAGTCTATTCATCTTTCGCCCTGTCAGCTTTCCCACCATCTTACGGAGCGGGTCGGGCTACCTATCTATTTGAAGCTTGAGAACCTGCAGCGCACGGGCTCGTTCAAAGAGCGTGGCGCGCTGAATAAGCTGCTCACGCTGACCGACGGCGAGCGAGCACGCGGTGTAATCGCAGCCTCGGCGGGTAACCACGCGCAAGGGGTGGCATTTCACTCAAGCCGGCTAGGCATTCGCGCGCAGATCGTCATGCCGGAAGCGACACCTCTGGTGAAGGTGGTTTCGACGCGCGAATTCGGAGCTGAAGTCATCCTGCACGGATCGAACTATGACGAGGCCTGCGAAGAAGCGCTGAAGCGCTGTGAAGAACAAGGGCTGACATTTATTCATCCCTTCGATGATCCGGAGGTGATTTCCGGTCAGGGAACGATTGGGCTCGAACTTCTTGAGCAGATACCTGACCTGGAGGCAGTCGTAGTGCCCATTGGCGGAGGGGGCTTGATCAGCGGCATCGCGTGTGCGGCAAAGGAGATAAACCCACGGATCAGGGTAGTTGGCGTCGAGCCGGAGAAGCTGCCGTCGATGTTGCGGGCGCGCGAAGCGGGCAAGCCTATCACGCTGGCGCCGCAGGCTACAATCGCCGACGGCATTGCCGTTCGCAGGGTAGGAGATGTGACGCTGCCCCTGGTTTCGCGCTACGTAGACGAGATCGTCACGGTCGACGACGAGGAGATTGCCAGCGCGATTTTGATGTTATTGGAGCAGGAAAAGACCCTTGCCGAGGGCGCAGGCGCCGCCGCGCTGGCCGCGCTGCTGCAGGACAAGACGCACCTCCGCAATCAGAGGACGGCGGTATTGGTTTGCGGCGGAAACATCGATGTGACGCTGCTGGCGAAGATCATTGCCCGTGGTCTGGTGAAAGATGGAAGACTGCTGCGAATTCGCGTTTATCTGTTGGATCGGCCCGGCGCGCTGCTGCAACTCACGGAAGTGCTGGCGCGAGAACGGGCTAATATCGTCGAAACAGTGCACAATCGCGCGTACTACGGCGTGAGCCTGGGCGAGACAGTGATTGATGTGACGATCGAAACACGCGGCGCAGCCCATAGCGGCGCGATCAGCCACGCACTCACAGAGGCTCATTTCCGATTTGAACGAATCATGTAAGTGTCATGAACCGGACCCGAAGCAGAAGCGTACTCTGCTAGTGGGAGACAAAGGATGATCGCTCGAGTTTGGCACGGTGTCACGCGCCCTGAACATGCCGGCGCGTACGAGAATCAACTCAAACCGGAGTTGCTACCCGGAATCAGCGCTGTGCCCGGGTATATCGGAAGCTATCTTCTGCGGCGCGCAATGGGCGACGAAGTGGAATTCGTCACGATTCTGCTTTTTGAGTCACTGGACCATATCCGCGCAGTGGCAGGCAATGACTATGAAAAAGCTGTCGTGCCCGATGTCCGGCGCAAGTATCTTTTGCGCTGGGATGAAAAAGCAGCGCACTACGAAGTTGCGGCAACCCATGGACTGCCAGGGCCGATCCTGAATGCCCTTCTGGGGGCGAAATCGATTCCTTCATAAACCAGCTATGTATATTCCCAGGTTCAATCAGGTCTCAAACCGTGCCATCTTGATCGAAGCCATGAAAACGTGGTCTTTTGCGACGCTGTACGGGCCCGATGAGAACGGTCGTCCGATGGCCACTCATCTTCCGCTCGTCGTGCTTGACGACGGGGCCCATGGTGTACTCGAAGGACATTTCGCCAAGGCAAATTCCCATTGGAAAGGGTTAGCCGAGCGAGAGACGCTCGTGGTCTTCTCCGGTCCACACAGTTACGTTTCACCATCTCTGTACGTCGAGCATCAGTCTGTCCCCACATGGAATTACATTGCCGTGCATGCTTACGGAACGCTGCGGATTGCCGTTGGTCAGGATGAAGATTTCTCCGGGAAAGATGCTCTTGTAAAGCGGTTGATTGCGGTGCACGAACCTGCCTATGCCGCGCAATGGAATGAACTGCCGGAGAATTATCGGGCAGGAATGCTGCGCGGCATTGTCGGCTTTCGTTTGGAGATTCAGCAGATCGAGGGCAAATTCAAGCTTAGCCAGAACCGGCCGGAAGAAGATCGTCGAAACGTCTTTGCCGCGCACGCTGCGGGAGATTCCGATCGGCGGGCGCTGGCTGCATGGATGCGGCGTTTGATTCCCGGACTTGAGTAAGCGGAGAAGTCCTGATTCGTTTGATTTCCATCTTCATGCGTCCATTGCATAAATTCCTCCGAGAGCCTGCTAGTTCTGACAGTTTTCAGCGCTCTTGAGCTGATGCGGCACTCGCTACTCAAGCCGAAACACACGTTCGGTTAAATCGTTTCTCGACTACGCGTCTCGCCAAAAAGCAGCCTCATTCAACCTTGATTCAGTGCTGGCCTCGTTGAATTACACTACGCAAACTGCGTCATCCCGTGAGCCGGCAGCGTAGACCAGTCAGGCCAGGCCTGCTGCTCCGGCACGCAAAGCAAAATACTTTCTCTGGGCTGTCGACAACTGATCGGCGATTGAAGGAATCCGGCAGCAGTTGAGAAGGAGGCATCCAAAGGAGGCAGTACGTGGCAGAGGAGGTTCGCGAATTCTACGAACGTTATCCCTATCCTCGGCCTGTCGATAACCTTGAACAATATCGCCGCCTCTGGCAAGACCGGCAACGGCGACGTGCAGATCATCATCTCTTTTGGCCTGCCAGGGCATACCGGGAAGATCAATCCATCCTGATAGCCGGCTGTGGGACATCTCAGGCGGCAAAGCATGCTCTGCGTTGGCCTGCGGCTCAGGTTACCGGCATCGACATTAGCGCTACGAGCGTCCGATGCACGGAAGAACTCAAACGCAAATACAACTTAAGCAATCTTCAGGTCCACCAACTCCCCATCGATCGTCTCAGCACCCTTGGGAAAACTTACGACGAGATTGTTTGCACCGGAGTTCTCCATCATCTCCCAGACCCCGATGCCGGACTCGCAGCTCTGCGCAGCGTTCTCAAACCGGACGGAGCCATGCACCTCATGGTGTATGCGCCCTACGGACGGACCGGCGTCTATATGCTCCAGGACTTCTGCAAGCGCCTTGGCATCCATGCCACGGATGATGGAATCCGCGATCTTATCGCAGCACTCCGGGCGTTACCGCCCAATCATCCACTGCAGAACCTGTTGCGCGATGCTCCGGACTTCAAGCACGAGACGGCGCTCGCCGATGCGCTTCTGCACCCGCAGGACCGTGCCTATTCCGTGCCTCAACTATTCGATTTTATCGAGCGTGCAGGATTGACATTTGGACGCTGGGTAAAACAAGCACCCTATTCTCCTCGCTGTGGTGTGATGGCGCATATCCCTCAAGCCTCCAGCATGGCCCAACTTTCGTTGCCGGAGCAGTACGCAGCAGTGGAGCTTTTTCGTGGCACGATGATTCGGCACAGCTTTATTGTTTACCGAAACGATAGTTCCGTGGCCACGCGGCCAATCAGTTTCGCAGGAGACACCTGGCTCGGTTATGTGCCCATTCGCATGTCAGAGACGATCTGTGTTCAAGAGCGGCTGCCTCCCGGGGCAGCAGCTGTTCTGATAAACCAAAATCACACCTGCACAGATCTCTTTCTAACAATAACTTCGACAGAAAAGCGCCTGTTTGATGCTATCGACGGGAACCGAAGTATTGGCGACATCTTAAAAACAACGTTGCCATCCTCGCACGGACAATCAGGGCTGGATACAGCACGCACCTTCTTTGAACGGCTCTGGTGGCAAGATCAGGTAGTGTTCGACACGTCACAACAATCGATGGGGCGTTTCGGTCCCAGCGAAGCGGAGAGCATTTCATCAAGCGGATTCTTGTCGTCGCGTTGCGAGGGTCGGAATGCGTAGCGTGACGCGAGTTCCAAGGCCGATCTGACTGGTAATTTCCGCGCTGCCGCCGTGAATCGTCAGAATACTCTGCACGATCGCCAGGCCCAACCCTGTGCCGCCCGACGTCTGAGAGCGCGACGGATCGACGCGGAAGAAGCGATCGAATACCCTGGGCAGCGCTTCGACGGGAATGCCGACGCCAGTGTCGGAGACCTCGATGCGGATCGCGGTGCCCTCGTCCGTGGTTGCCAGCGTCACAGTTCCTCCACGCGGCGTATGTGCAATGGCATTGGAGACCAGGTTGCTCACCGCCCGCAAGATCAGTGAGCGATCCACCTCCGCGTTCAGCAGCTCTGCCCCATCGCTCACGACCAGCAATATTCCCGAGTCGATCGCAAAAGCTTCGTAGTAATCGCGAACCTTAGTCAGCAACTCGCTGATGTTCACGTTTTCGCGACGCAACTCGGTTAATGGGCTCTCCGCGCGGGCCAGAAACAGGAGATCGCCAATCAACTCGGAAAGCCGGACTGCTTCCTCCAGCGAAGACTCCAGCACGTCGCGGTACTCATCGACCGTCCGTGAGCGGGCGAGAGCCACTTCGGCTTCTCCGCGGATATTGTTGACCGGCGTGCGCAAATCGTGTGCGATGTCGGCCGAGAATCTTGAGATGCGCTCGAAGGATTCTTCAAGCCGCTCCAGCATTGCATTGAAAGTGCCGGCCAACGACGCAAGTTCCGACGGATAGCCTTCCGATTCTATCCGTTCGCGCAGGTTCGTCGACGTGATTCTCCGCGCGGTTGCGGCGATCTCTTCAACGGGCCGAATGCCGTGCCGCGCAATCCGATATCCCACAAGCGGGAAGAGAGCCGAAGTCGCCAGCAGAATGCCCCAGAACCATAGCCTATAGCGCGCCAGCAACTCCTCTTCCTGCAAGACGTCTATGGCGACTTGAACCGTGTCGCTGTCAGTCAGCGAAGTGCCGACGGCAACCGTAGCGGTTGTGACGCGGAATGGTTGCCCATGTCTGCCCGCCATGGCAATCGAACGCTCGGCGTGGCCGCGGGTTCGGCTCGATAGCTCGGCAATATCCAACTGTTCGGCCATGCCGGGCGTCGTCATAATCGGCCGGCCATCTTCATCGAGGAGGCGAATGTAGAACCGCTGGTACCGGCGGGCCGCTGACTCGAGTTCGATCTCTTCGCGCAGTCCATCCTCGTCATCGGGCCGTTCTCGCAGCATGGTGCGCAGCACGTGCAGTTTGTCGGCGAGGAACAGCTCTGTGCTTCGGTCCAGTTCGGTCCGCAGAACAATGTAGAGACTCGCTGTGGCCAGAATTACCAGCAGGAGGCCCACCAACGCGTAGGCCGCCGAGAGCCGGAATGCCAGGGTTCTGCGCGGGCGTAGCGCAGCCCAGGAGCTATGGCTCGGATTCGAAGACATAGCCGGCGCCGCGCACCGTGTGAATTAGTTTGACGGGGAATGGATCGTCCACTTTGCTGCGTAGCCTGCGGACATTCACATCCACCACATTGGTGTCGCTGTCGAAGTTCATATCCCAGACCGATTCGGCGATCAGTGTTCGCGACAGCACTTCACCGGCTCGTCGAGCCAGCAAGGTCAGCAACAGGAATTCCTTCGAAGTGAGATCGATCCTTTGGCCGGCACGCGTTGCACGGTGGCGCATTAGATCGATCTCCAGATCAGCCATGCGCAAGGTCTCCTGCGGCCGCGATGTTGTGCGGCGCAATAGCGAGCGCACCCGTGCGAGGAGTTCGGAGAATGCGAAGGGTTTTACCAGGTAATCGTCAGCTCCCAGTTCGAACCCACGCACACGTTCAAGTACTGCGTCGCGAGCTGTAAGCATGAGGACCGATGCTTTTCGTTCGGTCTCGCGCAATCGCGCAAGCACTTGCCACCCATCCAGCTTTGGAAGCATTACGTCGAGAATGACAAGATCGAATTCGACTTCCTGAGCCAGGTGCAGACCTTCCAGACCGTCGGCAGCTACATCGACGACGTAACCGGCTTCACTCAGTCCCTTCTTGAGAAACTTCGCAGTCTTGATCTCGTCTTCGATCACCAGGATCTTCATTTGTCACCATGTCTTAAAGAATCGGGATTGCTGCCGGAACTGGCTATTGGTATCCGGCGAAAGAAAAGGATTTGACGTTCGCTATTCGGACGCTCGCGGATCTTCTCAAGCGTTGCGCCATCCTCACTGAGCGACCATGTCTCTTTAGAGGAAAGAATGCGACCGTCTTCGTGTTCCTCGATCGAGAAGACAAGGCTGGAATCTTTCGACACGACCGATGTATAGAATGTGTCTCCATCGGCTCCGGTAGATGCCGAGACTTTGCCATCGGTCGTGTACTTCTGTACGGCGTGCCGCGGACTCGAAGAGTTGCGTGAGATCGATGTTTCCACCGTAAGCCCCGAGCCGCGATGTTCGATCCGCAGCGTGACGTCGCCATTGCGCTTCGGCTGGCATCGATCGTTGTCTTGCTTCCACAGTCCCGAAAAATCCCGCATTCCCTGCGCGCACGCCACGGCCGCTGCCGTGGAGAGCAGGAGGACGCAGAGGAAAGTTCGCAGCGAGATAGGCGTCGATACTTTACTCGTTCTCATTCGCGGTCTTTGATCGATCTGCAAGATGGCCAAGCTTTCAGCCCGCTGGTCAGTTCGCATCAGAAGTCCAATCGCAGAGCGAACTGCATCTCGCGCGGCGTTCCTGAGCCCACCGGGGTGATGGGCGAGACGATGGCGGTGTTGGTGTTCACCGTATTGATAATGCTGCCGAACCCTGTTGTGTTCGTGGGATTGAAGGCGGCCTGCGGTTGACCCAGCTGCGGATGATTGAAGACGTTGAAGAACTCCGAGCGGAACTGCAGCTGGGCGCGTTCCCACAAGGGAAATGTCTTGCTGGCTCCTAGATCGATCTGCCACGTCCCCGGCCCGCGAAGCAGGTTGCGCGGCGCCGTGCCGAATTCGCCGGCAGGAAGCGTGAACGCAGCGGGATTGATCCACTCCGCAACGGTCTTGCCCCCGGACGGCGTAGAGAGACGCCCGGTACCAGGTCAGGGCGCTGCGTGCCGGCGTTGTTGCCGTCGGGCGCGGTGTAGCTGCTCGGCAACACCACGTTGACCGGAAAGCCGGTTCGCGCCAGCGCCGTTGTAGTTACTTCCCAGTTGCCTGCGATGGCGCTGGCAAACCCGCGCTCGTTCAGCATCGGTTTGTTCATGCCAAAGGGCAGCTGATAAACGACGTTGCCGTTAAATACATGGCGCACATCCCAGTTGCCGCTGGCCCGGTCGCACGGTTGGCAGGCGACGTTTTGCGGCACCTGCGAGCCGCCGTCGCCACTGCCATCGGAGTCGTCGTCGATCTCGTGGGTATACGCGTAGTTGACCGCGACCAGGAGCCCATGTGAGAACGGCCGTCGCAGTGACGCCAAAAATCCGTCATAGCTGCTGCTTAACTGGGTGCCGCGCCAGTTGATCGCCGGAGCGAAGGCCGGATAAGGGACAGTTCCCGTGGCTGGATCGATCATGTTTACCAGGGAGAGAGTGAGCAGGTGGAGGCCATGGCTTCCGACATACGAAAGTGTGCCCACGAAATCCGCAGGCAGCTCGCGCTGGACCGATGCGCTCCATTGCTCGGTGTAGGTATCTTTGCGGCGCCGGTCCTGGGCCTGCGGCGAAAGACTTCCCGGACCGGTAAAGCACGAGGCGGCGATCGGATAGGTGAGAGGCGCACCCATGCACTTGGTCAGCGAATAGGAGCCGACTTCATTGCTCTCAGGCAGGTTCTGATCGTCCAACTGTCCATCTTCGTGATACATGCCAAAGCCGCCGCGAATTACTGTCTTGCCCGGTTTGTCGGGAGACCAGGAAAAGGCCACGCGCGGATCGAAATCGCCGTAGTTCTGCTGACCAAAACTTGCGCCCACGCCGCAGAATCCTTGCGGTCCGCAGGTATTGAAGTCCAGGGGATTGGGTCTGCCATGCACCTCGTGAAAGAGACCAAAGACCGTGTAGCGCGCGCCCAGGTTCAGCGTCAAGTTCTGTCGCAACTTCCATTCGTCCTGGATATAGCCGATGGAATCGGTCTTACGCAGTCCGTTGTCAGGCAAAGCATCGCTCAGGGTGACCTTGCTCACCTTGTTCGCGGCAAGAGCCTCCACCGAAGTGAATGTAATCTTTCCGCTGATGGTTTTTCCCTGATTCATTTGAATGCGTCGGATTTCCACACCAGCCTTGACTGTATGCGAGCCGTGCGTCCAGGTCAGGTTGTCGATATAGGAAAACGAGTTGCCCACGCCGATGCTGACGCGGTTGTAATTCTGCGTACTCAGTGATGTAACGGCAACCTGATAGTAGGTGTCGTTCAGACCCATGCTGTAAGTGTTCGAGGAGGAGCGATTGAATCCAAATTTGGCCTCGTTCACCAGGCGGGGATTGAAGATATGCAGCAACTCGAGGGCTCCGTTAACAGGCCCGGAGACCTGCTGCTGCAGGTCGGATGCAGTAACCGCGTACGGTTGCGTATCGACCGACCGGTCATAGTTAAATCGCAGGAAGCCGGTTGTTTTCGCGGAAAAATGCTGGTCAAGCCGTATCATTGCCGAGGTCTCGTTGACCACCTGCGTGCAGGCACAAACCAGCTCGTCGATGTTTGGATCTTGATTCAGGCCGGGGATGAGAATCGTGTTGGGGCCAGCTACTGGGTAGGCGTTGATGATTGGATAAACCGGCGAGCTGTTGGGAACGGTGGCGCGAAACGCCGGAGTCGGCACATAGCCGATAACCGGATATCCCCAGTTTTGCCGGTAGGCTTCGGACGCGATAAAGAAGAAGGTCTTGTCGCGCACAATGGGGCCGCCGATCGATCCGCCGAACTGATTCAAGCGAAGCGGTTGCTGCGTTTCGCCGGCGGAGGCCCAGGAAGGCTCGGACGCATCGAAGTAGTCGTTGCGCAGATATTCAAAAAGACGGCCATGGAGGCGGTTCGTACCCGAAGGCGAAGTGACGGCCAGTTGCGGCCCTCCCGTTGCCCCGGCCTCGGCGGGCGACAGCAGCGAATCGACGCGAACCTCCTGGATAGCATCGAGTGGAATGGCAAGTCGTACCCAGGCGCGCTGCGCTTGATTCACGATGTTGGTTGCGTCGACGCCGTCGTAGGTGAAGTTGTCGTCGTCGGTGCCGCGTCCGGCGATTCGGATTGACCGCTGGTTGCTGCCACCGATATCTACTGCATCGGGCACGAATGCCGTCAACTCCGACCAGTTGCGGCCGTTCAGCGGCAGTTCCTCGGCCTGTGTCTTCTCGATCAGACCGGTCACTGCACTGGTGTTGCGATCGATCAGCGCCGAACTAGCGGCAATCTCCACATGCTCTTCACTGCCTGCTACCGGCAAAGTCGCGTTCAGGGTCCGCGTCCTTCCAATCACCTGCTGTACATCAACAAACGCGACTTTACTGAAGCCCTGGTGCTCGATGGTGACGGTGTAAAACCCCACCGGCAGTTCGGAGATACTATAGTTTCCGCCCCCATTCGAAACCGCCTCGCGCCGCAGCCCGGTCGAGTTTTCGACAGCGGTGACATGTGCCTGCGGCAGAAGGCTGCCGGAGGGATCGGTCACCGTTCCCGTCAATCCGCTGCGATCCACCTGCGCGCCACAAAGGGTAGCGAGCGAAAACAAAACGGCAAATCCGATTGAGACGTGAACGCATCCAAACGTGACACAACTCTTGTTCTGGCCTTGCATGACTCTCCCAAAGTCGATCAGGGTTACGAGCGGTTGGAGAGATTCCGCATCACGCCGCCGTTCGTTGCGTGCATCGGAATCGCAATCTGGTTATAGAAGATGTGGCATTTCGAAACACAAGTCTTATTGCCGGGCTGCAGGTGGGAACAGCAGCGGGCTTTCGATCCTTGCCGTGTTTGCGGAGTTTGATCGCGCTCAATGACATCCAGGCGTCAGCGCTATTCGGGAAGAGCACCTCGAAGACATTACATGACACTTTCGTAATTAAATGTTGTTACATCTCAATCACCCCTAAGTTAAGGCTGGATCAAATGTCGATCTCGGTGAGCTCGGCTATTGACCGGATAAAAAAAAAATCCAAAGGACGATAGTGTCGCTTGACTGACGACGCAAAGCGGGCTGGACCAAGCGATGACGCTGCGACGCACACCCTGATTATCTAATTCAAATTACAAAACTGTCACTTTCGCGTCATGCTGGCGTCCTTTTCGCGCTCGTAGACTCGGGCCGTTGGCTTTGCTTTGTTGCAGAGCCACGCCCTGCAATCGGAAAGGCATCCTCCCGTTTCATGGTTCTCATTTGAAGGCTCAATGTTCCGGCATGCCGATACGCAAGCCGGATCACGCAGGAAACGATACGCAGCGCGTTTGAATATTCCATGCGCGCTTCAGATCAACCACTTGCATAAGTCAACGGTCCGCGATGGCTGCGCACAATCCCTGGAACCAATTCGTCGTTGAATTGACCTGTCCAACCTCTCCGTTTAATCCATGAATCCCCATTTTTTGGAGCGACTACAAGCTGCATAGCCGACTCCCGGTCGCGTGATGAAAGTAACCGAAAGAGGAGAAGAACAGATGTCCCGAAATCATTCTCGAATCAAGCCGATGTTCGTCGGCTTGCTGGCGGCAGGGTTGAGCGTTTCGGCGCTCGCTCAGTCGGAGCGGTTCCCGACCTACACCCCCGGCGAGAATCTGAGCGGGTCGCATGGTCCGAATTACCCGTCGACCTTGCCCCATCCGTGGGTCGTCAGTGACGGCACCATCCTCACCCCTGCCGGCACCCAGGTCTATCTTGGTACCACCACACGCGCCAAGGCTGTCGCGCTCAACCCGCTCACCAAAACGCACACCGCCGCCATCCTTCAAATGGGCGCGCCACAGGCGGTCACCATCTTCAACACGAAGACCGGCGCCGTCGTACAGAACTTCGCGTACAGCGGCTCCAGTACGGGCAGCGCCACAGGCATCACCTACACGTCGGATGGCCTGCACCTGCTGTTTAGCCAGGACAACGGCTACGTAGCCTATGTCGCCGTCGATCCGAACTCGGGCATGATTACATCCAACGTCGCTCACATCAGCCTTCCGTTGGACGCCTCCACTGTCAACTTCCCTGGATTTGGCAATGAGTCGGTATTGAACAGCGCCAATTGCACGCAGACCGTCACGATGCCGGCAACGGGCGTTAAGATCTCCGGTCCTGTGGGAACCACGGGCAGCTATGCGATCCCTTGCGGTATTCCTGACTCCGGCAGCACTTCCTATCCGTTGGGTCTCGCGCTTTCGCCGGATAACTCAACCGCATATGTTGTGCTCGACGCCAGTAACGAACTGGGCATGATCAACCTGAGCACGAACACGTTGACCAAGTTCATCCGCGTCGGCAACGTTCCTCACAGCGTCGTGGTTTCCCCGGACGGCAAAACCGCTTACGTCTCCAACGAAGCCGGGCGGATCGCTAAGGACAAGGACTTCCAGCTGTACTCCGACGGCACACCAGTGGCCGCGCGCTATCCGGAAGGTTCCACGTTGTCCGGTACTGTTTCCGTGGTCGATCTTGCCTCGTTTACGGTTATCGGCAACATTGAAACAGGTCTCCACCCGACCGGCATGGCCTTCTGGGGCAGAAAGCTTCTGGTCGCCAATGCGTATAGCGACAGCATCTCCGTAATCGACACAGGCACCAACAGAGAAGAGCGGAAGATCGACCTTGGACTGCCGATCGGCGTACCTGGTGAACGCAACTCCGCCTATGGCGCGGGCCCGAACTCGATCGCCGTTGACGACAAAAACGATATCGCCTACGTCGCGCTGTATAACGTCAACGCCATCGCCGTGGTCGATCTTCGTGAAAGCTGGGGGAACCGTAGCCCGGTTACGGGCATGATTCCGGTAGGCTACGCGCCGAGCTCGGTTGTGTTGGACGCGGCGGACAACTCGCTGCTCGTTGGCAACGACAAGGGCATCGGCACCACGGGCTTCCAGAGCACTCCGCCTGAAAATTCAACCACCACCTCGCATGGTTCGCCAGCCGCCCTGAACACCCACCAGGATCTTGGTGTCGTCAGCATTGTTCCCGTGCCGCATCGCGAGGCTCTGGAAGCGATGACGAGGCAAGTCTTCCAGAACAACCACTGGGATCTGGAGCGGAACATCCAGGCAGCCGGAAGAGGTGACCGATGGGCCAAGCCGGTTGCGATCCCGGCGAGGATCGGTGATCCTTCGAAGATCAAGCACGTCTTCGTGATCATTCGTGAAAACCGAACCTACGATCAGATGCTGGGCGACGTGACTGCAGGCAACGGCGACCCATCCCTGGCAGTCTTTGGCTCGTCCGGGATCTATGGCAACGTCTCGCCCAACGCGCACGCGCTGGTGGAGCGCTTCCCGCTTTTTGACAACTTCTACGACCCGAGCCGGCAGTCGGCCGACGGTCACAACTGGATTCTCCAGGCCATGGCGCCCTACTCCGATGACATCCAGTCGCCGGATTGGGACCGCGACTATCCCTCCAACGGCGGCGATGCGCTTGCCTATCAGAAGAAAGGCCACCTTTTCGATACCGCCGCAGCAGAACACCTCAGCATGAAGATCTACGGTGAGTATGTCGAAGAGAATACCTTTAAGGTGCCGGGTTGCACCGCGACGGAATACACCGGAAGCTGCGAGCCGAGCTGGCAACAGTTTTATCGCGACTCCCAGTGCTTCGATGAAGCGGCGTTCGGCTCAAATCCAAAGTATGCCCTGCCACAGCCGAATGACTGCGCAGCACCAGGCGCCACAGGCGAGAAAACGCTGAACTATCAGAAGACCGTCGGTTCATACTCCCCACTCCCGAACGTGATGAACTATACGGTCCAGGAATATCCGCAGTTTGATCTGGGCATTCCCGACCAGTACCGCTTCGATGTCTGGTATCAGGACTTCCAGAAAGACGTTAAGAGCGGCACGGTGCCCCAGTTGTCGTTCATGTGGATCAGCTCCGACCACACCGGTGGACCGCCGGCCGCGCAAGCCATGGAGGCCGATAACGACCTGGCTCTCGGACGGTTTGTAGACGCCATTAGCCACAGCTCGATCTGGGACTCTTCGGCAATCTTCGTCGAGGAAGACGATGCGCAGGACGGCGTTGACCACGTCGACGGTCACCGCAGCCCTGGCTATGTCTTCAGCCCCTACGTCAAGCAGCAGGTTAGCTCCGATGGCAGCGGTACTGGAGCAGTCGCAGACCACACCTTTTATACGCAGGTCAACTTCACCCGCACGATCGAGCAGATCCTTGGTCTGAAGCCCATGAACCAGAATGACCTTGTGGCTTCACCGATGTACGAGATCTTCACCAATAATCCGTCCAAGGAGGACTTCCTGCCCTGGAATCACGTGCAGAACGACATCGCTCTGGATGACGGCACAGTCGCCAAGCTGAAGCTTCCAACCAACGACCCCAAGGTCCTGGCTCTGCAGGCCGGCTGGCTCAAGAAGAAGGCGCAGATCTTCGCCAGCAAATATCATGTTCCGGACTCTGAAGACCCGGACACTGTTCGTCACTACAACTGGTACGAAGCCACTGGATTTGTGGTCCCGTTCCCTGGCGAGAAGAAGGTTCGCCCGGCGAGCGAATTCAACCGCAAGGCCCCGGCTCACGCCGACCTGGATGACTAATACTTCATCCCAACAACAAGGCCCTCTGGAGCGCCAGACGTGACCTAGATCCAAGGAGGCAGGGCTGTATCCTCCAAGTTGAGAAAAGAGTCCATGTGCCACGTTTTGGCCGCCGCGGATTCGAGGGTTCGGCCATATCTGATCTCACAAGCCTTCAGGATAGGGAGAAGGCAATCCAAAGCCATTGGCGACGCGGTTGAAGGCGGCAAAGAGGGCTGCGATATGTACCGCTTCGGCTACATGCGCTTCGCTCCAGCCCGCGCGCATCGCTGCTTCCACATCGGCGCGGGTGACGGCTGATGAATTTGCATTTACCTTTCCGGTAAACTCCAGCAGCGCCAGCTCCGCGTTTGTGAACAATTGATCATTGAGATCACCCGCCTGCAGAGCGCAAATCATTTCAGATGACCCGCCCTGCGCTCCAAGCAAAGCGCCGTGACTGTCGGCACAGTAGGGGCACGCGTTCTGTCGTGAGACATAGGTGGCAATCATCTCCTTGTGGCGGCGGCCCAGCAGGCTTTCGCCGAACAAGAGGTTCTCAGCGATCTCCAACATGCCTTTCAGCAGCGCCGAGTTCGTGGCAAAGCACAGCACGATACCAGGAAGATCAGTTCGAGCAAAGCGCTCGCGGTATCGCGCGAACAATGCACGGATCTCCCCGCTCGCCGTGCGTTCATCCACCAGAGGCAGATTGGTGGAAGATGGAACCACGCGATGCCGTTCGAGTGGCGCCACCTGTGCAACACCGGATAGAAATTCGGAGTTCATATCTCAAACTCGATTCGGTCCGCTAATACATGAACTTCAAAGCAAACTGCACCTGACGCGGAGACTCCGCCTCAAGGATATGGTTGAACGTCGGCGAACTGATATCGCAATCAGGCAGCCGGAAGTTCGTGCGGTTCAGGATGTCAAACAGCTCCGCGCGGAACTGCAGCTGCTTTGATTCTGTGATCTTGAAATTCTTAAGAGCAGCGAAGTCCCAGTCTGAATAAGCCGGACCGATATTCACGTTGCGGCCTTCCGTCCCAAACTGCCCCGCGTTGGCGGTAGGATCAAGCCGCTGGTAAGCACTGGTATTGATCCACGCGCTAACCGCGCGCGGCCCGTTATTGGGATTGCCGATGAGATTGGGTCGCTGCGCCGAAAATCCGGTAATCTCGGGCGCGCTGCCTTGCGCCGCAACGTCGTTTGAGTCGAAGACAGTGAACGGCGTACCGCTCATCAGCGTGGCAATGCCATTCAACTGCCATCCGCCCAATGCCGACTGATACCAGTTCTTCGCGTGGTTCCAGAATGGAAGCGCCCACTCATAGCTCCCAACGAATCGGTTGCGAGCGTCGAACAGCGAGAGCCCGCGCTCTGCCCGCAGATTAAACGGGTCCTGGGCGAGATCGTTTTCGCCTGCGACTGGCTTCGCCGCCGATCCGGTTATGTTGAGCGACGAAACGTCATCGATCGTTTTCGACCACGTGTATGACGCGAGGAATGACAGCCCATGGCTAAACCGCTTGCGCATCGATGCTTCCAACGCGTTGTACGCCGAGTTGGCGATGCCTGCGATCTCGCCGGTCGATGAAAACGCGCAACTGCTGGGCGAATCGGCCAATGTACAGCCGGAATAGAGACGCCGTTGATCGGCATTGCTGGAGTTTGAAATCGGCTGGCCGTCCACGTATCCGGGAACGAATACCGCCGGGTTCGCTTCGATAAAGCGCGGCAGACGGGTGCCCTTCGTGCCGACGTATCCCATCTCGAAGAGCCAATCGCGCCCGAACGAGCGCTGCAGATTCAAGTCCCAATCCTGCGTGTAAGGGAGGGTCAACGTCGGCGATAGAGTCAGGTTCGTGAGTGACGGAGAAAATGTTCCTGGGACCGGAGGATTGCCGTTGAACGGATTCGCAAAGTCCGGCAGGCTCACCTGCGGCGTTCCCAGATACGGAGGCGCGCTGATCGGTGCCTGCAAAGGGCCACCCTGTCCGGTGTAATAAGGCTCGTAGAAGATGCCATACGAGGAAGTGATGAGCAAATTGCGATCACTGCTAGGGGCCCACGCGATGCCAAGACGTGGCGCAAATGCCTTCCTATCGGTTTGGATCAGGCCAGCGGGCACACCTGGGTCGCCTGGATACAGCAGTCCTACCGGCGCATTCGTTAAGACCTGGGATTTCTTTCCCGGCTCAAATAACGATTGCCGGTTATGAATTTCAGTGTACGGTTCGGGTAACTCGTAACGCAGTCCGGCATTGATTGTGAATCGCGACGTGATCTTATACGTATCCTGCACATACCAGTTCGCATTGTTGCCACGGATACCTCGCGAGAAATCGCCGATACCTTGCAGGAAGACAACCGGCTGTCCAGTGAGAAAGCTTGCGAACGCGTCCGTTACCGGGAATGGCGCGAATACGAAGAAACCATTGGTCGCGATTCCCTGCAGTACGTTGATCTGCTGATGCTGGTATCCGCCACCGAATTTCAGTTCGTGCTTGCCGCGCACCCAGCTCAGCGATCCGGAGTAATCGAAGACATTTTCGTAAGTGTTGCGCGGGCCCGTGATCGGATCTCCAACCGAAGCATAGCCATTCACCTGGATAAATGGCGGTCCAGCGGCAATATCGAGACTCGGCTGGTATTGGAATCCAAGGCTCGAGGGCAACTGATGGTCCTCATGCTCGCCAAAGAGGAACTTGTTGCGCAGAAACGAGAATCGCGCCACAGCGATGAGGGATGGCCAGAAGGTATGTGTCTCTTGCGCGACGAAGTTCTGCGCGCGTTGGTCTTCGGCTACAGGGAAGCCCGGCACGCTGGCGCCCCCCGGCGATAGCGGGTCGGTCTGGGAAAGCTGGTTAAACATGTAACGGAAGTTCAGCGTGTCGCGCGGATCGAGATAGTGGTCGACCTTGATGCCAAACTGATCGGTATTGTTACTCAACGTTTGCGTTGTAGAGAACAGATTCGTGCCGTCATTCGGAAGCGGAAAGAAGCTCAGCAGGTTTTGTGAAACCGAGTTGATCTGTTCCGGCGGTACAAGGTTGTTCGGGTATGGCGCATTGGCGAAGACGTTGAAAAGCTGATGCGCCGGGTTGTTGCAGAAGCCTTCTGAAAAACCCTCCGGACAAAGCTCGGAGAAGTCTCCGGTACGCTGCTTCAGCGATGGCACTGTGGTCAGCGCTGTCTCACCCTGGCGATTGCGGAAGCCTTCATAAAAGCCGAAGATGAAGGTCTTGTCTTTTTTGATCGGTCCACCGATCGTGGCGCCAAACTGGTTTTGCTTCAGCGGCTCCTTGGTCTGCGCAAAATAATTGTTGGCGTCGACTGCATCGTTACGCAGAAACTCCCACAATGTCCCGTGGATTTGGTTCGTCCCCGACCGCGTGATGATGTTGGTAGTCGATCCTAGAGCGTTTCCGAATTCTGCATTTGCGCTGTGCGTGATGATGCGGAACTCGCTGATCGCATCCACCGGCGGCTTGAGAACGAATCCGCCATCGATGCCGTTGAAGTTGTTCGCGCCGTCGATGAGAAAGTTGTTTGATTCAGGCCGCTGGCCGTTGACCGCATATGCTTGTCCATTACGCAGCGATCCGCCCGCTTCGGCAATTCCAGGCGTCAGGGGAACAACTCCAGGCTGCAACAGGCCGAGTTGCGAGAAGTTGCGCCCATTCAGCGGCAGATCCTCTAGCTCTTGCTGTTCTACCACTTTGCCCATGCTGGTGACAGTCGGCTCAATGAGCTCGGCATCTGCATTCACCATCACCTGCTGCTTTTCCGATCCGATCGCGAGATGTGGCGAGACGGAAGCAGTCTCGTTCACGTTAAGCGTGATACCGTCCTGCACGTATTCTTCGAAACCTTTCGCTGCGATCTGCAGACGGTAATGTCCAACCGGGAGTTCCAGAAGAACGTAGTCGCCGTTGCGATCCGTGGTTGTGCTGCGCGACAGGCCCGTTTCCGTCTGCTGTGTTGTAACCACGGCATCGCGAATGACAGCGCCGCTCGGGTCTGTAACTGTTCCGCGAATATTTCCCGTGATTTGCTGAGCAGACAAGCTGAGACAAGACAGCATTACAAATGCAAGCACATTGCGAACGACGTTCATATTGTTTTTGAATCTCCCTGAAGACTTGGCACTACGACAAAAGAGATGCCACCGGTTCGCGTGACACTCTGTATGAAAAAGATCGCTGTGTATGCGAGCCAGAGAACGTGCCGCGACGTCAAAGGCTCCGAAAATTAGAGAATCCTGGCAGGAGTCCACCTGTATTCGGGGGGAAGAATCAGTTGGTAGGCTGCACGGTTGAACAGTACTAGCTAAATCTATGCACTGTCCTGCATCGATCGATGGATAGCTTACTCAATCTTTCGGTAGAGCCTTGCCGTAATTGGCCAACGCATGATCGCAGAAAGCTATGCGTGATCTCGCAGAGGAGCCAGAGGCGGCAGTGCCTCCTCTCCTGAATAGGATGAGGGCGCCATCACCTTGAAGATTTCAAATAGCCTTGCTCGGCCAGGTGCTGGCCCATCTGTGCATACATACCGGAATCGCGCGGCTGCCAGAAATCAAGGCCATCCACATAACGGTTGTACATGCAGAACGCCGCGGCGATGAGCACCGTGTCACGAAAGGGGCATCTGATTCCGAAACGAGCGGGCACTAACTGGATAACAACTTTCGCGACCATCTTGGAAGAGGGATCGTTTGTCCCTCTCGGCCGCTCTTTAGGCCAGGAGTCGGATGATTTACAGCCATATTCATAGAATGCTCTAGAGTTGTTCATATATGAATACATTATTTATATGTTGCCAACGTGAAAGCCGTTGATCTATAAAATCTTCCGCAGGCAAGATTGCTTCCGCAACTGAGCCGAGAGTCCGCACGATAGCCCCGCCATTGAAGCCTGGGGGCCGTGGAATGTTTTTCAAGGGAGAGTACGAGTGAAGAGTCTATACACGTCAGGTATCGCTCGGGGCCTCAGCAGGCGCAGATTCTTGGCCGCGGCTGCAACAACAGCCGCTGGCCTCGCGCTGAAAGCCAAGGGGCAGAGTGGAGCAATTGCGCCACCCGAAGCTGTTCTAGTCTCCAATTTCCATCCGGCGAGTTGCGGTTGGTTGACGACGTTCAGTCGGGAGCGAGTCTATTGCGCCAACAGCTACTTTGACCACCTCGATCGCGTGCGAGACGACCCAAACTATGCGTTCGTGCTGTCAGAGGTGAACAACATCATCGCTATGATGAATTTCAAGCCTGAGCGGAATTCTGAACTCAAGCAGCGAATCACCGAAGGGCGAGTAGAACTCGTGAATGGGTTCTTTCTGGAGTCGACGGTGAACTTGTCGGGTGGTGAAGCACTCGTGCGCCTTGGGGTGGAAGGTCGCCGATGGTACCGGCAGGTATTTGGAATTGTGCCGCGCTACGCATGGACAATTGACGTATGCGGAACGCACGAGCAAATGGCCCAGATCGTGACCGGATTGGGTTTGGAAGCGATGGTGTACACGCGCGGAAACCCGACGGGAAAGACCCTGCACTGGTCTATTTCCCCTGATGGATCCCGCATCCTCTCCGTCTCTCCCGGACACTACAGCGAAGAGAACAAAATTTTCAAGACGACTACTCCTTTGAGCGATGCGGACCTGAATGAATTGGAATCTTCCATTGCCAAGCGAGAGGAGAAGACTCCGGCCGGGGCGCCCATCCTCATACTCGCTGGCAACGGAGATTACTCCGTCGCACCAGCGTTGAAGTCGTATCCAAGCGAACTGTTGCGCCAGCGAAAAGCGCGCGGAGAAAAGCGAAAAATACGCTTCGCCACATTCAGCAGCTATATAGACCAGGTCCGTCCCGGGATCGACTCCGGAAAGATCGAGATCCCGACTATGCGAGGGGGGACAGCCTACGACTTTAACGCATTTTGGATTGAGAACAATGAAGTGAAGACAAGGTACCGAGCCAGCGAGCATAGCCTGCAGGCAGCCGAGTTACTTGCCACTGCGGCCAGCTTGACAGGGTCCAAAGCTTATCCAACTCAAGCCCTGCATGAAGCCTGGACGCTGATGTGCCTGAACATGGACCGCAATACGCTGTGGGGCTCAGCCGGCGGTATGGTCTTTGTCAGCGATCAATCGTGGGATGTACAAGACCGCTTCAACTGGGTCGACGCTGCAGTGAAGAATGCGACTGAGATTGCGGCCCAAGGCGTACTGAAACCTGGCGACGGAGTTGGCCTCTTCAACCCGTTGAACTGGAGGAGAAACGATCCAGTTGAACTCACACTTCCTGCCGGCAAAAGCCTGCAAGGCGTGACCGGAGAACTTTTGCCGAATGGCTCGGTACTCTGTCAGCCGACAATGCCTTCCGCCTCCGTGGCTGGGTGGAGACTCACGGCAGATAAACCACGGTCCGCCGAGACCATTTCCCTTCCGGAAGCAATCGAAACCGAGCATTACACGGTCCGGCTTGACCCACGAACCGGTGCGCTGGTGAGCTTGAAGATGCATAAGAGCGGACGCGAAGTTCTCGGGGGTCCGTGCAATGTGATTGTTGCGGAGCGGCCCAGAAAGAAAGAACCTGCACCGGGAGACTTCATGGCCCCGCATCCTGACCGGGACTCCCTTGAGACTTCCAGCGATTCGCCCTCGTCCATCGAATGCAAAAAAGGGACGGTCGCATACACCATTACGGCGACCGGAACTTTTCAGGGAAGTTCTATTCGCCGCACCATGCGCTTTTACCACGCATATCCGCGCATCGACTTTTTCACTGAGTTGAACGATATTCCCGACTATACCGTCGTAGTCGCGCATTTCCCTCTCGCCTCACCGGTCCAGGAGGTGCGCCGCGGCATTCCGTATGGCTTCTCCCACGGAGCGATCGACCCTCCAAATCCTGAACTTCATGGTTGGACGAAAGGAATTGTTCCCGCCGTTCGGTGGATCGACCATTCAATGTCTGATGACACGGGTCTCGCAATCTTCGACCGAGGCTTAAGCGGGCGCGAGTTGGATGGACAACTTGCCATGGTGTATCTGCTGAACGCCGAAGATAAATATCATGGGTTTCCCAATCCGTGGCTTACCGGCAAAGGCCGCCACGTGTGTGCGTATTCGATGCTGCCGCGCGAACAGGCCTGGCACGTGGCACGCGTTCCCCAGTCAGCCTGGGAATACAATCAGAGCGTCATTCCCCTTGGGTTGAGTTCCGCCTCGGGCGCCAGAAGCTTTCTTGAGACTTCAGATAACGTAATTGTCGAGGCCGTCCGAAGGGAGCAAGAGCATATCGAGCTCCGGATGGTTGAATCCCTCGGTGTGGAGGGCGAGGCGAGCGTACGTTTGCTGTTTCCGCATCGAGCTGCGACTCTCGTGGACTTTACAGGGAAGAAGCTCGCCTCTCTTCCAGCGACCTCTAGTTACAAGGTTTCACTTAGACCGCAACAGATCGTTACCATGCACTTCGAAGTGACCTCCGACGTGGGAACCCCGGAACTCATCACTACGTGGGACCGATTCGTGCCACCGCAAAAGCTCGCGGCTCTGCATCGATATGAACCGGGCTTGAAGGGACATCCACCCTTCGGAGACGGCGAGGACTTCTAATGGCAAGGTCTCCGATCAACACGTGGAATGCCGAAAGATTATTTCTTCGCCGTCAGCATTTTGAGGATTGGATAGTTTTTCCTGAATCCCACCGTTCGATTTGGATCATTCCTTGCGGTATACCGAGCGGCGTGCATTGCAGTGTGGAAGCGGCTCATTCATTTTTTTCCCGGCGCAATGTTCATCCATTGCGTAACAGAAATTCAAGGATTTTTGCATGACAGATCACAGCCTGCCATTGTCCGGCCTACTCGTACTCGACCTCAGCCAATTCTTATCGGGCCCATACGCATCGTTGCGGCTCATGGACTTGGGTGCGCGCGTGATCAAAATTGAGCGTCCGGGAGTGGGGGATCTCAGCCGTAGCCTCTATTTGAGCGATACCGAAATTGGCGGCGACTCTACCATCTTTCACGCCATTAATCGGAATAAAGAGAGCCTGGCCCTTGACTTGAAGAACCCAGAAGATCTGGACGCGTTGAAAAAACTGATCGCAAAAGCCGACGTTATAATCCAGAATTTTCGCCCCGGCGTTATTGAACGCCTGGGATTGGGTTACGATGCGTTGAAGACAATCAATTCCCGCCTGATTTACTGCAGCATCACGGGGTATGGCAGCGACGGCCCCTGGTCAACACGTCCCGGACAGGATCTGCTCGCCCAGTCTCTCTCCGGAGTGATGTGGCTGAACGGCGACGAAATGCAGGGGCCGGTTCCATTTGGACTTGCCATCGCCGACATGCTAGCCGGCGCAGCGGCGGCACAGGGCATTCTTGCCGCGCTCGTGGGGCGGGGCGTTACCGGTACCGGGCGCCATGTGGAGACCAGCCTCATCGAGGCACTCGTAGACTTTCAGTTTGAAGTACTGACAACGTATCTCAACGATGGCAGGCGACTTCCTCGCCGCTCCTCTTTTCGCAGCGCACATGCGTACCTCGCTGCCCCATACGGCGTGTATCCGACCAGCGACGGCTTTATTGCGATTGCCATGACGCCGCTTGATCGCCTTGCGGAGCTTTTGAAGATCGATATTCTAGAGCCCTTTTGCCACGATCGCTCAAGCTGGTTCACGGCCCGAGACGAAATCAAGACAATCATTGCCGATACCGTAGCCACCAAGCCGACCAAACACTGGCTTTCCATTCTTGAACCCGCAGATATTTGGTGCTCTGAGGTGTTGCGTTGGCCCGATTTCCTGGAGAGTGAAGGGTTCAAAATTCTCGATATGCTCCAGACAGTCGAGCGACATGACGGTGTGCGCATTACGACGACACGGTCACCCATTCGGATGGATGGCGTACGGCCTCCGGTTTCGCGCGCCGCGCCCAAGATCGGAGAACAGGGCGCTGCGATTCGAGCTGAGTTCAAGATATGAGCAATGCAGAGGGCCCCAAAATACTCAGAGGCATGACGTGGGATCATCCCCGGGGCTATGATCCGTTGATCGCTTGCTCTTCTCGATGGCTGGAGCTAACTGGAGTCGAGATCCAATGGGACCGGCGTTCTCTTCAGGACTTTGAATCCTTTCCGGTTGAGCAACTCGCGCGCCAATATGATCTCATCGTCATCGACCACCCGCACGTCGGTCAGGTCACTGCGGAGGGATGTATATTTGCTCTCGATAGTGAGAGCCGCGAACACGAGTTGAATGCATTAGCCCAATGCAGTGTAGGTCCATCGTTTGCGACGTACACGTGGCAGGGCCGGCAATGGGCTCTTCCAATCGATGTGGCGGCGCAGGTTCAGGCGTGGCGCCCAGACATAATTCAATCGAGCGCAAATCGCTGGGACCAGGTGCTCGAGTTGGCTCGTGAAGGCCTCGTCCAATGTCCCATGCAGCCGCCGCATTCGCTTATGTGCTTTTACACGCTGGCGGCAAATCTCGGAAAACCGTGCCGCACAGAGAAGGGCATCCTCATCGCGGAGGATGCCGGCACTGAGGTCTACGAATTACTCGCAAACCTCGCCGGGCATATCAGTCGGGACTGTTTTCAAATGGACCCGATTGCGATGCTGGAAGCAATGGCTCAACCGGACACAAGAATTGCTTGTGTACCGCTGATCTACGGCTATGTGAGCTATGCGACAGAGGGATTTCGGCCGGTCAGAATTAGCTTTGCGGAGATACCCGCGGCAGGATCGATTGGCCCGCGAGGTTCCGCCCTCGGCGGTACAGGCATCGCCGTTTCAGCCTACTCCGCGCACCGTGAAGGAGCCTTGGCATTTGCATATTGGATTGCAAGTGGTTCGGTGCAGCGCAATCTCTATGCATCATCCGGCGGGCAGCCTGGCCACGCAGACGCATGGGCCGCTGCAGAATTGGATGCGGCCGCGGGCGGGTTTTACAGCCAGACTCGCCAGACGCTCGAAGGCTCATGGGTTCGTCCACGCCATAGCGGCTACATGCCCTTTCAGCATTGGGCTTCCAGTCGATTGAACCAGGGGTTGATACAACGGGAGAAAGCACCAAGCGTGATCGCAGATTTGAACCGCGCAAATGCTGCAAGCTTCTCGGTCAAGGGCTAGAGCAGAAGCAGGGTTGATGTATGGTGTATCGCCGATCTCCGCAGGCATTTTCATCAAGAAAATGCCTACATCGCAGATACCGGATACATCCCACTATCCCTGCTTCGGCTCTAGAGCGCCAACGCTCGCCTGTTGATTCCGCATGACTGGAACGGCTTTCAAATTGAATATCCCGGAAGCGCGTAGCGACTGTGATCTGCGCTTACAGCCCGCTTCTTTGCGCATTGAGAAGCAGTTGTCCAATAGGGATGGTAGTTGTGATTGCACTGGTGACCAGGTCATCGATCTTGTGTGCGATCTTCGCCCAATCATTTCGCCTGGGCACTTCGCGCGTTGTTTCGTGCAGTGCTTCGAGTCGATGATAGAAGGGTATTGCGCGGTTAACTTCTGGATCGGTCCACGTGGATTTTCGACATCCAATGGCGCCTGACAGTGTCGTCACGCGATCCATCTCAGGTGTCATTGCGTGCCGCAGAAAACTCCACGCAACATCGGGATGAACTGAGCCGGAAGGCACGGTCAAGAGCCAATACACATTGAGCGATGTGCTCCTTCCGAAGGCCCCGGACGGAATTGGCGCAATATCGACGCAATTCCTCACTTGAGAATCCTCCGCGGTGTGCGCGGCGGTCGCGAAGCCGAACCAGTTGATTACCAGTGCGAGCTCCCCAGCGGCAAAGCGTTCACCGAGACGCACCGAATCCAGTTCGCTGCACTGGGGATGCACCGCAAATGAATCGGTCAAAATGTCTCGATAGAACGTTAGTGCTTGTTCTGCCTGCGGCGTATTGAATTGCAAATCGCCATATGGATCGATGAGTTCGCCGCCCCGCGTCCACAGTTGCAGCAGGAAATCGTAAACAGTGTTATGGCCGTCAGGGAACGCCGCAAATCCTGTGCCAAACAAATTTCGGTCTGGTCGGTGAAAAAACCGGGCCAGCTGATGGAAGTCCGACCAGGTTGCAGGCGGTTCAAGTTCACGGCCGAATTGCAACTTAAAATGTCGTCGCAGCTCGCGATCTTCGAATAGATCTCTGCGAAAGATCATGCATTCTGGTCCATCGTGGTAGGGGATGCCAAGAATCTTCTCGCCAATGCTTTGAAGGCGTCGAAGTGAAGGTGACCAACCTTCCGGCCACCCTGGGGGTGGATCGCCTGATAGCAGAGGCGCCAGATCCAGAGCCGCATCTTGCTGGTCTATCGCTGCGATCCAGTCAGTATTTACGAAAGCAATATCCCAACCACCGTTCGTCATTCCATGCGATGTGAAAAGCGCATCTTGCAGAGGGTTAAGATCGAGCGAGGCAATCTCCAGAACCAGCCCTGTACGCGCTTGTGCCTCAAAAGATTGCCACTGCGATTGGATGCTGGATTCGAAGGCTCCATATTTGCGTACGGCGATTCGGAATTTGCGTTTGCGTTGAAGGTCATTTGTAATCACAGAGCGCCTCGGAAGAAAATGATTGGGTCGCATCGCTGTTGTTCTTGAATGCGAAACGAAATCGATTGCGAACCTCTCGCATCACTTTATGCATGATTAGGAGATCGGAGTTTTTGTCGGTTGCATCTCGACGAGCAGGATATGTTCGCAGGCCATCACGACTTCGTCCCGCTGATTCAGAACTTCGCATTTTTCCACTACGCGGCCATGCGTCAACCGTTTCGGATCCCGTTCTTTCGAGGAGATCGTGATACGGCTTCGGATCGTATCGCCGATAAATACGGGCTTGGGAAAACGAAGCCGCTCGTAGCCATAGGTGAAGGCCACCGGGTTGACCTCGCGCGCAGTAAGGCCGATTCCAATTGCGAAGGTCATGGTGCCATGCGCGATCCGCTGGCCGAACGGCGAACTTTTCATGAATTCAGCGTCCATGTGATGGGGAAAGAAATCGCCGGTGTGACCAGCGTGCACGACAAAATCTGTTTCAGTGATCGTGCGACCGAATGTTTCGCGAGTCTCGCCGACCGTAAATTCCTCGAAGTAGCGCAATCGTTCCATCTTGAATTCTTCCTCAAATCGAGACCAATGAGTGTTCGTCTTTCACAGACCGAATGCATTCAATTGGAAGAGCGTTGCGCTGTTACTTGAGCGAACTCAGCAGGGTCTTGGTATTTGACAGTCTGAAGATGCTCACAGTAGAGGACAAGCTCTCCGTCGCCTTTGAAGACCTCATAGCTCGCACGAATCATTCCCAGAGTTTTGTATTTAGGCCATTTCTCCATATTGGTGCGAATGGTGTAAATGGTGTCGCCAATAAATACAGGCTTGATGAATCGCAATCGATCGTACCCGTACGAGAAGGCATTGACGCAGTTCGTTGCGACCAATCCGAGACCTGCAGAAAAGACAAAAGCCCCAGCGATCAGCCTGCGACCGAAAATTCCTTCGGTTTCGGCGAAAATCTGGTCTTGAACATAGGGATGGATGTCCGTGACAAGCAGGTTGAACTGGTGGCTATCGCCTTCTGAGATGGTGCGGCGCAGCGAACGGATCTTCTGACCGACAGGCCAATCCTCGTAGAACCAGGTCTCCGCGTTCCACACCGGCAACGCAGCGTGATCGGAGGGCATGGTCGAGGGACGATCGGAAGATGTTCCAGCTGACGGTCCGACAGCATTGGGAGATTTCGAATCAGTCATTTTATTTCTTCACTCTTCTCTGGAAAGTGAGGCACGGGTGTGCCGGGTCCGGCGCTTGAGCGAAAGCAAGCCTCGACAAGGGCCATGGTTTGCCACGCATCGCGCGCAGACGTTAACAAGCGATCGTCCTCTCCGTTCGCATATCGCTGAAGATTGGACATGACTCCGATAAAGGCGTGGGGAAACCAGGAACCTTCAAGAGGAATCTGCTCCCATTCGGCACTTTCGCGCCGGGCAATCCAAAGCTCATCCGGCTCGCCTCTTGGATAATCAAGAAGAACTCCAAGCTTGACCACGGCAGCACCTTCCGTGCCCTCGAAGCGGAATGTCGCATCCTGAAAGCGGCGTCCAAAGGCATGGTCGTGGTTAATGGAAAGAGTACAGCGCAGTTCGTCGTAGTCAAGAATTGCAGAGGTTCTCGTTTGCGCAAGTGAGCTCAAAGGGTGTTTCATTGTTCGCGCCATCACCGACTCAGGATCTCCAACGAAGTGCCGAATCAAATCCAGATAGTGAATCGAATGTACGGCGATCTCCACGCGCGGCAGGCCGCGGAGGTAGGGGAATTGATCCCATGGAGTCAAGAGATTCAAGTGAATCTCAATGTCCGCAAGCTTCCCGAGAATGCCGCGCTTGAGTGCATCGCCCACCGCGAGCATCATGGGAGCAAAACGAAGCTGGAAATTAACCGCCGCGGTCAAATGGAGTTCTTCGACGATTTCCGAAATGCGCGTGGCTTCGTCGAGGTTGCGTCCCATCGGCTTCTGGATCAAAACGACTGATCCGTGCGGCAACGAGGAAAGAACTTCGATATGCGATTGAGGAGGAACAGCCAGATCGAAAATCGCATTCTTGACGTCGACTGCTGCGGCCAGGTTTGGCATTACAGGAATGCCCCACTCTTGACCCATGGTTTCAGCGCGCGAAAGATCGCGGTCGTAAACCCCGGCAACCTGAAAGTTTGCCAAGCGATAGGCGGGCAGATGGGCATCTCTCACAATGCCACCCGCGCCAATGATCACGATGGGACGAGGCTGGGATGGGAGCGGCCAACTTTGCTGCAACGGTTGGGTAAAGCTATTCGAAATATGCGGATTCGAGATTGAGTTCAGCGGCTCCAATTCTCCTCCAGCAAAGAATACGTATCACTATTAAACAAGCAGTTCACATTTGACAAGATGAGAAGCCAGTAAATGTGTTCAATCCCCCGCAAATGTCGCTTGAAGGGGCGGTGAGATGCAATAGCTGTAATTCTCGGCACACCTGTCGCCGCTATGCAAGAACCTCCTGCCTGGACCCCAGAATGCATCTGGCACGCGACTTAAATGCGGTGGTCCGCTGCAAGCAGGGATGCCGATATTTGCCCGGCTGCGGCGCGCAAGTGTTTGATGGCGGTTTCAATCGGCACCGTGAGCCTTGTGGAATGCACGAAGGGAATGGCGATGGCAGCGGCAGCCGCGAGACCGCGCAAGATTGGAGCAGAAATGTCTGTCACTCCAATGGTGAACTCGCTCTTTGATTTTTCATAGCCTCGTTCTCTGACCTGATTTGCCCGCGCGATGAACTCATTTCGCTGACGAGCACTGAAGCCCGAACGAATCGTTTCCAGCCAACGACGGCGATCGTTCTGTCCCAAAAACGCGAACAGCACCATGCCTGAGGCTGCCTCAGTGAATGCGATGCGGTACCCAATGCGGACTGTGAAGCCAATTTGTTCAGACGATTCCATGCGCGCCACGACTACGATCTCGCTGCCGGATCGGACCGACAGATGGCAGGATTGCCCAACGGTGTGAGTGAGTTCCCGCATAACTGGAAGAGCCACTTCCAACATTGTCTTTACCGGCGCTTGCTCCATGCCCAAAGCAAATAACTTATCAGTCGGAACAAAGCCGGAACCTTCTTGTGACTGGTGGATGAATCCTCGATATTCGAGAACCTGAATCATTCGAAATAGTTCGCTGTGCGACCGCTTTAGTCGCCCACAGATCATTGCACGAGTCATAGGCTCGCGTTCTTTGGCAAGGAGCTCGAGAACATCGAGCCCTTTTTCGAGAGCGGGTGCGCTATAACGCTTTGATTGTGAGCCTTGCGGTACACTCGTTTCCGGTTTGCTCTTTTCTCTCGGCATTCCACTCTACTCTCTTCTAGTCGCTTAATAATTGGGCAGGTAGCACCGTGTATTTTACCTATGAATCGCATATCAGTATGCGAATAGTTCGATTTGGCCTTTGAAATGCACATATGCGGGAACGCGATTCCAGCAAATTGAACGCATGCTCTCGGCCTGCCTCGGTGCATTTAGGCCGTGATGCCCCGTTAAGCATTCTCCTGCATTTCGTATTTGAAGAGATCCTTGCCCGATGGTGGACAGTGCCTTGCTGCATCGGATTACAAGCTTCTTGATTTCGCGGGCCAGGGATGGTGATGCCAAGACCAGGGCGTCGGATAGATTCGTACCGCTTCATCCGATTCTGGTGGAGGAGCTTCATGCATGGCACGCACAGACGCCTTACGGCAAGCCGCAAAACTTCGTATTCCCGTCTTTCCAGAAAGACGGCACCGTGCCTGTCTGGGCTTCCATCTTCGTGCAGGACCATCTGAAGCCGGCTGCTGCCATCCTCATCTTCGTCGCCTGTGGACTCACCTTCGCCGCAACCGCTGCCTCTGCCTCTGCCTCCGACCCCGGTATTCCCGATCAGAAGCGCCTTCAACCGAACGCGCCCCGCACCATCATCGTGTCGGAGACGGGCAACGCCGCCTGTGGTCCGCCCCGCTTTGCTCCAATCGACCCTGATTCTGCTTTCCCGATCAGGAGAAGGTTGCGAATGTCTTCGCCGGTGACACTGTGGATTAAGGGTGTTTGATGGTGGACACGTCGCCATCCGCTTTATCAGCATCAAGCCGAAATTGGCGAACAGCACGACCGACGTGCATATCGTCTCCGATCACGGCAACGAATACACCTTGCAGTTGCGTGAAGTCTCCGACGACGACGATCCCCACTTCGATTCCAAAATCTTCATTTCGCCGGTGACAAGGCCACGAAAGACCGGCTGGCCGAGCTGCCTGTCTTCGTTCCAGCCGCTGAGCTGGACAAGGTGAAGCAGGAAGCGGCGGCCGCGCAAGGCAACCCAGGCCGCGACGCTGAAAGCCGAGAAATCGCAGGAAGAGGCATACCGCAGCCAGTATCCCGGCTCGCTGCACTTTGACTACACCTGGGACAAGTCGAAAGGTAAAGAGCTTGGCTTGCAGGCGATATGGCGCGATGACAAGTTCACCTACTTGCGCGGCAGTTTCAGGAGAACACCCGGCTCTCTACGAGGTGAAGGACAAGAAGCCATCGCTTATCAACTTCGATTTCAGCAATGGCCTCTACACCGTCCCGAAGGAATTGGATAACGGCTATCTCGCCATCGGCAAACAGAAGGTGGAGTTTCACCGTACCGAGGAAGCGAGGTAGCCATGCCGGAGCCAACCAGAACGTCCCTGCCACCGTGCCGGAACAGCCGGAGGCAAAGCCACCGCTCAAAAAGAGTATGCCGGTGGTGATTGCCCTGGTGGTCATCATCGGGCTTATCGGCATCGCCAATCTCTCCAGCCTGTTGAACGGCAATAAGAGGAATGCTCCGGCCAGCACGATGCAGATGGGGATACTCGCTGGAGTTTGCGAAGTACATCGGCCTTGACCAGATCGGCACCACCGGCCTTGCCACCAAAGTAGACCACGATATTTGCAGGCGTTCGCCGCCGCCGCCGCTATCGGCGGCCTTGGCGGTCTTGCCCAGATCGGAAATGGCGGCAGTGTTCTTGATCCTTCCGTGCAGATTCGCAACGGCATCTCTGAGCAATCTGCTGTCGAGGGCGAGCAAGTCTTGAATCACTTCCTCAATCGGCTGCCCATCATCACGCTCAAGGAAGGTTCCCGCGCCCGCGTGTACGTCGGCACCGACCTTTTAATTCCGGCCTATGCGGGGGCGCTCGCGTGGAATCCCACCTTGTAGGAAAAGGAGCATTTGCGATGAATGACCGTTACGAACATCTGCTCCGCAAGTCGCGTGACGCCGAGCGTGGAGGGCATGACGCATGGACCGTGCAGTCCACCGGCGAGAAAGTTGCCGTGGCGCCAGCTGTTCCTCAATCATGCCGATCGGCTGGCCGAGATTGACTACACAATTCCCGAGGCTATCAACCGCAGCGGCGCGGAGTGGGTAGCGGTGATTCCGCAGGTTGCCCACCAGCTTGCAGAGGAGGAATGACGGCCATGCAGACAATTCCGCTCCATCGCTTCTATCAAGTTTCAGGAATCATCGCCGCCATTCTGCTCGCTCTCCTGTTCGTTGGGACAGCGACCGGCAGAAGCACTCTTGCGTGGATTTACCTCCAGTCCACCGAGACCATGACAAACGCAACCCATATCCACGCGTATTTCTACCTGCGCCCGTAGCAGATGTCTTTGAGTATTTCCGTACGATTTGGGAACCGGGCAACGTTCAGCGACAGTCGCTCAAACTTCCATACGCGGGTTGGGTACCGCACGAACGTGTGTCGTCGCAGGCTTGCCTCGGACTTAGCGCGGGCATCGGAGACGAGTCTCCTGCCACCAAGGGGCTCTCGAGGATCACCATGACCTGTTGCCCCGGTTCCCGCACCACAGGGCTGATGGGGCAGTCGATCTATCCATGCCGCCATGGTGATCCTGATCTCCTGGCCGATGACGGCCAGATAAAGTAGGCAAGCTCGCGCGCGATCGCCGCAACAACGACGGTGACGCTTCTTGCCTCTGGCGACCATGGAGCGATATCGAGTGCAGAGTCTGGTCTGTGCCTTCCAGGCGATGTCACGAACGGTCTTGGGCAGGCGCACGAGGATCCCCGGCACCGTTTTCAGTTCTTCCTTCCTCCCTCCTGCAATGCCTGCAACGCCTTCTCTACGCTCAGCGAGCCGGAGGCCTGGCTGGGCGGGTAGTCCTTAAAGGTGGAGAGGAACTGACCCATGATCACCATGGCAGGCATCATGACCCACAGTTTCTTGCCCCACCATTCGCCGTAGGAGGTCGACTCGGTCTGGTATCGCTCCCACGGATCGACCCGCAGGTTGGTCACGATCGGGACGTTGGTCGAATCCTCCTTGCCGCTGAACAGGTTTCCGACAATGGTCTTGAAGGTGATCTTCCACTCGTTGTAACGCACTGCCATCAGGTCGGCGTTGTCACTGAAATAGAAGAACTCGCGGCGCGGACTTTCGGCGACCTTGCCTTCGAAGAACGGTTTGAAGTTGTAGCCGTCGAGATGGTTCCTGAATGTCTTCCCTCCCGCCTTGTAGCCGGTGAGCAGTTTCTCTTTCAGATCCGGCTCGCCAGCGGCCGCGACGAGCGTCGGCATCCAGTCTTCGGCCGACATGACGTCGTTGATGATGGTGCCCGGCTTGATGACGCCAGGCCACTTGGCCAGCATGGGCACCCGGAAGCCGCCTTCGTACACCGTGCCTTTCTCGCCGCGGAACGGATGGTTGCCGCCATCGGGCCAGCTGAAGATTTCCGCGCCGTTGTCGCTGGTAAACATCACGATCGTGTTGTCGGCGATGCCGAGTTCGTCCAGCTTGGCGAGCAACTCGCCCACGACCCAGTCCAGCTCGGCCATCGCATCGGCAAACAAGCCGAAGCCGGTCTTGCCGTCCCACTCCTTGGAAAGATGCGTAAAGGAGTGGCACCGCGTGGAGTTGTGCCAGAGGAAAAACGGTTGTTTCGCCTTCACCGAGCGGTCGATGAAGTCGCACGAGCGCTTCACCAGATCCGCATCGATGTCTTCCATGCTCACCTTGGCAGCGGGATCCATGCCCGGATGCGGCGGCAGGGGGCCGGCGTCCGTGATCTTCTGCTTGCCGACGCGGCCCCAGCGCGGATCCTCTGTCGGATCGTCAACGTCGGTCGCAACGCTGTGGATGATGTTGCGCGGGCCGAACTTCGCGCGGAATTTTTCGCCCTTCGGATACTGCGGGTCGTAGGGTTCTTCCATCGCATTGAGGTGGTAGAGGATCCCGTGGAACTCATCGAAACCATGGACTGTGGGCAGGTATTCGTTGCGATCCCCCAGATGGTTCTTGCCAATCTGCGCCGTCGCGTAGCCGAGTGGCTTGAGGAATTCCGCGATCGTTGGATCGGAATCCTGCAAGCCCTGTTTCGCCGCGGGCAGGCCGACTTTCAGTAGCCCGGTGCGGAACGGCGTCTGCCCAGTGATGAACGCCGCGCGTCCCGCCGTGCAGGATTGTTGTCCGTAGTAATCCGTGAACAGCGCGCCTTCGCGGGCGAGTCGGTCCATGTTCGGCGTGCTGCCACCCATCATGCCGCGGTGGTAGGCACTGATGTTCCAGATGCCTACGTCGTCGGCCATGATCATGATGATGTTCGGTTTGCCTGCGGTGGCCATCGGGCCTCCGGTTGATCGCCAACACGTATATGCGGCGAGAATGCAAATATAAGAACCGGCTGCAGCGACCGCTACTGTCAGTTTTACCGGGCACCAAACATCGAAAGGCTGTAACCAGTAGAGATCCGACGATTCTGCCCGAAGAGGGCCAGCCACGGCGGCGCGACGCACCTAACGCTCGAAGATGAGCGGCGCGTAAGAAGGTACCAGCGCCAGCCCAAAAGCAAATTCCGCTTGAACTGTCGAAAGCCGGAATCTCGGAGGCTTGCTTTACGTCGCGTTATCGGCAAGTGTAATTGTCAGTCGACGCTATCAGCGGAAAGCATTCACTGAACGGGGTTTGGGTCCGTGTGGATCATTAGTCCTCATAAACGTTAGGTCCCTATCGGGACTGCCCGGCGCAATGGTGGGGATTGTCCCATGAGACATGGGGCAGTTTTGATAGGGTCGTTTGAAGTAAGTCGCTGGCGCGATGGACGCGGTGATCTACGTATGGGATTTCAATGGGGCCCAAGTGTCCTTGTGTAGGGGTTGGATCGGCGAAGCGGGGCGGATCCGTGCGGAGGGGAGTCTGGTTTCGATGGAATCGGAGGCGGTGACGGCAACGGCAGAAGCACTTCGCAAGAGTGGCGCCCGCAATCAAGATGCACATCAGCTTCGCGTGCCAGAGCACAACAGCGCGGAAGGTGAAGGACGGGGCGGTGAGCGGTGAGTCTCTCATGAGCTGTCAACACTGCACCTCCTAGGCGGGACGGGGATCAAGCTCGGTCGGAAGTAAAGCTGGGCGCGGGTCATCCGTTCGACGACCAGCATGACACCGGAACATGCGGGGCAACGCAAGCTTGGTGGCTCGGGTGGATCGGCGCATGCCGTCGCGCCGAGCAGCGTACTGCAGCGTTCAAGCGCGGCGGACCATACATTATCGTTACGAATTGGGGTCGGTGAGCACATTGGCGATTATGCGCCAACGGACTGCCTGCGGCGGTCATGCAAGTAGCTTCGGACAAGTACCGATTACAGTCTGGTTCGATCTATGAATAATGGCAACTGGTGGAAGGAATTCTGTAAATGACGGATTCATATTTTGGATTCGTGCGGGTGCCTATGATCTCACCGCCAAGATTTTCGGCGATACGCCTGCTGGCGATGTTTCGCACGGCTACCGGGTAGATGAAATTCCCTTTGCCTAGAAACGCGTGTCCCCACTTAACAAGTGCGGCCACCACTTCCCGTCCGAAACCCTGCCTGTGCGCGCTTTCCTTAAGCCAAAGACCGAGCTCGGGCCAAACCGAATCCGCATCTTCCAACGAAGCCATGCCAAGGCACTCCTCGTTGTCGAGCCTCCGGGCGACGAAGGAAAACTTGTTCGGCTCATAAGCCTGCACTCTCTTCTTGCATCGCGCCACGTACTCGCTCCATGATGGCGGCTCCCAAGGCATGAACTTGGCGATGGCCGGTGTGATGCAGTCGAAAACCTCCTGAGCATCCCTCATCTGGAACGGGCTGAGCCGCAATCTTGGTGACCGAATGACAATCATTTTGGCAGCATAATGGTACCGACGACGCATGATAGCTCGCGCGTTCAGGCCATTGCACTCATTTTGACGGGTTCGGGGTGGTGGTCGGCACTCCGGACAGAACCCCGTTTTCAGGATTACTTCCGGTTTACCGGTAATCTGGAAGTATGGCCACACGATTCTAGGTCAAGGAAATGGACTCTCCGGCATTCACTTCCATTCAAGATTCAACGCATAGATGTTGTCGTCGCCGATGTCGCGCAGGAGCATTGGCGCATCGTCGGGGTCGAGGCCCATCCACTGGTCGTAATACGAGGTGAAGCGGAATCCCTTAAGATCGACGACTCGCTCAATAGGACCGCCGGTGGGCCGCATGCGGAAGATGCCGGGATTGACAACGTCATGAAGAAAGTAAAGATACTTGCCGTCGTGTGACCAGGTGGGGTAGTCGTTATCGCCCTTTTGAAGGGAAGCCCAGCGCTGCGTACGGAAACTATAGACAAACAGTTCTGTCGTATCGTTGCTGAGTCCGGTGAGCCATTCGCCGTCAGGCGACCAACGGGCAGAGCCCAGGTTTTCAGAGTCGGGGACTTTGGTGAGCTGATGAGTAGCGAGATCGTAGATGCGAATCTCAGAGCGTGACTGATCGCCGGAAAAAGGATACAGCGTTAATACCACTCTGCTGCCGTCAGGAGACCAGCACGGGTCCACCTGAAAGTCCTGGTTTTCCGGCAGCAGCAGGCGCGCCGTGCCGCCTTGCGGGGTGATCAGGTATGCCTTGTAAATTCCCTTCGGGTCGACTGCGGAGAAGAGGATTTGGCTGCCATCAGGAGACCAGCGCGGCATGGTGGGATAAAAGGGAGGGCTGGTGAGCTGCGTCGGATTGCTGCCGTCGCTGTTGGCGCGCCAGAGGATTCCTTCAGGGAAAGTGACATAGACGACGGAACTGCGGTCGGGCGAGAAGGCGACAAATTCGGCGGAGATGCCGCCGAAGAGAGGCTCAAGTTGATGAGTGCGAAGGTTGGCGCGCTCGAGCTGCCCGTTGAGGACGACTCCGCGGGTGTAAATGCGACTGCCATCCGTGCTGGCGATGGGCCCTCCCCAGCGGCTGGGCCCTGAGGTGAGCTGAACCGGCTCGGTCGAAGTGCGACGCAGCAGGCTCCGGCGCTCATCGAGCATCCATATCTGCGAGGGAGCAAAAAGCGGATTGTGCAGCGACGGGCTTTGCCACTCAAGAAAGAGAAAGAAACTCCCATCGGGCGTCCATCGGCCGCAGCACATCATCGATCCCGGCCGCCAGTCAGGGAGGAATTGGTGAAGGTTCGAGCCGTCGGGGGCAATTTCGTAGATTCGATTGTTCTTGTCGAAGCGAATTCTGCCGCCGTCAGGCGACCAGGAGATGCGGTCCATCATCCCGTTATCAGAGCTCAAATCCGTGGTGGAGATCTTGTGATCGCCGGTTCCGTCGGCGGCAACGATCCTGATATCACCGTTTTGACGAGTGTAGACAACCCACTTTCCATCCGGTGACCAGCCTGCGGTGATGACCACGCCGGACGCGAGCAGATGCTGGACACTTCCAACAGGATCGACGATCCATAGACTGCGCGACAGGTTGCCGGGTCCAATCGGAGCGAAGGAGAGCATCAGGAGTTTGGTTCCGTCGGGCGATGCGTCAAGCACCCAGGGTTTAGGGAATGTGGTCGGGATCTGAACGATCGGGCCGCCGGATGTCGATATCTGACCGACCCACTGGTTCTCCCAATAAAAAGTGAGGTAAAGGCAAGAGCGATCCACGGCGAACAGGCCTTTTCTGCGGTTGTCGTGCGAGAGCTGCGTGTAAGAGGTGATGTGTGGCTGCGGGAGGGGGCGGCGTAAATACCGGATCGCGGGTACAAACGCGAAAAGAAAGAGGGATGCGGCCGAAATCCAAAGCAGGCGGAACCTGGCCGACGGCGACGGGCGGATATGTGGAAGGATCGCGGCATTTGCCGAGCTGTTCTTGCTCTCTTCGAGCGGGATCGCTGCATTGATGGCGTGTTGTTCCACTTGACCCGCGCGAGCGGTTGCAGTTGCGGCCGCGCCGTTCCGCGGCACATCGGGATGGTCTGCAATCTGTTCGAACGCGCGAACCCCACAAATCAGCCGATATCCGACCGTGGCTACGGTTTCGATGTATTTCGGCTCGCGCGCATCATCGTTGAGGACGCGGCGCAGCTTCAAAATGCTGCGTGTAAGTGAGTTTTCGGTGACGGTAGTATCGCCCCAGACAGCTCCGAGAAGTTCTTCCTTGGTGATCACACGCTGGGGATTGCGCACGAGAAAGAGCAGGACGCGAAAGGCCTTGGGTTCGACGGCAAACACCTGGCCTGACCTTATGATGGAAAACTCGTTCTCGCGCACCTCGACATCCGAGAAGTGGAAAACAAAGGAGTTACTTAGCGTCATAAATCAGTCACAAAACGGTCACAAAGCCGGCAGGACAAATCCGAAGCATCTTCTCCAAGATCGTTGCAGCCAGTCGGGCAAACAAAGAAATCCAAAACTCGCTTTGGAGGAGATGTTCACATTATGCACATCCAGGGAAATCTACGCCAGAATGCGGCCTTGGGGACGATGGTGGCCGTGATCGCGCTATTGAGCGGAGCAGGGGTTCCGGCTCACGCGCAAAAGCTCGTGACATTCGACGCGCCCAATGCAAGCACGGCGCCCTTTGCCGGCACCGAAGCCGCGGCAATCAACATCTGGGGAGCAATTACCGGAGATGTACAGGATCCCAATGGCGGCGTTCACGGCTATGTCCGCTCGCCCAATGGGGATTATATGGAGTTCGATGCTCCCGGAGCGAACCCGGCGCCCGGAGCCAACTGCCTCTACTTTGCGGGAGGCACGTGCCCGCAGGCGATCAACGACCTGGGGGTCATCGCCGGATTCTACGGAGATGCCAGCGGCGTGTTTCACGGGTTTGTGCGCGGTGCGAATGGAGAATTCACAAACTTCGACGCGCTAGGCGCGGTGGGGGCTACGTTCCCGTTGAGTATCGATGTGTGGGGAACGATCACCGGCTACTCCATTGACGGAAACGGAACCGGACGCGGCTTTGTACGGAAGCCCGATGGCGCCATCACGATGTTCGACGACTCCGAAGGTGGCACAGGACCGGGGCTGGGCACCTATCCCACAAGCATCAACGATGAGGGTGCAATCGCCGGCGTGGTAACCGATCCAGCGGGGTTTAACCACGGTTTTGTGCGCGGACCGGAGAGCAAGATCGCAAACTTCGATCCGCCGGGCGCCACTAGCAGCTCTATTGGTACTGGAAACGTGGTCATGAACGATGCAGGCATGGTTGCGGGTTCGGTCGTTCAGGGATCAGGGGACCTGATCTACGGATTCGAAGGCGCTCCCGGGGGAAAAATGACGGCCTTCGAGACGCAGCAGGCGGGCACGGGCCGTTTCGAAGGGACAAACGTGAACGCGATGAACATTGAAGGTACGACTGTCGGGTACGTGACCGACAACAACGAAGAGAACCACACTTTTGTGCGCTATGCCAACGGGAAATCCATCGTCTTCGATGTGCCGGGACAGATGGCGGTGCCGGGATCGTTTTTTGGTTCGGCGGCCTATGGGGTCAATGCGCTCGGGGCGGTCGCCGGACGCTGGCACGACACAAACGCTCTGCTGCACGCATTTGTGTGGATTCCGAAGCAGTGATCAATTTCCGAGACCCTGCAGCCGAAATGAAAATCCGCGATCGCACGCAAACTGCGGGGTTCTAGGCGACCTGGTACGTCCCTTACACCTTCAAGCACAGAATCAAGCAGCTTTAATAAGCCCAACTGAGCTCCGAATTCCCTCGAAATCAACCTAAGGAGATCGACACCATGACTAGCCGAAAGAACTGGATCATCACCGTCGCCATTACCATTGCCTCGGTTCTTACAGCAGTATCCACCCGTGCCCAGGACACACCTCCCTGCTTTGACCTTGCCAGTCTGCAAGGGAACTACACAATCATCGGTACATACGGCGCCAACGTTGCCACCGCACTTGCCAAGCGCTACATGGACGGAAATGGCAATCTCACTGGAACTTTCATCGTGAATGAGCCCCTTGCCGGATCCACCACTGGCCAGCGCAACATCGTGTCTGGAACGCAGACGGGGACCTACACGGTGAACTGCGACGGCACCGGAGTCGTCACTCGGATTCTCACCGTTGGCACAATCCAGACAGAGCAATTCGATGATTTTGTGATCACGCGCGCAATCTTCGAGCACGGACATCTGGTTGCCACATCTGTCGCCGATGCACTACGAACTCCGTCCACCATTGTCGCGGGAGGGATCTTTCTGACCCGAGTGTGGACTCGCATACCGTCGCACGGACGTCACGATTAGTCGAAACGCAGACAGCCTATGGGCAACCTGGGGTGGGACAATGAGCAGTTCCCCACCCCATTTCAATGACGCGACGGCTTGTTTTTACCGAAGTACCGCCGGTGGACGTCAGTTGACGATTTCAGACGTGGGTGTTGAAAAACTCAGTACGAATTGGGCGATTTTCATAAGATCCGTATGGCAATGCTGAGCGTTTAGCGGCATAGTTTGAGCATGCTGTTTTGGATCGTCCATTTTCGGAGGATTAACGCTCATGATGGGTCAGCACACCCGCTCTGAATCGCTGTTCTACTACTTCCGACTGGAAGATCAGGTTCCGGAGAATCACCTGTTGCGGCTGGTTGATAAGCACATCGATTTCGCTTTTGTGCGCGAGCGACTTAAAGAGAGCTATAGCGAAACTGGGCGTCCTTCGATCGATCCAGAGCTCTTGTTGCGCATTTTGCTGATCGGCTATTTATACGGCATCAGCAGTGAGCGCAAACTCGTTGAGGAACTGCGCATGCATCTTGCGTGGCGCTGGTTCACTGGTCTTGGTTTCGATCAGGAAGTTCCGAATCACTCTACGTTTTCGAAGAATCGTCACGGGCGATTCCAGGAGTCGAAGGTGTTCGAGCAGTTGTTCGAGGAAGTTGTGGCCCAATGCCTCGCAGTCGGGCTAGTGCGCGGAGACAAGCTATCGGTCGATGGAACCTTCGTAGAGGCAAACGCTTCCAAGGAGAGCCGTATTCCGCGAGAGCAGTTGGCCGAAGCTGCGCAGGTTAACCGAACGGTGCGCGAGTACCTGGCGGAGCTTGAATTGCAGAACCCAGTCGAAGAGCCGACGCATAGCCAGGACAAGGTGTCCACCACTGATCCGGACTCTACCTATGCGACCAAAGGCGGCACGCCGGCGCGCATGGGCTATTACAACAACTACCTGATCGATAACCACAGCTGCATCGTTGTGGGCGTGCAAGCGACAGGCGCTCGGCTGAGTGAAGAGTCTCGAGCCGCGGAGGACATGATCGCCCGCTTCGCGCAATGGCATGGCAGCAACCCGCAATCCATCGCTGCCGATGCAAGCTACGGCAACGGACAGTTCTTGCAGTGGCTGATGGATCGGGAGATTACGCCGTACATGCCCACCAGGGATGCGGTCGGGACGGACGAGGAGTCCACTTGTTTGGCCCGGAGTCCTTTACGTACTTACCAGAGAGCAACAGCTACATCTGTCCTGCTGGCCAGCAGCTGAATTACGGCGGACGCAACGAGGGGAATCGCACCTTCGGCTACATCGGAACCCGCAAGAAGTGCGGTCCGTGCCAACAGAGATCCCAGTGCACGACCGGACCGTTCCGGTATCTTGCCATCCACATGAACGAAGCAGCTCGACAGCGAGCGCGAGATCTCCGAAGTACACCGGAGTTCGAACAGGCACAACGTCAACGAAAAAAGGTAGAGGCGCTCTTCGCAGAACTGAAGAGTCACAGCCACATCGGCCTCAATCGGCTCCGGCTGCGCAGGTTGAAGTTCGTCCGAGAGCAGTTCTTCCTGGCGGCCACTGCCCAGAACATCAAGCGGCTGGTCCGGTTCCTAAGCCGGCCCACGATGTCGCCGGTACCCGCTACTTCATAAAGGGAACGACGATCTTGAATACAACGTGAGGAAGTCTTAGCCCTAAAAATCCTAAAACTGCCCCGAGCTTTTCAACACCCACACCAATGCACTCACCGAGCGAAATTTGAGGGCAGACGAGAGGATAGGTACCGAGAAACTCCGATCCCGCACCCAATCTCTCACCCAAGCGCAATCGGCGGCGGCCGATACCCAAACTCCAGATCCAGCACCCCAGCAATACCCAGCACAATCTCATCGCAGTAAGGCCGCCCCGCCACCTGCACCCCAATCGGCAACCCCCCTGCCGACCTCCCCACCGGCACCACAGCCGCCGGCGCACCCAGCACATTCAACCACTGTGTATGCCGCACCGCATCCAGATACGCGACCTTCTTCCCCTCCACCAACCACTCCCGCTCTCCATGCCTCCACGCCGGAATACTCGCCACCGGACACAACCAAACCGGCCACTCCTCCATCACCTCCAACACCCGCGAACTCAAAACATCCAGCTCCGCCCACGCATCCAGCATCTCCGCCGCCGTCAGCGCTGGCCGCGACTCAGCAATCTCCAGAAACTCCGCAAATATCGGACTAAGCTGCTCCCGCCGCCCCCGTATCGTCGGCTCATAAAACATCGCCCCACACTGCACAAACAGCTTCCACCACAACTCGCGCAGCAACTCCAACTCCGTCGGACGAAACGCCGCCACCGTAAACCCCGCCTCACGCAGCACCCGCGCCGCGGCCTGCACCGCCGCCCGCGTCTCCGCCGTCACCGGAGCAATCCCATCATCCTCAAACACCGCAATTCTCTGCGCCCGCAGCTCCTCCAGCGTCACCTCGCGCAGCGCCACCGGAGCGCTCCCAGCCTCCGCCGCATCCTGCCCGCCCACCGCGCGAAACATCAGCTCCACATCCGCAATCGTCCGCGCCATCGGCCCAATCACACCCAGCGTAGAAAACGGCCCTACACAAGGCGGCTGATGCCCGCGCCCCGGCACGCGCCCCGGCGTCGGCTTCAGCGAAGCAATCCCCGTGCAATGCGCCGGCATCCGCACCGATCCACCACTATCGCTGCCCAGCCCCGCAGCAGAAAGCCCCGCAGCAATCGCCGCCGCTTCACCACCGCTCGACCCGCCCGGCGTCCGCTCCAGATCCCACGGGTTCCGCGTCCGCCCATGCAGCAGATTCGCCGTCTCATACGCCATCAGAAACTCAGGGCAATTCGTCGTCCCCAGTATCAGCGCGCCCTCGCGCCGCAGCCGCCCCACAGCCACAGCATCCTCAAGCGGCACATCGCCCTTGCACAGCACGCTGCCAATCTCGCATCGATAACCCGCCACAGCAATCGAAGACTTCACCGAAACCGGCAACCCATGCAGCCGTCCCAGCGGCAAGCTCGTGCGCGCATCCCGCTCCAGTTCCCGCCCCCGCGTCCGCACGCGCTCAGCATCAAAGTCCGCAAACGCATTCAGCACCGGATTCAGCCGCTCAATCTGCCGGATATGCTCTTCCGCCAACTCGCAAATCGAGATCGCCCCACTGCGAAGCATCGCCAACTGCTTCACAGCAGGCTCAAGCACCACCGCGCTCACGGCTTCATCAACCCAACAGCACCATCCTGCTGCGGCGTCTGCATCGCCTCGTGGAAATCAAATCTGTACGACCGCACCGGCTCGCCCGACTCATAGCGATCGTTCCAGTTCAATTGATACTCCAGCGCCTTCGCATCATGCGGAAAACTCTCGCTCTTCGGATACGGATATTTGCTCATCCCATGGAACGGCAACTGCGCCACCGTAAACGGCGAAGCATCCCACCAGTCCATGTCCTTCACATATCCATTCGCATAAAAGAAGTAATCGCGCTTCCATCCCGCGGGCAACTTCGGCAGCTTCGCCACATCGAACTCCGCAGCAATCTCCTCGCCGCTCCCAAAGATCACGTAACGGTTATCCACGCCAGTCACCAGCGGCATCACATTGCCCATGCGTGTATAGCTTCCACGCTCTCTCTGGAACGGCCCCGTCAAACTCACCTGGTTATAGTCGTAATCCAGATCGCCCGGCGACTTCCCATCCAATTGCTTCGGATACCCATGGAAATGCAGCGTCGCCGAAGCCAGCGGCACTTCCGTTGTGTTGAACTCCCCTTGCGCATGATCGTCAATCAGCACCTGGTCCCAATAAATTTCCAGGTTGCTCATCAGTCGAATGCGATGCACACCCGCAGGCACCTTGCCCGTCAGATCCACCGCAATCACGCGCTCCAGTCCCGCTGGAAAACCCGCATCATCCTTGATCTTCCGCCACGACCCATCCGGCATCTCCGCTTCCACATACGGCGACACAGGCTTGATCCCCGCCTGCCAAGCCCCATACAACGAGCTCGCACTGAAGTAGTTCACATACCCCGTCATCAACAGCCGCAGCGGCTTCGCAGCCGATACATCGCCAAGATCAATCGTCAGCGCATGCATATTCGCAAACCCGTCATAAGGCGTCGCCGTAAATCCGCTCGCAAACGTATGATCGCGCTTCGACACCGCATCCAGCACATCGCGCCCATCGCCATCCCACGCGCCTACCGGCAGCCGCGCGCCCTCGCTCGCCACCACACGCCCACTCGCAAATGGCGGATCGTCCAGGAACCGCTCATCCGGATTCACCTCCACGCCCTCCGGATGATCCACCGCCACCACGCGCAATTGATCGATGTAGTTCACCTCTTCCATCGGCTCAATAAACCGGAAGCTCAGCTTCCCCTTCACCGCGTGCGTCTGCGCTCCATCTATCTTGATCCACTCACCCGATCTCGGAATATTGCGCCGCGTCGGCGTAAACCAATGCCCCACCACAGCCGCGCCAATCACATCCGTCACCATCACATAGCGTTCGCCGTTCCACACAAACAGTACGGGGCATGAGCTGCCTCTGCGATCCGCTTCCGTAATCGCGATCACCTGCTTGCGCGGCAGATCGATCTCATCCTGCAGCACACCCGTCGGCCACAGAATCCGCACCAGATCCACTCCCTCCGCATCGCCAATCCCCGCCAGCACCTGCGGCGTTCCCTGCGTTCCATAACCAACCGCACCATCAATCTCAAACTTCTGCCAGTGATTCCCGGCAAAGACTTCCACCTTCGAACCAATAGCAGTTTTGTTATCCGCAAAGCCTTTCAGATCGATGCGCACCGAGTGATTTTTCCTGCCTCCGTAATTCGCCCCGTGATTCAACAGCAACACCGGCGCCGCACCCTCCTGTGTCACAATCAAATCCGCAAGCCCGTCCCCATCCACATCCGCCGCAATCAGTCCGCGCGGCTTGCTCAACTTCACCTTGTCGCCGCCCATCGCCTCCGTCACATCTTCAAACGTGCCATCACCGCGATTGCGCAACACTCTCACTTGATATCCCGCAGCCGTCTCTACAATCGCCGCCAGATCAACCCACCCATCGCTGTCGATATCGATCGGTGTCACACCCCATCCCCGCAGCGCATCGCCGCCCGGCAGCGTCACGCGCTCAAACCTGCGCCCGATGTGATTCGGACCCTCAACATTCCGCCACAACGATAACCCCGGCGCTCCATCATGCGTCACCGCAAGATCCATCCAGCTATCTTTGTCGAAATCGAGCGACGCAATACCAGTAGTCTTCGCCAATCCAGCCACTTCATACAGCGGCTGCGTAGGATACTTCCCTTCCCTCGGATTCACATACAGCACCGGCGCGGCACTATCGCCCGTCACGGCCAGATCCACCGCGCGATCGTTGTTGAAGTCCGTCAGCAACGCCGCCTCGCTCTTCCCGCTGCCGCCAAGCCCCGTCGGCTCCGTCCATTCCGTAAACGTCTTGTTCCCGTTGTTGCGCCACAGTACGTTCGCTTCACCGCCCGCGCTTAACGCCGATCCAGTTACAAACAAATCCAGATCGCCATCATGATCGAAGTCGACAAACGTAATCCCTGTCGGATGATTCTTCGCGATCAATCCTGCCGCAGTTGTCGTCTCTTCAAACTGTCCCTTACCCAGATTGCGAAACAGCGCCACACCCTCATCCATCGCAACGGCGAGATCGTTCAGCCCATCTGCGTCATAATCTCCAACAGCGCAAGCCACACCTCGCCCCTTCACGGTCAGCCCGGTGCTCTCCGCGCTCAGCGTCGTGTACTTGCCATCCTCCCCGCGATGCAGCACTTCGATTGCGTTGGCGCCGCTGCTCATCAGCACCAGGTCCATCGATCCAGTGCCCGTCACATCCAGCAGACAAGCACCGCCCGTCAACTGCGCTGCTGCATTTTGCGCCAATAATTCCTGCGCTTCAAAACGCCCCGGCTTCTCTGCCATTTGTGCGGCGCTCTGCGGCTCCTCAATCGTCTCCGCAGTCGAGTAATGCCCCTGCTCCCCATAGGACAGGCTCAGCGCGCTCGCAATCTTAGTCGTCGTCAAATGCTTAAACCGATCGAAATGCGGCCCCGCATCCTTCATATGCCCTGAGCGCTGCAGCGCCCGCGCCATCGCAAACTCTGCCGAAGCATGCAGCGGATTGATCTCCAGCGCCTGATGAAACGCAGCGATCGCCTTGTCGAAATCCTTCAACTCCTGGTAGCAGACACCCTCGAAGTAGTACGAGTCCGCGTCTCGGCCGTCGATCGCAATCACATGTTGAAAGCTCTGCACGCAACCATTCAGATCATTTCCCGCACGCTGCACCAGGCCGAGGTTGTACCACCCTCTCGGATTCGCGGGATCAAGCTTCAGCGCCTTCTCCAGCACCGCCTTCGACTCATCCAGCTTCTGCAAATAGAAAAGTGCGATCCCCTCATTCACCTCAGCCTGCGCCATCGACGGATCGGCCTTAAACGCATCCGCAAAGCTCGCCGCCGCGCGATCCGTAAACTGCTGCCCCATCTGCGCCACGCCACGGTTGTTCAGCTTCACCGCTTCGGAAGAGAAATGCTGCGGCGCGCCCCACGCGCAAACAGTCAGGGACGCCATTGCGCCAATCAAAACACCGGCTACTCGAACCAAAACTCTTCGGGAATCAATCACAATCGAACCAATCATCTGTAGGAAATCCACCCACCAGTGTATGCGACCCGCTGCGCCCTCGGCCCGGATTCAACTCCGCACTTCCACCTGAGCAAAACAAGCATCCTGCCGCCAACCGGCTGTCGAGCAGGACCTGCGACGCCAATGAAAACGTGCTCATGACAGGGACAAGAGCATCGCGTAGGATGCGGAGCACCATCTGACTTTCATGAGTGGCACAACCACCATTCTCGTCTACGACGCTTTCGGCAACTGCGTTGCCAGGATTGTGAGCGGCGTGACTACGCATGATCTGGCGGAAGATGACGTGAACTCCGCCAGCTAATCGCACGTCTTCTATCAGCTTGGCGCTTAAGACTGTCCCGTTTCCTTGAGTAATTTCACCAGGCGTGCAAATGCTTGATCGCGCGCAGTCTTGTTGGCCGAGAACTTGTTATCGATCTCTTCACCAGTGCGCATGAATCCGTGTCCGGCGCCCTCGTAGATAACAGGTTCATAGAATTTACCCGCCGCTTTCATTGCCTCCGTCGTCGCAGGAACACTACCGTCCACCCCTCCATCATCTCCGCCATAGAAGCCGTAGACAGGAGCAGTGATAGCAGTAACATCGTCCGGACCGGTGCCATAGAACACGAATACGGCGCTCAGGTCCTTGCGATGTGTGGCAAAGGCAAAGGATTTCCATCCACCCCACGAGAATCCAACGACAGCAATCTTGCCGTTGCCGGCGGGCAGCTTCTTGCCGAAATCGACCGCAGCATCCAGATCCGCCAATACGTCGGCGGAATCAAGGTCAGTCACAGCATATTGCCGTTCGTCTTCGCTCGCAAATTCGCTGTAACCGCCTCCGTGAGGCCCGTGACCGCTGAGCAGATCTGGCGCGATCACGATGAAGCCTGCGTCGGCAAGCTCGTCTGCCATGCCTTTAGCCCAATCGCTGAGGCCATATACCTCGTGAACTAAAACCACGACCGGCACTTTAGTTTTGATCTTGGGAAAAACCACGAGCGCCTGAACAGCGCGGGCATCGTGCTTGAGAGTAACGTACTCACGGTGGTGCGATGATCCTTTGAGCAGCGTCAGCAGCATAGCGCCCGCAAAAATCGCAGCCGCTCCAATCGCAACAATTTTCCGATGCTTCCTCTTTTTCCAAATATCAGGACGCGCGATATCCATCACAAGATGATCTAGCACGCGCCACCCCAAGGAGGCAATTGACAATCGCAGAGCTATCTGTGAGTTTCAGGACCCCTGCGTGACCTTGAACTCAGCGGCCTGCTCCTTGCTTCCTCCGCTTTGGAGCTTCCCAGTCGTCGGATCGACAGTTATATAGCCTCCGCTATGAAGCTTGATACGGACCGTTCCCCCGTCCGGATCGGCGGCTTCCAGATTGAATAACTCTTGGTCGCCGAGTTCTTTCCACCAACCATTCCGGTCCGCACCTAGATTCTGATTCCAAAACTGCAATCCGGTTCCGGTAGACTCCAGCGCATAGGTGCAGTTGTCCGCAAAATCCGGGCAAGGCTCTTCCTTCTGTTCAAACCAGTAGCCGGTATTCGTTGGGCGCGTTGATCTCGAGAAAGAAAGAAACTCGCGCACCATCCTCACAGGTATCGAAGAATTCGAAATGCCGCGTAGACGGAATTCTCGGATCGGGAGTACCTTTTGCGCAGACATAACGGTTCGTTCGAACGCTTTGAAACTTTACCGGCCCCCCGAACTTCCCATTGACAAGCCCCGCGACAAACCCCGGAAAATCTCGACCAGCCTCCACTGTGGCCCGCAAATCTGTGGGGGCAGCCGGCCTCCCATGAAAGATCTCCTCGATGTTTGCCTTTCGCTCTCCAGCAGTCGGATAGCCCGGTTGGTTCACCTGCGGTAGATTGAGCAAATCCAACGCATGCAATAGTCTCGGCTCTTTCCAGCCCAGCCGAATTAGATACATGGTCCCGTTGAAATCAGCTCGCAATTCCATCCGCGCGCTTCGAGCCTGCCCCGACGACGTATCTCCATTCAGGTGATGCGCTATCTCATGAGCGAACACAAAATCGCGGGCTGCGTCTCCCTGAACCAGTTTTGGGTCGTAAATGGTCCAGTTTTCGTAGGACTCGTACATCTGGTGATCGTCCACCGCGCACCGAAACGACATCCCTCCGCCAAACTGCCGGATGATTGGGTCGTCCGAAACATAGAGAAAGATCTTCAGATCAACACTGAGCGCGCTGAGAATCTGTTGAAATGCAGCCGCATCCTCCTCGCTGGCAGCAGATGCCCCCGGGTCGACGCATGACTTGTGATCGCTTGGGCCAGTCTGCTGGAGAGCCTCGGCTCCCTGGCATAGTCCCACAGCCACGAGAAAAAATAGAAGAAGGCAGAGTATCTTCATAATGCCCCAAATACAATGCGAAGCACTTTGTTGCGAGGGTAGGTGGTGTCATGCGGGCCGCAATGGACTGTGTCGGCATCGATATCTACAAGGTCGCAAGGCTGTCGTTCTCCGCCTCGAAGCACAATGACTTCGCCGGCACGAGCTGCTTTTGGCTGCGTATCCGGAGCAAACCCCTGTATCTCTGGCGGCGCGCCAGGATTGAAAGTTTGCGAATTGAACTCGACACTCTGAATGTTTTTCAGAGAAACCCAGATTTCCTTCGTCTTCGATGGGAACCGCGATTGAATCTTCACGACTCCATTCGAAATCCCCAGGACAGAACCATTAACACTGGAACCGTCTGTCGTGGTGATCGTGTCAGGGCGCGCTGATCGGCAGACCAGCAGCATCAGGAAAATTGCGCAACCCAGCCGCATTTTCATTTTTCCCTCGCATTCCTCTCCAAGCCTCTCGAAATATGCACACCGGTCACATCCGAATCCGCCAGCGTATAAAGATTCAGGCTGCCCACGCTTAAGAGGGCATCTTTCGGGCGGGAGATTGGCATGAAAAAGTAGTATGCTCCCTTCGAATGCAGGAGTAACTTACAGTCAGCAGATCCATAGGTTTCATGGTCAACGCAATCGGGTTGATCGGTCTTCGGTACCTTCACGGAAAACCCGACATTGGGTAGTTCGCCGGAGTCGATGAGCATGTCGTCGTTTGCGTGCCGGCGCCCGAGAAAGATGCATGCAGTAGACGTGGCGAAGAGCAATAGCACCAGGATCGCCGCTGTCATACTCCGTCGGAAACCCTTCAGCCAATGCCTGAAACCGATCCATCCCAACAATAAAGCGAAAACTATAATGAGGGGCCACCCCGCGCTGAACATCAGGTAAACGTCTGTCGCGCAAATCACGGGTAGGGGCAAATCCAGTTCAAGCGAGTTCAAGCCAAAAGTACTGTAATAGGAGGCGAAGTAACACCAGCCTCCAAGGTAGCTGAACCCAATAAAGATCGCCGAGGCCTCTCCGAGGCTCTTCAAAAACGCAAGCGGGTCTACTTCGGTTGCCGACGAGTCAGATCCCTTGATCACTGAGTCGTGCAGCTCTTCCGTATGAGCTTGTGAATCGCGGGCCTTATTCCTCATCGTTGCCTCAGTCTTGCGTAGCAGCAACAATCTTGACAACGGATTGTACCTCAGCTCGCATCTGAACCGGTCTTAAAATTCTTGAACGGTGAGTTCGCGCGATCCCGATGCTGCTCTGGGATAACCGCGAAGCCTGGTAACCCTATACTTGAACCATGCCGATCGACGTGCGCTCACTGCCCTGGCACAACTTCCTTGAGCGCCCTCCATTACCACGCGCAGCGCTCTCAGAACTTCAATTCCTCCAAGGCTCATCCATCCTCATCACCGGCGCAGGCGGTTCCATCGGCTCCGCCCTCGCAACCCACATTGCTTCACTCGATCCCGGCAACCTGATACTTCTAAACCACTCCGAGCTCAACCTCAACAACCTGACGCGGACCCTCGAAAACGCTCATCCAACGGCACGGATCATTCCCATCCTCGGCGACGCAGGCGACGAATCTCTCCTCGATCATGTTTTCTCGACGCACGCGCCGAGCTGGACCTTCCACACCGCAGCCCACAAGCACCTGGCTCTTCTCGAAACCCAGCCGCTCGCCGCCATCCAGAACAACGCCATCGCGACCTTCACTGTGGCGCAGAAGTGCCGCGACTATGGGAGCAATCTCATCCTCGTCTCCACCGACAAAGCCGCCGCACCCACCAGCATCCTCGGCGCCACCAAGCGCCTCGCCGAGCTCATCACCCTCATCCACGGCGGTGCAGCCGTCCGCTTCGGCAACGTCCTCGGCTCCAGCGGCTCCGCAGTCGAACACTTCGCCCATCAACTCTCCATCGGCGCGCCCATCACCATCACCGACCCGCAGGCCCGCCGCTACTTCATCACCCTCGAAGAAGCAGCACACCTGCTTCTCGCCACAGCCGTCGAACTCCACCAAAGCAGCCCGTCCGGCAAGACACTGCTCTTCGCCGCCGATCTCAACACCAGCCAATCCATCCAATCCCTCGCCGAGTTCCTCGCATCCCATATCGCTCCAGACTCCCGCATCCAGCAGCAACAAACCAGCCTCCGCCCTGGCGAAAAGAAATCCGAGCTCCTCTGGAGCGAATCCGAATCGGCCTCCAACACTACTCGGAACGGCCTCCGCCAACTGCAAACACCGCTTCCATCGGCATCGCAATTGACCGCGCAACTCACACAGCTCCAGCAAGCCGTCGCCTCCCGTGACGCCGCAGAAGCTCTGCGCCTTCTCCAGCAACTGGTTCCCAGCTATACGCCTTCTGAATTAGCCCTTATCCACGCGCAAGCCCTCTCCGGCGGAGTGAACCAATGACGCCCACTGCACGCCGCCGCATCGGTGTCGTCACCACCTCCCGCGCCGACTACAGCCATCTCTACTGGCCGCTGCGCGCTCTCCAGACCCATCCCGCCGTTGATCTCGGCCTCATCGTCCTCGGCTCGCATCTCTCGCCCGAGTTCGGCCACACCCTCCGCGAAATCGAACGCGACGGCTTCCCCATCATCGCCCGCATCGAGTGCCTCCTCAGCTCCGACACCGACACCGGCATGGCCAAGACCATCGGCCTCGCCACCCTATCGCTCGCCGACGCCCTCACCGCCTGGCGCCCAGACATTCTGCTTCTAATCGCCGACCGCTACGAGATGTTAGCCCCCGCATCTGTCGCCCTCGCCCTGCGCATCCCCATCGCCCACATCGAAGGCGGAGAGATTTCTCAAGGCGCCATCGACGACGCCGTCCGCAACGCCCTCACCAAGCTCGCCCACATCCACTTCACTTCAACCCCCAAGGCCCGCCAGCGCGTAATCGCCATGGGCGAAGAGCCCTGGCGAGTCCACCACGCCGGCGCACCCTCCCTCGACCACCTCCGCCACTCCAAACTCCTCACCCGCACCGAGCTGGAATCTGAACTTAACCTCACCTTCAGCCATCCAGCGTTAGTCGTCGCCTACCACCCCGTCACCATCCTGACCAACACCGTCTCCGAAGCCGACGAATTCTACGCCGCTCTCACCGAATCCCCGGGCCAACTCCTCTTCGCCTTCCCCAACGCCGACGCCGGCAGCCGCGACCTCATCCACCGCACCAAAGCACTCGCCGCCAGCCGCCCCAACACCCACATCTTCATCAACCTCCCAGCCCTCACCTATTGGAGCCTCCTCGCCCAAGCCGACGCCTTGATCGGCAACAGCTCCAGCGGCATCATGGAAGCCGCATCCCTCGCCCTCCCCGCCGTCAACGTAGGCATGCGCCAGCAAGGCCGCGAACGCGCCGCCAACGTCCTCGATACCCCCGCCAACCGCACCGAAATCCTCAGCGCCATCCACCACGCCCTCACTCCCGAATTCCGAGCGTCCCGCGCTGGCATCACTAACCCCTACGGCAACGGCCACGCCTCCGAACAAATCGCCCGCGTCTTAACCGAAACCCCACTCGAAAACCTCCTAATCAAAGCTCCTGCGCCCATCCCTGACGAAGCATGAACATCCCCCTCTCAGCCCCCGACATCACCGAAGAAGAAATCGCCGCCGTCACCGCCGTCCTGCGCCGCCCCCAACTAAGCCTCGGCCCCGAACTCGAAGCCTTCGAGCACGACTTCGCCGCCTACCATCAGACTCACGACGCCATCGCCGTAAGCTCCGGCACCGCCGGCCTCCACCTCACCCTAATCACCCTCTGCATCGGCCCCGGTCACGAAGTCATCCTTCCCTCCTTCACCTTCGTCGCCGTAGCCAACGTCATCCTCCAGGCCGGAGCCACCCCAGTCTTCGCCGACATCGCCCCCCTCACCCTCAACCTCGACCCCGCATCCGTCCGCCGCGCCATCACCCCCAACACCCGCGCCATCCTCGCCGTCCACACCTTCGGCATCCCTGCCAACATCACAGCCCTGCAAGCCATCGCCCGCGAACACAACCTTCTCCTCATCGAAGACACATGCGAAGCCATCGGCGCACGCCATCACGGCCAGCTCGCCGGCACCTTCGGCAATCTCTCTGTCTTTGGTTTTTATCCGAATAAGCAAATGACCACCGGCGAAGGCGGCATCATCCTCGCCCACAGCGCCGAACACGCCACCCGCCTGCGGTCCCTCCGCAATCAGGGCCGCATTCCCGGCAGCGACTGGCTAGACCATCAGGAGCCCGGCTTCAACTACCGTCTCTCCGAACTAGCCTGCGCCCTCGGCCGCGTCCAGTTCCGCCGTCTCCCCGAATTCCTCACCCTGCGCGCACAAGCTGCCGCCCGCTACGAGAGCCTTATCCGCGAAATCCCCGAAATCGAGCCCCCACCCCTCACATTACCCAACGCAGAGATAAGCTGGTTCGTCTACGTAATCCGCGTGGCCCCCGGCATCGACCGCGACGCAATCCGCACGCACCTCGCAGCACAAGGCATCGCCACCAGCCGCTATTTCCCGCCCATCCACCAGCAGCCCGCATGGCGCAACTCAACGCGCGCACGCGTCGAAAATCTCCCCATCACCGAATCCATTGCCCCGCGCACCCTCGCACTGCCCTTCTTCAACCGCATCACCCTTGAAGAGCAATCCGCAGTCGTCGAAGCCCTCAAATCCGCAATCCACCACGCTAAAACCAGCGCAAAAACTTAACTCACCCCCGAGGCTGCGGCAGCAAGATCCCCGGCAGCGCCTCCAGCGCCATAGAAATCGCCCCCCACAATGCCGCCGCATCTCCAAGCACCGCCGGCGCAATCTCCGGCACCGCGAATTCAGCGCGCTGCAACTGCTGCCGTACCAGGCTCACCATCTCAGGATGACTCCCCACCGCGCCACCCAGCAAAATCAGCCCGGGATTCAAAATCAGCGACAGGTTCACGATGATGTCCGCAGCCAACGCCGCCCGCGACTGCGCCACCTTCTTCGCGCACGCATCGCCGGCATGCGCCAACTCCAGCACCCGCGCCGCATCCGTCATTTCCTTCGCCGCGCCGCCCGCTGCCACTCCCTCCTTGCAAGCATGAAACTCCTCGACAATCGCCCGATTCGTCAACACCTGTTCCAGCTCGCCAAACTCATGTAGCGCCGGAAACTTCCGCGCCACATGCGGCAGCCGCAGATACCCGATCTCCCCCGCGGCCCACTGCGCCCCATGATGAACCCGCCCGCCCAGCACAATCCCCGCGCTCACATTCGCGTCAATCTGCACCAGCACAAAGCTCTGATGAAACAGCGCCGCCCCGCGATGCTGCTCTCCCAGCGCCGCCAGATTCGTGTCGTTCTCCACGATCACGCGGCAATCCACAACCTCGCGCATCAGCGCGTGAAACCGCACCTTGCGCCAACCCTGCAGCGTGCTGATCGCCACCACCACTCCCTCATCCACATTCACAATCGCCGGCATCGCCGTCACCAGGGCCAGCAACTGCTCCCGCGGCCTCTTGTGTTTGCGCAGCAGCATCCGAACCTGCGTTCCAATCAGCTGGCAAATCGCCTCGGGAGTCGTCTTCTGGTCCGCTAGCGCCACCGTCGCCGTATCAAGCTGCTTGCCCACCAGGTCCGTCAGCAGAAAAACAAGATGACGCGCCGTCAACTGCACCCCGATCAGGCATCCGCGTTCCGCGTTAAAAGCAAGCAGATCCGGCGGACGTCCGCCGCTCGACTCACCCTCACCCAGCGCACTCACCAGCTTCGCCGCAATCAGGTCGTTCACCACATTGGTAATCGTCGGCGCACTCAATCCCGACGCCCGCACCAGGTCCGCGCGCGAACACGATCCCGCATCACGCAGCAGCTTCAAAATCGTCAACGCATTCGTATGCCGCAGATGGGCAGGCCGCCCGACAGACAAGGATTCTTTCTTCACAGACGCCCAATCCTGCAATTGCCGACACATGTCTTTGAGGGAGCACAGGCCCTCAGGCCCCTGAAACGCGACTCGCAAACAGGCATCAAAGCTGCAGCCGCACCCGCGCGCGCGTCAGCCCCATCGATACCAGCAGAATGCAGATCGTAAAAATCACCGTCTTCACCACCGCCTCCCATCCAGTCGCGAAATGCGTGTAGTACCAGCCAATTCCCGTAATGCCCAATCCAAACTCAACCAGATCGGGCACCAGATACGTCGTCAGCGTGTTCGAGCCCGCCGGCCGCAGCAGCCAGGCCCAGCCCGTCTTGCCCCACACATCGCAGATCCAGTACAACAGCGTAAACAGCAGCACCGCATCGCCCGCACACCACAACGTCCACGAGGGCGTCGCCCGTATCTTCGATATGCCAAGCGGCGTCGACATCCAGCCCGCCGCCAGCATCACCGCTGCAAACGCAATCGCTTTCACCGTAGCGCTCTTCGCTGCGGGCCGCTTATCCTTCCCCGGAATCACTCCCAGGAAAAACTGCGAAGTCGCCGCGCCAGCCATCATCAGCGCCACCATCGAGCCATTCGAGAACGGCCAGAACCACCAGTGCGCGTGCTCAAACAAAGGAAGCATCTTTGCCGTGCATCCAGCACAGAAAAGAACCATCACCGCGCACCACATCAGCGGTGCCCATCGCAATTTGCGCGTCGGAATAAAGAGCACTGCGGCAGCAAGATAGCTGTAACCAATCAGCCCCAATATCTCCGGATAGCCGAACTCAAGCCACGCAACATCCCCACTCTTCGTCACCCGCCGGAAGATCGCGTACAGCACCACCACGCCAACCAGCCCGATCCCGCGCAGCACCGTCGAATAGCGCGGAAACCGCTCCGACTTCGGATACACATTCAGATACAGTCCGCAACAGATCAGCCCCAGCAGCCCCCACAGGTCGCCCTTCATACCCGTGAGCTTCGCATCCACAAAATCCGCATTCGCCAGAATCAGCCCAAGCACCACCAAACCCAGCGAACGCGTCACCACATGCCACCACAGCGCCCCCTGCGATGGATTCTTCTTCAGCCGCTGCTCCACTGAGAGCGGCATCGACATGCCCACGGCAAACAGAAAAAACGGAAAGACCATGTCGACGTACGTCATCAGGTCCTGCTGCATGTGCGCGTGATACGTCCACCACGGCAGGCCCGCGCTCTCGGGAAGCGCATTCACAAAAATCATCACGGCCATCGTCAGCCCGCGAAAGATATCGATCGATACCACCCGCTGCGTCTGCCGCGTCACCGTCGTTGCCGTGGCTGTGCTCGTCGTGCTCATGGTTTCTTGCCGCCCTCCCGTGACTGCCCATCGCCGTTCATTGCCTTGTGAATCGCATGCAGCAGCGTACCGGTCGGGTCGCTCTCATAATCCCAGAACATGACTCCGCCCAGATGATGCGCCTTCACGTATGCGCACTTCGCGGCGGCCGACTCCGGATCTTCGTAAGACACGAATATATGCCGATCCGCGTTATATAAAAACGGTACCGAAGACTTGGCATCCCAATATCGCGTATATCCCTTATCCAGCATCGTCGACGCGATCGCCGAGTAGGATCCATAAGTATTCGGTATATCCTTGCCGGACTGAAACAGGCCGTGATTCTGATCCATCACATCGCCCCACATCCGTCCATAAAACGGCATCCCAAGCACAATCTTCGCCGCGGGCACCCCGGCTTTTTCAAATGCCAGTACCGAGGTGTTCGCCGAAACCTTCTTAGGATCGGCGGGATCGGTAAACAACGGCGCATGATTTCCCGTAATGTCGTCCGAACTCGCTTCGTAATAGTCGTACGCCATCAGATTGACCGTATCCAGATAATCCTGCGCCTTGCCCATCTCCGTATGGGCGATGAAATCATCCGACGACCCAGCCGCCATCGTCAGATAGAGACGCCTGTGTGTCTTTGCCGTCTCGGCGTTAAACCTGGAACGCAGCTCCCTCAGCAACAACGTAAAGTTCTGCTTGTCTTCGCCGCGGAAGGTGTGCCCCGCTCCCGGCATGCCCGGATATTCCCAGTCGATATCCAGGCCATCGAGATCGTACTTGCGCAGGAACTCCATCACGCTCTGCACGAACACTTCGCGGGACGAAGCAGTCAAACAAGCATCGCTGAAGCCCCCGGACCAAAGCCATCCACCCACCGAAACCAGAACCGTCAGCGACTTGTTCTGCTCCTTCAGCCCCTCCAGCACCTTGAAGTTCTCCGCGTCCTGCGAAAACCCCGTAACGATGCGCCCGTCCTCGATATTGGCGAACGCATAGTTGATGCGGGTCAGCGACTTGGCATCGATATCGCTCGGCGCCAGCAGATTGTTCTGCGGAAAGACATACGCCACCACAGCCTCCGAAGACCTCTCGGGGCCGCGCGCAAAGGCTCCAGGTACACCGATTCCCAGCAACGCCAGAATCAGGCAAACACGATGCATGCGTGACTTCCTAAATAAACATACCAAAGTCTTCTCTCCGTCATTACACTGAATTCGACTTGTTTCGAAACCAGGGGCGATGATCTGCTCTGTATCGTTTCGCCTTAAGCACTTCCGGGATATCCGATCACCGTCTCTGCTTGAAAGAGCACGACTTTAGTCGCGCCGTTAAATTCAACCAAACCGAACGGCCTTTAGCCCCTGAGGGATGCTCTTTCAGCAATTGCCACAGTCTTACAAAGTCGCAGGAAGGTGCCCCATTCTTAAAAAAACTTTGCTCTCCGCCGCTTTCCTCACCACACTCGGCGGTCAATGTTGCTTGGCTCAGATGCGAGTCCTGACAGATCAGGTTGGATACGATTCCCAGGCCCCCAAACAGGCCTTGATCATGGGCATAACAAAGGATCTTCCGAAAAACTTTGACCTGGTCGACGCCCTCACCGGAAAAAGCGTGCTGCAAGGCAAACTCAAGCCTGCGGGAGAAGTATACGCGTGGAACCACTGGCACTTTGTCATAGCCGACTTCTCCTCCTGGACCAAACCCGGCCACTACCTCCTCCAGGTTCACTCTCCCGACGGCACAATAAGCTCCTGCGACTTCGAAATCAACAACAACGTGCTCGAGCGCGATACCCTCTCCAACGTCGTCTTCTACTTCAAAGGCCAGCGTTCCAGCGGCGATTTCGATAAAGCCGACAGCCATCTTCCCGATCCTGAACATCCCGGCCAGTTCGTCGATGTCCACGGCGGCTGGTATGACGCCACCGGCGACTACGGCATTCACCTCTCGCACCAGAACCCAACCTCCTACTTCAATCCCCAGCAGGTCCCGCTCGTCGCATGGACACTGCTCAAGAGCTACCGCGTCCTCGAATCCCGCCACGATGACAACTTCAGTGAGTACGAGCACCGCATGCTCGACGAGGGCCTCTTCGGCGCCGACTTCCTCGTTCGCCTCAAGCGTCCCGGCGGATCGTTTTTCGAGAGCATCGGCGCACCCGGCAAAGGCAAGCTCGCCAAAGATCGCGAAATCGGCAATCCCAACTGGAAAACGCAGATCAAAACCAAAACCACCGACTCCACCGAACGCATCTCCACCGCCGATGGTCCCTACGCTTATGAAGCCGGCTTCCGCTCCGGCGCCGGTATGTCGATTGCAGCCTTGGCTCTGGCCAGCACCATGCCCGAAGACGGCGACTTTCCTCGCGCCACCTATCTGCAAACCGCCGAAGATGCCTTCGCCTTCCTCAGCGCGCATAACCGCGAACTGCTCAACGACGGCGCCGAAAACATCCTCGACGACTACTGCGCCCTCATGGCCGCCACCGAGCTCTACGCCGCTTCGCACAAACCCGAATATCTGGCCGCCGCCGATAAACGCGCCGCAAGCCTCATGAGCCGCCTCACCACCTCCGGCAAATGGCAGCACTACTGGCGCGCCGACTCCGGCACCCGTCCCTTCTTTCATCCCTCCGATGCCGGCCTGCCCGTAATCAGCCTCCTCGAGTACTACACCATCGCATCGCCCGAGCATCAGCAACAGGTCCGCGATGTCGTGCAACGCTCTTTAGAATTCGAGATGCACGTAACGGACGAGGTGAACAACCCCTTCGGCTACGCCCGCCAGTTAGTCCGCATGGGCTCGGGCTCCATCCGCACCGCCTTCTTCTTCCCTCACGACACCGAAGCCGCCCCATGGTGGCAAGGCGAAGACGCCCGCCTCGCCTCGCTCGCCGCCGCCGCCCGCATGGCCATGCCGCTTTTCCAGAATGACGCTAAATTCACGAGCGACTTACAGGACTATGCATGGAACCAACTGCACTGGATTCTGGGCCGAAACCCCTATGATGCCAGCATGCTCATGGGCAGCGGCCACGGCAACGCCCCATATATGTTCTTCGAGTCGTATAAGTACACCAGCGCCCCCGGCGCCATCCTCAACGGCATCACCGCCGCCTCAAACAACGAAGACGGCATTGCCTTCAACGAAGGCTACGCCGTAACCGGCAAAGACGAAGACTGGCGCTGGACCGAAGAATGGCTCCCCCACGCCGCTTGGTACCTCTACGCCGTAAGCCTGCCACACACACCCTGACCCGGCCTGACCAACCTCGGATTCACCCAATTCTCTGGATAGGCGGCTGCCCCCGGTCACAATAACTGTTCCGAACCACTTTGAAGGTACGGGTGCCCACATATCTCGAAGAGGGTTCAGTACCATGACATGTTTTACACATTGTCTCTGGAGAGGGTTTACACTTCCGCGCGAAAGCGCGAACCCGGAGGGAGCAGGAGCATTCATGCCCCTGAATCGTCGGACAAATGAAAAAGGCTTCAGCCCCCAGATTGCTGAAAAACCTGTTGTTTTGAAAGGGCACGAGTTTACTCGTGCCGCAAAAGATGCAAATAGAACGCGGCTTTAGCCGCTGAGGGATGTATTGCAACTCTGCTGGACTTTGTCAGCAGTCTAAGGTCTTCAGCACCGGGCCTTTCACCCTCACACAGGTCCCACCCCCCGGCGGACAGCCCAGATCCATCGCAATCCGGTGAAGAGAGGATTGGTGGCCAGACCGGAGGACTGGGCATGGTCCAGCTTTCGCCATTACGCAACTGGAGTCCGAGGCGCGGTGGAGATCGAATCGGAGTGGACCGCGAGATAGCGTCCCCCACTCATCGCGATAAAGCTGCGATGAATGGGGCACAGCCCGGTCTTTGTGACTTAATGCAGATGAGGGTAAATATATACTTGACGAATCAAACGTTAAGGTGGATGATGACGATAGCCCATCTTGGTGGGATGAGGATTCGTGTCTAATGGCAATTGACCTTGGCTGCGATGAAGGTGGGAACAAAGATTATCTTGTGGTATCTGCTCAATTTGGGATAAATGGTGAAGCTAAAAAACTTAAAGACAAATGGAAAGAAAGACTACCGGCAAAACTTCCATATTTTCATTCCAAGGATTTCAAAAATCGCACCAATGGAAGTTTTGCCAAAGCGGGTTTGAGTATGGGAGATCGGAAACGATTGCTTTCTGATTTGGCCTCTTATATTCACAGGTACTTAATTGCATCAATCAGCATTAGCGTTCATATCAGTGAATATAATTCGCTGACCACTCAGGATTTCCGTTCCCGCAGTGGGAGTGCATATGCGATTTCTGTGAACGCCTGTCTATTAATCGCATATGAGCAGGCTTCAAAACGAGGGCTTAAGACCGAGTTCAATATCCTTATGGAAAGTGGGCATCGAAATTCCAATCAAGTTGCTCAAATTCTCGAAAGCCTTCGACGTGTACCAGCCGAAGTTCAAGCAAATGCCGGACCGGAGGTTATTCCCGATCTTCGTATTCTAAGTGTCGGTATCGGAGAAAAGAAAGATCATCCCATTTTGCAGGCTGCCGACATGGCGGCATATTCAAGGTGGCAAGGTCAAATTAAAGGAAGCACGACGATTTGGAATGCACTTGCCAAACGACGCCCTCCGAGTATGTACCGTCATTTGCACGTTCATCTGAGCCCTGACGTGATTAAACAATTTGCGGCTAGTGGAGCAAGAGCGTTTATCAATAATCGAAGAAATCGAGCTAAGAACAATGATTGAGAATGAGAATTTTCATAAATTTGATCAGGCAATGAAAAAGATTCTTCGCGCTGATCCAAAAATAGTGAAGGCTGCGATGGAAGCCGACAAGCAAGCGCGGAAGTCTAAGAAATCTTCCGCCGTCCCCGCTTCAAACGCTTCGGGTCAGAAACCCGTTTCTCCCACCTTGCCGGTGACTTCAGCGAAGGTGAGGCGCTTGCCTACAACCTGAGAGATAACCATCGAAAAACGGTCTGCGTCACTTTTATTCTTGCGATTGTTGTAACGGAATGCTTGTTCATCGAGGTAACGGAAGAGATGAAACGGTTCGACACTCACGTAAGTACCGCCGATGCCGCGCTTGAGAAGCGACCAGAAGTTTTCAAGGCCGTTGGTGTGAATCAACCGTTGATGTACTCGACAGCGTGATCTACGACGCGGTGCGCGTAATCGGTTTCCAATCCCTCATAGGAGAGCAGCAGATCGGTATAGACGTTGCTGCCAGCCTCGACATGCTTGCGGACCTCAGCTTGCAGAGCCTTCTTCTTGCGGCTGGGCACAACCGAAACGCGAACCTTACCGCCGCGCTCAAGGATGCCGATAACAGCCACCTTGTCTTTGGTGCCGGTTCCGGTGATACGACGCGCCTTGACGTGCATGTGCATGTTGCGGGCCTTACCACCGATGAAAGTCTCATCCACTTCGATACCAGCCCCGCCCTTGCCGCCCAGTTTCATCATGGAACCATTCTGCATAGCCTTGCGGATACGGTGAAGCATGAACCATGCCGACTTCTGAGTGACGCCCAGAGAGCGGGCAATCTCGCAGGAGCTAACGCCATTCTTGGCAGTGGTGATAATCCAGACAGCGGGAAGCCAGGTTTCAAGTCCAAGCGGGGAATCTTCAAAAATGGTTCCGATCTTCGCAGTAAATTGACGTTTTGCATGGCCACTCTTGCACTGCCATTTCTTCTGGTTGGCCAAATAGGAAACATCCTTACGGCCACAGGTAGGGCACTCCACACCTTCGGGCCAGCGGTGAGCAACCATGTACTCAAGGCAGTTATCCGGGTTCGAGAAGTAGATGATGGCTTCTTGGAGTGTTTGTGGCTGTTTCATGTACTAAGAATAGGAGAATTGACTTGATTTGTCAAGTATATAATTGCCCAACATTATACTCACCACCACCCTCATCTAAATCACTGGTCTCGAAGGATTTGCTGGGACTCTGATAGCTCAGTCCCACATAGGAGCAGTTGCAGTTTGTGTAATCTCCATAACAAACACCGGTCGCGTCGTACTCTCCTTCATCATAGGGTGTGCCCTCGAAAGATGCGGACAACTCCCATGAAGTGTTACCACAAGATGCTTGTGTTCCCTCAGAAATGAGGCTGGAATCGTCACGGGCATCTTGATCACATCCGTCTGCAATCGCTTTCTGAATGTTCATGTTCGAAACGGCAAGGAATATGAACATGGTAAAAAGCACCACCAATTGGCGTAAACACCGCATAGCTGATCTCGCTTCTGAGACCTGGGTTACGATGCTCCCATGACCAACAAGCTAAATCCGGTATCTGCAAACACGCGATTTCCGTTCGTCACTTTCAGGTAACACTGCGTAAGGTCCACCTCGGCTCTCCAGCCGCGCACAGCCTCTCTAAACAATCTCTGGAATCGATCCCGTCACGGCGTGTGGAATATAGCACAACAAGCATAAATTCCCCGCGATCTTCCGGCGCATGCACAAACGCCCATAATTCCACGCAAAAACATGGCAAGCGAATCCACTAACTTAGAGAAACTTCGCTTGACACAGCGCTCCGCCCGCATCCACCTGCGCCAGAATGTTCCACGAGGAACATTCTGGCGCAACGGCAGAAAATTGCTCCACGTGGAGCAATTTTCTGCAGATTCCAGTGGTCTACGTTGCAGGGTCAGTTGGAAGGTTGCGCGTCATTCGCGCTGCGCAGCTCAGCCACCTGTTCCTCAAGCGCGCGCATCTTCTGCCACTCCCGGAACTGCACGCGGTCGCGCAGCTTCGTCCCCTGGCGCTTGTGCGGCTTGCACATCAGACATCCGGCCCGCGTCGACTTGGGTCCCTTGCGTTTGAAGTTCGCCATGGCTGGAAATGTACCCTCCGATCATTCATAGCGCAATCTCCCATGCAAATTGCTCCACGTGGAGCAATTTGCATGAGACTGAGGGGCGGGGATTGGTGGTTTCCCAGGTCTCAGAAACGAGACGTGGGGCACTCGCCCCGGGTAGACAACGTTACTGATCACTTTTCCATATGGCGCGGATCGTGTCCTCATCATCGAGGCCGCTGGGAACAGCAGCGCTCGGCCGATTGGCGGAGTACCAGCGATGATGATCGAGCGGTGAAGTTTCCGTCCGGCTGCCCGGCATCTCAAGATAACCATCCGGGTCCGTTTTCTTCACCCAGTCCCAGGCGTAACGAAGCCATTCGCTGCGGTACTGTTTGCTTTGGTTGGCAAACCAGCTGATCTCGTCGTAACCCCAGACCCAGTCTGCGCGTTGCCCTGCTTCCCCTGGATGCCGGCTGGCGCCGTAGTTATCGAGCTCCACAAGATACGGCAGATGAGAGCAGTCCCAGCCACTATACGTTCGCCCGCCTTTGCTGCGCAGGAAGATGCTGTCGAGGTATCCGGCTTCTAAGATTGCCTGTTGCGGATGGCCCGGAACTTCCTTAATGCGCAGCGGGAATGCATGAAAATCGAGAAGCAACTGGCCATCGCGCACCAGGCCGCCGCTCGGAACATGAGCGTTGCAGAGAACCATGCCACGCCGCGCATGCTGCTTTGCATATGCGCGAACCAAGCCAAAGAGATGGGCATAGTGATCCAGGTGAGGATCGTTGTTGTCCATAATCTCCATCTGGCCCCAGTGAATTGCCTCGAAACCGAGGTCGATATAAGAAGCTGCCAGAAAGTAAAACCAAAGCAGCGTCTCCGTCTGACTCACGTCAGGTACCCCGGCATTTTTTCCCCAGGACCGTTTTCGCTGATCGGGCGGATAAAGGATCGAGTCGTAGCGGAAGTTGCGTCGTTCCACAGGCAAGCCCAGCGCGGTGAAAGCCCACGCGGGGATTGGCACTTGCTCGACTTCGGTGGTTACGATCTCGAAGATGCACGCTTCCAGAACTCTGTCTTTATCGGCCGCAAGGGCCTGCGGCGCCTGCTGCCTGGCTCGCGCGAAATTGTCCAGAAGCTTGCCTTCGTTACCCCAGAGGCAGATGCTGCGCGCTATGTATTTTGCGCCAACGTTATTGAGCATGCGGATGTTGTCGTCGAGGTCGCCGCGGCCGTTCAGCAAGCCCTCCATGCAAATGGCACGGGAGAGATAGTTGCCCAATACTTCGCGCGAAATCGCTTGATTGAAGTTGTATTTGCGGTGATGGCTCCGGAGCGGATATCCAAACAAAGGTCTGTCCGCGATCGAAGCCGTGGTTGCGGCAAGAGAAACCTTAAGGAAGCTGCGTCTGAGCATTGATCTCCGAAGCGAAATAATCGCTGGTCGATCTGATGGATCACTTTAGAGAATAATCTGCGCCGTACTACCTGCGAGTCCATCGGTTTTGGTTTGTTCCACGTGGAGCAATTCTCTGAGCGCTTCACAGACGTTGGGAAATGTTCCTCGTGGAACATTTTCTCTTAGAGCGGTGAGGAACGAGAGGCTGTGTCAAGCGATGTTTCGTGCAACTTCGTGTTATTGTTCGCGATGTTTTTGCTGGGAATTGCAGGCATTTGTGCATAGGCCGCAGGGGTGCGGGGAAATTATGCCTGTTGCGCTATATTCCACACGCGACGATGCTGACGAAGCGGATACGGGCCGATGGAGATGCGGTCTTTGAGCAGCGATGAGACGGGCCTTCAGCCCACTGGGTTCGTTGCTGGAATCGGACCCAGGGCGTCATGCCCGGGGAATCGACAATCTGGGAGCGCTCATGTCGATTGATCCGCTCTAATCTCTCGAAAAAAGGAACGTTGGGCGACTTCGATTGTTATGATCTGCGTCCGAGAAACACGGGCCATGGAAATAACAGAGTATGGAAAGCATGGAAAGCCATGAAGCCGGCTTCCCACCCTTCCGACACTCTTTGGAAATCCCTGCGGGATTACCACATTCCCACGGCCTCGACGACGAGATCAGGTATTTAGAAGCAAAGGCAGAGACCAGCTCTGAACCCCAACTTCAGGCCCGTACCGTCGCAAGGGACTTGTAACGGATATCCCCGGTCCAAAGTGTAACGGACGTTCCGGTACACTCACCGCGACTAAGACTGCTCCGCTACCAGATTGACCCTTTGCTCAGCGGCTGAGATGCCAACTTTGGCGAAGCAGAAAATATTCGTTGCCCGGTTGGTCATCGAGGATCGCCGGCATCTTTGGAGCTTTCGCGATCAGTTGCTGAGGCTGCACTTCATGCGACAGGACTAAATCGAATTGCTGTGTCGCGTTGGCTGCCGGTCCCCACTCGGTGAGATCGCTTGTCGCTGCTGCCGGCAGTCGGGAAGCAAGCTCAGCTCCTGATGACGCCGGCAGAGGATCCATGCTCGCCAGGTAGTGCACTCCGACTCTGTCATAGGAATAAAATGCCCGCACATACGGGAACGATGCAACGATCGATTTAGTAACGGCTGCTTCGGTTGCCGCATCTGCTTGTATCTCCGGAAACCACGTTTGAAAGATTCCGCCTGGCCGCAAGTGCCGCTTGACCACCGCATAAAATTCCTCAGAATAAAGCAAACTCGATCCCGCCGCTGCTGGAGGCGGAGGGGGATCGACAATGATGACATCGTATGACTCCGTAGATCCGTCCAGGAATCGACGTCCATCATCTATCACGATTCTTGCCAGCGGCGAGGCGGCCAACTTATCGGCATCGGAATGGTAATAGTGAAATAGCTTCGGAACGCTTGGCACTAATTCGACGGCTGTCGTATGTATACCCCACGAAAGCAGTGAACGGAAAGTCGTTCCCATGCCGAAGCAGACCACAAGAGCGTTCTGAGGCCGTCGCGGCAGAAACGCCAGCGACAAATGTGCCATGTATTTGGTTATTGGAGTAAGGGTGGTCATCCCATATCCATTCACGAGTAACTGTTTGTCCATTCCTGTACCCGTTGCAATCACGCTCGCCGTATAGTCTCTCCGGACCTCCTTTTGGGCAAACTTACTCTCAAAGTCATGAGTCACGAGAAAGATGACGAGGCCAGCCGCCGCCGCTAGCCCGAGCTGCAACTTCGGAGAAAGCTTCCTCCCGTCGCGCGCCGCAATCTTCGGTGCTTTGATAATGGCCAACCATGCTATCCCATAGAGAGGAATCGATAGCAGCATCAACGACCATCGCTCTCCGAAGTGCGGCAATAGCCAAAAACTCGACAGCAGTGGACCCGCTATGCATCCCGCAATGTTGATCGCATAGGAAACGCCGGCTTCTTCCGGCTCACCCCCAGCACAACTATCCACCAGCAACGGCGTAAGAAACCCTGTAAGCGCGCAGAAAAAGCCAATTGTCAGAAGCCGCAATAGACCCGTCAGCACCCCGTTCAAAGGCAATAGCGGATCCGCGCCTGCCAGCGGAAGAAGCGCGAAAACGGCCAACAAGCTCCAGGTCCGGGCGCTCTCGTTGGGATCGTGCGACAATGCCCATCTCCGGTAGTCGCGAGAGCCCATAAGATTTCCCAGCAGATACATCGCCAATATCCCCGCAAACGCATAAACCACATTGCCCAGATAAGGCGTCAGCTGGCGAATCCATACCACTTCCATCGCCATACTGATCATTCCAGTAGCAAATAGAAGAAGCCGGACTGTTCTACGTCTCAGCCCGTAGATCGAGAATTCAGCCCTTTTAAACTCTTGCGGGGTTTTCGTCTCACCCGAGATCTTTGAAAAGCTCAGCCAGAATGCAAGCAGCGCAATCACGGCGTTCAGGCAGCCCGCGATCGCAAGCGTGCTGCGGAAACCAAATAATTCAATGAGCACAAACGCGCTCAGAGTAGTCCCAAGTAGCGCTCCCAGTACATTTGCAACGTAGAGATAGCTGAAGGACCGCTCGGATTGCGTGTCTGCCCCTCTTCTTATCTCCGCCATCAGCAGCGGAAACGTTGCGCCCATGCACGCACACCATGGAATCATCGAAACCCCGATGCAGATTCCCGCTATGACAAAATAGCTTGAACTCTGCCATTCTCCCGGACTTCCAACATGCCGTAAGAGATTGCGTCCGAACTCAAACTCCATCGGAACTGCAATCGAGGAAAACCCAACCAGCAACTCCGCCAGAGCGTACAACCGCAGCATGAGTCGGTCCCGGCGCGCCCCCGCCTGTCGGGTTAGTCTTCCCGCACCCCATGAGCCCAGCCCCAGACCTGCCATGAACATCGACAACACAATCGAAACGAGGGCCGTATTGACCCCAAAGCTCGACATGGCCAGCCGAACCCAGATCACCTCATACAACAGCCCGCAAAATCCCGATAGCACGAAGAAACAAAAATACCAGGGCATGGCGCCATTCAGGCTCTTGACGTCCAGTGCGCTAACATCCGGCTGCGCTTGCAGTTCGGGCATATATATCCCTTTGTCCGTGGAATCTTGCGCCTTTCACGATAGCACTAGCTATCCCGCTTATCCATGGCCCAATCATGGTAGGCGGGTGGTGGTGGATTCACTTGAAGAGAGGACGGCCATCTGCTGGCGTTGGAGCAGCGCGATGAGACGGGCCTTCAGCCCGCAGGGCTCGTTGCTGGAATCGGACCCAGGGCGTCATGCCCTGGGCTGGTATGAGATGCGCCTTTGGCGCATTTTCCATTGGGTGGTGCGGGCTTTTGCGCTCCCACACTTTCTACAAAGAACGTAGAAAGGATGGGGCGCGCCGAGAGTGGCAATCGGGTTAACTGTGGGAAGCGGAAGGGTGGGGTACCCAGCCGCGATCATCCTACGGAATCTGCTCGAAGTCCGCTTTGGTTGCGCCGCAGTCAGGGCATGACCAATCCGGTGGCAAATTCTCGAAAGGCGTTCCCGGTGGGATGCCGGTGTCTGGATCGCCCTCGGCCGGGTCGTAGATGTGACCGCAGATTGTGCATCGCCAGCGCTTCATGCGAGGTCTCCTTATAGCAGGCACTTTAGCGTAGTCGCAGTTTCTGTTCCAGTCAAAATACGCGGAATCCCGCCCAAGATACTAGCGTTCCAAAGTCGGCTCCGCTTTAAGCCTGCCAGGTGCGAAACATGACGGCGGGTCCAGGTCTTCGGATGCCGCTTCCACCACAACCCTCGGGTGCCACAGGTGTCGATTTTGAGACCTGGGTACCACGAATCTCAGTCCTGAGTTCCGCTCACCTGAAAACCTTCCGGTAGCTCATAGCTTCTCCCGGCTGCGGTCCAGACTGACTCGATTTCTACTCTTCCGCGCTCGCCGGTTCGATAGTGCCGAAAACTGGACCAGGGCCATTCTTCCGGTCTTTCCACTAAACCGCGGGCTACGGGATTCCGGTGGATATAGCGTAATTTTTCTGCTGTTTTTGGCTATGGGTGGGGCGCGCGAACACAGTCCCGCCAGAGTGAGCTTCGAGTTGCCTGGCTGCGAAGGGCAAGAAGCAGATCCCCTTCGGGGATGACAGACAAAGAGGGGCAACGACAAGGGCGACGGCAACTGCAAAAGCAAAAGCAGATCCCCTGCGGGGATGACAGACAAGAGGGGCAACAGGCAGAAATGCAGGGATGATGTGGCTGTCCGTTCAGTCTCGATTATGGACGGGCGGGATTGGGTTCTGGCTGGCTCGGGTTTGGAGGGTGGAGTACAGGTCTTCCCATGTGGGATTGGATTGTTCGATGAGGGCTATTTTTTGTGCGCGCGTGAAGCGCTTTAGCTGCTTTTCGCGAGCAATGGCGCTGCGGATGTATTTGAAGTGTTCGAAATAGACGAGGCGGTCGATGTTATAGCGGGCGGTGTAGGTGCCTGGGGTTTTTGTCTTGTGGGTTGCGGTGCGTTGCAGGAGGTTGTTGGTTACGCCCATGTATAGGTTGCGGGAGCGGCTGGAGAGTATGTAGACCCAGAAGTGGTATTCGCGCGGGGGCATTGAGGTGATGGTACCAAGGGTTGCTGGGTTAGAAGCAGATCCCCTTCGGGGATGACAGACGAGAGAAGCAACGGCAAGAACAACGTCAACAGCAACTACAAGAACAACAGCAACTGCAAAAGCAGATCCCTTTCGGGGATGACAGACAAAAAAAAGACAGGAACAAAAGCAAAAACATACAAGTACAAAGGCAGATGCGATTAGCCTTCATCGCTTTCGCGGAGTTTGGCTATTACTTGGAAGTCTTCTAGTGTCGTGGTGTCGCCCTGGATTTGGCCGTGGGTGGCTAGTTCGCGGAGGAGGCGGCGCATGATTTTGCCGCTGCGGGTTTTGGGCAGGGCGTCGGTGAATCTTATGTCGTCGGGGCGGGCTATGGAGCCGATTTCTTTTGCTACCCACTTCTTTAATTCATCTTTGAGGGAGTCAAGCGGGGGCAGCTTAGATGAGCTAGCCGGGTCTGCGCTGTTTGCATAGTTTGCGGCTACGTGGCTCTCAAGAGTTACGAAGGCTACTACGGCCTGGCCTTTCAGTTCGTCGGGGCGGCCTACTACAGCGGCTTCGGCTACTTTGGGGTGCGCGACCAGGGCCGACTCTACTTCCATGGTGCCGAGGCGATGTCCTGAGACGTTGAGTACGTCGTCGACGCGGCCCATTAGCCAGTAGTAGCCGTCGGTGTCGATGCGTGCTCCGTCGCCGGTGAAGTAGCAGCCGGGGACGTCGGACCAGTAGGTCTTGTGGTAGCGCTCGGGATCTCCCCAGATGGTGCGGGCCATGGCGGGCCATGGCTTTTTGATGACGAGGAGTCCGCCGGAGCCTTTGGGGACGGCGTGGTAGTTGCCGTCGACGTCGGGCCTGGTGACGACTTCGGGCTGGATTCCGAAGAAGGGGCGGGTGGCGGAGCCGGGCTTGGTGGGGACGGCGCCGGGGATGGGCGCGATCATGATGCCACCGGTTTCGGTCTGCCACCAGGTGTCGACGATGGGGCAGCGGTTATGGCCGATCTTGTCGCGGTACCACATCCAGGCTTCGGGATTGATGGGCTCGCCGACGGTGCCGAGGAGGCGGAGGGATGCGAGGGAGTGCTTTTCTACGTGTTCATTGCCCCACTTGATGAAGGCGCGGATGGCGGTGGGGGCGGTGTAGAAGATGGTGACTTTGTGACGGTCGATGATTTCCCAGAAGCGGTCGCAGCCGGGGTAGTTGGGCGCGCCCTCGTACATGAGGACGGTGGCGCCGCACTGGAGGGGTCCGTAGACGACGTAGGAGTGGCCGGTGACCCAGCCGATGTCGGCGGTGCACCAGTAGACGTCGTTGGGGTGATTGGGATTGTCGAGGTCGAAGACGTATTTGGTGGTGAGCCAGGTGCCGACCGAATATCCGCCGGTGGTGTGAACGAGGCCTTTGGGCTTTCCGGTGGTTCCGCTGGTGTAGAGGATGTAGAGCGGATCTTCGGAGTCGACGGGCTCGGCGGGGCAGATGGGGCGCGAGGAGGCGACGAGGTCGTGCCACCACCAGTCGCGGCCGGGCTGCATGTCGATGGGCGAGCCGCTGCGCTTGAGGACGACGACGTGCTTGACGGATGGGGTGTGGGCGAGGGCTTCGTCGACGGTGCGCTTGAGGGGTACTTCGGAGCCGCGGCGATAGCTGCCGTCCTGGGTGAGGACGGCGACGCATTGGGAGTCATTGATGCGGTCGGCGATGGCGTGGGCGGCGAATCCGCCGAAGATTACGGAGTGGACGGCGCCGATGCGGGCGCAGGCGAGCAGCGCTATGGCTAGCTCAGGGGTCATGCCCATGTAGATTGCGACGCGCTCGCCTTTCTGGACGCCGAGGGATTTGAGGGCGTTGGCGAAGCGCTGGACTTCGGCGTGAAGTTTGGCGTAGGTGAGGGTGCGGATCTCGGGCTGTCCGTCTTCACCGATGGGTTCGGCTTCCCAGATGAGGGCTGGTTTTTCGGCGTTGTCGCCCAGGGCGTGGCGGTCGACGCAGTTGAAGCAGAGGTTGAGCTTGCCGTTAACGAACCACTTGGCTACAGGGAGATTCCAGTCGAGGACTTTGGTCCAGGGCTGGAACCAGCGAAGATTGCGGGCGGCCTCGGCCCAGAAGGATTCGGGATCGGCGATGGAGCGGTTGTAGAGGGATTCGTATTCGGCGAGGGACTTGATGTGCGCGGTCGAGGCGAATTCAGGAGGCGGCGGAAAGATGCGGTCTTCGCGAAGGATGGAGTCGAGGTCCTGGGAAGAAATCGATGAGGGCATGGATTGCGAAGACATGGGCGATCCTTTTGGTCCTTAGACGGAAATATTGGCGTGGCCAAGGCCGGCGATCAATGGGACGGGTAACGCTGGCTTCCGATTGAAACGATAGCGGCTGGTACGGACAGGCGGCAAGTTGCGATGGGTTGCGCGGGAGTTAATGGGATTCGGGCTGGGGGTCGAGGTCGATGTTGTAGTTGGTGTAGTCGATGGTGAGGAGGGTGGCGCCGAGGAGCCTGGAGTGGGAGATGGCTTCGGCGTGGGTGGCCATGGCGTAGCCGTTGACCTTGCTGTAATCGCGGGAGACGGTGGTTTGGCCGGCAAAGAAGGATGGAGATTCAGACGGGGTGCCTTCGATGTGGACGATGGAACGCGACTTCTCGATCGAGCAGCGCCTGTTCGTCGACGACGAGCGCGAGTCGGCGCCCGCGCCCCCGCAGAGCTACGGCAGCCCCAACGGCGACCTCTCGCAATTCGAGCGTTTCCGCGCGGCCAACGTTGCCGAGCAGAAGCAGGAGGGCTTCGTGACCGTCGAGGTGAAGGTGACGCGCGGCGACCTCACCCCCGAGCAGTTCAGGGGCTTCGCAAAGATCCAGCGCGACTACGCCGGCGGCTACGCGCGCACGACGGTGCAGCAGAACTTCGTGCTGCGCTGGGTGCGCGAGGAGTGCGTCTACGACCTCTGGCGCGCGCTCATCCAGCTCGGCCTCGGCGAGGCCGGCTCGCGGGAAATCAACGACGTGGTCTCCTGCCCCGGCACTGACTCGTGCAAGCTCGGCATCACCAGCTCGATGGGCCTCAACGAGGCCATACAGGAGCGGATCGAAGCGATGGACATCACCGACGAGCTGACGCGCAGGCTCAACGTGAAGATCAGCGGCTGCCCGAACGGCTGCGGGCAGCATCACGTCGCGAGCATCGGCTTCACGGGCGCGTCGATCAAGGTCGGCGAGCACACGATCCCCGCCTACATTCCCCACGTCGGCGGCGTGTTCGAAGGCGGCGAGGTCAAGTTCGGCACACGTCTGAAGCTGCGACTGCCCTCCAAGCGCGATCCCCGAGGCGATCGAGCGATGGATCTCGCCACTACGAAGGCACCGCGAGGACGGCGAGGAGTGGAACGGGTTCGTGGAGCGCGTCGGCACCGGCGAGCTGGAGGCGCTCGTGAAGGACCTGTCGCTGCCCGTGGACTTCAGCCTCGAGTCGATGAACCAGTTCATCGACTGGAACCGCGATGTGCCCTTCCAGGTCCAAGAGGTGAGGGCGAGTGCGCGGTCTAGCCGACACCCTTGCCGGCGCCGTCGAGCGCCATGGCCGGCGCGCCGTGCTGCTGTGCTCCTTCCAGAAGGAGGAGTCGGTGCTGGTCGACGAACTGCTGCGCGTGAGCGACGGTGCGAAGGACGCCGTGAGAATCGTGACGATCGACACGGGCGTGCTGTTCGAGGAGACGCTGCAGACGTGGAGGGAGTTCGAGGAGCGGTTCGGCATCACCGTCGAGGTGCAGGACGCCACCGGGCTTGAAGGCCCCTGGACGGGCCCCGAGAACTGCTGCTCGGTCGCGAAGGTCGCGGCGCTGGAACGCTCGCTCGCCGACGCTGACGCCTGGATCACGGGCATCCGCCGAGAGCAGGGACCGACAGGGCGTAGGCGGAGCTGATCGAACGTGACGAGGCGCGCGGCATCTGGAAGTACAACCCACTGGCCCACTGGACCGACAGGGAGATATGGCAGCGGATCAGCGAGCGTGATCTCCCCTACAACCCCCTGCACGACCAGGGATATGAGTCGATCGGATGCGCGACATGCACACAGCCGGGAGACGGTCGTGAGGGCCGCTGGGCGGGAAGCGACAAGACGGAGTGCGGGCTGCACGTAGAGACCGTCGGGCTATGAGCGTCGCAGCAACTCCCCAGCTGAGCCACCTGCGGGCGCTCGAGTCCGAGGCGATTCACGTGATGCGTGAGGTCGCAGCGGAATTCGAGCGCCCGGTGCTGCTGTTCAGCGGCGGCAAGGACTCGATCGTGCTGCTGCGGCTCGCCGAGAAGGCCTTCCGCCCGGCTCCGTTCCCGTTTCCGCTGATGCATGTGGACACCGGGCACAACTTCCCCGAGGTGATCGAGTTCCGCGACCGCCGCGTGGCCGAGCTCGGCGAGCGGCTGATCGTGGCCAGCGTGCAGGACTCGATCGACAAGGGCAGGGTGGTCGAGGAGACGGGACCGCGGGCCTCGCGCAACCGGCTGCAGACGGTGACGCTCCTGGATGCGATCGCCGAGCACAAATTCGACGCGGCGTTCGGAGGCGCGCGGCGCGACGAGGAGCGCGCGCGGGCGAAGGAGCGCGTGTTCTCCTTCCGCGACGACTTCGGCCAGTGGGACCCGAAGAGCCAGCGGCCCGAGCTGTGGAACCTCTACAACGGGCGCATCAAGAAGGGCGAGAACGTGCGCGTGTTCCCGATCTCCAACTGGACCGAGCTCGACGTGTGGGAGTACATCGACCAGGAGCAGCTGGAGGTGCCCTCGATCTATTTTGCCCATGAGCGCGAGGTGTTCCGGCGCGACGAGATGCTCTACGCCTGGCGCGAGGGCACCGAGCTGATCGACGGCGAGGAGATCATCTCCGAGACGGTTCGCTATCGCACCGTCGGCGATATGACCTGCACCGGCGGGGTGCGTCTCACAGGCCGCCACCGTCGGGGAGGTCGTGCTCGAGATCGCCGCAACCCGTATCACCGAGCGCGGCGAGACGCGTGCTGATGACCGCGTGACCGAGGCGGCGATGGAGGACCGCAAGAAGGACGGGTACTTCTAGTGCCCGGCGAGCATCCGCGGGCCGGGCGATGACTCTCGATCTGCTGCGCATCTCAACGGCGGGCTCGGTGGACGACGGCAAGAGCACGCTGATCGGGCGGCTGCTGTACGACACCAAGTCGATCCTGCAGGACCAGCTCGACCACGTCACGCAGGCCTCGGAGCGGCGCGGCGGCGAGGGCGCGCTGGATCTCGCGCTGCTCACCGACGGGCTGCGCGCCGAGCGCGAGCAGGGAATCACGATCGACGTGGCCTACCGCTATTTCGCGACGCCCCGCCGGCGCTTCATCATCGCCGACTGCCCCGGTCACCGGCAGTACACGCGCAACATGGTGACGGGCGCTTCGACCGCGGACCTCGCGATCGTGCTGATCGACGCGCGCAGGGGCGTGCTGGAGCAGTCCAAGCGCCACGCGTTCATCAGCGCGCTGCTGGGCATCCCCAAGCTGGTCGTGGCGGTCAACAAGATGGACCTCGTCGATCACGCGCAGGCGCGCTTCCAGGAGGTCACGGAGGAATTCGAGCAGTTCGCGCCCATCCTGCGTCGCGACGGCATGCGGGCGGGCCAGCAGCACCAGATCATCTACATACCCATTTCCGCACTGCACGGCGACAACGTGGTCGATCGCTCGGAGAAGATGGACTGGTATGACGGCCCAACGCTGCTCGAGCTGCTCGAGGGAGTCGAGGTCGCATACGACCATCCGCACGACCGGCCCGCGCGCTTCCCGGTGCAATGGGTCATCCGGCCCACATCTGATGACCCCGAGATCAGCGATTACCGCGGCTACGCCGGCCAGCTCGCCAGCGGAGCGCTGCGCCAGGGTGACGAGGTGGCGGTGCTGCCCGGCGGCCAGCGCACGCGAATCGCCGCGATCGACACCTTCGAGGGCGCGCTCGAGGAAGCGGTCGCGCCGATGTCCGTTGCGCTTCGCCTGCAGGACGAGCTCGACGTCTCGCGTGGCGAGCTGATCTGCCATCTCGAGCGTCAACCGCTGGTGGCGCGGGACCTGCAGGCCGACGTGTGCTGGATGGCGGAGAGGCCGATGCGCCCGGGCGGGCGCTACCTGATCAAGCAGACCACGCGTAGCGCAACGGCGATCGTGGACGGGATCGATGACCTGCTTGACGTGGAGACGCTCGAGCGCGACCCGCCGCCCGAGGAGCTCGCGCTCAACGACATCGGCCGTGTGCGTCTGCGCACGTCCAAGCCGCTTGTGTTCGACCCATACAAGAGCAACCGCCGCACCGGCAGCTTCATCCTGATCGACGAGGCCAGCAACGAGACGGTCGGCGCGGGGATGATCGCGACAGCTGGTGCCTGACGCCCGCGGCCGGGCGGCAGCTAAGCTTCCGCGGGGGATGTTCAGCAAGGTACTGGTCGCCAACCGCGGGGAGATCGCCGTCCGCATTGAGCGCGCGCTCGATGAGCTCGGCGTGGCGAGCGTGGCCGTGTACTCAGAGCTCGACCGCAACGCCCCGCATGTCGCAGAGGGCCGGCGAGGCCTACAACCTCGGCGAGGGCCCGGCGGCGGATAACTACCTGAACGTCGAGAAGATCCTCGAGGTCGCCGCGCGTGCGGGCGCCGAGGCGATCCACCCGGGCTATGGCTTTCTCGCCGAGAACGCGCCCTTTGCCAAGGCCTGCGAGGACGCTGGAATCGTGTTCATCGGCCCGCCCGCCTCGGCGATCGAGGCGATGGGCTCGAAGACCCGTGCGCGCGAGCTGATGCAGGCCGCGGGCGTGCCGATCGTCCCGGGCACAATCGAGGCCGTCGAGACGGTCGCCGATGCCCTGCGCATCGCCAAGGAGGAGATCGGCTTCCCGGTTGCCGTGAAGGCGGCGGGCGGCGGCGGCGGCAAGGGCTTCCGCGTGGCGCTCAGCGAGGATGAGCTCGAGGGAGCCTTCGAGGGCTCTAGCCGCGAAGGCGAGAAGTTCTTCTCCGATCCGACCGTCTACCTGGAGCGCTACCTGCACGACCCCCGCCACGTCGAGGTTCAGGTGCTCGCCGATCGCCACGGCAACGTGATCCACCTGGGAGAGCGCGACTGCTCGATCCAGCGCCGCCACCAGAAGGTGATCGAGGAGTGCCCGGCGCCCGAGTGGGTGGTGGACCCCGAGACGCGCGAGCGCATCGGGCAGATCGGCGTGAACGCCGCGCGGGCCGTGAACTATGTGGGCGCGGGCACGATCGAGGGCCTGTTCTCCGCGCGCGAGGATGCCGAGCCCGAGTACTTCTTCCTGGAGATGAACACGCGCGTGCAGGTGGAGCACTGCGTGACGGAGATGGCGACGGGGATCGACATCGTCAAGGAGGGCATCCGCGCCGCGGCCGGCGAGGAGCTCGCATACCGCCAGGAGGACGTCGTCCTGCGCGGACATGCGATCGAGTGCCGCATCAACGCGGAGGATGCCTCCAAGAACTTCGCCCCGGCGCCGGGGAAGATCGGCGCCTACTCGGAGCCCAGCGGCCCGGGCGTGCGCGTGGACTCGGGCGTCGAGGAAGGCGGGGAGGTCTCGCCCATGTATGACCCGATGGTGGCCAAGCTGATCGTGTGGGATGCCGACCGCGAGCAGGCCACGAAGCGCATGCTGCGCGCGCTCGGGGAATTCGAGATCGAGGGCCTGAAGACGCTGATCCCCTTTCATCAGGCGCTGCTCGCCACCGAGCAGTGGGCGCGCGGGGAGACATGCAGGGACCTGCTCGAGGACAAGGAGTGGCTGAAGACGCTCGCATTCACGAGCGCACCCGCGGCGCGGGCGGCGAGGAGGAGGCCACGGTCGAGCAGACCTACGAGGTGGAGGTCTCAGGCAAGCGCTTCGATGTGCGCGTGCTCGGCGCGCCATTCGCAGGCGGCGGCGATGAGCAACGGAGCCTCCGCCGTGGGCACCGCGAAGGCATCCAAGCGCGCCCAGCGAACGGCCGCGAGCGGCGGCGGGGGTGGGCGGGACATGTTCTGCCCGCGCCGCTTCAGGGCAACATGTGGAAGGTGCTCGTCAAGCAGGGCGACAGCGTGGCGGAGGGCCAGCTGCTCTGCATCATCGAGGCGATGAAGATGGAGAACGAGATCACCGCGCACAAGTCGGGCACGATCGTCGATCTGCCGATCGCCGAGGGCGAGCCGATCCAGGCCGGCGCCCCGATCGCGACGATCAAGAGCCCGACGCGCTAGAGCGCGGCGAGGTTCTGCGCGTGCTGGCTGCGCTGGGCCGCCCCCCGGCGCCCCGCCGGCAGCTCCGCCTCGGCGCCGGCGTCATGCAGCGCCCGCAGATAGGCGGCGTCCTCCTCGAGCACCTCCAGCGCTCGGGCGCCCTCGAGCACGGGCCCGTGGCCGGGCACCACCTGCTCGGCATTGGCGACGAGCGGTTGCAGGCGCTCGAGCGTTGCCAGATAGGCATCGAGAGCTCCTCCCCTGCCGAGCGTCGGCAGCTCGACGGTCGACAGATAGTCGCCCGCGACGAGCACCCCCGTCCAGGGGATCAGGATCGCCATGCCGTCCTGGGTGTGACCGCCGGCCGCATAGACCTCGAGCTCGCGATCCCCGACGCGCAGTGGCCGGGTACGGGCAGCGCCTGGACCGCGCCGAGCGCGAGCGGGCGCTCACGCTCGATCAGCAGCTCTTCGTCGAAGGAGCGCAGTTCCCGCTGCGCTTCTCCGGGCGAGTCCTGCATGCGCTGCGCCGTGCTCTCGCGCGCAACCGAGCGCGACCCCCGGGAAGGCGAGCCGCCCGAGCAGATGGTCCCAGTCGCCGTGCGTGGCGAGCAGCCCGTTGGGAGCGGGAAACTGGGCCTGGTTCAGCAGTGGGCCGAGCGCGTCGAGCTCGTCCGGGAGGACCGGCGAGTCGATCACGAACGTCTCGCGGCCTGCGCGGCGTCGCCACCGCCGGACTGCTCGGCGACGGCGGTGCTCGTCCCTCCTGCGCAACCGTCCCGCGGACGATCACGCAGTTGGCTCGCAGCAGCGCGCTGGTCGCGACGAGCACATCGGCGTGCAGGGCGATCGCCCGCACGAGCTCAGGAGACGCCCAGCAGTTTTGCCGCCTCGCGCAGGTTGCTCACTTCGGCCGTCGGCTTTTTCTGCGAGGAGTCGAGCGTCTCCTTGTTGCGGTTGACCCAGATGACGGGCACCCGCGCTTTGACGCAGGGCGCCACGTCGTGGTAGTGGCTGGCGGCGACGTGCACCCAGCCGCGCTTGCCGCCCATGCGCCTGGCGCACTCGGTGAAGTGGGCTGGTTCGGGCTTGTAGGAGCGCACCTGCTGAGCGGTGACCACCAGGTCGAAGTCGGTGGGGATGTGCCTGCGGGTCTGCCCCAGCAGCTTGTCGTCGATGTTCGAGAGCAGGCCGAGTTTGTACTTCTTCGAGAGCTTCTGCAGCTGGGTGTTGGTTTCCTTGAAGGGCGCCCAGCGCTGCACCGAGTCGGGCAGGAAGCCTGAGCGCGAGGGCTCGAGCGGCCACTCGATGCGTTTGGCGACCTCGATGGCGGTGCGCCTCAGCACCTCCGCGTAGAGCTCGTAGGAGCCGCCCTCGATTTCTCTTGAGATCTCGTGGAACAGGGGCAGAGCGACGTTGCGGTCGATCTCGAAGTCATCGCGCGCGGCCTCTTTGGCGAACGCCTCGTAGATGCCCGTCTCCCAGTCGATGAGGGTGCCGTAGACGTCGAATGTGACAAAGGTGACGTTCTTGGGAATCGGCATCCATCCCCATTATGACTTGCTCTGCCCGCCTACGCGCGCTCACCTGTCTTCCGTTAGAGTCCCGCGCCGCAAATGGACTTGTTGGAGTACCAAGGCAAGCAGTTGTTTGCCCGCCACGGCCTGAGGGTCTCCTCCGGAGAGCCGGTCACCACCGTCGAGGACGCCGTGCGTGCAGCGGGCGAGGTCGGCTACCCCGTGGTCGTCAAGGCGCAGGTGCTGGTCGGCGGGCGGGGCAAGGCCGGCGGGGTGAAGCTGGCCGCGGACGAGGCCGAGGTGCGCGAGCACGCCGGCAACATCCTGGGGATGGACATCCACGGCCACACCGTGCGCACGCTGTGGATCGAGCACGCCTCGGACATCGCCACCGAGTACTACGCCTCGGTGCTGCTCGACCGCTCGGCCAAGCAGCCGCTCGTGATGTTCAGCGTCGAGGGAGGCGTGGACATCGAAGAGGTCGCCGAGAACGCGCCCGAGAAGCTGATCCGCCGCCATGTCGACGCGATCGACGGGATCACGCGCGCCGAGGCCGTGGAGATAGCCACCGACGGCGGCGCCGACGCCGACGTGATCGACGGCGTGGCCGACGCGCTGGTGGCGCTGTATGAGGTGTGGCTGCAGGAGGACGCAACGCTGGCGGAGATCAACCCGCTGATCGTGACCCCCGAGCGCGAGGTGAAGGCGCTCGACGCGAAGGTCTCCCTGGACGGCAACGCGCTGTATCGCCACCCGGAGAACCAGGAGCTCTCGGACTCCGAGAACGAAGACCCGATCGAGCGCCGTGCCAAGGAGGAGGGCGTCCAGTACGTGAAGCTCGATGGCGACATCGGCATCCTCGGCAACGGCGCCGGCCTGGTCATGTCGACGCTCGACGTGGTCGCGCAGGCGGGTGGCTCGCCCGCGAACTTCCTCGACGCCGGCGGCGGCTCGGATGCCGAGAAGATCAAGCAGGCGGTCGCAGCTGATCCTCGCCAACGACGCCGTGAAGGCGGTGCTGTTCAACATCTTCGGGGGCATCACCCGCTGCGACGAGGTAGCCAGGGGATTGATCGCCGCGTTCGCCGATCTCAAACCCACGGTGCCGTTCGTGGTGCGCCTGGACGGGACCAACGACGTGGCCGGGCGCGAGCTCCTGCAGGAGGCGGCCCTGCCCAACGTGTATGCCGCGCGCACGATGAACGAGGCGGCCGAGAAGGTCGTCGCCCTGGCGGCGGACATGCCTGATGTCGGTCCTGGTGGACGAGAACACGCGGCTCGCGGTCGCGGGCATCACCGGCCGGGAGGGCTCCTTCCACACGCTCAACAACCGCAACTACGGCACCAACGTGGTCGGCGGCGTCACGCCGGGCAAGGGCGGCCAGGACGTGGAGGGCATCCCCGTGTTCGACAGCTGGGAGCAGGCGGTCGGGGAGGTACAGCCGAATACGGCGATGATCTTCGTGCCCCCCAGGTTCGCCGCTGACTCGATCCTCGAGGCCGCCGCGGCCGGCGTTGCGCTCGTGATCGCGATCACCGAGGGCATCCCCGCTCACGATGAGATGCGGGTCTACAACACCCTCAAGCGCGATCATCCCGGAACCCGCTTGATCGGCCCGAACTGCCCGGGAATCCTCTCGCCGGGCAAGGCCAACGTGGGGATCATCCCCGCGTCGTTCTTCAAGGAGGGCAACGTCGGCGTCGTGTCGCGCTCGGGAACGCTCACCTACCAGATCGGCAACGAGATCGCCCAGGCCGGCTTCGGCTGCAGCTCAATCGTGGGCATCGGCGGCGACCCCGTGCCCGGCTCCTCCTTCGTGGACGTGCTGGAGCTCTTCCAGGGGGACGATCAGACCGAGCTGATCGTGCTCTCGGGAGAGATCGGCGGCTCCGCCGAGGAGGAGGCGGCGGAGTACATCGCCGAGCACGTCACCAAGCCCGTGGTGGCATACATCGCCGGCTTCACAGCGCCCGCGGGCAAGCAGATGGGCCACGCGGGGGCGATCATCTCCGGGACCGCAGGCACGGCCGCGGCGAAGGCGCAGGCGCTCGAAGCGAGGGGCGTGCGCGTGGGACGCACGCCCACCGAGGTGGCCGAGATCGCGGTGGAGGTCATCGGCGGCGCATCGGTCGCCGCTCCCTGATCCCGCGCAGCGAGTCCCGACCGCTACGCTTGCGCGGTGGACCAGGACGTGGCAAAGACGCTGGGCGAGCTGGAGCGCAAGCTGCTCGAGCTCGAGCGCACCCTGACCGCGATCGGCCAGGACGAGAGGGCCGGCGGGGACGCCGGCGACGCCGGCGCCCTGCCGCTCAGCAGGATCCCGGCTACGTCCGCCTCGTCGACGAGACGATCGAGCGCGATGCGCCCGCCCCGGCCGCCGTCACGCCCGCTGCAGCGCCCTACCAGCGCCCATTGCGACGCCGCCGCCGAGCCCGATGCCGAGTCAGCCCGCTGCCGCCGCCGCCGCCCAGCCGCGCCGGTGTCCGGAGGCCACCAGAGCGTCTCCGCCGGCGATCGCCGTGCAACCCGGCCGACGCCCGGCTCGCCGGAGCCGCCGAGCAGCGCGGAGCTGCTGCGCTTTCGCGATCGGCTGGAGCGCACTACCCAGGAGCTCGCCCACGACTACGACGAGCTGCTCGGCCGCCTAAGCTTCGCGACCATGCCGGCACCCAGCGGACCTCCGATCTCCTTCGCGCGCGGCGCACCCTCGCTCGACATCATCGACGTGGAGGGCCTGCGCAGTGCCGCCGTGCGCGCATTCGAGAGCGACCCGGCCGGCACGACGGCCTATGGCACCTCCGTCGGCTATCCCCGTCTGCGTGCGTGGATCGCGGACCTGCACGGCGTCGAGCCCGAGCGGGTGCTCGTGACCAACGGGTCGATGCAGGCGGACGCGTTCCTGTTCGAGCATCTCGTGCGCCCCGGCGACGAGGTGATCGTCGAGCGCCCGACCTACGACCGCACGCTGCTCTCGCTGCGCCAGCGCGGCGCGCGGCTGCACGCGGTCGAGCTGCGAGCCGGACGGCATCGACACCGACGCGCTCGCCGGTCTGCTCAGCGGCGCAGCGGGCTGCGCGCCCGAAGCTCGCGCACATCATCCCCAACTTCCAGAACCCCGCGGGCTACACGCTTTCGCTGGCCAAGCGCCGCATGCTGCTCGAGCTGGCGGCCGCGCACGGGTTCGTGGTGTTCGAGGACGACCCCTATGTGGCGCTGCGCTTCAGCGGGCAGCCGCTGCCCACGATGCTGTCGATGGCGCCCGACCGCGTGGTCTACGCGTCCTCCTTCTCAAAGACCGTCTGCCCGGGCATTCGCGTCGGTTACCTCGTCGGACCGCCCGAGCTGATCGATGCGGTGGCGCAACTGGCGACCAACACCTACATCTCGCCGAACATGGTCTCCCAGGCGATCGTCTATGAGTTCTGCGCCTCCGGCGCGATCGAGCGCTCGATCGAGACGGTCAAGGCGGCGCTCGCCCAGCGCGCGGAGGCGCTGGGCAACGCGCTGCGACGCGAGCTCGCAGAGGCCGAGTTCGTCGATCCGGAGGGCGGCTACTTCATGTGGGTGACGCTGCCCCACGGCACCGATGTTCACGCCCTGCACCACGCCGCCGCCGAGCGCGGGGTGGCGTTCGTGAAGGGCACCGACTTCCTGCTGGAGGGCGGCGAGAACACGCTTCGCCTGGCCTACTCCGGCGTGACGCCGGAGCAGATCGACGAGGGCGTCTCCCGGCTCGCGGCCGCATACCGCTCGCTCTCCTGAGAGCTCACGGCCTGCCTGTCCTCGCCGGGGCCCGGTCAGGCCACCAGGTGGGTGGGCCGCCCGGCAGCACGATGTCGGCCGTCACGGTGAATCCCCGCCCCTCATAGAAGCGACGGTTCTCAGCGGTGGAAGTCTCAAGACAGCAGGCTGATGCTCGCCTGATCTGCCCATCGAGAACAGGTGCCAGAACCGCGGTGGCGAGACCCTCGCGCCGGCGCTGCGGGGTGCGTGGCCAGGATGCCGAGATACCAGTGGGGCTCGGCCGGAGTGTGCGCGGCGACGGCGTTGTTGTAGACGGTCAGCCGCTCGAACGCGTCATCACCGGCGATCGCCCGGTAGCCGGCCCAGAGGTCCTCGGCGTATCCCGATGCGTGTTCGGTCTCGATGGGCGCGTCCCACATCGCGACCGCGGCCAGGTCGTCGGTGACCCAGACGTTGTGCGAGCGCACCCTGCGAATCGAACAGCACCGCGACGAAGCTGTGGACCAGCCGCTCGTACTGCGTCGCCGAAGATGAACGCCCACGCCGGGTCCTCGGCAAAGGCTGCCGCGACGGTCGCGGTGACCGCGGAGCGGTCCTGCGGCACGCCCGGCGAATCGCCGGCCCTCCCGGATTCCCCGAGAGCACGCTGTCCGAGCGGTGCCCGCCCTGCGGGATCCATGACCCAGACCCTATTCGAGCATCGCCGGTGCTCGCGCGAGACGGCACCGCACGCGGAGGGAAACATGCCCAGGCGGCGGTCAGTACAGTCAACTCGTGGCCGTCTCAGAGGCTTCGCATACTCCGGACGTCGATCTCGGCTCCTCTGGACTTCTGGGGTGAGCCGGCGGAGGAGCGCGATCGTTATTTCGCGTGGCTCCGGCGTGAGGCGCCGATCTCGCGTCATGACCCGCCCGAGGACATCCTCGGCCTGCCCGATCAGGGCGAGCGCCCCGGCTACTGGGCGATCGTGCGCTACGACGATGTGCGGCGGATCTCGCGCGACCCGGAGAGCTTCTGCTCGGGCCAGGGGACGCAATTCGCCGATGCGCCGCCGGAGTTCCTCGAGGCCTCGCTGTCGTTCCTGGCGATGGACGCGCCGCGCCACAGCAAGCTGCGAGGCCTCGTGTCCTCGGCGTTCACCCCGCGCCAGGTGGCCCGCATCGAGGACGGCATCCGCACGAATGCTCGCCGGATCGTCGAGGCAGGCGGCGCCGACCGGCGGCGGTGACTTCGTCGAGCTGGTGGCCAAGCGGCTGCCGCTGATCACGATCTCCGACATGATCGGCGTGCCCGACGCCGACCGCGAGCGCGTGGTCGCCGCTGCGGATCTGCTGGTCACCGCCTCCGATCCCGAGGCCTTCGGCGACAGGCCGCCGATCGAGGTGCTCGGCGAGGCGCTGTGGACGCTGACGGAGTTCGCGACAGAACTGGCGGCCTATCGCGAGAAGAACCCGGGCGATGACCTGATGAGCGGCCTCGTCCACGCGGAGATCGACGGCGAGCACCTCACGCACCCCGAGATCGCGGCGTTCTTCGTGCTGCTGTCGGTGGCGGGCAACGACACCACCCGCCACACCACCTCGCACGCCCTGCGCGCGCTGAGCGTCAACCGCGACCAGCGCGCGCTGCTGCAGGAGGACCTCGACGGGCGCCTTGAGACGGCCGTCGAGGAGTTCATACGGTGGGCGTCACCGGTGATGACGTTCAGGCGCACCACCACCCATGAGGTGGAGCTGCACGGCGAGACGCTGCCGGCGGGCGAGAAGGTGGTGCTCTTCTATCACTCGGCCAATCGCGACGAGCAGGCCTTCGAGGATCCCTGGCGCTTTGACATCACCCGAGACCCCAATCGGCACGTGGGCTTCGGCGGCGGCGGCCCGCACTACTGCCTGGGCGCCTCACTGGCGCGCACGCAGCTGCGGTCGATCTTCTCCGAGCTCCTGAGCGTGCTTCCCGACATCGAGGCAGAGGAGCCAGAGCTGCTGCGCAGCGCGTTCATACACGGCGTCAAGCGCATGCAGTGCAGCTTCAGCCCGCGAGCCTGAGGCCGCCGGCCATCGTCGTTCAGCTCAGCGACCTGCATCTGCGCGCGGGCGAGGGCCGAGAGGGGCCGGCCAGGCGGCTGGAACACGCCGTGACGCCGCGTGGCCGCCCTCCCGCAGCCGGCAGACGCCGTGCTGGTGAGCGGCGATCTCGCCGACGAGCCCGCCGGCGCGGCCTACGAGGAGGCGCTCGAGCTGCTCACGCCGCTCGGCGTCCCAGTGCATGCGATCCCCGGCAACCATGACGATCGCGATCTGCTGCGAGCGTGCTTTGGGACCGGACCGGCGCCCGCCGGAGCACGCGTGTGCTTCGCGGTGAGCTGCGGGCCGCTGCGGGTGGTGGGCTGCGACAGCACCTCCCAGGTCGCGAGGACGGCGCGCTCGGCGAGGAGCAGCTCGAGTGGCTGGATGAGACGCTCGGCGAGCAGCCCGAGACCCCCACACTGCTGGCGCTCCACCACCCGCCGGCGCTCACGGGCGTACGCGCGATGGACGCGATCGGGCTGGCCGCAGATGATCGCGTGGCGCTCGAGGCGCTCCTGGAGGGCCATCCCCAGGTGCAGACGGTCACCTGCGGGCACGTGCACACGACGATGATCACCGCCTTCGCCGGACGCCCGCTGCTGATCTGCCCGAGCACCAACTCGGCGCTGCGCCTGGATCTGCGTCCGCGCGATGATCTCCCGTTCGCCACGGCCGAGGAGCCGCTCGGTTTCGCGGTGCACACGCTCCTGGACGGCCGCCTGCTCTCGTACGTGCAGCCGCTGGAACGGCTACCCGAAGGGTGAGCGCCGCGTAATCAGACGCCGAGCTCAGCGCCCGTAGCGCTGACCCAGCACCAACTGCTCGGGCAGGGCGGTGCGCTCGGGCGGTGAGGGATCAGCGATCACGGAGACCGTCTCGGCGACGCTGGGGGTGATGGTGCAGCAGACGGCCGTCGTCCGCCTGCACCACGACCTGCTCATCGTCGCGGACGGTCAGGCTGCCCTCCAGCCCGGGCTCGAGGCCCGAGGCCATCAGGTAGTGGAGAAGGTCCTCGGCCTCGTTCTCAAAACGCAGCACGCGCACGTTGGCGCCGATCTCGACATCGGCCAGCGGCACGCCGGCCAGACGCGCGCCGGCCGCGATCGGATGGCCATGAGGACAGGTCTTGGCGTCGCCGATGGCGGCGAGCATGCGCTCCTCGAGCACCGGCGACATGGCGTGCTCGAGGCGCTCGGCCTCCTCATGCACCTCATCCCAGGGAACGCCGAGAACATCCGTGAGGAAGCGCTCGATCAGGCGGTGGCGGCGAACGATGCCTTCCGCGTGCTCGGCCCCCGAGGGGGTGAACGTGATCGTGCGGTCCGCGTCGCGGGTGATGTAGCCGTCGCGCTCCAGCCGTCCCACCATCTCATGGACCGTGGGCGCCGACAGCTGCATCGCACGGACCATGTTGGCGCCGGTCATCGGCAGGCCGGCCTCCTGCAGCCAGAACAGGATCTGCAGGTACTCCTCCTCGGCGACGGTCGCGCTGGCGGTGGCCATGGCTTGATCCTAGACCACGTCCCTCGCAGCCGGCCTCCTGCGCGGCTCACACGGACAGCTGATCAAACGTGCACTCCAGCGGGTCCTTGTCATCGCGCCAGCGGCGCAGCTTCGCGCCATGGCGAATGCGCCCGGCGGAGACGTGGTCGAAGTCGATTTCCACGACCAGCTCCGGGCGCAGCGCGATCCATTCGAGCTCCTTGCCCGCGCTCCAGCGGCTCGGGTCCGCCGTGCCGTGCTCGCCCGTCTGATACGGCTCGAGAAAGCCGACGAGCCGGCGCTTCTCAGGGGCGGTGAGACCGGAGCAGTGACCGACCACGCGCAGCTCCGAGCGCCGTCATACAGGGCGAGTATCAGAGCGCCCACCGTGTCCGGCTCCTTGCCGGGGCGCCACCCGGCCACGATCGCGTCGATCGTGCGAACGCGCTTGACCTTGGCCATGCCCTTGCGCTCGCCCGGGCGATACGGCGCGGTGCGGTCCTTGGCGATGGTCCCCTCGGCGTGCACCAGCCAGCCGCGGGCCACATCGAGGTCGGTCGTCGTCTCGCATCAGCTCGACGGGCGCGCCGGCGAAGCTCATCGCCGGCGAGCAGCTGCTCGAGCGCTGCGCGGCGATCCTCCAGCGGGCTGGCGAGCAGCGACTCGTCCTCACGGGCCAGCAGGTCAAAGGCCACGTAGCGGGCGGGCGTCTCGACCGACAGCAGCGCCACGCGCGAGGCCGCCGGATGGATGCGCTGGCCGAGCGCGTCGAAGTCCTCGAGGCCGTCGGCCCCGCGCACGACGATCTCGCCGTCGAGCACGTAGCGACCGGGCTGGCAGCACGAGCTCGGGGAAGTAGCGTCCGAGCGGCTTGCCGCTGCGCGACTGCAGGAACACCTCCTCGCCGTCCACGAACGCCAGGCAGCGGAAGCCGTCGAGCTTGACCTCGTAGGAGTACTCCTCGCCCGTCGGCAGCTCCTTTCGCGAAAGTGCCAGCTGGGGCTTTACGGGGGGAGCGAGTGGAAGGCTCACCGCCGCGCCCGGCTCGGTTGCACGCGCGGCGGCTCGCCCTTCTGCTTGCGAAAGTTCGGCGGCCAGGGCGCGTCGCCGAGGCCCTCGCGCTCATCGCGAGCCGCCAGCTCGAGCAGGGGGTCGAGGCGCACGGGGTGCTCGTCGATGCCGGCCGAGGGGTCGCCGCGCTCGCGCAGCCGCGCCGGGACGGTGTCCAGACGCAGCTCGGCCGGCTCGACGTCGGGGACCTCATCCCATTCGAGGGGACAGGAGACGCGCGCGTCGGCGACGGCCCTGACCGAGTAGGCCGAGGCGACCGTGCGGTCGCGGGCGTTCTGGTTGTAGTCGAGGAACACGCCCTCCCGTTCCTCCTTCCACCAGCGGCTCGTGGCCCGGTGGGGCATCCTGCGCTCGACCTCGCGGGCGAGCGCGAGCGCCGCCCGGCGGACTTCTTCAAAGCTGTGCTCAGGCTTGATCCGAACGTACACGTGCATGCCCCGCGAGCCCGAGGTCTTGGGGAAACCGGGGAGGCCATGCTCCTCGAGCACGTCGCGCACACACAGCGCCACATCGCGCACCTCCGCGAAGGGCACATCGGGCTGTGGATCGAGATCGACGCGCAACTCGTCGGGGTGGTCCAGGTCCTCCCTGCGCACGGGCCAGGGGTTCCAGTCGATAACACCCAGGTTGACCCCCCACACGAGGTGGGCGGCGTCGTTGGGGACCAGCTCGCGTGCGTGGCGTCCGCTGGGAAACGTCACCGTCGCGGTCTGAAGCCACTCGGGCGCGCTGTCGGGGACGCGCTTCTGGAAGAACGGCTCCCCCTCCACCCCGTCCACCCATCGCTTCATCACCGTCGGGCGGTCACGCAGCCCGCGCACGACGGCCTGCTCGCACTCCACGTAGTAGTTGACGAGATCCAGCTTGGTCAAGCCGCGCTCGGGAAAGAACATCTTGGCGGGACTGCTGACGCGCAGCTCGTGGCCGCCGGCCTCCACGATGACGTGTTCAGCTTTCTTTGCCGCCATTGATGGAAGGATGCCCGATCGTGATCTCCCGGACAGTGCTCATCGCCTCCGGCGCGTTCGAGCGGCTGAACGCCGAGCGGGTGGGCTCCGCGATCGCACGGGGGCTGGATGGGGGTGGATTCCTGGCCGACGTGTGCCCGATCGGCTCCGAGGACGATCTGCCGACCGACGTGCGCGCACTGCTCGAGGCGATTGACTTCGACGCGCGCATGCTCCGAGCGCGGGCGGTGGTTCTCGCCCAGGCGCGCCTGGCCGAGCCAACGCTCACCGCGAGCCCGGCCTTTGAGATCGCGACGCGCGCCCGCCAGGCTGGGGTGCCCGCCTACGCTGTGGCTGCGCAGAATCTGCTTGACGCCTTCGACGCGCGCATCCTCGACCTGCAGGTGATCCTCGAGGCCTCGAGCACCCGGGCGCTCACGGCCGCCGGGCGGCGGCTGGCCGGGCTCGTGTAGGCCGGCGCTCAGGTCCGCCGGTACAGGATCGACCGCTAGGCTCGGTCACCGAGATGGTCGAGCCCGAGCCCCCTGGGAGCACTGCCGCGGCGCCCGCGGGCCCGCCTGCGCCCCACCGCGCCACGCCCCCTCGCGCCCGCGCTCTAGATCCGCCTCCGGATCAACGCGCGCCACGGTCATTGGAGCGGGGTCCTTCGGCACGGCTCTGGCGGTGCTTCTGGCCCGCGGCGGACTGCGCACGACGCTGCAGGCGCGAACCGCCGAGCAGGCCGCGCTTCTCGATGAGCAGCGCGAGAATCGCGTGTACCTGCCGGAGGTCGAGTTGCCCGGCCAGCTGCGGATCGAGCCCGCAGCCGCCGGCGTGGCCCGCGCGGACTACGTCTTCCTGGCGGTGCCCTCGAGCGGGCTCGGCGAGGTGATCAGGGCGCTTGGCGACGGCGGTCTTGGCAGGCGCGCGGCGGTCGTGTCCGTGGCCAAGGGCCTCATCCCACCCGAGGGACTGCCGCCGACAACGGTGCTGAGCGCGGCCTTCGGCGTTGACCGGATCGCGTGCCTGGGTGGGCCGGCGCACGCCAGGGAGATGGTGCGTGCGGGCGCCGCGCTGGTGGCCGCCTCGAGCGATGAGCAGCTCGCGCGGTCGCTGGCGCAGATCTTCACGCGCGCCGGCGTCGTGTGCGAGCAGTCCAATGATCCCCTCGGCGTCGAGCTCGCGGGATCGGCGAAGAACGCCGCGGCGCTCGCGGCGGGCGCCACCGAGGCGCAGGGGCTCAACGCCGCCGGCGCGGCCGCCGGGCATATCTTCGCCGAGGTCTGGCGCTACGCCGAGGGCCTCGGCGCGCGACCCGAGTCGATGATCGGCCTGGCAGGCGCCGGCGATCTGGTGGCCACCGCGCTGGCCAGCACCAGCCGCAATCGTCGTGCCGGCGAGCTGCTCGCCGACGGTGTTCCCGCCGAGGAGATCCCCGCGATCGTCGGCCAGGCGGTGGAGGCGCTCGAGCTGGTGCCGTTGCTGGCCCGCGCACTCGAGCACGCGGGCGTCGGCGCGCCCGTCACCGGCGCGCTGGGCCGCCTGATCGCAGGCGAGCTGCCGCTGGACGATTGGGTGGCACTGGTGCGTGCCACCGTGCCGCCGCCCGCGCGCTGGCGAAGACGCCCCCAGCCGGGGCTGTGGCGCCGCTTGTGGTGGCGGTTTTCGGGAGATAGACAACAGCTAGTCAGTAAGGCGTTTCGCCCAGCAGCCCTAGACAACGAGTCCTTGTTCGCCGGTAGTAGCTCACAGATGGTGCGGCTCATCGACATGTAGAACAGCGCGGCCAGCACGCCGCCGTCTACGGTGGGCGCGGTGCGCAAGCCACTTGCAAAGGTGATGGTGAAGGCGCTCAGCAACCCTCACAGGACGAGCCAGCAGTCGCTCTGCACTACACATGTAGCGCCACTGACACGTTCGAGAGCGTGTGGCGATCTATCTTCGGGGACCTGTTCGTGACCTTCGGACCCAGGTTTTGGTTTTGCTGGTGAGCGAGCTTCAACGGAGATCCCATCGACCGAGATCTTCGATCTCGGCGGCCAGTCTCCGCTACACGTTCGGCGTGGTCTCTTCCGCTGCTGGTCGACCCCGCTGGTGATCTTTGTCGACGAGTTTGACAGGCTACCAACAAGCGAGAAGGTCGACTTCGCCGACACCACTAAGGTGCTGTCGACTAGCTGACACGGCTACCGTCGTGCTCGTCGGCGTCGCGGATGACATCGATGGCCTAGTTCAGGCACACCAGTCAGTGCGACGCTCGTTGGGGCAGATCTTTATGCGCAACATGTCGCCAGAGGAGCTTGCGCAGATAGTGGACAAGGGGGTCACGCATGCGAGATGATCGTCGATGCCGACTTCACGGAGAGCGTGTCGGTCTCGCACAGGGTCTACAAGAACTACGTCCACCTCATCACGCAGAACGCATGCCGCGTGGCGCTAGATGACGGCCGCATGAACGTAGGCCGGACGATCTTGATGCTGCAATCGGACGGTCGATCGAGAGCGTGCAGCAGTCCGTCCTCGACATTTACTATCGAGCAACGACAAGCAACAGGGAGACGCTGTACAAGCAGGTCCTGCTTGCCTGTGCTCTAGCAAAGCGCGATGAGAAGGGTACGTTCGGAGGAACAGACGTCCGCGATGAACTTCAGCGCATCACGGGAACCTTCAGGGACCTGCCGGCTTTTGTTCAGCATCTGAAGGACTTCTCCGGCGACGGCTAACGTGGCGGTGTTCTAGACCGGTACGGATCGAGCTATCGCTACAGATATAAGATTCGGGACCCACTCCTACAGCGCTATGTACTTATGCGCGGACAGATCGACGGGAACCTCTCTCCTGACTCTCTGAACGAGCAGACCGTGAGACCTGAGCAGCTTTTTTTAGACGCGTCGCTCAGTTCCTTTGGCGTTATGCGCGCGCCGCTGCGAGCTGGTGGCGATTACGCCGACGCTCACTTGGGCGGTCGGGCGTACCGCGGGTCTCTATGTGATCGCTTGAACTGCAATAGCGACGCGCACTAAACACAGCGCTCAGGACCACTCCGGCCAGCATGAGCAGGCGGTGGAGTATCTTGTGACGTTGCGGCGTCGACTGCGAGCCCTATCTCACGCTTGAGGATCTTCATCTTCTTCGCAGCGGACTCAAGGTCATCCGCAGCGCTCGTCTAGAGATCTCAATCACTGTCAGCGATCTTCGCTCTCCGCGCCTGGACAATATCGTCGCTCAGCGCATCAAAGCGGTCTTGCACTTCCTCCGGGGTGATATGACCTATCAGCTTTTTGTTACGGATCAGTGGTGCTGCTAGCGCGTCGTAGCGGCGCTCGATGCTGTCAGGCGAATTCTTGTCGTCCCACGCGTCGCGATAGTGACGTAGACCTCAACCTCAAATGACTCTATCATCACGCGGCGGAGATGGTCTCCGAGGTAGGCAACCTGCTCAAGCTGCTTGTCTCGATCTAGCTCGGGCGCACGGGCGAACAGGATTCTAAGATGGGCAAGCGCCTCAACGAGGTTCGGCGCTCGATAACGTTCTTCTCACTGTTAGCGTCTCAACGCGACGGTGTCTGACGAGTACGTCCGCTAGGTGCTTCCTAAAGATGACGGAGAACTTCGCGAGAGCATCAGGGTATAGCTGCGAATGAGGCTCTCGGAGCTCGCTAACTAGCGTAGGCGGGATCGGCTTCTCGGGTCGGGTAACTAGTTAGTTAGCGTGCTGTGCTCGGGCTGAGATTCGCTTTTCGACAATCGACTTGCCGAGTGCGCGAGAAGTAGATCTCTGGCTCAGGGCGGGTTATAAGTAGGGGTTCGGACGCGCCTCGCCGCCTAGCGGCGACGCGGGACCTTCGGGTAGATTATCGTGCATGTGTTTTACGATCTCGTCAACGCGGTAGCTAGTTTTTGTTAGCGTTAGTATTCGGTATGTTTAAAGTCTCTACCTACGGGATACCACGCAATTTGCAGATCTATCTAGTGGCGGAACGGGGCGAACATAGTAGCTACCACGCCACTCGTCAACCCTGCGAGGTTGCTTAACGAGATCATTCAGCATATCGGATCTATGGTCGAGGGCGAAGCAAGGCTGATCGACCTGAACGACCAGCGCACAGCATGCACTGCCGCGGACACTCACGACGAACAGTGCAACAGAGAGTACGGACGCAACGGCCAGCAGGTGAGGCGTGGGAAGGCGGAAATTGCATGAGGACGGGTGGGGGTGTCCGGGAGATAACCGCTCCCGTCGGCTTGGCTCAGGCGTCTGGACGAGCCACCCGTAGGAAGGCTGCGACCGTCTCGGGCGAGAGGCCACTGACGTGGGCTATGGCATCGGGAGGCATGCCAGCGTCCGCGGCTTCTGAGATCGCCGCTTCGGCGTGCCGGTGCGACTCGATGAACTCGCTGCCCGCCTCCGTCAGGCGACGCTCGATGTCGGTGTCAGCCACCCTCAGTACCGCCCATCAGTGTGCTGACGACCGCCTCATACACGCCCGCGCCGTGGCCGGCCTCGGCCACCCGCACGTTGGCATGGGCGGCCATCGCCTCGCGGATCGATGGATCGCGCTCGACGGCGTTGGCGACGAGCCAGAAGACGTTCACGTGGGGGGCGCAGGCGAGGTCCTCGCGGGAGTCGCCGACCGCGAAGGTCTCCTCGCGCGCATAGCCGCGCGCGCGGCGGTGGAAGACGACAGCGCCGGCCTTGGAGGCCTCCGCCGGCAGCAGGTGGTAGCCGCGCACGTGCGGCAGCGCGGCGAGAGCCTCTGAGCGGCGAGTGACGACGCCGTTGTCCAGCAGCCGCAGATCGCCGTGGCCGCGCTCGGCCAGCAGCAGGTCGGCCTCCTGCGCGTCCACCAGTCCGCGGAACAGGTGGGAGACCTCGCGCTGAACGTGCCAGGGCTCGTGGTACTCAAGCCGCCCGGCGTAGTGCTCGAGCAACAGGGCCGGCGCTCCGGAGCGCTCGATCTGCTCGGCGATCGTGAGCTCGCCCGGCAACAGCTCGCCGGTCAGCCAGTGCTCTTCCCCGTCGAGCACCACGCAGGCGCCCGCCTCATAGATGAAGGAGCTCTGGCCGAGCAGCCTCGCGTCCTCGAAGACCTGGGCGCGGCGGCGGCCGGACATCAGCACGACCTCCACGCCTGCGCGCAGGCAAGTCTGCACGGCGCGTACGCCATCGATCGACACCGCCCCCTCTCCGTCGTGCAGCAACGAGGCGCCGCGGCCCAGCAGAGTGCCGTCGAGATCGAGGTACACGCAGCGAGCGGTCATGCAACCCTGAGCTCAGCCAGCGGCGGACGCTCCAGCGGCGCCTGTGCAACCTCCCCGCAGGCGCACCCGCCGCCGCAGGCGGCGCCATCAAACGACCGTCACGTTCGAGCCTGCGCGCGATCGTGGCCAACACGGTCAGCGCCATCGGCGTGAGCGCCGACAGCGGCTGGTGGCGGTTGCGGTGCTCCTCGAGGTCCACCTGGGCGATCCCCTCGAGGCCCACCTCGCGCCAGACGTCGATCAGCATCGCCGATCTCGACGCCGTAGCCGGTCGCGAACGGCAGCCGCTCGAGCAGCTCCCGCCTGCCGCAATCTCGCCCGCGAGCGGCTGGCGCACGGCCGCGAGCTGGGGGTAGAAGAGCTCAAGCGCGGGCCGTGCCATCAGATGGTTGACCCGCCCGCCCCCTCGGGCTCGGGGACTCCCCCCTGCGCCTGCGGCGGGCCGCCCGGGGCGAACGGCCGTCGATAGAAGCCCTTCACGAACGACACGCCCGCCTCGCAGACCAGCGGCCCCAGCAGGCCGGTCGCGAAGTGGGGCGAGAAGTCGAGGGTGTCGGCATCGAGAAAGCACACGAGCTCGCCCTCCAGCACCGGCAGCGCGCGCCACATCGCATCGCCCTTGCCGAGCACCGGCCCACACGATGGCATCAGCTCCGCCTCCTGGCGGACCACCGCGCCCGCGCGCTCGGCCACCTCCGCGGTGCCGTCGGCGGAGGCTGCGTCCACGACCACGATCTCGTCGAGAACGCCCTGCTCACGGAGCCCGCATAGGACGGCGACGATCTCGCCCACCGTGTCGGCGCACTCGCGTGCCGGCAGGCACACCGACACGCCCAGCCGGCGCTCGGCTCGCTCGGACGCGATGCGAGCGGCTGGATAGGAGCTGATGGTGAAACGAGCGGATGGAAGCGCGCTCTTTGCCGGCTTCTTCGCCGGCGTGCACGGAGGAGGGGGACATCGCCTCTACTATCGCAACCCGTGGCCAAAGAGCGCACAACCGACCCGTGGAGCGAGCTGCTGGATGAGGGCCTCAAGGACGGAAGGCTCGTGCGCGAGGCGCGCGAGGGGCCAGGGCGGGCGCAGCTCGTGGACCCGCCGGCGGAGCTTCACCCGGATGTGCTGGCCGCCCTCACGCGGATGGGCGTCGAGCAGCTGTACTCCCACCAGGTGCAGGCGCTCCTCGCGGCGATGCAGGGACCGACGATCGTGACGACCGGAACGGCCTCGGGCAAGTCCATGTGCTTCAACCTGCCCACCCTCCAGCACCTCTGCCAGCAGGGCAACGCACGCGCCCTCTACCTGTACCCGACGAAGGCCCTCGCCCAGGATCAGGCGCGGGCGCTGGCCGCCTTCGGGCTCACCAAGCGCGTGCGCCCGGCGATCTACGACGGCGACACCCCGCGCGAGACACGCAGGGAGATCCGCAGGAACGCGAACGTCGTGCTCACGAACCCCGACATGCTGCACGTGGGCATCCTCCCCAACCACGCCGCCTGGGCGGACTTCTTCGCCAACCTCAGCGTGGTGGTCATCGATGAGGCCCACGTCTACCGCGGCGTGTTCGGCTCCCACGTCGCGAACGTGCTCCGCCGGCTGCGGCGGATCGCCGCGGCCTATGGCAGCGAACCTCGTTTCCTGCTCACCTCAGCCACGATCGCAAACCCCGTCGAACTGGCCGATCGGCTCACGGGCCTTCAGGAGATGCGGCTGATCCATGAGGACGGCTCACCCACGC
>CAVREZ010000011.1:0-199821 GCA_963720285.1 uncultured Acidobacteriota bacterium
GCCATTCATCGATGTCGATGAATGGCGCCTTCAACATGACTAGATCGGATCCGCCGTGCTTACCACTGGACCGCGCTGTTCTGCTGCGAGTTCGCCGATTGAGAACCCGCACTAAACAATCCAATACCTAGAATGGCGACTGCCTTCCAGGCTTTCCAACTGACCGCTTCCATCTGCCCATCGTCTCTCCTTTGCCTAAATCCCTGGTGGAAATCCATCGTTATTTCGCTTTGAACGCTGTGCGCGAGTCGTTGTCATCGTACTCCCGTTAGGTTCTGCTCGTTCGTTCGGACACGGGCTGAATATCATCCACAAGCCATCTTTTATTGGTCAGACTTGTGGATGCTGGTCTTAGACTCGTCAGAACAAGACCTTCATCGAAAGCTGGAGAATGCGGGGATCACGGGCAGCAGTAGTCAATCCGAAAGGTACTCGGTGTATTGAATTCTGAAGCCGGCGGATACTTGTTGGGATGGTTAAGGACGTTGAAGGCTTCCGCGCGGAATAGGAGACGAACCTTATCCGGGAAAATGGGGAACGACTTCATGATGGCTGGATCCACATGAACATAGGTTGGCGAACGGAAACTATTTCGACGGGAGTTGCCGTAGGTTCCGGGCACGTTGTTGGTGAATGCTGCAATGTTGAGCTTTCCATTCAAATAAACCGGAGCACCCGGCACTCTGTCCGCCAGGTCGAGATTAAGCCCGGTCTGCGAAAGACCTGCAGCATCGGTAACACTGAAGGGCTGTCCCGCATCTGCTACCACGAGAGCGCTCACGGTCCAAGATCCAGCCACGGTGCGTACTAAGCTGCTCTCACCTTTGAGCGTAGGGAGACTCCAGACGGCCGTGGTACGGGAAGTGAGATTCTGATCGAAGTCACACCGACCATATCGCGCATGTGGAAGGTACGCGCCATTGGCAACCAGATTGTTGCTCTCGCCCGTTGCCCCAAAAATGCCACTTGTGACGGCCGGCTGCGACCCATCGTCTAAGCATTTCGACCAGGTGAAGGCAGACGTTAAGTCAAGACCACCTGCGCCGTGATGACGATACGTCGCGTTGAGGCCGTGGTAGTTTGAAGTCGAGTTGCTGACCAGCGTGAGGATTTGAGTTAAGCCTTCGGAGCCATATGGCCGAACACCAGCTAGGGCTCTTAGGGTTACCGTTATACACCGGGAGATTGGCGTCGTAGCTTTGCGCGATGTGAACCCCCTCAGTTCCGACATATGCGAGTTCCATGCTGTCGGAATGAGTGAAAGCATGTTGCAACGACAGAGACCACTGCTGGGTGTAAGCGGGCTGGAAGTTCTTGTCGATCGCCGAATCGGCAAAGCCGATCGATTCCGCAGCTGCAAAGCTGACATCCGAAGGAGGTTTGTAGCCGGCGTCGTGAAATCCGCTAGCGAACGGATCCGGCTGTCCAATCGAAGTCCACGGATCATCAATGTTCTGGAACCCGAAAGGGACGTTCTCAATGAGGAAGCTGCGCACGAAAGGAGGCGCGGAGAACCCGTTGAGAGTTTCGAGTTGGAACTGAGTGGAATAGAGCCCATACCCAGCGCGAATCGCTGAGTTTCCTGCGCTGTCAAGCCGATAAGCTAAACCCAATCGGGGTTGAACCAGACCGTACTTCGCGGAGGTGCCCCCTTTGCTACAGCCGGGATCTCCGGGATATATCAGTCCCTTGGGAGCATTGGTAAATACCTGCGACTGCTGACCGGGATTGAAGCAGTCTATCTGATTGCTCTTGGGAGTATATGGGGAATAAGGATCCCACCGAAGCCCGCCAGTGAGCGTCAACCGGCTCGTCACCCTGTATTTGTCTTGCAAATAGAGACCGAAGAGGTGTCCAGTAACTGAAGAGAAGGTGCCATCACCCTGGAGATCCTCGAATGGGTATCCTTCAACGAAGTCTGCAAAGCCGTTGTTGTCCAGAGGGCCAGGGCCCAGGAAGAGGGTATGGAGATAGTCAGCATGGGCATCTACTCCATTCCCTGTCCGGGAGCCTGGACCACATCGTCGGGGAATATGAGATTGCCCTGAATTGCCTCCGGCTCTATAGGGAGCGGAGTGCTTGGCACGATCAGGTCGTCCATTTCTCGTTCATCAAAGTGGGGGCTTTTCTCCTGGAGCGCGATGAACGGAAACGAGAACCGAGCGACATGATTGCCGTACTTGAGAAAGCCCCGCAGGTCGTCGAGGCCGGAGACTTCCGATGGCAGAACAAGAGGTTCTGTCTGCCGATCAAGCGCGAAATCTTTCCTGCCCGTGATCCGTCATAGTGGGTCTCGCGGAGACGCACGATCTCGACCTCGCCGATCGCTTCGCTCAACCTCGCCGTTATGCAGGTTGAGGAAGTAGGGCGTGCTGTTGTCGGTCTCAAGCGCGGCAAGATACTCCGAACCGAGATGTGGATTCGTCTTCTCGCCGGGCAAGATCGTAAACAGAAACGAGAGGTCGGCATAGTTTGAATTGAGAGGTAGGCATCGGAAACAGCGCTCCATCGAGTGTTCCTTCTTCAAGCCGATGAAGCAAGTGCAATGGGTCGCCGCCCGACAGATGAACCAGGCAATCCGGGACAGCCTGGCATAGGCATCCCGAAAGAGCTGAAGCAAGCTGGATTCAGTGAAAGACGAGAATGAACTCCTCTGCCTGAAGGTTGCGTTCCAAGGCCAGAAGTGAATCAACCATACGGAAGTCGATCTCAATGCCAGCTTCCACAGAAAGTACCACCCGAGTCAATAAGGCACTTTTTTGTTCCCTTGGTTCGGCAACTCGTTCGTTTCTTCCATAGACAGAAAGTATGGCGGCATAGACAGGAAGTATTGGACGGCATCGCCCAATTCGCTGGAGGCTGAAATGAGGTGGGCATCGCGAACGCAGGATGCTCCTGTTTCAGAGACCGCAGCAAAATTAATTCCCGACTATCGATGAATGAGGTGAGCAATGTCGACTGCAACAGCCAAAGTCAGAGACTTGTCCGAGACGCCAGCCACGAACATGCCTTCCGCCAAATTCCCGCCGGTATCAGAGAACTGCCGCACACTGATTCATGAAATTGAGCTGGCGCCTGTCCAAGAGCCTCCACCACGACAAGTGTTTGAGATTGGGGCTCGTCGTCTCGATGCCGGTTCCCAACTGGAAGACAGAAACTCCGAGCAACCGAACCATGATGGCGAGCGTTTGTTGAACGCTCGGCAGGTGGCCGACAAATTGGGCGTGTCGGAGCGTTTTATTCGGGATCACACGACACGCCGATCTCCGAAAATTCCCGCCGTGAAGCTAGGAAAACTCATCCGGTATCGTTGCGCGGATGTCGATATTTTCATGGCCGAGCTCGGCACGTTATCCACTTCCAATCGCTCCCGATTTGGTGTATGAAGGAATTGTTCTCCACGACCAGGACCGGAAGCAGAAAACGGAGAACTACATGGCAATGAAGTACCAGAAAGGCACCGTCTACCCGAGCGGGAAGAAAGTGAAGATGTGGTATGGCAAGTACCTGATCTACGGACAGGACAAGGATGGAAAGGAGGTCCGGAAACACCGCAATGTCTCGATCTGCCCGAAAGCCGGGAATCCGAAGTGGAAGGCAGAGCAGTTGTTGCGCGAGATGATCCTGAAGGAATGCGGGATACTCACTGAAATACCCAGTATTCAGCAGGACGAAACAGTGACGTTTCGATGGTTTGTGAAGGAACGTTACATTCCAATGCGGCAGGGCAAATGGAGCCCGGCCTACAAGCAAACCAATACCGATCAGATTGAACGTTACCTGATCTCAAAATTCGGCGATTTTCCGTTGCGCAAGCTCGATTCCTTTCAGATTCAGATCTGGCTGAATGGACTAGCTGAAGAGTATTCCGAATCGGTTGTTCGCTCATGCTATTCGAACATCCGAGCGATCACCGCAATGGCCCGCAAACAGAAGTTCCTTAAGGAAGACCCTGGTGAAGACGTGACGATGCCACAGACCAAGCCGGTTGAAAAACCAGTGATGACGCAGGACCAGATTCTGGGCCTCGTCAACGGCATTGAGGACATGCACGATCTCTGTCTCCTTCAGGTCGGCATCTTCTGTGGCCCTCGCGCGAGTGAGGTCATGGGCCTGCAATGGAAGTCCTGGACGGGCGAAGCACTTCAGCCCTACGGGACGGCCTATGAAGGGCAGTTCTACAGCGGCCGACTGAAGACCAAGCAAAGCAAGGCGCCGATTCCGGTTCCCGAGCAAGTGCGACCGGTCATCGAAGCTTGGCGGAGGCTTTCGAAAGACTCCTCGCCGGAGGCCCTGATGTTCCCCACGTTCGGACGTGGAGAACGGAAGGGACAGGCAGTGCCACGATGGGGGAAAAACTTCCTAAAATGGCGCGTTCGTCCAGTGGCCCAGAAGTTGGGCATCCCGGATCGGCTGGTCACCTTCCAGGTGATGCGCCGGACGCTGGGAACGGACATGCAGCAGCATGGAACCCTGAAAGACACACAGGGCATGTTGCGGCACGCGAGCATCAAGACGACGGGCGACGTTTACGTTCAGACAATCGAAGAGAGCGTCCTCGCCGCCGTGAACTCGCGCACGTCAGCGGTGCTCGGCGATTGGAGGATGCCGGAGGAAAGATTGGGCCTGAAGGGGAGAAATCTGAAAGGTCTGAATGGAATTCGGCGAAGTTCGGCGAAGTCGATTAGTAAGGTGGCTGTAAGTGCTTGATTTATTGGCTCCTCAGGTAGGACTCGAACCTACAACCCTTCGGTTAACAGAGCACTCATCAAGCCCGGAGCACGCATGTTATCAACGGAGTAGAGTGGAGTCCGAAGGACGATTTGGAGCTCCTATGGCGCGCAATTCGGCGAAAAATTCGGCGAAGCTGTAAGGTAGTCGGCTGAAATTAGGTACGCTGATTTTCTTCGTCGAAACCTTTCAATCCGGTCATTGATTCACGATCTCTCTGACCCAAGCCGCTTCTGAAAACCTGGTCGTGGACAGAACGGAACTTCTGGAAATTCCCGTCTGTGGGTGAGCCAATTCGGCTCAGTTAGCCATACTCTGCGCCGCGCACGGCTGTAAGCAGCCAGGTGAGTTGACTCACTGATGGCGACGTACGGAATCGCCAGCCGACACCTTGCGCTGAACCGCGACGAACACGCGGATGGCCTTCTGGACCGGATTTCCTGTTGGCGAAATAAATCCGCCTGCGCTGCGTTCGATTCAGACTCTACACCCAAAGTCCTCTCCTCTCCGCAGTCACGTCGCCGCACTGCGCTAGGCATCGTGTGCTCGTTGGTGGAGGTCGCAAATTGTCGAGGAATCCATGCCAGTTTACGAACTCGTGCCAGCGGAAAGGAAAGCGGAAATACTATCGCATTTGCTGATGCTCTCACGTTCCTGGCGTCGAAATGAGCCTGGTAGCGAGCCGGAGGTTCGTGGCATACTCAGTCCGGATCTCATAACCAACATCCGCAAGTTTGGCTATACCCCCTCTCCTCGCCAGCTTCACGCTATTTCGCAGTACCTCAACCTAACGATTGGCGGGGCATTCAAGCTCTTCGGCTACAGTCTCGAAAGTATGCGTCAGCTCGATTTCCGCCTAAACGGAGCTAGAACCCGGCTGATTGAAGCTTATCCGTTCTATCGCGACCGGCCGGTGGACGTACCGTCGCAATTGGGAACCGCAAGTGCGCTCCGCCAGAATTCAACCCTATTCGATTTGGTCCGCTCCTGGAGACATCAGGTTCCTATCCGAACGATCCGCGGTCCGCATTGGAGACGACACACACTACTTTATGCGCAGGTCGGCACGAGCGACGAAGGCGCGCTGCCAGCCATTCCACCCGGAGCCATCATTGCGATCCGCGAAATTAATGAAGACGAGCGCAAGAATCCTGATCCTGAACGGTATTACTTCTTGCAACACCACGCCGGGTACTCATGCTGCCGATGCGTGGTCGATAAGGGACGATTACTACTTCTCACAACAGGACAAAGGGTCTGCGTCCCTCAGGAATTTGCGTATCCCAGTGAAGCGCGCATCGCCGGTCGGGTTCTATTCTTTGCGACTAGCCTTTCGATAGGCCGATCTGAATCGATCGATCCGCATATGCCACGAAGCGATACACAGCTCGTGTTTCCTTGGGAGCAAACATCGTTCGCTGCTCTTCTCACGGCTGAGAGGCGGCGGTTCGGCATAACGGAAGTACGCCTGAATACGATGGTCGACGCTCTGGAGGAACATCTGGGTGTCGGGCTGAGCGCCAGAACATTGCGGCGTTACGAGCACAATGGAAAGCTATCACCACGAACCGCTGCGCTCTTGGCAATGGTTGCCGTTCTATCTTTGCGCCCTTCTGATGTTCTTCGACTGCTGCGACTGTGGAATCCGGGAGTCCAGCAATTTTCGCTCACCGCCATGATGAAAGCAGAAAAGGCAGATCAACTCACTTCTATGTCCAACCCCGCATCTGCACCAGCACCCACCGATCAATGGCATCGGTTCCTGGAGGAATGGGGAGAATGGCCATTATTACTCTCAACTGCATTCCCGGATTTCGCCCCTCACCGGCACGGAATCCTGCGAATGGGCCAAGATCCTAGTTTCCAAGGACTAAACCCCCTGATCAGGTCGGGCTCGATAGTCCAATTCGACGACCACGACATCACACCTCCGAAGAATGGGAGAGCAGATCCGCAATTTTGGAATCGTCCCATCTATGTCGTGCGGCACCAAGGAGAAATTCTCTGTGGTTACCTGGAGGCTAGCGCGACGCACGTTGCTCTTCAGCCACATCCTTTGGCAGGAGTTCCACGCATGGTCTTTCATCAAAAGCAAATACAGATCATGGGACGTGCCATTGCTGTTGCTTCACCTCTCTCGCCACATTAGTCAGACAAGCAGTGTTGCAATCGGGACGACGAGATTAGGTTTCGAGACGTAATGAAATGCTCATCCAGGACTCGCAACTGCAAGTACGATCAAGACAAGATCAGTCCCGTACTTTCGATTGAGGCTTTTTCCAGGAATTGAGCCGTCGTAGGACTATCTGTCGATGATTCCAGGAAATACAGGTGGCGCTCATGCAAGTTGAAAAGAGAGAGATTCCAAAGGCCGACTACACTTGCCCGATGCACCCCGACGTACATCAGGCCGGTCCCGGAAATTGCCCAAAGTGTGGCATGACGCTCGAAGATGCAACGACGGCCGCAGCAGCCTCACGCCCCGAATTTGTATGCCCGATGCATCCTCAAATCATTCGCGATCAACACGGCAACTGTCCGATTTGCGGCATGGCGCTAGACCCCCGCAACGTGAGTCCGGAATCGTCCGATCCGGGCAATCCTGAGCTGGCCGACATGACGCGGCGTTTCTGGATAGCGGTCGCACTCACGCTTCCACTGCTAGCTGTCATGGTCTCGGATATTCTGCCGGGGCATCCGCTTCAGCATCAGCTGTTGGGAGCGTTACTCGGCTGGATCGAATTTGCGCTTGCAACGCCCGTGGTCCTGTGGGCTGGCTGGCCGTTCTTTCAGCGCGGTTGGCAGTCCGTCATCCATCGCAGCCCCAATATGTTCACGCTGATTGCGATCGGCGCCGGTTCTGCTTATCTCTATAGCGTCGCTGCTGTCATTGCTCCCGGCATCTTTCCAGCCACCTTTCGCGATATGTCCGGCAATCTTGCCTTGTACTTTGAGGCTGCATCGGTCATTACGGTATTGGTTCTGCTTGGACAGGTCCTGGAGTTGAAAGCCCGCAGTCAGACGAGCAGCGCCATCAAGGCACTGCTTGGGCTTGCTCCGAAAACCGCGCGGAGGATCTCTGCCGATGGAACAGAGATCGATGTCCCGCTGAGTGAAATTCAGGTGGGGGAGCGCATTCGGGTTCGCCCAGGCGAAAAGGTTCCGACTGACGGGGTTGTGATCGAAGGACGCAGTTCCGTGGATGAGTCGATGGTGAGCGGCGAACCAATCCCGGTAGAAAAGACGGTGGATGTGAAGGTGGTCGGCGGCACGATCAACGGAACCGGAAGCTTCGTGATGAAGGCCGAACGTGTCGGCGCGGACACGCTGCTGGCCCAGATCGTAAAGATGGTCAGTGAAGCCCAGAGGACACGAGCGCCGATTCAGAGGCTTGCGGATACAGTCGCTTCGTTCTTTGTCCCAGCGGTGCTGGCCTCCTCCGCAATTACGTTTGCCGTATGGGCGATTTTTGGCCCCCAGCCTCACTACGCCCATGCCATCGTGAATGCGGTCGCGGTGCTAATCATCGCCTGCCCGTGCGCCTTGGGGCTGGCAACGCCGATGTCCATTATGGTCGGCACGGGGCGCGGAGCGCACGAGGGGATTCTCATTCGGAATGCGGAATCGCTGGAAATCTTCGAGAAGGTGAACACGCTTGTTGTTGACAAGACTGGGACCCTCACCGAGGGTAAGCCGCGGCTCACTGCAGTCATTCCGGCAGAAGGCTTCGATGAGGGGCAACTCTTGCAATTGGTTGCCAGTCTTGAGAAAGCAAGCGAACACCCACTCGCTGCGGCTATCCTCGCAGGTGCTAAAGAGAAGAACGCTGAGTTGGTCGATGTTGCGGACTTTCAATCGGTAACGGGTAAGGGCGTCACTGGAACTTTGCATGGCCAGCGCATCGGAATTGGCCATGCCGCTCTCATGCAGGATCTCGGCGCAAAGCCGGAAGCGCTGCAAGCCCGAGCAGAGAGTCTGCAAAAGGAAGGCCAGACGGTCATGTTCATCGCATCCGATGGACGATTCGCCGGCCTAATCGCAGTTGCCGATCCAATCAAGGATTCCGCGTCAGAGGCTATCAAGGAATTGAAAGAGTCGGGCATCAAGGTTGTCATGGTCACCGGCGACAATCGCACAACCGCTGCTGCTGTTGCTCAAAAGCTTGGGATTGATTTCAAGGCCGACATCTTGCCAGAGAAAAAGGCGGAGGTTGTAAAAAAACTTCAGTCTCAGGGAGCCATCGTCGCGATGGCCGGAGATGGTGTGAATGATGCACCGGCACTTGCACAGGCGCAGGTAGGAATAGCGATGGGAACAGGGACAGATGTAGCAATGGAAACTGGCGGGATCACTTTGGTAAAAGGCGACTTGCGCGGCATCGTGAAGGCCCGTCGGTTGAGCCAGCGGACAATGAACAACATTCGGCAGAATCTCTTCTTTGCGTTTGTCTACAACGCTCTGGGCATTCCGCTTGCCGCTGGAGTTTTGTATCCGGTATTTCATCTTCTCCTGAACCCGATGATCGCTGCGGCGGCCATGAGCTTCAGTTCTGTCTCCGTGATCGCCAATGCGCTGAGGCTCCGGAACGCCAAACTTTGAAGTTTCTAGGAATTGCTAGGCAAGTGCCTTAATGCCGGGCAGGATGACAATATTCGATGCTGCCTTGCGTGTGGAAGCACAACGCACAGGATCGAGTGTGCTGAGGCCGGCTCCTGCAACGAACTGCGGTCCGCATCGTTAGAGCATATTGATACAGACTATCCATATTCGCAGGACGATACTTGCCGTAAGCCGATCTACCCACGCGAGTGCGGTCGCGATTCAATTCCAGTCGCAGATCTTTGCACAGGGGAATCTAGTGATCTCGGAAAATTGAAGGAAGTAAGGCGCGGAGTGCCGAGGCGCACTCACCAGGATTGTGTTCGAGCAGAGTTCGGTTCGATTGCAGCAGACTCTTAGGTTCCAAGTCAGTAGGCAAGCGTCTTTAGACATATGCGACCACTTCTAGAGGATTAAGGAGCCTGCGATAAACCCTCTTCTCAATGCCTGTCCATCGATCTTCCGAGCTGCGCCAGAGTCATCGCCGGCTGGAGGAAGGCAAGAACCGGAAAAGGAGAATTATGCCATCACATTGCCGAGAAACCCCAATCCAAGCCAGCTTCAAACGATGATTTCAAGTCTCTTCCCATCGCCGACTTGCAGAAGAAGCTGGGGTCGTCGCCGGAGGGTCTGAGTCAGGCCGAGGCGAGCAAGAGGCTGGCACAATATGGACCGAATGCGATCGCGGAAAAGAAGACCAATGAAGTCCTGAAGTTTCTCTCTTACTTCTGGGGGCCTATCCCATGGATGATCGAGTTGGCTGTCATCCTCTCCGGAGTAGTACGGCATTGGTTGGACTTCTTCATCATACTGCTCCTGCTTTGTTCCAATGCCGTGGTCGGATTCTGGGAAGAGCATCAGGCTGGCAATGCAATTGAGGCTCTGAAGGCAAAACTGGCGATCAACGCTCGCGTCAAGAGAGACGGCAAATGGACGAACCCGAAAGCATCGGAAGTGGTTCCAGGAGACGTTATCCGTTTGCGCCTGGGGGACATCATACCCGCCGATGCGCGTCTGCTGGACGGCGACCCGGTGGAAGTGGATCAGTCGGCTCTTACCGGTGAATCTTTGCCTGTCACCGTCAAACCGGGCGGCGCTGTTTTTTCAGGATCAATTCTACGGCAGGGCGAGATCGACGCCATGGTGTACGCCACTGGCACAAACACCTACTTTGGCAAGACCGCACAGCTGGTGCAGTCCGCACATTCAGTAAGCCATTTCCAGCGAGCCGTGTTGAAGATCGGCGATTATCTGATCATCCTGGCAGTCGCCCTGGTGGTGTTGATACTCGTAGTCGCTCTCTTTCGCGGCGACAAGCTTCTCACCACGCTGGAGTTCTGCCTGGTGCTTCTGGTTGCCGCAATCCCCGTGGCGATGCCTACTGTGCTCTCGGTAACGATGGCAGTAGGCGCACGTCTTCTTGCGAAGAAGGAGGCCATAGTAACTCGATTGTCAGCAATCGAAGAACTGGCAGGCGTCGATGTCTTGTGCTCAGACAAGACCGGAACCCTGACAGAGAACAAGCTGACACTGGGAGATCCCTTCACAGTCAACAACGTTCCAGGCGACCAGGTAATTCTCTGGGCCGCGCTAGCCTCGCGCGCTGAAGACAAAGACACGATCGACCTCACAGTGATCGGTGGGGTCAAGGATTCAAACGCACTGAAGAATTATCAGGTAGTACATTTCCAGCCATTCGATCCTGTCCACAAGCGCACCGAAGCTACGGTCAAAGGAGGGGACGGTAAGCAATTCTTCGTAGCCAAAGGAGCGCCGCAGGTCGTCCTTGAAATGTCGAAGAACGCTGGCGAAGTCAAAGCGGCTGTGGAGAAGGCGATCAGTGACTTTGCAGGGCGAGGCTTCCGCTCACTGGGCGTCGCTCATGCGGATGAGGAAAACAACTGGCAGTTTGTTGGGATGCTTTCACTCTTCGACCCGCCGCGCGAACAGGCAAAGGCAACCATCGCCAGCGCCGTTCAAATGGGCGTCAAGATCAAGATGGTTACGGGCGATCAAATCGCCATTGCCCAGGAGACGGCACGGACCCTGGGGTTGGGCACCAACATCCTGGATGCCAGTGGGCTCGGCGACAGCAAGAAAGATGCGAGTCCCGAGCAGGCAAAGGCCATCGAAGACGCGGATGGCTTCGCGCAGGTCTTCCCGGAACACAAGTTCCACATCATCGACGTGCTGCAAAAGCACGGCCACATCGTTGGCATGACCGGTGACGGAGTGAACGATGCGCCGGCGTTGAAGAAGGCAGACTGCGGAATCGCGGTTTCAGGCGCGACGGATGCAGCTCGCGCGGCCGCCTCCATCGTACTGCTTACATCCGGACTAACCGTCATCATCGATGCAATGAAGGAGAGCCGCCGCATCTTCCAGCGGATGAACAGCTACGCCATGTACCGCATCACGGAGACACTGCGAGTGCTCTTCTTCATGACGCTCGCGATTCTGGTATTCAACTTCTATCCCGTGACTGCAGTGATGATCGTTATGATTGCTTTGCTCAACGACGGAGCAATCCTCTCGATCGCCTACGACAACGTCCACTATAAAGACAAACCAGAGGCATGGAACATGCGCCTGGTGCTTGCGATCTCGACGGTGCTGGGTGTTGCGGGAGTCGTGGCCGCGTTTGGCCTGTTCTATTTAGGCGAACGCGTCTTCCATATGGATCGGGATCACATCCAGACTCTCATGTACCTCAAACTTTCGGTGGCTGGGCACTTGACCATCTTCCTTACGCGAACACGCGGCCCGTTCTGGTCGATTCGACCTGCACGCATCTTGTGGATGGCGGTCCTCGGAACGCAGATCATGGCGACCCTGATCGCCGTATTCGGACTGTTTATGACTCCCATCGGATGGAAGTGGGCGGCGTTCGTTTGGGGCTATGCAATTGTGTGGGCTCTCATCAACGATCGCGTCAAGCTGCTCGCGTACCGCATCTTCGATCCCAATGGACTTCCCTTGCTCGTCAAGAAACAGAAAGACCTTACCCCCGAAATCGCCGGGGCTGCTTTCGAGTTGTACCAGCAGCGTGTGCATGGCCAAAGTCAACAAGATCAGGACTGGTTTGAAGCGGAGCGCGAGACCCAGGCAGCACACAAAAAAGCGTCCTAGACAAATCATGGTGTTGTGGCGCCGTCGAAATGAGAAGGCGTGGAGAAATATGAAGATCAGTTCAGGCGAATATCGGGTTGCCACCGGAGAGAACTTCAAGCTGAGTGACAGGCCAACGAACATCAAAGCGATTTGCAAGTCAAAGAAGCAGTATCACAAATTGCTCCAGGAACACGTTGAAACTTTGGGCTCACTGCAACGCCTGCATTATGCCTCCGACCGACATGCGCTCCTCCTCATCTTCCAGGGGATGGACTCTGCGGGTAAAGACGGGGCAATTCGTCACGTCATGTCCGGTGTCAATCCGCAAGGGTGCGAGGTCTTCAGTTTCAAGCAGCCGAGTGCTGAAGAACTAGAGCATGATTTCCTGTGGCGAACGACATGCCGGCTTCCTGAGAGAGGACGCATCGGTATCTTCAATCGCTCCTACTACGAAGAGGTGCTGGTGGTTCGTGTGCATCCCGAGATTCTGCGCCTACAAAAACTCTCTGGAGAACTGAAGGAGGGCAAGATTCTCTGGGAAGATAGGTATCGCTCGATCAACGATCTGGAACGCCATCTTCGCCAGAACTCCACCCATACCGTCAAGATATTCCTGCACCTTTCAAAGGATGAGCAGCGGAAGCGATTCCTTGAACGCATCGACGAGCCCGACAAGAATTGGAAATTCAGCGTCGCCGACATCCACGAACGGAAATTTTGGGACAAGTACCACGAGGCGTATGAAGATTGCCTCGGTGCAACGAGCACGGAAGATTCCCCGTGGTATGTGGTCCCGGCGGATGACAAGGACAATGCGCGGCTGATCGTTTCCGCAATCGTTGCGGATGCGCTAACGGACTTGAAAATGGCTTACCCCGAAACCACACCAAAGCGCCGCGCGGAATTGAAATCAATCCGCAAGTCGCTCGCAAAGTAACTGACAAACACCATTCCAACAGATGCAAACGAGCCGGCGGCACGAAACCCTTAGAACTCCTTCGCCGGGTTGAAGAGATCGAGAGGACTTAATCATGGCAACAACAGAAATCACCCCCGCCGCGGACAAGGAAACAAGTCCAGTGTCCCTGAGCCATTGCTTTGCAGAAACTGGGATCTCATCTGGCTTTATCTTCGATGTTTCCTTATCCACCGCGATTGCCGCGGATGGCAAGAGTGAAGCAAGTGTCCCAGTTCCTGATGGTCCACTGTCGCCTGATCTGCTCGACAAAATAAACCGCTACTGGCGGGCTGCAAATTATCTTTGCATCGGCCAGATTTATCTGTATCAAAACCCGCTTTTAAGAGAGCCGCTCACGGCGGAGCAGATCAAGCCAAGACTGCTTGGGCATTGGGGAACATCGCCGGGTCAAAACCTCATTTATGTCCATCTCAATAGGTTGATCAAAGAGCATGACGCGGACATCATCTACATTGCAGGCCCAGGGCACGGCGGCCCGTCTCTCAATGCGAGTTCTTATCTGGAGGGAAGCTACACGGAGGTTCATCCTGAGATCACGCCGGATGAAAATGGGATGCGCCTTCTATTCAGAAAGTTCTCTACACCTGGCGGCGTGCCCAGTCACTGTGGACCCCATGTGCCGAACTCAATGCACGAGGGCGGAGAACTTGGCTACTCGCTGGTTCACGCATTCGGTGCGGCATTCGATAACCCCAACCTCATCGTTGCCTGCGTAATCGGCGACGGAGAGTCCGAGACCTGTCCGCTTGAAGGAAGCTGGAAGTCCGTCAATTTCCTCAATCCAGTGCGGGATGGCGCAGTGTTACCGATTCTGCACCTGAATGGATATAAGATCTCCGGGCCGACCGCACAGGGTCGCACCAGTGACACAGACTTGAAAGCTCTATACGTGGGTCGGGGTTATAAACCCTACTTCGTCGAAGGCGACGTGCCGGAACTCGTGCACCAGGTCCTCGCTCAAACCCTCGACGATTGCTACGCCGACATTCGATCGATTCAACGGGAAGCCCGCAAGGATGGGTTCAAGCAGCAGCCGGTCTGGCCGATGATCATCCTGCGCACGCCCAAGGGCTGGGGTTGCCCCAAAGAAGTGGATGGAATTCCAATTGAGGGCACCTTCCGCGCCCACCAAGTCCCACTCGCGACTGTCCGTGAAAACCCCGAACATCTCAAGATTCTCGAAACCTGGATGAGAAGCTATAAGCCGGAGGAGCTCTTCGATGAGAGTGGCAAGTTCATCGAGGAATTGGCGGCGCTCGCGCCTGCTGGCAACCGGCGCATGGGAGGTAATCCCCATGTGAATGGCGGACGTGAACTGGTCACACTTGATCTCCCCGACTTTACGAGTTATGCGCTCGAGATTCCAGGCCCGGGCCAAGTGGTGGCCGAAGCTCCGAGAAAGCTCGGGGAGTTCTTCCGGGATATCTTCCGAATGAATCTGACCAACTTCCGCATGTTTTGTCCGGATGAATCGAATTCCAACCGCTTGAATTCAATCTTCGAAGCTACCGAGCGCTGCTCGATGGCGGAGATCGTTTCGATCGATGACAAGTTGGGTCCGGATGGCCGTGTGATGGAGGTCCTGAGCGAGCATCTCTGCCAGGGTTGGCTCGAAGGTTATCTACTCACTGGCCGCCACGGCATGTGGTCTTCCTACGAAGCTTTCGCGCAGGTCGTCGATTCCATGACCACGCAACATGCCAAGTGGCTTGAACAATGCCGCGAGTTTCCCTGGCGCAGACCGCTCGCCTCTTTGAATGTTCTGCTCACAAGCCACGCGTGGAGAAACGACCACAACGGTTTCAGCCACCAGGCAACCGGATACGTCGACAATGCACTGGCGCGAAGGAGTGAAACCATTCGCGTGTACTATCCACCCGACAGCAATTGCCTGCTGAGTGTTTTCGACCACTGCCTGCGCAGCCGCAACTACGTCAACATCGTAACCTGCGGCAAGCAACCGCAACTCCAGTGGCTGAACATGGACGAGGCGCTGGAGCATTGCTCGCGCGGGGCGTCAACATGGAAATTCGCGACCAACGATGAAGGCGGAGAGCCTGATGTTGTGCTTGCCTGCGCCGGCGACGTACCAACCATTGAGATCTGCGCTACGTCCTGGCTCTTGCAGAAACACGTCCCAGGGATCAGAGTTCGTGTGGTCAATGTAGTGGACTTGATGACACTCATGTATCCGGACAAGCATCCGCATGGGATGGACGATATGTCCTTCAATGCGCTCTTCACCGAGAGCGCACCTGTGATCTTCGCGTTTCACAACAACCGCTGGCTCATCCATACCCTGGTGCACGGCCGCTCCAATGAAGGCCGCTTCCATGTGCATGGCTATATGGACCAGGGAACGACCACAACCCCATTCGACATGGTGGTGCTGAACGAAATGAGCCGCTTTCACCTGGCGCTGGATGCGCTCAAGCACATACCGCGACTTCGCCTGCAGGCTGCGAATGCAATCACACTTTTTGGCAAGAAACTGAATGAACATCACGACTATATCCGCGAGCACCTCGAGGATATGCCTGAGATCAGGGACTGGCACTGGACGAAGGAACTCAGCGATCCCACTTCTCCAGCGCCGCTGGCGAAGGGACATCCGAGTAAGGCTATCTTTACGGATAGCTAGAGGGACGGACGAGAATACCGAAGAGGCCGTCGAAGCCACCGCCGGCATGCTCGATGCGACGATGGGCTTTGCTTCCTGGTTAACGACGGAGAGGTATGCCCTTGGGGCGCTTTAATTCATCTGCCGGTCGCCGTCTGCAGCGTCGGTCAACGGAGAAAAACGTGGAGTCTTATCAGAAATCCGCTGTACTTGAAGATTCTTCTCGGCAGGGGATGCATGTCAGCTATCCCTATCCCCTCGGTCCAACGGTAACTACTGAAGGAACAAACTTCAGCGTCTTCTCGGCCAACGCCACGGGAGTGGAGATAATCTTCTTTGACCATGCAGATGACGCTCAAGGAGCCCGCGTCATTTCGCTAGATCCGGTTCTCCACCGCACGTCTCACTATTGGCATATATTTGTGCCTGACATAGGCTCTGGTCAACTGTATGGCTACCGTGTAGATGGGCCTTATGATCCGCCCAGGGGATACCGATTTGATCGCGACAAATTGCTGCTGGATCCTTATGCCAGAGGCGTCTCGGTAGGCCAGAATTATAGCCGCAACGCAGCGAGCAGGACGGGGGACAATGCGGCCAGTTGCATGAAGAGCGTCGTAGCCGATATGTCAAACTTTGATTGGGAGGATGACAAGCCCCTCAATAGGCTCTTCAGTCAAACCATTGTCTATGAAATGCACGTCGCGGGGTTCACTCGCCATCCGTCCTCAGGCGTCTCCGCCACCAACCGTGGAACCTATCTGGGAGTCATTGAAAAGATCCCCTACCTCAAGCAGCTCGGAATCACTGCTGTTGAACTGTTGCCAGTCTTCCAATTCGACGCTCAGGATACTCACGGCCACCTCCGCAACTATTGGGGTTATGACCCCATTTCGTTCTTTGCACCTCACTTGGCCTACTGCACGAGCGCCGATCCGCTGACTTGTCTGGATGAATTCAGAACCATGGTGAAGGCGTTGCATTGCGCCGACATCGAGGTAATCCTCGACGTCGTGTACAACCATACCGCGGAAGGAAATGAAGAGGGGCCGACCATCTGTTTCAAGGGGCTTGAGAACAGCTTCTACTACATCCTGAACACGGATGCGAGTACCTATACGAATTACACAGGCACGGGGAATACCCTAAAAGCAAATCATTCGGTGGTCAAACGCCTGATCCTGGATAGCCTGAAGTACTGGGTCGCAGAGATGCACGTTGACGGCTTTCGTTTCGACCTGGCATCCATTTTCTCCCGAAGCGAGTCCGGCGAGCCAATGTTGAACGCGCCGATCGTTTGGGAGATCGATTCCGAGCCTGTGTTGGCAGGAGCGAAGTTGATTGCTGAGGCGTGGGATGCAGGTGGTCTGTATCAGGTCGGCAGCTTTGGGCGAGACAAATGGAAGGAATGGAATGGCAGGTTTAGAGATTGTGTCCGCAGATTCATCAAAGGCGATCAGGATACAGTCTGGAAGCTAAAGGAACGTATCACCGGAAGTCCCGATATCTATAGCGTCGGGAATCGGCCGTCTGGCCAGAGCCTGAACTTTGTTACTTGCCATGACGGATTCACTTTGAATGACCTTGTTTCGTATAACGGGAAGCACAATGAGGCAAACCTGCTGAATAATGAAGACGGCACGAACTCAAGTCTCAGCTGGAATTGCGGAGTCGAAGGTCCTTCCGGCAATGTTGAAATTGAGCTCCTACGAATGCAACAGATCAAGAACATAATAGCGCTGACTTTGCTTTCAGTCGGAACGCCGATGCTGCTAATGGGAGATGAAATCCGCCGGACGCAGGGCGGCAACAACAACGCCTATTGCCAGGACAATGAGACAAGTTGGATGGATTGGGATCTTTGCCATACCAATGCAGATCTGCTTCGATTCGTTCGCTTGATGACACGCCTTCGTCTGCATTTTAATGATGGTTTCGAACATACGCCGCTGGATCTGGAAGAGTTTCTGAAGAGGGCTCATGTGGAATGGCATGGGACAGAATTTGGGAGACCAGACTGGAGTTGCGATTCGCACAGTTTGGCAATGACTCTTCACAATCCACCGATGAAGCAGATGCGCTACATCGCCATCAACTCCTATTGGGAGACTCTAGAGTTTCAGCTTCCTCCGCTCGCAGAAAAGTCAGTTGGAGGCTGGCAGCGCGTTGTTGATACAGCGCTCCCTTCTCCCAACGACGTTGCGGAGGATGGCATTCGCTACCCACTATCCGCTCTCACGTACTCCGTAAAGCCAAGATCCCTGGTGATGTTACGGAGTCACTATTCGTAGGAATCGAGCTGCGTTACCAGGGGACGAATCGTTATTCGTCGCGTCAATGCCGCGGTACGAGCGACAAGTCAACGGTCATTACATAGACAATAATTGCGGCGGACAGGAACACGACGCCTACCCAGAATCGCCAATCGCGATGCGCGCGCCTCCAGTAGGGGCCGAGGTCCCTGTCCGTAGGATTCTCGCCCGGCCCGCCTTCGTGGTGATGCCGTTCCTTCATGTTGTGCATTGTTTCCTTAACCCTGCTTCCATGACTTGAATGATCCAACCATGAGCAGTAGTGGCTGTTACACGCTCAACCAGCCGCCGTCTCTGCAAGGATGAGTGAATCATCATGGAGAATCGGCGATGATGCGCGGCCTATCGTTGCGTCGCCGCCTGCTTCTTTGGCGGCCTTTTCCTGACCCAGGCCCATAGTAAGCGCTGTCAATCCAGCGAGGCCGCCCAACTGCATTGTCTCAACAGCGGAGCTGGGAACAATGACGATGGTTGAGTTTTCCTTGAGGCCCTCGTAGAGCATGTTCATCGCTCTCAGATGGAGTGCAACCGGATTGTTCATATAGGTCTTGGCTGCCTCACCAAATTTCTCGGCAACCTGGCGCTCTGAATCGCCCAGAATGACCCGCGCCTGACGTTCTCGTTCGGCCTGCGCCTGCATCGACATGGCATCTTCGAGCGATGCTGGAATCAATACATCCTTCACTTCCACTGAAATGACATTGATACCCCAAGGTTCAGTGCGCAGATCGATAATGGTCTGCAGAGCATCGCTGATCTTGTCTCGGCCTTCCAGCATGTCTGACAGCATGGTTTTGCCAATGACATCGCGAAGTGCTGTCTGCGATGCCCAGCTGATCGCGCTTTGATAGTCGGCCACGTCGAGGGCCGCCTTCTTGGGGTCGACGATCTTCCAAAACAACACTGCGTCCACATCCACTGGAACCGTGTCTTTGGTCAGTGTCTTCTCGGCCTTAAAGGAACTGGTGAGCACACGAATGTCGATCCAGTAGGGGATAGTATCGATGAGCGGAACAATGAAGAAGAGACCTGGTCCCTCAAGAGCGCGGAACTTGCCAAAGCGCAGCACCACGGCCTTGTTCCACTGATCGGCGATCTGGATAGACGCAGATACGACCCACGCAAGCAAAATCGAAATGACGAAGACGCATACAGCCAAAGCATCTGCCGAAGCCAGATGTAGCGCGTAAGCCAATGCAGCGCCCAGCACCACAAGGATAATCGATATAAACGCGGGGAATGAGCTAGCTTTCCGCATGTGGAACTCCCTTCATCCATGGCAACGGGTCGGATCTTCACAAGGTGTGTCGATCCAATCCGTCACGGATGGGTTGTGATTGCGTTAAGCCAGTACCGTCTCGCCATGAAGAGCATGAAAGCTATGCTTAGTCCCTGCGATGATATCTTTCGCTCTGAGCACTTCATCGGCAGTGCCATGAACCACGAGCAGGAACTTGTCCGTCTTCAAAGCCACGTCGTACTTGAGAATGCTGTCCTGGGGTATGCCGATGCTGGCGAGGCCTGCCCCAACCGCACTCACGCCACCGACGACAGCTGCGCCTTCGAGCCCGCCAATAATCCAGGCCACCAGTGGCCCTGCCACGAGAATCGGTCCAAGTCCGGGAATCGCGAAGAACGCTGACCCAAACAAGAGTCCCCAGAATCCTCCCCAAAAGGCTCCAATTCCGCCCCAACGCTTCATACGATCGCCCACATTGTAATAGCCGACAACCTGCTCATCCGTATGAGTATCCTTGCCCGCGATGGATAGAGTCTTCATATCGATGCCTGCCTGCTGAAGTTCCTTAACTGCTTGTTCCGCCTGTTCGTGCGTGTCATAGATTGCTACTGCAGATGTGGACATAATTTCCAGCTTTCCGAGCGTACCGCGTTAATTAAACTTGTTGAGATGCTGTTGTCCAAGAAAGGGCAAAATACAGCGAAGCAGAGTATTGATCGGCAAGCGCCGTTCTCAATCGGCAGCTGGAATGCTGCGAACTATGACTGGGCCCGTCCCATGTAGTATTCCACTCAGCAGTGAAGTTACGATGTACCGTTCGGCTCATTCGTTTGCAGGGCAAAAGTCAACATCGTATATGGCTTCATCATTACAACGCCTGCAGTTTGCCAGTTTAGGTAATTCCAAGGTGAGCGAATACGGGCACCTTCACTCCATCCAGGATTAACCCAAATACCAACGCAGCCGCAAATTCGCTGGCAATGATGGCGGGTGTTAGTGGGGCCATGGCAATTCCTCGAATAGCTAATGCGGAGATAATAAGGACATCAGCCACAGAGGACGATACTAGCCAGACGCTCGGACGAAGTCCCCAGATGTGACCGCGCCCTCGTATAACGTATGTTGTGGCTTGGCTACCGAAGACAATAGCAACCACGGAGAGGGTTCTCAGTGCCTCTATTCCGAGTTGCATCTCAAATTTCCCAAAGGCAAGGACTCCAGCAGAAAACGCCAGGAAGCAGACTCCCAGAATGACGCCAGCAATCGTGATCTTGCCGATATGCCAGGAGTTTGGCGACTCCGATGGCCTTACTTTGTCCGTGGTCAGCGACATAGCCAGGAAGTCGCCTGTGATCATCACGATGACCATGAGCATTGGGGTCAATACTGCATGGCCAGTCATAACCAGGCCGACGGCCAGCAGGAGCACCTGTAGAATCTTCTTCATCACTGAATTCAGCGTGTAAGTAAGAATGCGCTGAAACGTAACCCTGCCCTCTTTAACAGCAGCCACGATGCCGCCGAGGCCAGCCTCCGTGAGGACAACGCCTGCCGCGGATTTGGCGACATCGGTTGCCGTAGATACGGCAATGCCAATCTGCGCCTGACGAAGCGCAGGTGCATCGTTTGCCCCGTCGCCGCACATCCCCACGGTATGGCCGTTCTCTTGAAAAGCTTTGACGAGATTGAATTTTCCTTCGGGAAGGATGCTGGCGAAGACGGCGAAATCCGCTGGCTTGACATTGTCAGAAATGGGTCCTGGAGGGCAAACAGCACCATCAAGTCCAACCGCATGGGCAACAATCCCGGCCGTCGCCGGCGCATCGCCGGTCACCATTACGGTGCGCACGCCCAACGTCTTGAGTTCTGAGATAAGAGAAGTCGAGTCTGTTCGGGGAGGATCGCTGAGCGCAATAAAGCCGATGAGCTGCACCGACTGTGGCGAGCCCGCGGCCACCGCCAAAACGCGGAATCCTTGTTTTTCAAGTTCGTCCGCCATTCCAGCTGCACTCGGCGATGGAGCTGCGAGACTAGCAACCACAGTGAATGCTCCCTTGATGATGCGCAACGCGGCACCGTCCGCACCGGTCGCTGCCGCCTCAGATGTCTTCTTTGCTGGATCGAATGGAATGAACTTGTTCAGCCTTGGCAGGTCGGATGCCGATTTGTGTGACGACGCCGAGCGAATTGCGGCATCGACGGAGTCGTCGCCTCCCTCAGAACTGGCCAGAGCCGCCATCCCGAGGATATGGGCTTCATCAAAACCTGGCATGGGCCTTACGCTTGTCACAGTCAGTTCGTTGCGCGTGAGTGTACCGGTCTTATCCGCGCACAGCACATCGATCGACGCGGCTTCGTCTACCGCTGAAAGGCGAGTTGGCAGCACGCCCAGTTTCGCTAGGGAACGAGCGCCAATCGCCGCCGCGAGAGTGAATGTTGCCGGCAGTGCCACTGGGATAGCTGCGAGCACCGATGTCAGCAACAGAGGAATGATCTCACTCCTCGCCATCGCGTGAGCATAGGCATACGTTCCCATGATCACGATCACTGCACCATTGAAGATTGCAAGGTTGCGCACAATTTGGAGCACTGCTTTCTGCTGAGTGCTCACGACATGCGCGGTGCGAACCAGTTCTGCGGTGCGGCCAAATTTGGTGCGAGCGCCGGTCGCTGTCACTGTCGCCGTTGCTTCGCCCCGTCGGACGAGGGCTCCCGCATACGTATCCACGCCGGCACCGGCTTCGATCGGCAACGATTCACCCGTAAGCATCGATTGATCCAGCAATACAGATCCATCGATCAAATGCACATCTGCCGCAACCACGCCACCCAGCGAAAGCTTCACCACGTCGCCACATACAAGCTCTGCGGCCGGTACGGTCTTCCACGCCCCATCGCGCTGAACGGAAGCATTCAAGGCAAGGCGTGACTTCAGAGCCTTCAACGTGGCCTGAGCGCGACCCTCCTGGAAGTAAGCAAGCGCGGCATTGAAGATGAGCAGACACGCGACGGCCACAGCTTCTAGATACTTATGAAGAACAAGCTCAAGCACAATCGAGGCTTCGAGCAGCCACGGCACAGGGGCCCAGAACTTAGCCAGCGCATTGCGAAGAGGATGCTCCGACTCATCTGGCATGGAATTTGGGCCGTCCTTTTGGAGACGAACCTGTGCCTCGGCACTCGTGAGCCCTTTCGGGGTGATGTTTGGAGCATCCTTTGCAGGCAAGCCTGGAGATTCTGGTATGGCAACTCCACTTGCGCTCATATTCCGCCTCGCATTCTACTGTCTTGACGACGGCCATTTCGCAGAATCTCGCAACGGACTCTATGCACTCGCGACTTGCCTGTTTGAACGAAGGAGCAAGATCGGACATTGCACAAGCTTCACCACCTTTTCGGCGATTGAGCCAAACACCAGCGGTCGCCACCCCGAAATGCCGTGAGTCGAAATCACGACCATGTCAATGTCCTCGCGATCGATGACCGTCATGATGTTGCCTGCCACGTCATTCCCGCTCTCGACACAGACCTTGGCATGGATTCCCTTGGCAACCAAAACATCATGGCGAATCGCTAAATGCTTGTCCGCATGTTTCCTTGCTTCCTCAAGAAAAGCCGTCTCAGGAAAGAAGTCGTAGGCTGTGGTCGTCGGAAACATGGGAATGACATTCAGAAGAAAGATCTCTGCGCGAAAGTGTTGAGCGAGGCTAGTTGCCATCTCCAGGGCTGCATCAGCGGAGGGGCTGAAGTCCGTAGGAATCAGAATCCTTGTCGGAATGGATGCATGAGCTCTTGACAAACGATCACCTCGCCGCGACACAAAATCGTTTAGCTATAGACTCGTCAATGGATGCAAAAAAGACTGTGCTCTTTAGCACGCGGAGTCGCCAATCTATTAGTGCAGTGGAGTGTCTGTTGCAGTCGCCACGCTGGAGTTTGTGTCCAGCCACGCAAGCAAGTCGCGAATCCTGCCGGTTGCGAGAGCCATACAGGAGTCGGCCGCTCCGTAATAGAGGTTAATGGTATCGCCATCGGCGGCGATCGTTTGGCCGCAAGGGAAGACGACATCGCTCACGTCTCCTCCTCGCTCATAAGGAGCTTCAGGGCCGAACATCCAACAGTCTCCGCGCTGCAAGCATAGTTCCGGCTTGGCCAGATCGAAGAGCGCCAGGCCCAAACGATAGATGCTTCCCGATGCGGTATTGCGCACTCCATGATAGATTGTCAGCCAGCCCTTGGCCGTTTCGATTGGCGGTGAGCAGAGGCCGATCTTGTTGGCATCCCACCAACCCCCACGTCTTGCCTCAAGCATAATCTTGTGACTTCCCCAATGATGCAGATCAGGCGAATAAGAGATCCACATGTGAGCACCCAAGGTTGTGACTGGCCGATGGATGAGCGCCCAGTAGTTGCCAATCCTCCTCGGGAGAAGAGCCGCGTCCTTATCCTCCGGCTGCATGATGACGCCGAATCGTTCAAAGGTTCGAAAGTCTGAGGTCAATGCGAGAGAGACTCCTGGCCCTCCTCGCGAAAAGGAAGTATAGGCCACCGCGTATTTGTCCAGTTCCGGAACATAGGTGATGCGGGGGTCTTCAATACCCCATATTTCCTCTGGATACTCATGCGGGTTTGCCACCAAGGTTGGTTTCGGATCGATAATCCAACCATCGACTCCGTTTGCTGAGCGGGCCGCGCAAAGGTGCGACAGTCCGGTACAGTCTTCAACGCGACAGAGCAGGAGTGTGTCTCCGTTTTTGAGCAACGTCGCACCTGCGTTGAAGACGCTGTTGACTGGATAAGGCCAGTCCTTTCGAGTCAGAATTGGATTGCCACTATGTCGCGTAAAGAGAGGCGTTACTGAAGATCCATGTGAACCGGAGGAAAACGGTGGCGTATGACCGGATGCGATAGGTGTCGAGAGGATTGTAGTCAAAGTGAGGCGCTCATTTCATGCTTTCTATCTTCTACGTGTGCCGTTTGGGCTGCCTGCATTTCAAGCAGCGCCATCAGGAACGAGAGCGTGGATTCCGCTCCCTGATTTTCATTCACGCGATCAGGATGTAGTCCGTCTTTGCAGCCGCCAGTGGTGGCATCATAAAGCGGAGTTTGCAGATCGTTCTTTCCGAGAAACCAACCAAAGATGCGCTCGCGCTTCGGTAAACCATCGCTCGTCGCCGGTCAGCCGTTGTGCTTCAAGACATGCAGAGATCGTCCCGCATGCTTCTACTGGCTGTTGATCGAAACGCGCCTTTTGCTCTCCCTGCACATAGAATCCTCTGGAACCAATGGGTACAAAAATATCGCAGTCGTCGCGTATCTGTTCGGATACAAGCCATTGCAGCGACTCCATGCCAGCCTGCATCATACTCCGATTGTCACTGTGCCATCCGGCGAGGATCAGTGCTTGGGGCAATCTGGCGTTAGAGTAGGAAAGGCTTCTTTCGAACCAGTGCCAGTTTTCGGAGCGACTGCGCTCGTAGATGTCCAGCAGACGATTGGCAAGCGTATTGCGGGCCGCTTGAATGACTCTGTCTCCTGGGAACCAATCCAAATAGGCCTGCATGCCCAATACGCAAAACGCCCATGCCCGTGGGCTGCTGAAGGTAAATGTTGCGGGAACCGCGGCCTCAAAGAGCCTGCCGGCGGCTCCTCGCAACCCTGCGTCCTGCGATCGGCCGAGTACGGTTCCGAGGGACCACAGGGCGCGTCCATGGCTGTCTTCCGATCCAACGTCCTCCAGCCATCGGCGATCGTAGCCTAGGAAATTTCGAAATCTCCCCGAGTCCGGGTGAAACGCAAGCCATAGAAAGGAAAGGTAGCGTTGAGACAGCTCGGAATACTTCCTCAAGCCATCATGTACCGGGCAATCATCGAGAAGCGTGGAGACAATCAGGGCACGCGCGTTATCGTCTGTGGTATACCCCTCGCGGGAATTAGGGACAGTGAAGATCGCATGCTGGAACATGCCAGTGTCATCGGTCATTGCGAGCAAATGAGTCGTGTTTAACGCGGGCAGGCTGTTCGCCGAACTCCGTCCGAGATCTTCCAGCTTGGCCGCTCTGGGCTGGGACATGCGCTCCTGGCGGGCACGCTGAAAGCTTGCCATATAGGCCCGCGCCGTATTGGCCCATGTCGTTCCGCGCGAGTGAAGATACGCGCGCTTACGCATCGAGTGGCGCTCTGCTTCGTTGTTGAGCAGATGAAGAACAGCGTCCGCGATGGCGCTGGGATCTTCAAACGGCACGATCACACCTCTTCCATCGGCGAGCAGTTCCTTAGCATGCCAATAGGGTGTAGAGATGATGGCTTTGCCGGCGCCCAACGCAATGGCGAGTGTGCCGGAAACGACTTGGGCCTCATGCCGGTAGGGCGTGATGTAGATATCTGCCGCGCCCACATGCTGGATGAGCTCCTCGGCGGAAACGAAACGATTGCTGAGAATCAGGTTGTCTGCAACACCCAGATCTTCAGCGAGCGCCAAAAGCGACTCTCGATAGCGCTCACCTTCACGCTTGCGGAGGTGAGGATGGGTGGCTCCAGAGACGATATACACAACGTCCGGGTGACTAACGAGGATAGATGGGAGCGCGCGGATAACATTTTCAATGCCCTTGTTTGGAGACAATAATCCAAACGTTAGAAGGACCGACTTGCCCTCGACGCCGAGAGTATCCTTAAAGTAGTTGGGATCCGTGAACGGCAGATCCGGGACACCGTGAGGAATTACATCGATCTTCGCGGGAGAAACCGCATACACATCTCGCAGCATCTCCGCTGCTTGCTCACTCATTACAATCAAACGATCCGAGAGGATTGAAATCTCTTCGAGGACGGCGCGCTGATCGAAGTCCGGCTCGCGAAGGACCGTGTGCAGCGTTGTCACCAGAGGCATCTTCAACTTACGCAGAAACGAGAGTATATGGCCTCCTGCTACTCCACCGTAGATGCCGTACTCATGTTGCAGACACACCAGGTCATTGCCATTGAAATTGAGGAATTCGGCAGCCCGCTGGTAGGAAGTGAGATCGTCCTGAGCCAGTTCGAGCCGAACCTGCTCGGGATAATCGTACGAGGCATCGGGATCGTTAACGGGAATTGCAAAGAGGCGTCCAGCGCCGTATTCGGCGGCAACAGCATTGCACAAATCAGTCGTGAAAGTGGCTATACCGCACTGTCGCGGCAAGTAATTCCCCACAAATGCGATGCGCGTGGGCAAAGGCAACGAAGACAACCTTGACGAGGCAATCGTGGGAGAAGCTGGAATGAGGCCGTCAAACGCTCCCTCGAATTCATTGATTTCGGATAAGGACATGATTCCCCGCTTTCTCACGCTTTGCGTGAGCCGAGTTGCTCTTAAAAGGTCTGCCTATACCATTGTCGGAACGCTCATTTTGAACTCAACGCGAGCTCTTTCGCTGTGCCCATTCCTCCTTTACGCAGCTTTGAGGGTTCCACTTTTGGACGCGATGCAGGCCAGTAAATCGTTCCAGGACTTGGCGAATGACGCGACCCCTTCCGCCAGGAGCTGAAACTGCAATGCGTCGACGCTGATACCCGCTTGTGCGAACTGAACAATGACCTCGTCGGCACGGTCGGGGGGAACTTCAGCGATATTCCCGTGATCGGCGAAGGCCTTCAGAGTTGCTTCCGGCATCGTATTCACCGTCAGTGGCGACGCTAGTGCTTCGACATACAGAGTGTCGGAGGCCTTTGGGTCCTTGGTTCCAGTACTTGCCCATAACAGGCGCTGGGCTCGGGCACCCTCATTGAAGATGCGCTGCCAACGAGGTTGACTGAGCAACAGGCGATAACTCTCAAGTGCCTGCCCGGCAATAGCTATGCCGAGGCGGTTGTGGAGCGCCTCAGGTGTTGTTTTATCGGCCGCGACATCCCAGCGGCTGACGAACAGCGAAGCCACCGAGCCGACATTTGGATTCAGTCCGGCAGCGATGCGGCGTTCGATGCCGCGCAAATACGCTTCAGCAGCGGCAACATATTGTGCACGAGAGAACAGGAGCGTCACATTGATCGGGATGCCAGAGAAGATCGCCTCTTCGATAGCGGGAAGACCCTCGCTGGTCCCCGGGATCTTGATGAAAAGGTTTGGACGCCCCGCGCGCGCATGAATGTCCTTGGCTGCAGCGAGAGTGCTGGCAGTGTCATGCGCCAAAAGGGGCGAGACTTCCAGGGATACCCAACCATCCACGCCATCTGTTCTGTCGTGGATGGGCCGGAAGAGATCCGCGGCCTTCTGCAAGTCCTCAATTGCGAGTTCGAAGAAGAGTCCCTCGCCGGATCTGCCTTCTTTCAACTTCTGGCTGATGGCCTCGTCATAATCCTTACTGTTCTTGATGGCGTGATCGAAGATAGTTGGATTTGAGGTGAGGCCAGTGACGGAAAGCTCCTCGATATAGTGTTGAAGCGTTCCGCTGGCGAGCAGGCCCCGCGTGATGTTGTCGAGCCAGATGCTCTGGCCAAGCTCATGAAGTTTTTGTGTCGCTTTCATTATTTCCCTCTGGATAAAACGGCTCTACGTTCTCGTATCCGGCGGTCCGTGGATGCGGTTGACTCGGATTCATCTTCTAGATTTCGATTCGATGCCGGGATTATGCCAACCTCCGTTGGCCTCAATGAGAGCGTCCGCCTCTTTCGGCCCCCAGCTGCGGGGTTTATACGGACGAGACCTATGGTGATTCTTGAGAATAGGATCAACCGCTGCCCAGGCTGCTTCCACTGAGTCTTCGCGCGTAAACAGAGCTCCATCCCCAGCCATGGCGTCTCCCAAAAGGCGCTCGTAGGGCAATTCCTCTCCTGGCTGATCCTCGGTCAGGTATAGTTCTTTCGCTCACCGCGGAATTCCTCGCCAAGCCGCTTGATGCGGGCTGCAACGGCAATGCCAGAACCGGGCGAGATTCGAAAGCGAAAATAATTCGATCCCCCAGTTGTTGGCGCAGCGTCGGCAAAGAGCCGCTGCGGCGCCGGTTTCAACTCCACCAATACTTCGGTCGCGGTGTATGGCAGGCATTTTCCGGAGCGCAAATACCATGGCACGCCATCCCAGCGCCATGAATCGATAAATAGCCGCAAAGCGCAGAAGGTCTCAACGTCGGAACGCTTCGCCACATCGGGCGCATCCCGGTATCCGACGTATTGGCCGCGCACCACATCATCCGGCTTCAGAGGACGCATGGCTTGAAAGACCTTGGCCTTCTCACTATGCACAGCTCCAAAGTCTCTGGTCGCCGGCGGCTCCATGGCGAGTAAGGCGACGATTTGGAAAAGGTGGTTCTGAATCACGTCGCGGAGGCAGCCTGCGGTTTCGTAAAATGCGCCACGCTTACCCACGCCAAAGGTCTCCGACAGCGTGATCTGGACACTGGCCACATAATTGCGGTTCCAGATCGGTTCGAGAAACGAATTGGCAAAGCGGAAATAGAGGATATTCATGATCGCCTCCTTGCCGAGGAAGTGATCGATGCGGAAGATCGAGTCTTCCGGGAATACAGAATGCGCAACTTTGTTGAGTTCCCGTGCGGAGGCCAAGTCGCGCCCGAAGGGCTTTTCGACAATGACCCGCGCATTCTTGGCCAGATTCGCAGCGCCGAGTCCTTCAATCACCGTTTCGAACAGGGAGGGCGGTATCGCCAGGTAGTGCGCGGGCCGCCGTGCGTTGCCCAATGCCTCTTTGATAGTTGAGAACGTGGCCGGATCTTTGTAGTCGCCGCTCACATACTTGAGCAGGGAGAGAAGCTGTTGGAATGCACGTTTATTATCGATTCCGCCCGATCGCTCGATGCTGTCCGTCACGCGCTTGTGCAAACGCGCCATGCTCCACTTCGGGAAGGCGACGCCGACCACCGGAACCTTGAGAGCACCCTTCTTCACCATGGCATAGAGCGCCGGGAAGATCATCTTGTGGGCCAGATCGCCAGTTACGCCGAAGAGCACCAGCGCGTCTGAATCAGAGGCGGGCCATCAAGCGCCATCCTTGTCGTCACAGTATCGTTTGCGGCAGCCTTCTCCTCATGTCCGCCGAACTGGAAGCGAAGTGCGGACAGTAGCTTATCGGCGAAGTCGCCTTCGCCGCGCGAATTGAAGCGTTCGTAGAGCGCGGCGCTGAGCACGGGAGCCGGAACCGACTCGTCGATCGCCGCCTGGATCGTCCAGCGGCCTTCTCCGGAGTCCGAGACCCGCCCGGCATATTTCGCAAGGTCCGGGCTATCGAGTAGCGAGATGGCGGCCAGATCAAGCAACCAGGAACTGATGACGCTTCCCCGGCGCCAGACTTCGGCAATGTCGGCAATATTCAGATCATATGGGTAGTATTCGGGATGGCGCAGCGGCGTTGTTTCCGCGTCGACAGTCTGCTTTTCTTTGCCCGCGTTGGCATGGTGAAGGATGTTCAAGCCTTCCGCATACGAGGCCATGATGCCGTACTCGATGCCGTTGTGAACCATCTTCACAAAGTGTCCGGCTCCGTTGGGACCGCAGTGCAAGTATCCATGTTCGGCTGTGCCACCCACTTGCTCGCGCCCGGGTGTGCGGGGTGCTGAATCGATGTTCGGAGCGAGCGCAGAAAAGATGGGCTCGATGCGCTTCACAATAACATCTTCCCCGCCGATCATCAGGCAATAGCCTCGCTCCGATCCCCAGACGCCGCCACTAGTTCCAGCGTCCACATAATGGATTCCCTTCGGCTTCAGTTCGGCAGCGCGGCGGATGTCATCGTGGTAGTAGGAGTTGCCGCCATCGATGACCACATCGTCCTTTTCGAGGAATGGTATGAGCTTCTTAAGCGTCTCATCGACCACAGCGGCCGGAACCATCATCCAGATGGCGCGTGGCGCCTTCAGCTTCCTGGCAAAGTCTTCAATCGACGTTGCGCCGACCGCACCGTTTTTCGCGAGCGCCTGCGCGGCTTCCGGATGGACGTCGTAAGCAACGCACTGGTGACCGGCCCGTAGAAGGCGCTGCACCATGTTGGATCCCATCCTACCTAGTCCGATCATGCCTAATTCCATCTAGTTTTCCTTTCGATCAATGCTGTCTTACGATTGGTTGCTGCTCCAGCGCTTGTACTTTATTTACCCTGCGTTGGTGGCGTTCGGCCCCACTGAAGTTCGCCTTGAGAAAGGTCTCGATCAATTCCCATGCCAGTGCCGGGCCAATGACTTGTCCTCCCAGAGAAAAGACATTCATGTCGTCGTCCTCCACACCCTGGTGGGCAGAGAACACATCGTGAATGAGCCCGGCACGTACCCCGGCAACTTTGTTTGCTGCGATGGATGCGCCCACACCGCTGCCGCAGAGCGCAACTCCGCGATCAACCTCTCCAGAAGCGACCGCCCTCGCCAAGGGAATGATGTAATCCGGGTAGTCGTCTCCTACGGTCAATTGATGTGCGCCGAAGTCTAGGACTTCATAGCCTGCGCCGCGCAGTTGCTCAGCAACCTGCTCCTTTAAGAGAAATCCTCCATGGTCCGAACCGATTCCCACTCGCATTACGCATTGTCCTTGGGCTGGTGCAAATGATTCCTCATTGAGGATGGGTGAAAAAGTGCTACTTGGTGTTGCAAACTACATTTTCAGCCCGACCCAATCGCATTCCGGATGGCGGCATTGGCAGATCGTCCCCGAGTTCTTCTTTGGGTCGGCACATGCTTCGCTGCAATGTGTCTTGCCGCTTGCTGCCTGACACGTACAGCCAGGATGTTCGCACTTGTCTGTCTTTGTCATAAGAGATCCTCTGAGCCTAACTCGCCTTTTCCTTGAGTTGTCGATGTCGTGAGGTGAATATGCCCCTATTCTTGAACGGCACAACACCGTTGCTGCGCCTTAACCGCGAAGGGTAAGAGCGGTTTCCTTCGGGTTGGACTACACTCTCAGCGGAAAGCGTGGAAGCGCACCTTGCGAATCACGTCGCAAGTCTATTCGTGTGTGCCTGTGTGGACTGCGATTCGAATCAATCTTTCAATCGACCGACATATCGAGCCGGTCGAATCGGTTACGCAGAAATTGTTACCCTTCACGCGCTGTCTTAACAATTAGTAAACCTAGACGGGACTCAACGAATGGTCTCGATTGACCGTACAGTTCGATGCATGGTCCTAGATAGTTCTGACAGCAGCTTCGCAGCGCGAGGCCGCAGACGTCGGACGCTGAGATCCTACGACCGCGAGATTGACCCATGAATGCTACGACAGTTGAGGAGATCGAGCCTCTGAAGAAGCCCCTCACCCGACGTAGCTCCCGCTGCAGACCGTGAGAGCTGGGTGCTAATCGTGAGCGGAATAACCTTGTATCCCTTGCGCTTCGAGCCGATCTTTCAGTATCGGCTATGGGGTGGAAGACGCTTGTCCGATCTGCTCTCCGTACCGTTGCCCGACGGTCCTGTTGGCGAAGCATGGATACTGAGCGATCGCGACGATCATCCGAGCCATGTTGCCAATGGACCGCTTAAGGGGCGCTCTCTGGGCGAAGTGATGGAACAGTCTCAGGAACAACTGATGGGTAGGCTGGCGCTGCGCTTCAAGCGCTTCCCGCTTCTGCTCAAGTTTCTTGATGTAAGCGAGATGCTTTCGGTTCAAGTACACCCAAGTGACGAGCACCCGGAGCTGATTCCACCAGGCGAAAGCTCGAAGACCGAGGCGTGGGTGGTGCTTGAGGCTCAAAAAGGAAGCCGAATCTACGCCGGCCTTCAACCCGGCACGACCCTAACCGACCTGCGTTCTGCGCTCGCGGGCAGAGAGATTGCAGAACGGCTATTGGCTATCGATCCTAAGAGAGGGGACGCCATATTCATTCCCGCCGGAACAGTTCATACGCTGGGTGACAACGTCGTCGTCTTTGAAGTCCAGCAAAACAGCGACGTGACCTTTCGTCTCTACGATTGGGGTCATATTGACTCGAAGACGGGACAGCCACGACCGCTCCAAGTCGATCGGGCATTTGCCAGTATTGACTTTGACGGGAGCACGGGCGGTCTAGTGAGGCCCGTCATCGAGGCCACGGCACCCGTATTGCGCGAAGGCATCTTTGATTGCGACCACTTCCAGGTGTGGCGCTTGCATGGACTAGCTCCCTTTAGCGTCGGCGTCACGGGAGTGCCGCGGGTTCTGGTTTGTATTCAGGGCTCCGGTCAGCTTGAGCACAACAACATCCCATATACCGTGGGAAAAGGTGAAGTATGGCTCTTGCCAGCAGAGATCGGAGTATGCCCATTTCGACCCGCAGAAGAAATGACCCTGTTGGAGATCGCCATCCCAGAATGACGAGTCCTTGGCGAAATTGCGTTGAACCTGAAGCCTGATTGCAACTCTAAGAAATTCAGCACTGGATGGATGATGAAGAAGCTCATTGTTTTCGATCTTGACGGAACACTGGCCCAAAGCAAATCAACCCTTGATGCCGAGATGGCCTCCCTGCTGCATGATCTACTCGGCATCGCCCAGGTCGCCATCATTTCAGGAGGTGCCTGGCTGCAATTCGAGCGACAAGTTCTCTCCCATCTTCCGAAAGATACACTCCTGGCAAAGCTCTCAATCCTTCCCACATGCGGTACGCAATTCTTTCAAAACAAGGGCGAGTGGAAGAAACTCTATGCAGAGGACTTCACCCCGGATGAAAAACAGAAGATCGTTACTTCTCTTACCACAGCGGTCGCAACCGCCGGTTTCAAAGTCGAAAAGACCTGGGGAGAAACCATTGAAGATCGCGGGAGCCAGATAACTTATTCCGCGCTAGGCCAGCAAGCACCCTTGGACGAAAAAGTGAAATGGGATCCTGACTTTGGCCAAGCGCAAAAAGATCAAGACTGTCCTCGACTCACTGATTCCCGAGTTTTCCGTTCGCATCGGTGGTGCTACCTCGATCGATGTCACCAAGCATGGCATCGACAAAGCTTACGGAATTAAGAAGCTGAGAGATATTCTCGGCATTTCATTGCAAGAGATGATTTATATCGGTGACGCCCTATTTGTCGGGGGAAACGACTACCCCGCCAAACAAGCGGGTGTGATCTCGATTCCAATCCGCAATCCTGATGAGACCAAAAGGGTCATCGAAGCGATCATTGCTTGTTTGGGCTCCGAACAGCAGGCGCGTTCCTTTCCGGTGGACCAATGAGCAATGAATTGACGAGCGCAGCGTTGACCAGCGACTTCAATCTGCACCGCCTGACGATGCTAATGGAACCTGAGCCTGGAAATCCCCAAGAGGTAGAAGGCGTCCTAAATCCGGCTGCAGTTCGTGGGCCGGATCGGAAGTTGTATCTTTTCCCACGACTGGTAGCAAAGGATAATTATTCGCGCATCGGCATAGCCCGCGTGGTTTTCAATGAAGCTGGCGATCCAGCGGGCGTCGAGAGGCTCGGCGTCGCGCTTGAGCCCGAGGCCGATTATGAGCGTCGACCCAACGGTGGCGGAGGCTGTGAAGACCCACGGGTCACCTACGTCGAACCTCTCCACCGCTACATCATGACCTATACGGCGTTTTCTCCCAACGGTCCAAGAATCGCGCTGGCAGACTCCGAGGATCTCTTCCATTGGAAGCGACTCGGGCTCGCTGCCTTCGCTCATTGGCACGGCATCGAATTGGGCAATGTAGATGACAAGGATGCGAGTCTCTTTCCCCTCGCAATACCGAACTCCTCCGGGGCACTGGAACTTGGAATGCTACATCGTCCGCTCTTTCCTGGCACTCGACCGGAGGAAACCTGTTGCCATCCCGCAACTCGTAAAGTGGATCTGATCGGGAAAGCATCTGGATTTCCTATTGCCCTACCGCCTTGGCAAGCCGCGAACCAGATCGACTCAGCCGATTCACTTCCCATCACCGATTGGCGACTCCCGTCTCATCCTGGGAGCGGCTGAAGATCGGCGCCGGAACCCCGCCCATATTAACCAGGCACGGCTGGCTGATCGTTTACCACGGCGTTAGCGAAGCGACCAGCACTGGCGGCGCGAAACATCCCCTCTGCTACTCAGCCGGAGTGATGGTGCTCTCAGAGCAGCATCCACATGTGATCCGGTATCGCTCTATCGCGCCTGTGCTAACTCCGATGCTGCCTCAGGAAAAGACGGAACCGTCGCCAATGTTGTCTTTCCCACCGGCATCGATCGGCGGGACGATCTTGGAACACCCGATCGCTTCGACATCTACTATGGGATGGCCGACAACCGAATCGGCGTAGCACGCCTTGACTTGCCTGATCATCTGCCTGCAGGTATAGATGCCGATTCACGATCGCGCATGAACTCGGACACTACTTTTTCCATGAAGGTCTTGAGGAACACGTTGATCAAAACTTCCGCATAGCGTGGCGAAACTCTGATTCGTCGAAAGCAATCAACTGGCTAGAAGTTGAAGCAAATCGTTTCGCTGCAGCTCTGTTAATTCCGACCAGGTTCCTTCAGAGTGACCTTGATACTCTCCAGACCCTCGATGCGCGGACCTTACTTCTCTTGGCGAAGAGATACATCGTAAGTCCAGAAGCCATGAAGATTCGCCTGTCGCAGTTTGGAATTACTGGACCATTCAACTGACGACTCAAGAGTGTCTCATCGACAGCAAATCCGAATAAAATGATTTATACATCAATTTTGCGTGTCATTCCCTACTTTGTTGATGTATAAATCAATAATGAAGACCCTTCGGGAACTCGGTGAAGCCGTAGCAGCCATACGGCGGGAACTTCGGCTGAAGCAGAAGGATGTGGCAGCTCAGGCTGGCATCACACCGGAATCGCTCCTGCGATTTGAACGAGGGCAGGTCTCCGAATTTGGTGCAAGGAAGCTCCTTGCCGTTCTCGCAGTCCTGGGCATGGAAGTGACATTCGTAAAGGCGGGCATGTCCGGCTCGCTCGATGAACTGAGGCGAGAGCGGGGTGACGCGTGAAGCTCTCCGTCTATGTGCTTGGCCGCGAGGTCGCCGTTCTGGAGTCTGTCGGCGACTTCAAGAGTGTGCTCAATTACCTCCCCAATACGGCGGCAGAAGATTTTGTCTCTTTGACCATGCCGGTGCGTACAACGTCCTATACCTGGGATGACCAGCTCCCCCCGGTTTTGCAGATGAACTTGCCGGAGGGATACCTGCTCCAGGTGCTTCAGGAGCAGTTCGGTCCCCATATCGGGGCGAGTCCGATGGCCCTCCTCTCGGTAATCGGCAGAAATATGGTGGGACGCATTCAGGTCGCTGCTGCCGGCGCTGTGCTGGAGGAGCCCGCCAAACCGATTGAAGTCGCCGAACTGTTGCAGGGTGATAACTCAGAAGAGGCTTTCGCGGAGTTGGTCCGGCAACACGCGACCAGTGGTGTCTCCGGCGTTCTGCCCAAATTTCTGGATGTCGAAGAAGAGGCTGCGCCAGACGCCGCGGGTTCCGACAAACAACTCGGTCCTCATCAGAAGGCTACTTTACTAACCCGTCGTCACATCATCAAAGGTTCATCGGACCGGTTGCCATTTGCCGCACTCAATGAGTACCTGTGTATGCAGGTCATGGGAAAGGTGCTCCCCAGCGCGAAGGTCGAGGTATCACGGGATGGAAACGCCCTGGTGGTGTACCGCTTCGATGTGGACGATGAGGGACAGCCACTTTGGGGGATGGAGGATTTCTGCGCTTTGCTCGGTCTGCGTCCCGCGCAAAAGTATGAGACAACGTGGGAGCGGATCGCCCGCGCCGTGCGGGATCACGTACCAGGTTCGCGTCAGTACGAAACATTCCAACGATTGGCTGCAACACTCTTATTGACCTATGCGTTGCATAACGCCGACTGTCACTCCAAAAACATCGCTCTGCTTTATACCTTGCACGCCGATGTGCATCTTTCCCCGGCCTATGATTTTCTGACGACAAGCGTCTACGCGGGCTATCATCAAAATCCGCCGGGGATATCGTTTTTCGGCAAGAAGACATGGACGCCGGGCAAGAATCTATCCAAGTTCATCGCAGGCACATTCGGCATACCCTTACGCGAGCAATCTGTCATGTTGGAGCGCATCAGTGATGCGGTTGCCGACACCGTGCCTCTGGTCCGTGAAAGGATGTCCGAGATTCCCGAGTTCAGGGACATTGGGAAGCGGATGCTTCTGGCCTGGCAGGAAGGCGTGACCAGTCTTCGTGATCGCCGCGTCTACTCTGCCGGGGACTGGCCCGCAGATAAGCTGTTTGAAGGTATCTCCGACCCGCCAAAGCTGGAAAACCCCAGGACGGTCCTCGGTCGCTCTCCGCTCCTTGGTTCCCGATCGTCACGCTCGAAACAGTAGTCATTGCGCAATACGTTTGGCATAGAGAACCAGACCGGAAGATAATCAGAACGCCGTTCACATTCACCTTTAAGGACAGCAAGATGGGTTGGCGCTTCCGCCAATCGTTTACGGTAGTTCTCCTTTTAGACCCGCTGTGGATCAACCTTATTCGTTGCGCGGAAATTGAATCGCTAATATCTCAGCATCGAACTCGGACAGGAAGGGCAAAATGATTCGGCTAAACGATAGAGACTCAGCGGCGTTGGCAACAATTGCTCAGTATCAGAAGCTTCCCACCGAAAGGAAACATGAGCTTGTCAATCGCCTGAGTGAACAGGCAAAACCGATTGGAATGATTCTAATTGGGGAGCGTCCAGAAAACCCCTCTGAGGAGAGCGTCAAGATCGCTAACCAATACAGCGATTGGGCCATGAGAAATAAGAAGAGGCGCAGTTCTGTAAGGACTACTGCTATCCCGCAATAGTGCGGAGCTGCGGCAGCGACTGAACGATGTGTGCCACTCAGTTCAGACAGTACCCCCTGCCAGACGGAATCGGGCTGTGCGTTTATTGTCGGTCGCTTACGGTCCGTCCCGAACCGCAGGTGCCGACACCATACGATTTCCCAAACAAAACTAAAGTGTGTCCCCTCAGAACCCATAAAACCAGCTGAAATAGGCATAAAACGGATCATGTCCTATCAGGAATGTGTCCTATGTGTGTCCTTCATAATTTGTCTTTTTTGACCTCCGATAAGCTATTGAAAATAAATAACATAGTAGAGCTTAATCTTGGACGCCAGCCTTCTGAGGGCCAAAGAGCGTATGTTGCTCAAAACAAATGCTTTACGCTTGGAAATGAAAAGCCTCCTGAAAGGAGGCTTGCTGTAAGCTGTTGATTCTAAATGGTGGCCAGAGACGGGATCGAACCGCCGACGCCGGCCTTTTCAGGGCCGCGCTCTACCACTGAGCTATCTGGCCTCAGGTAGATGGAAGGTTGCTCAAAATCTACGCGGAACCGATGCGGGGTTTCCCAAGTGTTGGGATTTCCGAAGGTAGGCGGGAGTACTGCGTTTGTGCAACGACCTGAAACAGTATAGCAAGAGCCGGGCAAGCGGCCAAAGCGTACGAGCCGCGTGTCGAACGGAGCCTGGACCGGGAGCTAAGTCGGACTCGTTCTGCGAGGCTGTATGCTCATCGGTGGCATGAGTGCGCGGAGATCAGGAAAAGACGGCTCGCGAAGGCTGGCGATTGCGGGGCTGCTTTCGCTGAGCTTCCTGATGGCGCTGGGGCCACTGCGACGGGATCTGCTGCCTGATCTTTCGCATGGGAATCTCTTGCCGGCGGACACAATCGAATCTGCTGTACTGACGCTGGTGACTGTGGTGGCGGCGGTACTCGCGGGCTTTCGGCACTGCCGCTGGCCGCGTGGAGCAGCTCTGCTCAAATGTGGGCTGATTGGATTGGGATTGTTTGTATCGCCAGCACTGGCGCGGGCATTGCCAGAGCCGGTTCCGGCGCTGACTTCGGTGGCGCTGCTTGCTTTGGTTACGGTGTTTGCTGCGGTACTGGAGCCGTATCTGGGAGGGGCCGAAACGCTGCCGAGTGAACACGCGTTGCCGTCGGCAATTGCGTGTGTTGCCGGGGTGTTTCTGATCTTTCCGGTGGAGGCGCCACGGACATTTCTGGCGACAGCGGGATGGATCGCAACGGTTGCGGTTGCAGCATGCATTGCGGGGGTGAATTGCGTGGGGGTGGCGCTGTTGCGCGGATCGGCAGATGAGGAAACTCCGCGATTGGCTGTTGCGCCTGCATTGGCTGTCGCGGCGGGAACAGGTGCGATGGCGATGGCGCTGCTGGCAATCTTTCGCGGGGATGCTTTTCAACGCTCATTGCAGTGGAGCGACATTGGATGGGCACTGTTTTGGCCGGTGTTTATCGATCTGCCTGCGATCTTTTTGCTCTTCTGGCTGATGCGGAAAATGGTAGCAACACAGATGGCCTTGCGGTTCGTAATGGGTCCGCTGATGGCTGTGATAGTTGAGGCGCTTGCGTTGCAGCAGCAGTTGACCGCTCAGACATGGGCCGGGCTCGTAATTGCGTCTGCAGGATTATGGTGGATGCTGCGGAGTAGTGCGCCGTCTGCCGATTTGCGGGACGGAGCGCTTTTTACGGACGAGTCTTGAAGACTGACACCTGAAACCTGCCATTGAATTTCCACGGTCCAGATCGGGTTGTCATGGCGCGCTCACGCGCTTCCATTACACTTACTTTCATTCCTTTGACTTGATGTGAGGCCCTATGCGTAGCTTTTTGTATCGATCGAGCGTACTGATTGTTTCTGCGGCGGGATTGATTTGTGGATGGCAGGCTGCTGCCGCTGGGCAAGCCGTAAAAGATATCGGGCAGGCGCGGGTAGAGCGAGCCTTTGAAGCGGCAAAAAAGCAGGGCCCGCTGACGCTACGTGACTTTCTGGTGGATATGCCGAAGGGGGCCGATCTGCATGTTCATCTGAGCGGCGCGGTGTATGCGGAAAGCTGGATTCGCGCGGCCGGCGACGATGGGCTTTGCGTTGATGAGAAGAGATTGAAGTTTACAAAGCCAAGTCAGGATGGATGCTCGAAGATATCCGGCGAGATTGCTGCGTCGGACATGCTGGCACATATGCAGGTGCCCGGGAATCAGGATCTTTATGACAAGCTGATCGATGCCTTTTCGATGCGCAGTTATGTGCCCTATGCAGGATGGAGCGGGCATGACCAGTTCTTTGCGACGTTTGCTCACTTTGGCGGAACGGACAAGAAACACACGGGCGAGTGGGTTGATGAAGTAGTGACTCGCGCGGCGGCGCAGAATGAGCAATACATGGAGCTGATGGAGACTCCGCCTTTTGGCCATGCAGCTACGATTGCGAAGCAGATCGGCTGGGATGCGAACTTTGCAGAGTACCGGCAGAAGCTGCTGGATGCGGGCCTGGATGAGGAAGTAGACGCAGCGAAGGAGCATGTCGAGTCGGCGCTGGCGTTGCGCAACCAGCTTGAGCACTGCGGGCAGGCGGATGGCGCGCCGGCGTGCAAGGTTGAGGTGCGGTTCATCTACCAGATTTTGCGTGGGAACCAGAAGGAGCAGGTGTTTGCGCAGACGCTGCTGGGGTTTGAAACGATCTCAAAGATACCGGAGTTTGTGGGCATCAATTTTGTGATGCCGGAAGATGGTCATCTCTCGATGACGGATTACACGCTGCAGATGAAGATGCTGGACTATCTGCACTCCGTGTACCCGCAGGTGCATATCTCGTTGCATGCGGGTGAGCTCGCGCCGGGGATGGTGCCGCCGGAGGGACTGCGCTTTCATATCCGTCAGGCGGTGGAGCTGGGCCATGCGGAGCGCATCGGGCACGGTGTGGATGTGATGTATGAAGACAGTGCGCAGGAGCTGCTGAAGGAGATGGCGCGCAAGCACATCATGGTGGAGATCAACCTGACGTCGAATGAGGGGATTCTGGGCATCAAGGGCGTGGATCATCCACTTCCCATCTATCGCAAGGCCGGCGTGCCCGTGGCGTTGTCGACAGATGATGAGGGTGTTTCGCGTATCGATCTGACGCATGAGTATGTGAAGGCTGTCCAGGATTTCAACCTGAACTATACCGATCTGAAGCAGATGGCGCGTACGGGGATGGAGCATGATTTTTTGCCGGGCAAGAGCCTGTGGGCGAAAGAGGATGTGTTTGGCGTCCCGGTGAGCGAGTGCACGGGGCAGCCACTGGGCGGTGAGAGCCCTACTGCGAAGTGCAAGGCGTTTCTGGATGGCAATGAAAAGGCTGCTGAGCAGTGGGAGCAGGAGCGGCGGTTCCGTGTGTTTGAGGCGAAGTGGTAACGGTTTTCGTCCGGTAGCATGAGCGAGGAGAGGCATACGAAGCCGTGCGCATCGTTCTATCCAATGTTGGAACATTTGGCGATATCAATCCTCTGATTGCTATTGCCTTGGAGTTGAAGCGACGCGGGCACGAGCCGGTGATGGCGGTGCCCGCAGTCTATAGTCCCAAAATTGTGCCGTTGGGGCTGGAGTTTCGAGCCATCCGCCCGGACCTGGACCCCGCCAATACGTTGCTGGCCGAGATGGTGTATGACGTGCGCAAGGGCACGGAGCGGGGACTGCGGGAGTTTCTGTTTCCGGTACTGCGGCAGACGTATGACGATCTGCTTGACGCCGCGCTAAGACCAGCGCGGGCAGATCTGCTGCTGCTTGGCGAGTTGAACTACGCCGGGCCGATTGTGGCTGAGATCACTGGGATTCCGTGGGCGAGTTATGTGCTCGCGCCGCTGTCGTTCTTTTCCGCTTATGATCCGCCGGTGCTGCCGATGTATCCGCGGCTGGCAAGGGCAGACAAGGCCGTGCCGGGGATGGGGCATGCGATCAGGCGGCTGGCGCGGCTGGTGAGCCGGAGATGGCCCGAACCAATCTATGAGCTACGGCGGGAGCTCGGTTTGCCGCGAGGGCGGAATCCTCTGTTTGACGCCAAGCACTCGCCGGATCTGGTGCTTGCCTTATTCTCGAAGGCTCTGGGACAGGAACAGCCGGATTGGCCAGAGAATGCACTGATTGCGGGGTTCTGTTTCTACGACGCCGATGCCGGGAATGCCACGCTGCCTGAACATCTGGAAAAGTTCCTGGCCGCAGGTCCTGCGCCACTGGTGTTTACGCTGGGCTCGGCAGCGGTATTGGCGGCGGGGCGCTTCTATGAAGTTGGGGCCAGAGCGGCGCAGCGGTTAGGAATGCGGGCGGTGCTGCTGATTGGGTCTGACGGGCGCAACCGGCCCAAACAATCCCTGCCGGATTCAATCTGCGTGGCGGAATATGCGCCGTATTCCGCGCTGTTTTCGCAGGCAGCAGCGGTGATACATCAAGGCGGAGTGGGAACGACGGCGCAGTGTCTGCGGGCCGGCAAGCCGATGTTGATCATGCCCTACAGTCACGACCAGCCAGACAATGCGCGGCGCATGCGCCGATTGAAAGTGGCGCGTGTCATCCGGCGGCAGGACTTCACACCGCGACGGGTAGTCCGGAAGTTGAAGATTTTGCTGGAGGAACCGATCTATCAGCGGCGCGCAGCTCAAGTTGGGCAGCGAATTGGCGCTGAAAATGGCGTGGCAGCCGCGTGCGATGCACTTGAGGATCTGCGGCGGAAGAAGATGCTGCTTTCGAACGGCGCGGATTGAGGGCTGCTTCCGAATTGGGAATTGTGTTGTCTAACGGACCGGGAAGCAGTAAACAAGACGTTGTGGCGCACCGGTTGGCCCCGAGGAACCGGACAGGAGAGCCCTAGACGGCAAAAGGGCGAAGCTTGGAAGCTTCGCCCTTTTGGATACTTCTTGGCAGATTCCGCCAGGAATGCCTAGGACCTAGAGCGGCTGAACGTCAGCAGCTTGCCAGCCCTTGGGACCCTTCACTACGTTGAACTGAACGGCCTGACCTTCTTGCAAGCTCTTGAAACCATTCGAGTTGATTGCCGAGTAATGCACGAAGACATCCTCGCCGTTCTGACGCGAGATAAAGCCGAAGCCCTTCGCGTCATTGAACCACTTCACAGTACCTTGTTCCATTTTGTTTCGTATTTCCTGAACTTTGAATTGCGCTTGAGTGAAACGGAGCGACCACTGGCAGAATCTTGCTCGGGTTTGGGCGAGTACTGCTCACGCCCGGTTCGGATCTAACGCTGGCATCATCTTACCATCGAACCAATAATACCGATACGAAATTCTGCAAGTTCTTGTTTTCGTGCCCTTTCAGACCATGGTCGGGAAGAGGCTTGCCCGTCTCCGGCTTGCAGTTCCCCAGAAAAAACGCCTCTCAGCGCGGCAGACTCGCGGCCCACTCCATCGCATCCGTCAGGTGATGAGCCTGCCCTGAGCACATCCGCCTGCTCTCTCAGCCTCGTCGCAAGCGAAGCTGCCCGGGAGCACCAGAGCGCTTGTTAACCCAACAACAGTTCGTTCGGCAGCATAAATGCGATTCCGGGCAGGTGCCGATGCACCCGTCTCGCATAACGCGCTGCCTTCGAATCTTCCTGTTGTGGCGTCGCCGGAGCCATCGATCCGGTAAACCAGGCCCAGAACTTGCCTCGGTCAGATTCGCAAATTACACAGCATCCATCCGCAGTCACTCTTTGAAATAGATGTGTTACGTTGGACTCTCGCAATGGGCAAGCTCATCGAACCCGGCTCCTTTCTTTCATTGCTCGAAGGGCCGACGGCCCGCATCGAAGAAGCCTTTGCTGCCCTTCCCTCGTTCGTGTCCTCCATTGACGAGCCGGCAGCACAACAAGCTATCACCGCGGTACTTGATCAAGTCGCCGGGCGCCTGGGCGACAACTTTCCTTATTTCCATCCTCTGTATGCGGGGCAGATGCTGAAACCGCCGCACCCGGTGGCGCGCGCCGCCTATACCCTGGCCATGGCCATCAATCCGAACAATCACGCGCGGGATGGCGGACGAGCCAGCTCGGAGATGGAGATTGAAGCGGTCGCCGAAATTGCGCGCATGTTCGGATGGGCAGAGCGGGGATTTCTGGGACATCTGACATCGAGCGGCACATTCGCGAATCTGGAAGCGCTTTGGGTTGCGGGTCAGCTCGCGCCTGGCAGGCGGATTGTAGCGCAGGAAAATGCTCACTATACGCACAGCCGTATCAGCGCGGTGCTGCAACTCCCCTTTTCCAGGATCGCGGCGGACCGGCAGGGTCACATGGACCTGAACACACTGGAAGACGAGCTGCGGCGCGGCGATGTGGGTACCGTCGTAGTGACGATGGGCACAACAGCACTGGGAACAGTGGATCCGTTGCCGGCAATTCTGTCGCTGCGGGATCGATATGGGTTCCGGGTGCATCTGGATGCTGCCTACGGGGGCTATTTCCGCCTGATCGCAAAGGCACTCGACGGTCCGGTGCAGGCGGCCTACGAGGCAATGGACCGGGTCGACTCGATTGTCGTGGATCCGCACAAACATGGGCTGCAGCCTTACGGCTGCGGTTGCGTGCTGTTTCGTGATCCAGCGGTTGGTCGACTTTACAAACACGATTCGCCCTACACCTATTTCACCTCGCACGAACTTCACCTGGGCGAGATTAGCCTGGAGTGCTCGCGAGCCGGGGCGGCGGCAGTTGCTCTCTGGGCTACGCAACGGCTGCTCCCGTTAACGCCGGACGGCGAGTTTGCGCGAGGGCTCGCGGATGGACGCGCTGCCGCACTGGATCTCGACCGCAGGCTTCGAAAGGACGGGAGATTTGACCCATTTCCGGTTTCGCCGGAACTGGATATCGTGGTGTGGCGGGTCAAAGCAGATTCAACGGAAGCGAGTTCGGAGCGTGCGCAGCAGATTTTCGACGAGGCGGCCAAACTGAATCTGCATTTGGCGCTAGTACAATTGCCCGAAGTGATGTTTGGTAAACAGGCAGACTCCGCAGACGAAGCTGCCGAAATGCGCGTCACCTGTCTGCGCTCGGTTTTGATGAAGCCGGAGCATCGCAAGTGGCTGGAAGAAATCTGGCAACGGTTGGATACGGCAACGCATCGCATCTCTGGCTGAGTCCGGGGCCGAATCTCACATAGGTGAATGGATGATGGAGAGCTCGGCGCACCCGATCAGCGAGAGAGCGGCTTCCGAGGAAAACGTTGTCATTCAGGTTGCCGGTTGTTCGGTTACGCTGCTTCCTACCCTCGGCGGCAAAATCAGTTCAATCGAGGTAGCGGGCCAGGAGCTGCTACAGGCACCTCTCAATGCGTATCGTGCCCGCGGCCCTCACACCGGCTTTGAAGAGAGCGATGCGGGAGGCTGGGATGAATGTATTCCATCCGTCGCCGAGTGCACGGTGAACTATCCGGGTGGCGAGGTGCATGCGCCGGATCATGGCGATTTGTGGGGTGTTCCCTGGAGAGTCCTTGAGTCCGGCGCTGACTCGACAACGATGCATGCGCAGTGCAACTCACTCCCGCTGGAATTGACGCGGTCTTCGCTCCTGACGGCCTCGAGTTCCGGCTGGACCCTGCATCTGCTCTACACACTGGCAAACGTGGGCGACGTGCGCGTGCCCTGGCTCTGGTCCGCACATCCTCTGTTCGCAGCGGACGCACAAGATCGGATTGTGCTTCCGGATGCGGTCGTTACGGTGCGGGTAGAAAGCTCGGCAGATGGAAAGTTGCGCACCGGACAGCGTGTTTTATGGCCGATCGCGGAACAGACGGATGGTTCGGCGAGAGATCTACGCGTCGCGCTCGGTTCGGATGCCAGAACGGGCGACAAGGTCTTTGCCGGCCCATTGCGGGATGGCTGGTGCGCGCTGGAGCGGCGACGGCTGGGTCTTCGATTGACGATGAGGTTTGAAGCTTCGATTGTTCCATGGCTTGGGCTGTGGCTTTGCTATGGCGGATGGCCGGAGCACCCGGGAAAGAAGCAGATGTGCGTTGCTATCGAACCCACCACAGCGTCAACCGATTCTCTGACCAATGCGGGCGAGTCCACGCGCTGGCTGAGCCCCGGTGCATCCGTTACCTGGCCTCTGGAGTTGAGCATTGACCGGTTGCCAATGAGAATGATTTCAACATGACGTACCAACAAATCTCCACTTCCCCACGGAGACGGAGCTTTACTGATCGTGGTTTGCAAGGCATTGTCGGAGTCACGGTGAACTGTCCGAAAGTGCCTTAGCTATGTAAGGAACAGAATGCAATGAAAGATCCCGCCGCACTTCGCAAGATGCATGAGGACCGGTACGAGGCTGGCGCCAAACTCTTCGTGGCTCCAGGTCGAGTAAATCTGATTGGCGAGCACACCGATTACGCGGAAGGATTTGTGATGCCCGCCGCCATTGATTTCGCGTCGCTGGTAGCGATCACGCCTCGTAACGACCGCAAAATCGCAATCTACTCGGAGAACTTCAAGGAAGAGCGCATCTTTGACGCGGAGTCTTTGCCGGCGACGAGTTCCGGACATTGGAGCGATTATCCGGTTGGCGTGATGGTGCTGTTGCGGAGTGAGGGCTTCAGCGTTCCACCGCTGAGCATTTCATTCTGGGGTGATGTACCGGTGGCGTCTGGATTGAGCAGCTCGGCCGCGCTTGAGGTATCAACGGCAACCGCAGTGTTGGGATTGACCGGAGAGCAGTTGCCGGGACCGGCGCTGGCGACATTGTGTCAGCGCGCAGAGAACGAATTCGTAGGCGCCAACTGCGGCATCATGGACCAGTTCATTTCGGCGATGGGCGCGAAAGATCACGCGCTTCTACTGGACTGCCGGGATTTGAGTTATCTGCTGGCTCCGATTCCGCACGATCTTGATCTGGTGATCGCAAACACCATGGTGAAGCACTCCGTAGCGGGCGAAGGATATACGAGCCGGCGCACGCAGGTCGAAGAGGCTTGCCGCATCCTAGCGAAGCATCGGCCCGAAATCCGGTTCCTGCGGGACGCAACCATGGCGGATATGGACGCGTGGGGCCATGAGATTCCAGAGGTGTCGTTCCGCAGGGCTCGTCATGTGATCACAGAGAATGAGCGCACGGTTGCCGCAGCGAATGCGTTGATCAGCGGTGACAGGAAGACGCTCGGTCGGCTGATGCATGAGGCGCATGTGAGCTACAGCAAGGACTTTGAAGCAAGCTGTCCTGAAGCCGATACCATGGTGGATCTGGCACAGGATTTGCCAGGCCTGGTCGGAGCGCGGCTCACCGGAGGCGGCTTTGGAGGATGCACCATCAACCTGGTTGAGAAAAAACATTCGGCGGTCTTTGCAGAAACGCTCAAGTCCCGTTACAAGAACGCCATCGGAATTGAACCGGAAATCCACATCTGTCATGCATCCCCCGGAGCGCATCCAATCGGTTAACGCAACGAGTTCCCTCTCTATGGGGGATCCTTTGTACCTGTGGCGGGCAAGCGAATCTGTAAGGGAGCCGGTATCCCCTTCTGCGGGCGGAGTTTATCGATGTTTTGGGTTTAATGCGTCTCGTCTTCTTGTTCAGGTGAGATGACTGCACCATAGTGGGATGTGCATGCCGCGATTACTTCGGTTACGCTCCCAACTGTTAACAAAACGGGCACAATTCGCTGTTCCTGCAGTTCGCAGCTTGTTAAAATTGGTCAAACTACTCGCTCGAGAGCAAGGTTTTTTCCTGCGAGCCGACCGATTACAGATGCAAAAGCAGGGCGTCACGAACAACGGCCGGCAGAGGTTGCACGGGTATTCAAAGCAACCCATTCCACTTGTGATTCGGAGACAACCAAGACATGTCCAACTCCTCATACAGCGATTCCTCTTCTTCTTCTGCTGCGCGTCAGATTTCATACGAGCCATATATGCAAAGCGGCGTGGTTGCATACTTCTCGATGGAGATTGCGATCAATCCCGGCATGCCTACGTACTCCGGGGGCTTGGGAGTACTGGCGGGCGATACGCTCCGTTCGGCCGCCGATCTCGCGGTTCCGCTGGTGGCCTTTACGCTGGTGCATCGCAAGGGCTATTTCCGCCAGCATCTGGACGAGAATGGAAGACAGACCGAAGAGAGTCAACCCTGGAACGTAGCTGACTTCTGTACGGAAGAAAGCCCGCGGATCACGGTGAGCATTGAAGATCGAACAGTCACTGTGCGCGCATGGCGCTATGACATGGTAGGGCGGTCGGGGCACACGATCCAGATTTATTTGCTCGACTCGGATTTACCTGAGAACTCGAACTGGGATCGGAGTCTGACGGATCACCTCTATGGCGGCGACCCGAACTACCGCCTTCAGCAGGAGATCATTCTGGGTATGGGTGGCGTGCGCATCCTGAATGCGCTCGGCCATCGCGTCAACGTCTATCACATGAATGAGGGGCATGCCGCACTGCTGACCCTGGCTCTGCTGGAGGCCCAGATGGGTGGCGGTCCTCTCAACAAGGTCAGCGAGCGGGATGTAAATGTTGTGCGCCAGAAGTGCGTTTTTACGACGCACACGCCGGTGCCGGCCGGCCATGATCGCTTCAACAGAGAGCAGGCTCTTCGCGTTCTGGGAAATGACCGGTTTAACCGTCTCGAGTCACTCGGTTGTTGTCACGAAAATATGCTGAACATGACTTACGTGGCGCTCCGTTTCTCGCGCTACGTAAACGGCGTCGCGCTGCAGCATGGCAACGTATCTCGCGAAATGTTCCCTCAATACGCGATCGATGCCATTACCAACGGCGTGCATGCGCCGACGTGGCTTTCTGAACCCTTTCAGGAATTGCTCGACAAGAACATTGCGCACTGGCGCCGCGACAATCTCTATCTCCGCAATGCCATTGAAATTCCCACAAGCGAGATTTTGTCCGCGCATGCACAGGCCAAGGAGACTCTTCTGGCCGAGGTTGCGTCGCGTACCGGACTGGTGCTGAATCCGAGAGTGTTGACGCTTGGTTTTGCGCGCCGCGCTGCCACATACAAGCGCGCGGATCTTCTATTTGCCGATCCCGAACGCCTGCTGCAGCTTGCACATGCCGCGGGTGGATTGCAGATTCTCTATGCGGGTAAGGCTCATCCGCAGGATGAGCCGGGCAAGGCCCTCATTCACAGTGTCATCGAGAAAGCGCAGAAATATTCGGGCGCTGATCTCCGTGTCGTTTATCTCGAGAACTACGGTTGGGAGCTCGGAGCGCTGCTTACCGCAGGCGTCGATGTCTGGGTGAACACACCACGCCGGCCCTATGAAGCCTCTGGCACGAGCGGCATGAAGGCCGCGCTCAATGGTGTCCCGAGCCTCTCGATTCTAGATGGATGGTGGATCGAAGGATGCCTCGAAGGCTACACGGGATGGGCGATTGAAGACGGCGCGGACGATGCTGCCGAGGCTACGTCACTCTACGAGAAGCTGGAGAAAGCTGTCGTTCCGCTGTACCGCAAATCTCCTGAAGCATGGGGCAACCTGATGAAGACAACCATCGCCTACAACGGCTCGTTCTTCAACACCAACCGGATGGTGAAGCAGTACATTCGCAACGCGTACTATCCGATGACAATGATGGAAGGCGCGAACGTCGAGGAGCCTGCGGCGGTCAGCCGCTAACTACTGAACGACCCATCTGACAATTCATAGCGAACTGCCTGCGCATCGGTGCTTGGTCTCTAACGGGATTCAGCTACGATGCGCATGCTTATGTCTGCAGCCTTCGCGGAGTGCGTAAGCGCGCCCACTGAGATGAAGTCGACGCCTGTCAGTGCGTAGTCGCGGATGTTCTCAAGGACGATGCGACCTGAAGCTTCTGTAGGAATCCAGCGCTTGGGCTTCGCGCCTGGCTCGAGTGCGGCGCCTTCCGCTTCGGCTTCGACCTGATGAACGCGCGCCACGCATTCCTTGACCTGTGCAGGCGTCATGTTATCGAGCAGGATGGCTTCGGCGCCACGGGCGACGGCTTCTTCCAACTCCTGCACGGTACGCACTTCAATCTGCACGCGCTGGCCCGGCTTGCGGCCGGCGAGCGCTTTCTGCAGAGTCTGTTTCACTCCCCCGCCGAGTGCAATGTGATTGTTCTTGATAAGAATGCCGTCGGAGAGATCGAGGCGATGATTGGTGCCGCCTCCGCACAGGACGGCATACTTGTCGAGCGCACGCAGGCCGGGTACGGTCTTGCGTGTATCGAGTACATGCGCCTTCGTGCCGGCGATAGCGTCTGCATACTGACGGGTCTTGGTTGCAATACCGCTCAGATGTTGCATGAGATTGAGGATCACGCGCTCGCAGCTCAACAGCGCGCGAGCGTTGTGGCGAATGACGGCAAGTGTCTGGCCTTCATGTGCGCGCACGCCGTCGAAGATCTCGGGATGGCTGACGACTTCAAAGCGTGTCTGGGCGGAGGAGCGCTTGTCCAGATGACTGAAGATTTCGAGGAAGCGCGGAATGCAGCCGAGACCGCAAACAACGAGCTCCTGACGCGCGATGACGGTGGCCGAGGCGCGCAGGTCCGGGTCAATGGTGAGATTAGTGGTCGTGTCGCTGGCTGCCTTGTCTTCGACAAGGGCCTGTTCGAGAAGAGCGTCGATGCGATGATTTTTCCAGTCCACGGTTGTTTATCGAACCACCTTGAAGGTTAAGTTTACTAGCCCTGGCTGCTAGCTTTGAAACTGCTGCTTCTTGCGGATCAGATAGCGATAGATCGCGGACTTGGCCGCGTCGGTGACAAGCCCGGTAAGCGAGCAGAAGTGAGTTGAGTCGCAGCGGTACAGGTCAAGAGAGAATCGCTCTCGCTTGCCGCTGAAATACTCCGCGAGCGTGCCCGTGATCTGCTGCGTGAGCTTATCCCAAAGCCTCCGCTTGCTGTTCGTCGCGCGATTGTGCAGCTCGATGTCGCCTATGTCTTCATAGCGCAGCAGCGCGATCTTGCCGAGCGCATCTTTGAAAATAATCCCGTGCGATGCCAGCAGAAGAAAGCGGTGGAAGCTTCCGTCATGCACCAGATCGAAGATCGCGTTTGGATAGTCGAAAAAGCTCAGATGCTGGCCTACGACCGCGTCTGCGAGAGGCGGCAAATCAGGCGGGATGTAACAGCCGGGGATGTTGGCGAAGAGAACCGACGGAGCAATGGAATTCCAGTAAATGCCGGAATTGCCCGCGTCTTCGGTTATCTGTTCATCGACATTCTCGGTCGACGCCTCGATATCGTCGGCCTCTGGCTCTTCGTCAGTTTGAGGATTGTGTTCGCTCAGTTCACGATAAGCGGACTGAGCCTGCTTAAAGCGCTCTTCCGCTTCGTGCATTTTGGCAGGCTCGCTGACAAAACGATCCGGATGCCAGGCCAGCGCCGCGCGGCGATACGCCTGATGAATCGCCCGATGGGAGGCCGGAAATTTCTTCAGGCCCAGCGTGGCTCCATTGACGCGGCATTGGACACAGACGCAGACCACTTCCTATCTCCCACTTCCCTTGTTTAGGATTCCGGTGGTAAGGAGTCGAGCGCAGCGCGGGCTTTTTCAAGGAGCTGGCGATTCTCTTCGTGTTGCTTCTTAAGGCCTTCGACGATGTTGGCCGGAGCCTTCGCGAGGAAGCTTTCGTTGCCTAGCTGCTTCTCGGCGGAGGCGAGGTTCTTTTCGAGCTTGGCGATGTCTTTGGTCAGGCGCTCGCGTTCGGCGGGAACGTCGATGGTGCGCTCATAGAGTACCTGAACGTCGACTCCTAAACTCGAACGAATATTCGCGCCAGTCAATGCCGTTCCGCTGAATTCAATTTGAGACACCCGGGCAAGACGTTCGATAACATTCCGATTCTCGGAAAAAACTTCACTCTTCTCCTTATTCACAAATCCGTAGCTGTGAATCCTAATCGCAACAGATTCCTTCTCTTCTACTCCGGCATCTTTTCGAAGTGCTCTGACATCGACGATCAACGCTTGTAATGCTTCTATCTCCCTGAATGCGCTGCCGTGAATTGAACCAGTAACTGGATATTGTCTGAGTGCGATCGATTTTACCGGGGCATTACCGCTATACACTGCCTGCCAAATCTCTTCTGTCAAAAACGGCATGAACGGCGAGAGCAAGCGCAGTGATTCTTCGAAGACTTGAAGTAATATCGTCAACGCCGACTTTGTCGCGGTCTTGTCTGCTGCCTCACTAAAGTCCAAGCGCAGTTTGACGATCTCGAGATACCAATCACAGAAGCTGCCCCAGAAAAATTGATAGATGACATTTGCTGCATCATCGAATCGGTAATTATTTAACGATTCATTGACCTTCGCAGCAGCCTGATAGAATTCAGCAACGATCCAACGTGATTCAAGCGGCTCGTTTGTACCGACCATGGGTGCGTTGGGGATGGAACCAAGCGCAACCTCAATTCCGGCCTCCTTTGCGCGATCCAAATTCATGAAGATGAATCGAGCCGCATTCCAAATCTTGTTGGCAAACGCGCGATAGCCTTCGGTGCGGGCTACGTTGAATGCGATGTCGGTGCCGGGCGAAGCCATCGAAGCAAGCGTGAACCGCACAGCATCCGTTCCGTATTGCTTCACGATCTCAATGGGATCAATGACATTGCCCTTGGTCTTCGACATCTTCTCGCGATTAGCGTCGCGTACAAGAGAGTGAATGTAGACCTCGCGGAAAGGGACGCAGTCGGCGAGGGTCCGCTTCGATCCATCGGCCAGCGGCACATCCTGCGAGAACCAGCAGCCGAGCATCACCATGCGCGCGACCCAGAAGAAGAGGATGTCGAAGCCGGTAACGAGCAGGCTCGTGGGGTAGAAGTTGTGAAAGTCCGCACTTGCGGTGCCGTCCGCATCGGGTGCGAGAAACGGCCAGCCGAAAACGCTGACCGGCAGCAGGCCAGACGAGAACCAGGTGTCCAGTACGTCCGTCTCCTGCGTAATCTCCGCGCCGCCGCAGTGTGCGCAAGCGGCAGGGTCATGCGCGTCGCCAGGTTTGGGTACCGTGATCTGATGGCAGGCGGCGCAGTGCCACGCGGGAATGCGATGGCCCCACCAGAGCTGGCGGCTGATGCACCAGTCGCGAATGTTGGTCATCCAGTTGAGATAGGTCTTCTCATACATGGATGGGGTAAAGCGTATCGCCTGCTGGCCGTATTCATTGGCCTGAACAGTGGCAATGGCCAACTCAGCCATTGAGGTATCCCGGCCCTCGGGGCGCTTATTGACGGCGACGAACCACTGCGTGGAGAGGCGCGGCTCGATGACATCTTTACTGCGGTCGCAGCGGCCTACCGAAAGCTTGTGGTCGTGGATCGCACCGAGCAGGCCTTCGGCAGCGAGATCATCAACGATGCGCTTGCGGGCTTCATAGCGGTCGAGGCCGTCGTAAGGACGGCCCGGTAGAGCGATGCGCGCGCGGTCGTCCATGACGTTGATGGACGGCAGATTGTGCCGCTGGCCCAGAGCGAAGTCGTTAGGATCGTGCGCAGGCGTCACCTTGACTGCGCCAGTACCGAAGTCGCGGCTGACCCATGTGTCTAGCACGATGGGAATCTCGCGGCCGGTAAGCGGCAGGACGAGCCGTTTGCCGTGGAGATGTGTGTAGCGCTCGTCCTCGGGATGAATGGCCACGGCGACGTCGCCAAGCATGGTTTCGGGGCGCGTCGTTGCAATCGTCAGATATTCGCCATCGGAGCGGGCGACAGGATAGCGAATCTCCCACAGCTTGCCCAGCATTTCTTCATGGACGACTTCCAGGTCACTGACGGCGGTCTGGCAGCCGGGGCACCAATTCACCACATACGCCCCACGGTAGACCAGCCCCTCATGATAGAGCCGCGTGAAGGCTTCGCGCACCGCGACCGACAGGCCCGCGTCCATGGTGAAGTATTCACGGCTCCAGTCGACAGAGGCGCCCAGGCGCTTCATCTGATCGAGGATGGCCTTGCCGTACTGCTCGCGCCACTGCCAGACGCGCTGTTCGAAGGCTTCGCGGCCAAGGGCCTGGCGCGATGTGCCTTCGCTGGCAAGCTGACGCTCGACCATCATCTGCGTGGCAATGCCGGCGTGGTCGGTGCCGGGAACCCAGAGGGACTTCTCGCCGCGCATGCGATGCCAGCGGATGAGGATATCCATCTCCGTCTGGTTGAGCATGTGGCCCATGTGCAGGCGGCCAGTGACGTTCGGCGGCGGCAGCAGAATCGTGAAGGCTTCCTGACCATCTTTTTCGGTGGGCGTGGCTACGGCAAAGAGATTTTCGCGGACCCAGTATTCGGCCCATTTATCTTCAATGGCGGTGGGATCGTAAGCTTTGGGTAGGTCGTGGGGCATGTGTCTTGTGCGCGGCCTGAGGGTTATGCGATGCGCTTGGTGCGCCTCTGCGAGAGTGTTTCCGATCTCAGGGCCAACTTTTCACGATAGCACAGGGGTGGGTTTCGAGCAGATTTCAGGGCGTGATGAGGCGGACAGATGGGAAGTACGTATGGTAAGGGCGTGGATCGCGGGTAAGAATCAGTGCGCCGAGTACATCCGCATGAGCGCCAATGAAGAAATCAGAGAGGACGCCGGTTTTGCCGCCTCCTCGCGTTCTGTATTGCAAGAACGCCTTGCCCGCCAGAAATGCTGCTTCGCGCGGGAGGCTCAAGACACCGATATCAAGGGTTTCAAGAGCGCGGTCAAGCTTCGCCGGAGTGCTGAAACGGGGAGCCAATTCAGCGTAGATGATGGAGTTGATCGCCACATCCTCAACCATCGAAATATTGAGAAATTGCGATCGAGACCACGTCTCCCAGACAGGATCGTGATCCCAAATATCAAAGAAAATATTCGAATCGATAAATACCATCAGCCTTCGCCGCGAATCAATGCCATATATTCGTCGGTGGTACCGTTCCAAGGATTGTCGACTTTCAAATTCGCCAGCGCTTTTTCGAGCCGCCTTCGACGTGCCTTTTGGGCAGACTTATCTTCTGGACGGAGAACGAGTTCACCTTGCTGATTGATATCGAAGACCAGCCGACTACCAGCCTTCAGGCCGAGCCGGTCGCGGATGGGCTTGGGGATGGTGGCCTGGCCCTTGCTGGTAAGTGTTGTGGCGATCATATTCCCCTCAGGTATTACCGATATTGATATCGTAATACCGAATTGATGGCTCCAAACATCAAACAAATCATAAAACGCATAACTCCCCGCCTTTGATTGGAATACGGACCTGTTCCTCTAGGCAGAGGAAATCCGAAGTCGGATGAGCAAAATGAGCACGGTGAGCTCGCTGATCACCGTATACAGAAAGATGGAGATGAAGAAAGCACCATGAACATTCGGCTCGACCCGAAACAAATAAAGAAGCGATCCGATTGCGAACGGCATAGTTGCGATCAAGGCAGTATTCGTTTTATTGGCTGAGCGGCTCATCTTGCTGAAACCGAAGATCGCAACAGCGCATGCCAAAAGAATCGTAATAAAGCTTGCAAAAGCGATATAGAGAGAAAAATCTGCCGCTGAGGAACTTGTGTTCTCAATTGGCGCAATCGAGAACGCAAGAATTGCGGCTAGTGCCACAAGAAAGCGTAAAACGCGTTGGTGAGTCATGGATTAGATAGAAAATATACAAGGAATACTCTATGACCGAAAGCCGCATCAGGAGTTTGAATCTCCTGATGCGGAGAGAATGTGACCATCTCTAGTTCGCAGCCAACTGCCGCAACACATACTGCAAAATCCCACCATGTTCGAAGTAGGCAATCTCCTGCGGTGTGTCGATGCGGACCAGCGCGTTGATCGATTTGACGCTGCCATCGGCACTGATGGCAAGAACAGTCAGAGTCTTGCCGTTGGCGAATTTGCTGTCAAGCATGGCCTTGAGACCAGGGAAGCTGTACGTCTCTTCACCAGTCAGTGCGAGCGATTCGACACTCTCGCCGGGCTCGAACTGAAGCGGCAGAATGCCCATGCCGACAAGGTTCGAACGATGAATGCGCTCGAAACTCTCTGCGATGACTGCGCGAATGCCGAGCAGTTTTGGCCCCTTCGCTGCCCAGTCACGGCTGGAGCCTGAGCCGTATTCCTTGCCTGCGAGGATGACCAGTGGCACGCCGCGTTCTGCGTACTTGACACTGGCGTCATAGATCGACATCGGATCACCCTCTGGCAGCAAGCGCGTCTCCCCGCCCTCGGTGCCGGGGGCGAGCTTGTTGCGCAAACGCACATTTGCGAACGTCCCGCGGACCATCACTTCATGATTGCCGCGGCGCGAGCCGTAGCTATTGAAGTCGGCCTGGGTTACGTCGTGGGCCTTCAGGTAGACACCAGCTGGCCCACTCGCCTTGATGGAGCCTGCTGGCGAGATGTGGTCTGTGGTCACGCTGTCGCCCAGGATCGCCAGCACACGGGCATTGGTAATGTCTTCAACTGGGGCAGGGGTAGGAGTAATCCCGTCGAAGTAGGGCGCTTTGCGGATGTAAGTAGAATCCGGCTCCCATCCATAGGTGTCGCCCGAGGGGAAGCGCAAGCCCTGCCAGTTGGCGTCTCCCAGTGTCACGGTCGAGTATTCGCGGGTGAAGCCTTCGCTGGTGACGCCGGCGGCGATCGAGTCGCTGACTTCTTTCTGCGAGGGCCAGATATCGGCGAGATAGACAGGCTGCCCTACTTCATCGACACCGAGGGGCTCCTTGTCGAAGTCATGGTCGATGCGGCCGGCGATGGCGTAGGCCACGACCAGCGGAGGCGACATCAAGTAATTTGCCCGAACGTCCACGTTGACCCTGCCCTCGAAGTTGCGATTGCCGCTGAGCACCGAGACGGCGACGAGTCCGTGCTCGTTGATGGAGTCCGACACGTCAGCAGGCAGCGGGCCGGAGTTACCGATGCAAGTAGTGCAGCCGTAGCCGACCACGTTGAAGCGCAGCTTTTCGAGATACGGCAGCAGACCGGACTTCTGGTAGTAGTCGGTGACTACACGGGAGCCGGGGGCGAGCGAAGTCTTTACCCAGGGGGGAACGCTGAGGCCCTTTTCGACGGCCTTCTTCGCGAGAATGCCCGCAGCGATCATCACCGAGGGATTCGACGTATTGGTGCAGCTTGTGATGGCTGCGATAACGACCGAGCCATGGTCAAGATATTCGTCCGGATTGACGCCGAACCGGCTCTTTACTGTGCCACTGTGGCCATTGCCCTGCGCAACTGCCTTTTCAAGGCCACGATCCAGACCTTCGTTCGTTCCGGCGGCCACTGCGGTAGCAAGCTCATTGTCCTGGAAAGCAGTGCCCGCAGCCCAGCGCAGGGCCGCGCGCGCGCCCAATGGCTTCGCGGCTGGACCGAGCAGGTTGGGAAGCTGCTTGCGGAAGCTGGCTCCAGCTTCCGAGAGCAGCACACGGTCTTGCGGGCGCTTGGGACCGGCAAGGCTGGGCTCGACAATAGAAAGGTCGAGCTCGAAGAGTCTGCGAGTACTCAGCCTCCGGCGAGTCGGAAGTGTGGAAGAGCCCCTGGGCTGTGTAATAGGCCTCAACAAGTGCGATCTGCTCTTCGCTGCGGCCCGTGAGGCGCAGATAACGCAGGGTCTCTTCGTCCACCGGGAAGATGCCGCAGGTGGCGCCATATTCCGGAGCCATATTGCTGATGGTGGCACGGTCGGCAAGCGGCAGCTCGCTGATACCGGAGCCGTAGAACTCGACGAACTTGCCGACGACGCCGAGCTTGCGCAGGGCTTCGGTGACGGTGAGGACGAGGTCCGTGGCGGTCGCACCCTCCCGTAGCTTGCCGGTGAGCTTATAGCCAACCACCTGCGGAATGAGCATCGATACAGGCTGGCCGAGCATGGCTGCCTCGGCCTCTATGCCGCCGACGCCCCAGCCGAGAACGCCGAGACCGTTGATCATCGTCGTGTGGCTGTCGGTGCCGACGAGCGTGTCTGGATAGGCGACCGTCTCACTGGTTTCGTCCTTGGTAAATACGACACGGGCGAGGTATTCAAGATTGACCTGGTGGCAGATGCCCATGCCCGGGGGCACGGCGGAGAAGTTGCGGAAGGCGGTCTGGCCCCACTTGAGGAAGGCGTAGCGCTCGCGGTTGCGCTGGAACTCGAGCAGCGAGTTCGCCTCATAAGCGCGGGGCGAGCCGAACTCATCGACCTGCACACTGTGGTCGATGACCAGCTCCGCGGGCACCAGAGGGTTGATCTTCTCCGGATCACCGCCGAGGGTCTTCATCGCGTCGCGCATGGCGGCCAGATCGACGATGGCCGGTACGCCGGTAAAGTCCTGCATAAGGACACGCGCAGGCATATAGGCGATCTCGCGGCTGGGCTCGGCTTCGGCCTTCCAGGTGGCCAGGAAGCAGATGTCCCCGGCAGTCACGTTCACGCCGTCTTCGCGGCGCAGCAGGTTTTCAAGCAGGATCTTGAGGCTGAATGGCAGACGAGCTAGATCAAAACCCTGCGCACCGATGGCGGGCAGGCTGAAATAGGTGTAGCTGCGTGTGCCGGATGCTGTCTGTACTTCGAGGGTCTTCCGGCTTTTGAAGGTGTTCATCTTCGGATGCCTTTCTCAGGTTGCGAATGATAGCTGGGTGGTGCGTATGTTCGCAGCGGGGCCGCAACCGGATGGCCGCACGGTGCCGCTCTCAGTTGCGAAACACGTTGGCTGCGAGAAAGCCTAGGCAGGCCGGGTCCGGCCTCGATCGACGCGGCCGAAACGGAAGCGCTTGGGCCGCCGGGCGGGCGGGACATAATCGGCGCGGTTGACTTGTCTGGAGACAACCATGGGAATAAAAGATACGGCGTTCATACGACGCCAACATTTTAAGTCATTTCGACAAGAACTGGCTTGGAGCGGCGCCGTGCAGATTTGGGGCTAACCGCGCCGCAGCCATTCCGATCGGAAAGTTACTTCGGAGCACCAGAGGCGGGCGGCTGTGATGCGAAGCCGGGTTCTCCTTTGAACGGTCCACCATTGAAGGTCAGGATCAGCGTGTCAGCAACGTCAACGGGCTGACCATCGAGTTTGAACGGCTCGAATTTCCAGTTTCCGACACAGTCCGAACCGGCTTGATCGAGATCTCCGTATGGGCCAAACGCACCTCCGTTGTTCTTGACACTGCCGTCTTTACGGATGACGACCGGAACCAGCACCATTCCACTCTCACGGTTATTCGCGGCAGACATCGGATACTCGCACTGCGTGATGTGCGCAGGCACCAGCGGCGCATCCGTAGCGAGGTGATTGTAGGGCTGGGGCACCGTTTTGCCAGATGGCGCGACATCAGCCTGAGCACCTGCCGCCAACGGTTCGAGCGTGCTGATTTCGGCGCTGACATCCTGCTTCCCGCCATAGTTCACTTCCATCTTCGTGGCGACGGAGCGATTTCCGAGCGGCTTGAAATTCGTATACGTGATGAGACGGTAAGTAGTCTTCACGTAGCGTAGCGTCGAATCCTTGATATCGAAGCACATCATGGGAAACAGCAGGTCGGGATCTACCTTGCCCGCCAGTGAAGCCGCATTGCCGACAGTCAAACAGTCAAGCGTGAGGTTGTCGAAGGTTCCGGCCTGGTTATTCAAATCTGCGTTTGCGCCGTAGTTTGTCGCCTGATACAGAGGATTGGTAAGGGGCGTAGCCACACGCGCGTCCAGCGTGGCAAAGTTGAGTTTGGCGCCCTTGGTCATAACCGCGTCGCCGTGTTTCAGGCTCCATTCGCTGCCGTTCTGTTTCTTTTCGGTGTAGACGCGATGCCAGGTCCACGGTCCCGTCGCCCATTCTTCCAGCGTGCCGGATTCGGTCTCGTTGCCGCGGTCGTACAACGTGTAATCAGCCTTGATATGAAAGGCAGGACCGTTGTCTGCCGTAAGACCCGTCACGGCCAATCCCTTGTCGAGAATGGATCGTGGTGTGGCTTGAGCGTGAACAAGGGTGGTTGCTGCGCCCGTTGCCATCAGCAGACAAAAACATGAGATGGTACGCCTCATACAGTGCATGTTCGAAAGGCTCCTCATAAGCGAAGAGCAGTTTACAACAGACGGGCTGCCGAAGGCTCGCTCAAACCCTCTGCACAATCGTTTTAGCGAGCAAACGGAGGCTGCGGCCCGTCCACAATTTTCGGTAGCGGACGGGCTACGGCCGACGCATCAGGCTTTTCCTTGTGCAGCGCGGATAAAAGTCATCAACGCTGGTTTGGGTAGGCTCTTCTCGGCTTCAGGAGAGAGCGTGCCGGCGGCCCAGTTGGCACAGTCGGCGTACATCTTGTTCAGACCATCGAGCACCTCTGGTTTGCCGCTGGTAAAGCCTTCGATCAGCTTCATCCAGCGCGCCGCCAGTTCCTTGCCTTCGTCACTGGTTGGCTCGACTTTGCGGTCGATGGCGTTTTGCACATCGGCGTACATCTGCTCCCAGTCTGCCGTGACTTTGGCCTGCATCTCCGGATTCCAGAGAGGCCGGCGCTCTTCGATGGCTTGCTGCGCTTCTGGCGAATAATACTTCTGTGTCCAGTCCTGTGTTTCCTGCATATGTATCTCCTCAAGAATGGTCTGGTAAAGGGACCAGTCGGGTTTATTGCTTTTCTCCATCGCGCGGCTTGCCCGTTCGATCGTCCGCAAGACGCGATCAATGCCGTCGCGCCGCTCACGCAGGACGGAGGCCTGGCGCGTGAGCGTGTCAGCGAGATCCTGTTCCGGAGAGTGCGCACCGGTGGCGAGCAGCGCGGCGATTTCACGCAAAGAAATGCCCAGATAGCGGAGGACGAGAATGCTCTCAAGCTGGGCCAGGTCTTCCTTGCGATAGAGCCGGTAGCCGTTCGCAGAGCGGAGCGTGGGCGAAAGCAGTCCGAGCCGGTCGTAATGGTGCAGCGTCCGGACGGTAACATTGGCAAGTTTGGCGAATTGCTGGATTCGAAGCATGACCCCATGATTCCTCTACTGTTGAGGAGTCTGCGCTATGACGTTACGTCAGGGTCAAGCGTTCGGGAAAAGAAATTCTGCAGCCTAGCGGATGTTGTACTGGAAGCGAAAGCGGAGTTGCAGATAGGGGCCGTGAAACTCGCGCGGCAACGGCGGATAGTCCGCGCCTTCGATCGCTCCCCACGCAGCGCGGTCCAGGGCGACGTCTCCTGAGCGACCGGTCAGAATCATTGCATGGGCTTGCAGACGCCCGTTAGGCAGGATAGTGAAGACGATTTCGCACTGACCGCGTTTCAAGATAGGCGGATTGACCTCTTCAGGAATCAGGGGATCCCAGGTGCGATAGGTTTCGCGGATGACCTTTTGCAGATAAGGGTTGAAGTCTACCCCTTGGGTATCCGACAGTACCTGTACGCCACCGTCGGCGCCGCTGTGCTGGCCAAGCTGTGGGCCGCTCATCTGGCCGCCATCTCCGGCATGCATGGAATCGCGCATGGCCTGCTTCAACTGGTCGGCGGGGTTTTGGGAACCCAGAGAAAAATTGGGCTTCGCCGGGACAGGAGCAGGACGCGGAGCCTCAGGCGTAATCTGCGGACTGGGCTGCGGGACTGGCTGAGGAGGCGGCGTTACGGCAGCCTGCTGCTGAGGCTGTGGCTGCGGAGGTGCGGGCGTGGTTTGCTCCGGCTCCTTGGGCTTCGGCTGCGCCTTCTGCATGGCCTTCAGAGCGTCCAGAGTCTTTTTATCGACTACCGTCTCGTTCGGCTTCAACGCGGGAATCTTGGGCTTCACCTTCTGAGCCTGCTTGATGGCGTCGGGCAGCTCGTCGAGGTAGGTCAGATCCTTGCGGTCGCGAATGGCCTGGATAGGATCGATGAGCCGCACCTGATGCAAGACATAGCGCGGTATATACGTTATGCCCAGAAAGAGAAGGAAGTGAAGGATGATCGAGAGCCATATGCCTTCACGGATGCGCTGCCAGCGGCGCTCGTCCTCATACTGCGATATCTTTTCCAGTAGTTCATGCGAATCGTAGTCAACCCATCGGGATGACGAGCGACCACCTTTGCGCGGCGGCGTGTCCGGCTCGTCCGCCGAGGCTTCCACACGATCATTCTCCGGCGCTTCCGGATCTGCGAGCGCCACCCCGGTCAGGTTAAGTTTGTCGTGTTCGTCCCGCGGTGGGGGCGGATTCGAGGGCGATTTGCTGGTTGGCATCACTCTTGGCACATGGAACGCGAATCGGCTGCTGTCATCGCAGGTTCGCCGGAACGCTCTTCAATCCAAAAAATTTTCCCGGTCTTCCAATTATTCTCTCATTCTCTGGAATAAGGGGCCAGCCAAGCTGTGCCTAACGCCTCTGGGCGAGCTGAACGCCGATTAGGCGAACCGCACACCGGTTGTGCGAAACCCTACGCCGTAGAATGGCATCAGTCCAGAAGACGTGTCACAGACCTGCGCAGGACTCAGTTGTTTAGACGAGTACTGGCCGTGGTTGTTACAGCCGCCCGATTACGTGACGCAAAAGATCGGCCGAGCCGCCGTAAATCTGCATGAGAAGATCGAGAGATTTCTGATTGAAACAGCTGATTGCAAAATGGATGGGCCGCTGGAACCTGTTGGTTGTGCCGGCACTCATCAAGATGGGTTTCTGGGGCGTCGGCCTGATTGCTCTGGCTGATTCCAGCACTATACCGGTCCCGATGGACGCGCTGCTGGCGGTCATGGTCTGGGAGAACAAGTCGCATTTCTTCATCTACTGCCTGGCTGGAGCCGCGGGCTCGGCGATTGGCGGCCTTTTGCCCTACGGTCTCGGACGCGCTGGCGGCGAACTCTTTCTGCTGAAACGGGTTAACCGCGAACGCTTCGAAAAGATGCGCGATAAGTTCGAGCGGCAGGAATTTCTGGCAGTGCTGGTCCCAAGCATGCTGCCTCCGCCAACCCCGTGGAAGGCGTTTGTGTTCGCGGCCGGTGTCTTTGAAATGCGCGTCTGGTCATTCATGGCGGCGGTTTTCACCGGACGGCTGATCCGCTGGACTTTGCTGTCGCTGCTGGTGATGAAGCTGGGGCCGGGCGCGGTTTCGCTGGTGCAAAAGCTGATCAGCCAGCACCTTACGCTGTTTCTGGCCGGTCTGGTGCTGCTGCTGACTGCAATTGCAGTCTGGGCAGTACTGAAGTTCCGCAAAAAGGGCACGGCAACGGCGTAGCTACAGCCGGAGCCGGTCGGTGGAACGGCTTTAGTCCGTCAAAACGATAGAAACCAAGCTGCCGGGGCTCAGATCTTCGCAATCCGCGGGAATGACCAGCAGGCAGTTGGAGCACCCGTAGGCTGCGAGATCACCTGAGCCTTGCCACGGAACAAGTTCGACCTGTGGAGTGAGGCTGAAATCGCACCGAGCCGGCAAAAAGCGTGTCAGGCCCGGCTTGCCGCGCCAGTGGCTGGCGTAGTGTGCGGCGGCAAATCGGGGCTTGATTGCGGTGTCCCCGCCGAGGGAAGCTAGAACGGGAGCCGCAAACAGATGAAACGTGGCTGCACTTGAAATCGGATTGCCCGGGAGCGCCAGAAACGGAATCATTCGCCCGGACCGAGGTAACGGAACCTCGCCGAAGACGGCCGGCTTACCTGGCTGCATGGCGACGCCGGCGAAGCGAATGCGGGCTCCCACACGCTCAAGGCCACCCAGGTTAAGATCGAAGCGCCCAGCTGAGATCCCCCCGGTCAGGAGCAGCAGATCCGGCTGGTACGCAAGGGCTCCTTCAAGAGCCGCATCGATCAAGGATTCCTCATCACGGACGACCGGAAGAACCACCGGATCGCAGCCGGCTGCGGTAACAAGCGAGGCCAGCATCGGCGAATTGGAGTTGCGGATTTGGCTTACTCCTGGTGTCTCTTCGACGGAAACAAGCTCGTCGCCTGAGGAAAGAATAGCCACGGCCGGTTTGCGAAAAACATTCAGCCTGGGATAACCGCACTGCGCTGCGAGAGCGATATGCTGCGGTCCAAGGCGGGTGCCACGCGGAATCACAACATCACCGGCGCGGGCTTCCGCCCCCGACGGGACGATGTTTTCGCCGGCGATAAGGGAGCGCGGCTCCCGAAGGCGCACTGAGTCGCCAATGCTCTCCGCGTATTCCACCATGAAAACCGCGTCGGCTCCTTCCGGGACGGGCGCGCCGGTCATAATTTCCCAGGCTTCGCCGGGCCCAACGCTGCCTGTAGGAATTTCGCCAGCGCGCACCTGGCCAGCGAAACGAAGCGGCCGATGAGCATTGGCGTCCTCGACGCGGCAGGCGAATCCATCACGCGTAGAGCGCGGGAACGGGGGCTGGTCGCGGTCCGCGCGAATCTCCTGCGTCAGCACTCTGCCAGAAGAGCTCGAAAGCGGCACGGCTTCCGCAGGAACGTCAAACGGCACGAGCCGCTGGATATAGCAGCGAATCTCTTCGGCGGCTTCGGCATAGCTCAGCAGAGTCCTGGCCATGACCTGGATTGTAGCGTTTGCCAGAGACACAAAAGCCGCTGCCTGGAAAGAGCAGCGGCTTTCGCATACTTCAGGTTGCAGCTTATTTCTTGGCCTTGAACTTGGTCTCGACCTTCTCATTGCTCTGCGCCAGAATGGCCTTTACATCGTTGGCGAACTGACCGGTGGGAGCAAGATCCAGATACTTCTGGTAGGCCTCGGCGCAACCAGGAGGTAGTACGATCTTGTTCGTCTTGGGGTCCATCGTGGCTTTGCCGATCAGTGCCTGGCCCTTGAGGTAGTACGCGATGGCGTTGTTCGGGTCTGCGGCGATGGCCTTATCCGCAGCTGCTGACTGGGCGTCACCATTGCCGGCCTGTGAGAAGACGATGGTCTCGTTGGAGTAGTAGAAGCCAGCCTTGGCCGGATTGGCCTTCGCAGCTGCGTCATAGTCAGCCTGGGCTTCATCAACTTTGCCGCCGCGGGCAGCGGCTTCGCCCATGCCTGCGGTCGCGCCGCCGATAAGCTCGAGATTCGGCTTCTTCGCAGCAGTGCCGAGATCGACAGCCTTTTTGAAGCTGGCGGTTGCGTCATCCCACTTCTTCAGGCCAAGTTGCGAGTTGCCAAGCTCATACCACAGCAGCTCGCTGTCCGGCTTGAGGGCCGTGTCCTTGAGCATCAAGGCCTCGGCCTCATCGTACTTCTTGTCTTTGTTATCCTCGCGGGCGGTCGAGAGCTCCGCGTTCAGGTTCTTGATGACCGCGTTGTTCTTCATGACGTCGGCGTTCTTCTTCTTAAACTCCTCGACCTGCTTCTTCTGGTCCGGCGTCATCTTGGCGATGAACTCCGCTCGCGACATGTCGTCATCCTGCTGGGTGTCCTGAGCAGAGGTGATCTTCACATTCTCGATCTGATCGACAATCTTGTCGGGTGGAGTGTCGGGAAGACGCAAAGTCATCAGGTACGTGCCGGGGGCAATGCCGTCACCGGTGAAGTCGCCGCTCGCGTTGACCGGGAAGCTGTACTTCGCCGTTTTACCGTTGTCCGTAGACAGGCTGACGGTGGCCGGTCCCTTCGGCTGGCCAGTCGGGTCGGTCACATGTCCATGAATTTTTCCGGGCGGCTCCTGAGCGACGGCGATGGATGCGGAGATCAAAAGGGCTCCGGCGAGAGCAAATAACGAGCTTGGCTTCATAACGTTCTCCTTAGATAGCGACGGTAAGAGTCCGGCACGGTCATACTGACGGATACTGCAAACAGATAGTTGTGCATGATGCATCTCATCTGGCGTCCATTTCTGCGGTACCGCCAGCCACAGCATACGGGATCGGGTCTTCTACGCCCGCAGCCGCGAATGCCCGCAAGCGCAGTACGCAGCTTTCACACGTTCCACAGGCCCGCTGCTCTTCCCTGTAGCAGGACCAAGTTACATCCAAAGGCGCGTGGTATTCAAGGCCAAGACGCACAATCTGAGCCTTATTGAGGGCGATCAACGGGGTCACGATCTGGATGGCGCCGTCCCGCGTACCGGTGCGGATAAGCTGCTGAAATGCTTCGTAATAGGCCGGCCGGCAGTCCGGATAACCGGAACTGTCCTGCTCAACCGCTCCGATGTAGACACGCGTGGCGCCGAGCACCTCGGCCCAGCTTACAGCCGCCGAAAGAAAGTGCGCGTTGCGAAAAGGGACATAGGTGACGGGAATGTGCTGATCCAGAACACCGCGTTGGCAGAATTCGGGGCCCGCGTCGGGGACATCGATGGACGAATCCGTAAGCGCCGAACCGCCGATTCGGCGGAAAACATCCGTGTGTAAATGCAGGAACTCGCGGATGCCGAGACGGTTGGCCACGGCGCGGGCAGATTCTGTCTCGCGTTTCTCAGTACGCTGGCCATAGCTGAAATGGATGGCGTAGGCCTCGGTGTCGCGTGCGGCCAGAGCCGCGGTGACACAGCTGTCCATGCCGCCAGAGAGACAGACGACCGAGCGCTCGCCCTGCGAAGCAGTTTCCACGTTTCTATCGTATCGTCCGCAATTGCGTCACGACCTCGCGACGGTTACGCATGCTGGGACAATTGCCCGGCTCGTACAATAAACGAGATGCCAACTACGATTCGCAAGGCCGTCCCGGAAGACGTGCCGCTGATTCTTGAATTCATTCGCGCGCTGGCCAAGTATGAACGCGAGCCCGACGCAGTAACGGCCACGGAAGCCGATCTGCTGCGGGACGGTTTCGGGCCCAATCCGTACTACCACTGCCTGATCGGGGAGAACGATGGCAGACCTGCCGGATTCGCCTTCTACTTCTTCAATTACTCCACATGGACGGGACGGCCCGGCCTGTATCTCGAAGATCTGTTTGTAAATCCCGAGTTCCGCGGGCTTGGCATCGGCAAGGCACTGCTCGCGCGTGTCGCAGCAATTGCCATCGAGCAGGGCTGTCCGCGGCTGCAGTGGGAAGTGCTGGATTGGAATACACCGGCAATCGATTTCTATTCCGGGCTGGGAGCAAGCTTTCTGGATGAGTGGCGCAATGTGCGCATGACCGGCGACTCGCTCAAGAAACTGGCGGAGATGGATGTTCCCGGCGGCACCGAAAATGTTGCCACCGCGACAGCTGTGGAGAGCCGATGAAAGCGAAAACAATTCGCGTCATCGGAGGCGGTCTGGCCGGTCCCGAGGCCGCGCTCACAGCGGCCAGGTTGGGCCGCGATGTTGAGCTCTACGAAATGCGCCGCGAAGTCGAAGGCAAGCCGGTGCTGACGCCCGCGCATGAGACGACCGACTTCGGTGAGCTGGTCTGCTCCAACTCGCTCAAGAGCGAGTCGCCCAATACAGCGCCCTGGCTGCTCAAACAGGAGATGCGCCGCGCAGGTTCGTCCCTATTGGCGCTCGCTGATGCGACAGCTGTTCCCGCAGGCCACGCGTTGGCCGTGGACCGTGTGGAATTTTCGCGGCGGATTGCGGATGCTATCGCAGCTCAGCCGCGCATCCGCGTCATCCGCGAAGAAGTCACAACGCTCGATCCGCTTGAAGACACGCTAACCGTTATCGCAACCGGACCTCTGACTTCCGATGCGTTGAGCGTAGAAATTGGCAGGTTCACAGGTTCAGAACATCTGGCTTTCTACGACTCGATCTCTCCCATCGTCGATGCCGAAACGATCGACATGAATCGCGTCTACTTTGCTGCGCGCTGGGATAAAGGCACAGCGGACTACATCAATTGCCCGATGAATCGCGAGGAGTACGACGCCTTTCTGGCAACGCTGCTCGCCGCCGAGCCCGCGGAATCCAAAGACTGGGAGAAGACCGAGTACTTTGAGGGCTGCCTCCCCATTGAGGTGCTGGCGCGGCGCGGTCCCGATACGCTGCGCTTCGGCCCCATGAAGCCGGTGGGCCTGCGCGATCCGCGAACAGGCAAAACGCCATGGGCGGTAGTTCAGTTGCGCCAGGAAAATCTCCGTGCCGACAGCTACAACCTCGTCGGATTCCAGAATCACCTGAAATACGGCGAGCAGGCCCGCGTGCTGCGTATGATTCCCGGTCTCGAAAATGCAAAATTCCTGCGCTACGGACAGATTCATCGCAACACCTATATTTGTTCGCCCCGGCTGCTCGATGACCGTCTGCGGCTGCGGACGCGCCCCGATCTCTTCTTTGCCGGGCAGATCTCCGGCGTCGAGGGCTACACGGAGTCGATTGGCTCCGGGCTGCTGGCAGGAATCTATGCCGCCGCGATTGCGCATGGCGTGGAGCCGGATGCGATTCCGCGCGCGACGGCGTTGGGATCTTTAACGCACTACATCACGCACGCGGACGCGAAGCATTTTCAGCCTGCGAACATCACGTTTGATCTGCTGCCGCAGCTTGAGGAAGAGATTCGCCGCAAGATCCGCGACAAGAAGGAGCGGCATAGAATGGTCTGCGAGCGAGCGCTGGCCGCTTTCGCGGAATGGCATCTTCAGACGCAGGCTCAGATCGCCGTGTGAGCCGGGGTTGGCTGTTCCCTCCCGTCGGGGTAAGACGAAAACGTCCAGGCGACCAATTTCTCGCGCAATGGTGTCTAAGAAAAGAGAGGGGGCCAGCGAGCGAATGACGGACTGGGGTGGGACGGAGCTTTTGTCGAACCGGTTCGTCGCGTGCGGAATCCGTGTCGCCCTGGGCGCGTACGTCGCATGGATGGCGCGCCGGTTTTACGCCGATCCATTGGCCTACTTTCGCCGCTGGATGCCGCAATTGCCTGAACAGCCATGGATGCGTTCGCTGGTTCGCTTCTGGGCTGCGTTTTGCATGTGGGGTGGTTGCTTTATCGTCGCCACGGCAATCGCCACACAGATTTTTTACATGCACGGCTGGGTTCCGGGCGTGCTCCTGGTTCTGCTCGCAGTCGCGGCCGCGTTTCTACTGTTGCCGGCGAAGGCTGAAGATCCGCCGCCCGAATATCCCAGAGAGAATTCTGCGAGCCGCTGGAAGTAGATGGCTTTCCCGAGCGCCGCGTTCAGTTCCCCGAGTTCTTCGCGGCGAATTCTATTCCTTGTCTTTCGCTTGGCGCGCGCGAACTTTGAACCAGATCGGCGTTCCGGCAAAACCGAACGCCTTGCGGATCTGATTCTCCAGGAAACGCTCGAAGGCGAAGTGCAGCTTCACGTCCCGATCCACAAATAGCATGAAGGTGGGCGGCGCAACCGCAGCCTGGGTGACGTAAAAGATGCGCATGCGTCGCGACATGGGCACAGGCGCGCGCTGGAAATCGACTTTCTCGATAAACCGGTTCATCTGCCCCGTGGAGACGCGCTTGCGACGCTGCGCCGCAACCCGCTTGATCTCCTTCTTGACCTTGTCGAGATTCGTTCCTGAAGCAGCGGTGATGAAGACTAGCGGCGCGTAGTCGAGATACTTGAGCGCGCTGCGCACCTGCTCTTCGTAGACAGCCTTATCCGCGGGCGGCTTGCCGTCGGTGCGGGCCGTGGTGACGAGATCCCACTTGTTGACGACGATGATGACACTGCGGCCGCTCTCATGCGCATAGCCGCCGATGTGCGCGTCACCTGCGGTAACACCTTCGGTGGCGTCGATCAAAAGCAGCGCAACGTCGCAGGCCTCAAGATGACGGCGAGCCATGACGACCGAGAGCTTCTCGGCCATCAGCTCTGTCTTGCCCTTGCGCCGAATGCCCGCGGTATCCACGAGGCGAATGAGTTGGCCGTCAAACTCAATCACTTCGTCAACCGCGTCTCGCGTGGTGCCGGCGATGGGCGAGACGATAGCCCGTGAGGTTCCAGTCAATGCATTGAGCAGTGTCGACTTTCCCACATTGGGCCGGCCAATGATGGCAACAGACGTCTCCCGCGTTTCATACTCGCCGTGGGTGCGATGCAGAGGCTTGCCGTCTTCGCCCAATACTTCTTCCGGCTCCGAGTCGTCGAGCGGAGCATCCAGATCGTCCTCCGGCCCCATATCTTCAACCGCTTCGTCTTCCTGGTCCTCATCGAAAACCACATCGCCTTCGATGTCGGCCTCGTCTGGCCCGGGAACTTCGCTGTACACGGCAGATTCCTCGGCAGCCGAGCCCACAGGTGCAGGCAGGCGCTCGAAGACCGCGTCGAGCAGATCGCCAATTCCCTGCCCGTGCTCGCTGCTGACCATGTGCACTTCCCGGAATCCAAGCTGGCGGAAGTTTTCTGCAGCAGCCGCGATGGCGGCGGTCTCGACCTTGTTTACCACCAGAAAAACCGGCTTTCGTCCGCGAATGAGCGTGCGCGCGAGGTCGATATCGGGCGAGGCGAGCTCCGTGCGGGCATCGACTATGAAAAGCAACAAGTCCGCTTCATCCAGCGCAGTGCGCGCCTGGCGATAGATTTCGCTGGGGATCAGCTCAAGATCGTCAGGAACAATGCCGCCCGTATCGACGAGGCGGATAACGCGGCCTTCCCACTCCACTTCGCCGTAGATGCGGTCACGGGTGATACCCGGCTCGTCGCCGACAATGGACCGGCGGGAATGCGTGAGCCGGTTGAAGAGCGTCGATTTGCCGACATTCGGCCGTCCGACGATAGCGACGAGAGGTGTTCCTACCGTAGGTAGAGGAGCAGGTACGACAGACTTATGGTATTTCGGCATGAATTGGCTCCGATCGGTGTTCCTCCGATTGCGGAAACCCTGCAGAATCGAGAACCCTTATCTCTATTGTCGCTTATCCCCAGATTCGCTGCACGCCGTAAAGGTCGAAAACACGGTCGTTGCTGATAATTGGAATATCCAATTCAAGCGCCTGGGCAATCATTACCCGATCAAATGGATCCCGATGATGAGATGGCAGAAGACCAGATCGAATGACCTGCGATGTCGTGAGTGGTTCGATGCTAAAACCCGCTCTTTGCTCGCGGTCTTCGAAGCCAATCAGTAGACCGCCCGCCCGAAGCTTCCCGGTACCAGCCTTGATAGCGAGTTCCCATGGAGTAACGATAGAAATCATGATCGTCGAAGACTGGTCTGAAATCAGATTGAACGCTCTCGTGGAAAGCAAATGAGGAGAGGTTCTAGTCCAGTAGTAGGTGTGAGTGTCGAGCAAATACCTCATTCAGCTTTCCGATCAGCCGGCAAATCGAAGTCCTTCGTTCCCTCCATAAGCTTGCCGTCGACCATTACGCCGAATCCATACTCCACCATCTGCTCGTCAGTCAGCGGATCAAAGACGCCATCGTCTACAGGGCCCAGGTGCTCGAATCCGCCAAGTGTCCTTCGCTGTTTTTCAGAATCTGCGATCGGAACAATCCTCGCCACAGGCTTCGCCCCCCGCGTAACAATAACCTCTTTGCCCGCTTCCGCTTCGCGTAGCAGCTTTGAAAACTGCGTCTTCGCCTGATGGACCGTGTATGCCATGGACTAAGTTTACTTAGTCCATTTTACTTAGTCAACAAGGCCACCATTTCGGGCGCACCCCTCGCATGCATGCCTGATCCTCACTATGATGGCTTAAGCGACTTTCGCCTTTTCGATGCCCCCCGCCGAGCTGTCATCTCGATCTTTGCCCACGCTGCACGCTTTTTTTGCACCGGGCGGTATGCTGGCCAGCTCTCCCCTCCCCTATGAGTATCGGCCCGGGCAGCTTGAGATGGCGAAAGCCGTGGAGCGCGCACTCGATGAACATCGGCACTTGATCGTGGAAGCCGGCACCGGAACCGGCAAAACACTGGCTTACCTGCTTCCAGCGCTGCGAACCGGGCGCAGAGTGATCATCTCTACCGGCACCAAAGCTCTACAGGATCAGCTCTACCTGCGCGACATTCCCTTTCTTGAGTCTCTTCTCGGCGAACTGCGCGTCTGCTACATGAAGGGCCGTTCCAACTACCTGTGCCGGCACAAGCTGGTCACGCTGACAACGCATCCTGTTCTCTCAGGATTTGAAGAGATCGACCAGTTCCACAAGATCTCCGAGTGGGAAATGGAAACCGAAACCGGCGACCGGGCGGAACTGGCTGGCATTCCTGAAGCCAGCGCGCTCTGGTCGCGCCTCGACGCGCGCAGCGAGGCATGCCTGGGCCAGAACTGTCCGGATTATCAGCGCTGCTTCATCACCGAGATGCGCCGCAAAGCGCAGGAAGCCGACATTGTCATCGTCAACCACCATCTCTTCTTCGCCGATCTGGCTGTGCGCCAGCAAGCCTCAGGCGCGCCGGACGCGGGCGTATTGCCGGAAGCAGGTGCGGTCATCTTCGATGAGGCGCATGAACTGGAAGAGGTGGCGAGCAGCTACTTTGGCATTTCGGTGAGTAACGCACGATTTGAGGACCTCGCGCGCGACGCCGAGGCCATGCTCCGCAAGAGCACAAGTTACGCGAGCCCTGAAAATACAGCGATTCTGACGGCGGCGCAGAATCTCCGGGATCGGGCACGCATGTTTTTCGCTCAGCTACCCATGGCCGGCGATGGCCGCCAGCCATTCGACAACCGCGAGGAGTTTCTCGAAACCCAGGGCGATCTCTACCTGAGCGTGAAAAATCATCTGATTCGCCTCGACGCTGCCTTGGATCAATCGCGCGGAGAAAGCGAAGCCCCAGCCCTGCGCAAACGCGTCGTGAATCTGCGCACTGAGCTTGAGTTCCTGATGGAGTCGACCTCGGGCAACATGGTCTATTGGCTTGAGCGGCGCCTCCATGGCGCTGCGGATTCGTCAGCAGGGCGCGGCGGGACGGCATTCGGTGGGGGCACGCACCGCCAGTCTCGCACGACCTTTCTGCAAGCAACGCCCATCGATGTCTCCGGCCTGCTGGATGAGCAGCTCTTTCAGCGGTTTCCCACGGTAGTGCTGACCTCGGCAACGCTCACTGTACAAGGCAGCTTTGAGCATATCCGCCGCCGGCTCGGCCTGACGGACGCTCGAGAACTGGTGGTCCCGAGCCACTTTCGCTACCAGGAGCAGGCGCTGCTCTATCTTCCTCCCGAGATGCCCGATCCGCGGGCTGCCGAGTTTCCGCAGGCTGCGGCACGGTGCATCCAGCGTGTGCTTGAGATTACCCACGGCCGTGCATTTTGTCTCTTCACCAGCTATGCCCAGATGCGCGACCTGTACGAACGGCTGCTGCCCGTGTTGGATTACCCGATCCTGCTGCATGGCACCGCGCCGCGCAATGTGCTGCTGCAGCAGTTTCGCGAGACGCCCAATGCTGTGCTCTTCGGCACGGCCAGCTTCTGGCAGGGCGTGGATGTGCAGGGGGAAGCGCTGAGTTGCGTCATCATTGACCGGCTTCCCTTCGCTGTGCCGAACGATCCAGTGGTGGCAGCGCGCATGCGGTTTATCGAGGAGTCAGGCGGCAAACCTTTCTTTGACTACCAGGTGCCCTCCGCCGTGATTTCGCTGAAGCAGGGCTTCGGGCGGCTGATCCGTTCCCTCGAAGACCGCGGCGTGCTTGTGCTTCTCGATCCACGCATCCGGCTCATGCGCTACGGGCAGACCTTCCTTGCCAGCCTGCCGCCCTATCGCATCACCAGCACCATTACGGATGTGCGGGATTTCTTCGAGAAAGCGCCCTCTGATAACGCCGAGATGACGAAGAGATAAAATAAAAGCAGGTCCGGTGCCCATCCTCATGTCCCGCAATTTCTATCTTCTGGCCGCGACGCTTGGACTGCTCGCTCTGATTTCCTGCGGCATGACCTTTGTGCCGTCGAGTTTTCAGCCGGGGCTGCCGGTCAATGGCACCCTGTGGAAGACGCTGTCCGAGTTCCTGTGTCTGCTCGCACTCATTTCGGCGCTTATCGGGTCCATGTCGCATCTATTTGAGCAGGTTGACCGGCGCAGCGAAGAGCGGCGTCGCGACGAGCGCAGCCGTCGCAGAAAAAAGCTCTGAGATACATCCGAGGGCAGCCACATATTTTGTAAAGGAAAGCAGATAAAGCATGTACGAAGTCACCGTAGAGGCCGGTTTCTCCTCTGGCCACTATCTCCGCAATTACTACGGCAAGTGCGAGAATCCGCACGGGCACAACTATAAGGTGCGCGTGACGCTGGCGGGCCAGGAACTCGATGGGACCGGCCTGCTGCTTGACTTCAAATTGCTCAAGAACGTGCTGCGCCCGGTCATCGACCGCATCGATCATCAGATGCTCAACGATCTTGAGCCGTTTACCGTGCTAAATCCCTCGGCGGAAAATATCGCGCGTTATTTCTATGACCAGACCAACCTGCAGTTGAACGAGATAACCGGCGGCCGAGTGCGCGTGAAGGACTGCACCATCTGGGAGACTGACACGACGACCGCTACCTACTACGAATAGCGCAATACCCCGATTGACGGCGAGAGACCGGCCACACTTGGCCGGTCTTAGTTTTGTGTAACCATGGCTAGCGCTCGTCGCATCCCGTCATCTTCTGGAAAATCGTCGAGATACTTCTTCAACGCTTCCTCGGCCTCGGGGTAATGCCGCGCGTTAATGAGGCTCAGAATCATCGACTTGCGCACCTGGGCACCGAAAGGATCGAGCTTCACCGCCTTTTGCGCTTCAGCAACGGCATCCTCAGCGCGCCCTTCCTGGCTTGCAATCTCCGAGAGCTCTGCATAGGCTGCAGGCTGCGTGGGATCAAGCTGGACCGCCTCTTCCAGATGCTGCCGCGCTACGTCGAACTGCTTTGCGGTGAAGGCCTGGTTCCCCAAATCCGCCTGCACCAGAGCATCCTCAGGCTCGCTCCTCGCCAGTTCTTTAAGCAGTTTGTCATAGGGCTCCTTGTACGCGGGTGACTGCTCTTGAAGCTGGGCGTAGGCCCGCAAAAGCGTAATGCGCGGAGGCACACGCTGGTCTGGTGTTGCATTGAGATAAATCAGATCAGGCACGGCCGAGGTGGTCATCTCAAAAGCAGCATCCGGAAAAGGTTCGTCCGCACGAGCGATAATCCGATGATTCGTCAGTGTTGTATGACTGATCGCGCCACCTTTCCGCTTGGGCATGTGACAGCCGATGCAATTGTCAGCGGGAGTCGTGGCCGATACCGTTTGTGCGCGTGCATCCGCAGAAGCTTTGCAGCTTTTCTCTGTATGGCAGGTGAGGCACCGGCTGTTATAAAACCCGGCCGCCTCTATGCCCACCGGTTGTGTGTGCGGATCGTGGCAACTGATGCAACGTAGTTGCTTCTCTCGGGGATTGGCCGCGCTGGCGCGATAGCACTTGCTCAGAATCATCGAGTAGTAATGCTCGACATGATCTTCCCGAGGAGGATTTGCGCGTGTCGGAGGAACCATGAGAATTGCCAGTACGCGGTTAAGCGGTGTGCCAGGCCGGAAGTCAGCGTGGGTTTTGCCCGGCTGAAAGAAGCGCGTATCACCCGTCTGATGACATGACATGCAGATATCATTAGCCAGAGCTGGTTTCAAATCGGCGGGATTCACAATGGTCGGGTCTTTGCCTTTCGCAAAATCTGCCCCCTCGTCCATCGCATCCACGTGGGCAGACCCAGGCCCGTGACAGTTCTCGCATCCAACGGCCAACTGAGTGAAGGCCGGACTTTTGTACTTGCCATCCGCTTTCGCCACAGGCTGCGAGCGCCCGCTATGGCAAAAGATGCATCCCGGCGCAATAACCCGACTGAATCCGTAGTCGCCGCGCTGGTAGCCCGGTGACAGCTCCCACTGCTTCGCTTCGGCGAAAAAAGACAGCGGTGCTTCAAAGATATAGTTATCGTGACTTATCAGTCCGCCGAGACCGTTAGCGTCGGCGCCGATGATCCAGTCGATCGTCTTGGTATTGCGAAATACTTCTTTGCCCGAGTTATCGAGCTCATACTCGGACTGCACCAGCCGGCCGTCGCGCTCTTCCACTTCAAAGTGCCGGTTGAGATTCGGATCGTAGTAAGCCGCCGGCAGCGGCAACGTGCGCAGAGCCTCAGGCGTTGCCTGGGTCATCGACCTGCCCATGGCCGTTTGCGAGAAATGGCCATATATTGCGGCATGACAACGCGAGCAGGCCTCGGAGCCTACATACACCGCACTGGGGCTGGCGCGCGCCCTCGATGGACTGGCCCGCGCGGGTTCTCCAGTCGAGGCGACCGTAGCTCTTTCCTGAGCTACGCCGCAAACAGCATAGAGCATTCCTGAGACGGTCGCCAGAATGACTATGCTGACTCCAAGCCTACAGCAGGCTAAGAGGTTTCCGGGCAAGCGCCCATGAAGCCAGCGAGTTGTCATGCGGTCGTAGACGGACGACTTGGCTGGCGGGTTGACCTAACTCGCGTAAAGAATTGTCACTTGATTGTCACGAGACAACCCGCACTGCTAAAGCAGATTCATCGCATACTTACTGCTTTACCATCGCCTGCATCTTGCGCATTACGTCATCTTCCGGAAAATTCTGCAGATACCTTTCCAGGGCCGCTTGCGCTTCTTCATATTGCTTCGCGTTGATGAGACGGAGAATCAATGTCTTCTGTATGGGAGCAACGTAGGGATCGAGATCGACAGCTTTCTTTGCCGACACAATTGCCGCCTCACTCTGTCCGCTCTCATCCTGCGCTTCCGAGAGATCGATATAGGCGTCCGTGTCCATCGGATTCAGCCGGATCGCATGTTGCAGATGATCGATAGCGTCCGTCAGCTTGTGATCCGCCAGATCGCGATGGCCTAGCGAAGCCTGAACAATAGCATCCTCTGGCGCCGACGCCTCGATCCCGGACAAGGTCCGTAGCCACGATGCGTGAAAGCGTGGTTCACTGCGCTCGACCAGCGCGTAAGCCTGCAAGCGGACGACCGCGGGTGGAACCGCAGCCTGCGCCCCCCGCTCGCCCTCGGGATTCAATTCGATCAGATCGGGCATCGCGGCAGTCGTCTCGTGAAAGGTAACGTCCGGAAACGGCTCATCCGGCGTCTTCACGATGCGATGATTCGTCGCGCTCGAATGCGAAATGACGCGGATATCCCGCTGCTGCATGTGGCATCCGATACAGTTGTCCGCGGGCGTCGTCGCCTCTCGGGCCGCCTTTGGCGCCGTGCAACTTGCAGTCGTATGGCAGTTGAGGCACTTCGTCTTGAAGTAGGCGGGATCCTCATTCACCGTTGGCTCCACATGCGGATCGTGGCAGCTTGTGCAGCGCAACTGCTTTTCCGGCGCGAGACCTCGAGTGGCGCGGAAGCACTTGCTCAGGCTCATCGAGTAATAATGCTCGACATGATCGGCCTGCGGCGGATTCTCCGGCGTCGGCGGAATTTGAAAGATAGCCACGATGCGCTCAAGCGGCTGACCGGGTCGAAAATCCTGGTACGTCTTACCCGGCTGCAGTACGCGGGCGTCGCCGGCCTGATGGCATGACATGCAGATGTCATCGGCAAGCTGGCCATTCAGCCGGTTAGGATTGACGATCGTCCGGTCCGGACCCTTCACTTTGCCCGCGCGCATTGCTGCAACATGTGCCGCTCCCGGACCGTGACAGTTTTCGCAACCAATGGATTTCTCCGTGAAAACCGGCGTAGCGTAACGGCCGTCCTGGTTTACAACTGGTCGCGAGCGGCCGCTGTGGCAATAGATACAACCAGGCAGGATAAGCCGATTGAAACTGTAATCTCCATTTTGATAACCGGGGGAGAGGTTCCAGCGCGCAGCGCGCGTGTAGTAAGACAGCGGCGCCTGAAAGACAAAATCGCCTCGCGTCAGCAGCAGGCCAAAACCGTTCTCACCCGTGCCGATCATCCAGCTCATCGGATGCGAATTACGAAAGACCTCGCTGCCATCTTGCGCCGTCTCGTACTCCGTCTCAATCACCTTGCCGTTGTCGGCTCGAACCTCAAAATGATGATTGGAATTGGGATCGAAGTAGCTGGTTGCCTCGGCCGAACCGAGCGGGAGCGCCTGCAAAGAGTCTGCAGTGATCGCCGACAGGGAATGTCCCATGCTGGTCTTCGCGTACGACTTTGCAATACCGGCATGGCACGCAGTACAGGCCTCGCTGCCCACATAGCCATCTCTGCTTGCCGCCACAGGAGCAACAGCGTTCGCGTTACCGCGCTTTCCCTGCCAGCCAAAGCCTGCGGAGCAAAGCACAGTCGCGATAACTACAGAAAAACCAGCAAAACGGCGCAGCATCGGTAACGAAACCATCGCAGTTCAAACGAGCCATTGTCCAGCGAACCGCCGCAAGATCCCCTAAACCCCGCAACTACAGCGCCTCGCCATAACGATTCACGCCTAGCTCACATGCCGTCCAGGATCGATCCGACTATGCCGCCAACAACACCACCCTGTGTCGCCTCCGACCGCGCCGAAGGCAGGTATTGCTGAATCTGGTGCGCAAGACGCGCAATCGGCAGCGTCTGCAGCCATACGCGTCCCGGCCCCGTCAGGGAGGCCAGGAAGAGACCGTCACCGCCAAAGATAAGATTCTTCAGGCCGCGCACCATGGTTATCTGAAAATTGACGCTCGCCTGGAAAGCTCCGACGTGGCCGGGATGCACTCGCAGATTTTCCCCCGGCGCGAGGTCCTTCACGATGACTTCACCGGAAAGTTCGATCCATGCGGTACCGGCGCCATTCACGCGCTGCAGCAAAAATCCGTCGCCGCCAAAGATACCGGCCCCGAGCGACTGCTGGAATCCGACGCCAAGCTGGATCTGTTCCGTGGCGCAGAGAAAGCCATGGCGATGAATCATGTAGTCATAACCCGTCTGCACTTCGATCGGCAGTATGTGTCCCGGCACCCGCGTGGCGAAAGCTACTTCCCCAGCCGCTCCCCACGCGCGATATTCCGTCATGAACAGGCTGCCGCCGCCGACAACGCGCTTGAACGCGCCAAAAAAACCGCCGCCGCCCATCATCTGGGTATGCGTCGTCATCTGGATCGAACTCGACATCCAGGAGAGTTCGCCCGTCTCCGAGATGACGCATTCGTTAGGCTGCAGTAGAAACTCGAGAACAGGCATCGTCGTGCCCACGATCCGGCTTTGCATTGTCACTCCCCTCAAACCTGCGGCCACAGCCGCCTCATTCCGCCATCGGCGTTTTCTCCGGCAGTATACACGGACAACCGAAACGCCCAATGCGCCTGCTGCTCAACGCATTTCTGACTACGAGACTGGCAGCGTTACAGTTCCGGCCGCGGGCTTTTTTTGAAACGGCATCAGGCCTCCCGGCACTAATTGCACAAAGGCGGGAGGCAATAGTAGCGGTTCTGCGCGGCCCGCTGTTGGACTCACCTGAGCCATACCAAGGAGGAGTCAACATGTACACGAAACAGTTCGTCGAGAAGCAGATCGCGATTGATAAGGAATTCAAGCGCGAGTACAAGGAAATCAAGGACAAAGACAAGGAAAAAGAGAAGGAGAAGGACAAGGAAAAGGAGAAGGACAAGGAGATATTCAAGGACATCCACAAAGAGTTCGCTCTCGAATATCCGCAGGGACTTCCCGTTGCTGCCTCTCCTGAAACCGCGACTGCAGCGACAGCCGCTCCCGAGCCGGCCATCAACAAGCTCGTCGAGCACAAGCAGATCACTGAGAAGTACATCTCGAAGGAATACAAAGTCGAGAAGCTTGAGCACAAGGAGTTCAAGGAATTCAAGGTCGAGATCAAGGAGATTGCCAAAGAAGCCATCCTCGAAGGCAAGCAACTGGTCGACACAACTGGCTACGGCCAGGGGGTCGGCGGCGATCCCTATGCTCAGCGGCTCTCAGCCCTTGAATCTGCAGTAGCGCAACTTTCGCACTTCATTCCTGCCGAGCTTCGTCCGGACCTGAGTCAGGGCGCGCTCAAACAGGAGCCGGATGCTCCCAAGGCAGCAGCGTCCGAGCCGGGCCCCGCTAAAGACGCGAAGAAGTAAGCCTATCCAACATCGATTTGGGCAGAGTTCGCCGAACCTGGCGGCCTGCCCAGTTTCAGGAGATCGTGCCATGTGGCTGGTATTGTGTTCTTCGTCCGACATGTCTGCGCACTGGGCTTTTCAAGGGTTGATGCAGATGGGTCTTGCGCCGCTGCAATTAGTTACCGCAGAGAGCCTGGCTTCCGCGCGCACGTGGGAGCATCGCGTAAACAACAGCGGAGCGCATGTAACTATCACGCTCGCCAATGGCGCCGTAATTCGTAGCTCGCAGGTTCGCGGCGTGTTGAATCGTCTGGTTGTGCCGAGCGACTTTACAGCGCGCAGCGCCGTCGATGCGGACCGTCAATACACCGCTGCCGAAATACAGGCCTTTTATTTGAGCTGGCTCCACTCGCTACCTGGCGTAGTCATTAACAAGCCGTCTCCGCTCGGCCTTTCCAGCCCCTGGCTGCACGCTTCCGAATGGACGCTGCGTGCAAACCGCGCTGGCTTGCGCACATGCACATACCGGCAGAGCGCGCGTGAATCCGCAACCGATCCGTGCCGCGCATCCCTGAGCCGGGAACGTGCTGCAGCTCGCCACGTAATTGCATTACGAGGAGAGATCTTTGGAGCGCAGGTTCCTGCCGATGTATCGCATGCATGTGGGCGGCTCGCAAAAATGGCAAATACCGAGATGCTAGGCCTTCAACTCAACTCGCGCGAAGGCGATGAGTGGACCTTTGCCGACGCTACTACATTGCCCGACCTGCGCGCGGGTGGGGTGCCGTTGCTGCGTCGAATGGCGCAGATTCTCGTAAACGGAGAACCATCATGATACTTCTATGCGGCATTCCGTCAGAGGCCCCACTGCGCATGATCGCTTCGCGGCTTCAGGAAATTGGCGTGGATTTCCTTCTGCTGAATCAGCGCGATTTTGCCAAATGCGATTTGTGGTTTGAGATTGACGATGGCGAAATCACCGGCGAATTGAAGGTGCAGGATCGCACCTTTCGCCTCCAGGACTTCACCGGCATTTATCCGCGCCTGATGGATGACCGGGTGCTGCCAGAGCTCGTGGGAGAGGCGGAAGATTCACCGCTGCGCGCCTTTTGCCGTGGCTTTCACGACACGCTCACCCGCTGGATGGAGATTGCGCCCGCCTGCGTCATCAATCGATGCGCGCCCATGGCCAGCAACTCATCAAAGCCCTATCAGGCGCAGTTGATCCGCGAACATGGCTTTCAGGTGCCGGAAACGTTGATCACCAACGATCCGCAACTTGTGCGCGCCTTTCGCACGCAGCATGGACGCGTGATCTACAAATCCATCAGCGCGATTCGCTCCATCGTGCAGGAGCTTGGCGAAGAGGACGAAGCACGTCTCCATCAGATTCGCTGGTGTCCTACGCAGTTTCAGGCGCTCGTCGAAGGCGTGGATGTTCGCGTTCACACAATCGGCGGCGAGGCCTTCGCAACCGCGATCGACAGTGATGCAACGGACTATCGCTACGCAGGCCAACAGTCAGGACGCGCAGCCGGATTGCGTGAGGTAGAACTTTGCGATGAGCTCGCACACCGATGTGTCGGTCTTGCCGGCGCACTCGGGCTTGAGTTCGCGGGTATCGATCTGAGGATCACACCGGACGATGACGTCTGCTGCTTCGAAGTAAATCCGAGTCCAGCGTTCAGCTACTATGAGTCGCATACTGGACAGCCAATATCGTTAGCGGTAGCACATCGGCTCGCAGGCCTCCCTTTCGCTCGCCATGAATCCCAATTGGCCGCCATGGCGAGCTGACTGAACTGTGATCACGCGGGCATCACGCGGCGGCGACGCATTGCGATCAGTTCCACGCGCCAAGCAGGCGGCGAACAAGAATGAGTTGGCCCACGTGATACGCGTTATGATCGGCGGTCAGAAGTGCCTCGCGCAGAATGGTCGGGCCCTCGCCGTGAGGGATTTTCGCATAAAGATCGGTCGCTGGATCTTCGACCAAATCGCACAGGATCTTGCGGTCGGCAAGAAACCTCTCAACGCTTTGATCCCACGCATCGTCGTCGGGTGGCTCGGGTGATTTCGGCCAGTAATCCTCAGGCCACTTCATGTGTTGATACTTCGAATTGCGTGAGAAATCGAGAATGTCCCACTGTGCAATGCGCAGGTGTTCGAGCAACTGCCAGGCGGAGTATTCTCCGCCATCCGCCACCTTGCCGCGCAATCGGACGGGAAAGTTCTCGACCGCAGACTCGAAGTTCGCGTGAGCTTCACTGCCTGTGAGCAGCTTGGCCAAATGCTGGCGTAAAAGCGCGTCGTGATCCATTGTTCTCTCCTGTGCAAGGGGTAACGAGCCGGTTGTTCCGATCGTGCTTGTGTTAGGAAGCTGTTTCCACCACCAAGAGATGGCCAAACCGCTCACAGCGGTGCAGAGGATTTCAGCGCCCAGTAAATAAACCAGCTGCGCAGCACTGCAGCCCGTGTCGCTAGTACATGACGCGGTAGGGCATGTAATAGGTTTGCAGGTACCAATTGATCAGGAAGAGAGCGAAGAGAACCGCCGTGGTCCAGCAGAAGATCTGGACCGGGAAGCTGCGGCAAAGGCGCAGGATTGGGTCGGAGGACTGCATGTGCTGCGCGTAAAACCCGCGGTCGTACCAGGGAATATCTTCGAGCGGATCACGTTCAGGAAAGGTGAGCCCGCTCAGCAATGCCATGCCTGCTGCGATAACCAGCACGCAGATCGTGTTGAAGACGCGGTCGCCGAAGTCGATCTCGGGGCCGAAAAAAGCCGTGCGGAGCAGCATCAGCAAAGACAGAATGGTGCCGAGAAGGGTGACCGGCCTAGCGAGCTCAAGCCACATGCGAGGTCTCTCTTTCGTTCGATAGCAGTCTAGCGCGAATCGCCAACTATTTCCGCACGAATGCCTTCCAGAATTTTCTTCAAAATATCTTGCAATAAGAATCAAGTTAGTCATAATATAGGCGAATAAAAGACGAATCTACGAAGAGGGCCCACAGACTCACCGCAGGGGAGGTTGAATGACGGCAAAACGATTGAGCATAAATGACATACGCCGCACTGCCAAACAACCCGGCTTGTTCTTGCCCGAGGCCTTCGCTGTACCGGTGCTCAGAGACCGATTCGATCTGATTCGGAGAACGGAATTGGAGCTCACTGAGCACAATCGTGCTGCGGCTTTACTGCGGCAGTACTTCATGAAGGAACATCATGCTTCGCGCCTCCATTTTGACCTGAGGTTGGGAATTAATGGAATCCTGGCGAGCTGGGCAATTCTGGATGGCCCAAGCTTCTGCCCTTCACACCGGCGAAGAGCCATTCAAGTGGATGACCATCTAAAGAAAAACGTCGGTTTTGAAGGAGTGTTCCCTGACGGCAAGCGCGGCGCTGGGCCGACCATGCTCTGGGATAACGGGCTTTGGGCTCCGTTACCGGCGCATGTAGATCTCGGGGACTGTTTGCGAAGAGGTCGTCTTCGCTTCACGATCTTCGGAAAGAAGTTGAAGGGTAATTGGACGTTGGCGTGGGCAGAAGGAACTCGCAGGAGCGAGCGTAACGCGGTCTGGTATCTGACCAAAGATGCTGATTCCTACGCCACAGATGAAAGCGCTCCTGAGATTACGGCGACTGCCCGGTGGAGCGTGCAATCTGGTCGGACATTGCAGCAGGTAAAGGCAAGCTTCCTTGCCGGTAAAGGGAAGCGGCCACCGCAGTCGGCGACGCTCTTTGAACTTTGATTGTGCGGAGATGATGCTGCGGTTTTAGTTGCTCCTTCATCGCGGTAATTCGAAGAAGACTGGCTTGTGGTTGCTTTGTTCAAGTGGTGGTTGGGGGTTGGCCGGCGATCCAGAAGGGTTCGGGGGCGGGGACGAACTTCACGGGGACTTCGGGGACGATGGATTTGAGCCATTCGGCGGCGAGGATCATGCCGCCCTGTTCGCTGAGGACGTGGCCTACGACGATCAGCGCCTTTTTGTTGCCGGCGCGGATGGAGTCCTGGCAGTACTCGACCAGCTCCCACTCGCGGGTTTCGCCGCAGATCAGGACTTCGGTGTCCGATGAGGCGAAGACTGGGATGCCGGCTTCGCGGCCCATGTAGCCCCAGCTTGTGACTACGTTGTGCACCGGCAGCGCCGGGTCGCCGACGACGCGGATAGCGCGGGCATTGAGGCTGCGGCGCATCTGGTCGGTGAATTCGGCGAGTGGGATGCCGTCGAAGTGGAGCTTTTTCGGATTGGTGGGGTCGATTACGTTCTTTTGCCAGCCGAGTTGCGCGACCATTCCTTCGGCGATGCCGTCGGGATGGCGGGCGTGCCAGTGGTCGTGGAAGTGGAAGATGGCGAGGTCGTGCTGCTTGCAGTAGTCGAGTTTGTAGTTAAGCGTGGGGTCGGACTTGATGTCTTCTATGTGGTCCTGATGGAGGTAGAACGGGGTTTCGTGAGTGACGATCATGTTGAGGCCCTGCTCGGCGCAGTGCTGGACGACTTCGAGGGTGGCCATCATGGTGCTGGCGATTCCCTTTACCGGGGTTTCTGGCGTGGCGGTGAGCAGGTTGTCGACGGTCTTCGGAAACCACGGAACGCCGATGTTTTTCTTGATCCTTTCAATGACTTCGCCGGCTGTGAGCGGGCCGGGAGTGGCGGCCTGAGCCTGAGCTAACTCCCTGGGGCTGAGGGCGAGGCTAGCGGCGAAGGCGCTGCCGGCGGCGACGAAGGTGCGGCGGTTGAGCGGGCTCATTTTGTCCTCTTTGCTTACAGAGGACGAGTTTAGTGGACGCCGGGTTGCGCAAGGCGGCCGGGTTTGGCCCCTCAATTGCGCGGCATATGGGGGGTGGATGTTTTTTTTTACGGGGATGTTTGGCTTTAAGCTATTGATTATGCGTGCTTTGTTACTTGGTACATGGTGCACTTAAGGCGCGTTTTACTGCGCTTTTGGTGCGTATTTCGACGCGTTTTTGACGTCTGCTCTTTGCCTGATGGATGAATTGTGTGGCCTGCCATGCCCCCATTGTGCCTGAAGCGTGGGTAATTCTACGCAAGGGATGGGCTCGGATGACGCGCGAGAAGCGGGGCTGAAAAGCATGGTTTACGAGTGGCAATGTTTGTGCGACGTTGCGCAATCGGCGAGCTGCAATGTGCGATCTGTGCGTTGCAAAGTGCAATGCGTGCGCAGCGATGTGCAATCGGCGATGACGATACGCAACGGGGATGCGGACGTTTGCCTCGCGGAACTCACCTACCGGTGATCAAGTGAGTCAGCGCCAACACAAGCGCAACAATCGTCAATGGCACAATTGTTCTGACAATTTTCTTTTTGCCCTCGACTGGGTCCATGGACCGATACAGTACACGCTTGCAATGCCGTACTGTGGGCCTGTAATAGGTTGGCATCGCTTTATGTCGTCAGGGGTATGGGTGCTGTGTAACAGCAAATCTTATGGATGGATGAAATCAGAAAGAGGAAGTGCGGAAGACGTACGTTAGCGAAGTCATCCTTGTTCCGCAAAGTAACTGGCGTGCTACTGTGTCGCTGTAATGCGGTGGTGCGGACGGTGCGACCCACCAAGATGATTAAGCGTGCTATCGTCCTAATTGCAGAATTATTGACTTTGTTTCCTCAGGGTCCGCTACTCCTAACAGAATGAATTCGCGAGTACGGCCAGATGTCAGTTTTACGAAAATTCTTCCGGAATGCGGAACTGGCCCCATACCCCATTTTTGTTTATAGCTGGCTTCTATGGAAATGATATCGGAGCGAGAAATGTAGAATCCTCCGCGCAATCTAGAAAGACGGGTTATTGCTTTTTTGTCTCGGGTAAGCTCTGGATCTTTGAGCATTTCAACGAAGGGTTCGAAATACATAGGCGCAGCCGCACTGACAGGACCTGAAGCTTTCCAACCGTATAACCCCTCGGGGGTAATAAAGATCACATATGTACGATTCAGGATTAGCCCGAAATACTCCATTGCCACGAAGCCTCGCGCTGGAGTTTCGGTGAGATCGGTTGGTGCTGGCTCATCTTCAAGAATCTCTTCGACAGGTGCAGAGCGAATGGCAATCCACAGACTCATGGCAAACGACAGTAGAAACCATAGTCCGCTGAAAACCAATGCGAGCCCAAACGCCAGCCTCCAATCGTGACTCCAATGATGAGCGAAGATTCCACGCAGAACAATCCTTAGACTCACAACGATAAATACTGAAATGCTAACTACCAGTGTGCTTCTTAGCGCTCGCATGACGCTGAAATTGAGGACTGATCTGAGGTTGGACATTGAAACCATTGGAACTTAGTTTTGTGAACACGTCCACATCTACCCGTCTCAAAATTCCGGCGCTGAAATCGGTGGCGCACGCGGGGATCGGCGAATAAAGCTCGCTACAGCTCGGTGAGGCGGGCAGTGGCTGATTCCCACTCATTTAGCGAAGAGCGCAAAATGAACGGGGCACCCCAATTGGTGGGGATGCGAGCGGCTCGTGTTCGCGCTTTGCCCGAAGGTGAAGCAGATCCCCTCCGGGGATGACAGACAAAAAACCACTGCAAATACAAAAACCACAGCGGATCCTTCGCTGTCTCGTCCTCACGGACGAAGATCTGTCTGCGGGAAACCGGACCGGGGACACCCATACTCGGCGGTTCGAGCTGTTTTGGCAACCGCTCCGGGGCTTCAGTGACTGCGTGAGAACCGAGTTGACGGAGGATATGTCTGGATTTGAGTTTTGAAGTTGATTTGGATGTAGGGGAGATTTGTTCTGTTTCAGGTTTTGGGTATGTTTATGCGTGAGTTTTTGTGTGGATGCGAGTGAGGTTGTATGCGATGGTGGCCAGGGTGAACTCGTTGCCAACGCGTTTGAGGCTTCTGGTTCTGAACTGGCGCATGTTGCGTTGTTGTTTGAGCACTCCGAAGACGGGTTCGACGATGGCTTTTCGTCTGGCGTAGGCAGCTCTTCCGGTATCGTTGTCGAGTTTTTGGCGCATCCTCAGGTGAGCCGGGGCACAGGCTTTGAATCGGCACTGGACACCTAGGTTGAGTGCCTGCGCGAGGTTCGAGTCGGGAACATATGCGTCGAGGTTCTGCTTTTCCATCTGTTCCAAGTTGGCGATGGAGAAGAAGCCGCTGTCGGCCAGCACCTGGCCGGGGGCTGAGCCGCATCGCTGGCGTGTCTGCTCGATCATGGGCAGTAGGGAGTGGTTGTCGGCGGCGTTCTGTGTGACGCGCTGGGCGACGATCAGATGGTCGTCCGAGACGGCGATCTCGGCGGTGTAGCCGAGCACGAAATGGCCTCCGCGCTGGCGCAGGAAGCGAGCATCCTCATCGGTGCGCGAGAGCTTCTTGAGCGCACTCTTCTGCAGCCGTTCCAGCCTCTGTGGCAGTTCTGCCAGCTTGTCTTCCAACACGCCGATGGCCACCGCCAGACCACCCGGCTCGGCATCGTCGCGGTCGGCGGCCTGCTGCCAACTGCGTACCTGACGGCGCAGTCTGGCTCGTGTATCGCGCAACGCCTGCTCGCTGTCGATCCGGTCGCGGCAGGCGCTGGCCTGGATACGCGTCGAATCGATCGCTACCCGCCCCAGCTTGCCCAGCCCCAGTGTCCGCGCCATCTCCAGAACTTGCGTGAAGCAGTCGTTCAAGGCCAGAGTATGGCGACGCCGGAACGCGCTCAGTGTCCAGTTATCCACCCGCGCGCCGCCGGCAAGATAGCGCAGCGGCAAGTCCTCGACAACACGCCGCGCCAGTTGCCGCGCACTGGTAATGCCCAATGCGTAGGCGTAAAGCCAAACACCCAGCATCAACTCAGGGGCGTACAGCGCACCGCCCTCGGCTCCATAAGCCTGCTCAAACCGGCTCAGGTCCAACCGCTCCACCACCCGGCGTACGAAAAAGCAGAGGTGATCGGCTCCCAACTCATCCCGCACACTCGGCGGCAGCAAATAAGCCTGATCCGGACTGTAATCCATGAAACGCGACATACTCTCTTGTCGCTCATCGCTTCGGTGGAAATCAAGTGACTCCCAGAGTTCTCACGCAGTCACTGAAGCCCCTCCCAGTGAACGCCGCTATTCAGGGGCCTGAAGGCCCCTGCTCCCTCCGTTCTCCTGCTCTCCCCGTTTTCCCGCTCTAACCGTTGTCTGCTTCCTCCATTTTTGTCACGATCATCCTTGTCTCGTGCGCGGATCGTATTCTGCGCGGAAATTGATATCTCCGTAGAATGGATAGGTATGGGTTTTACGGAAGAGTTTGATGTTGCGGTGGTGGGGGCGGGGCATGCCGGGTGTGAGGCTGCTATGGCGGCGGCGCGCATGGGGTTGAAGACTGCTCTGATCACGATGAATCTGGATCTGATTGCGCAGATGTCTTGCAACCCCGCGATTGGCGGCATTGCCAAGGGGCACCTGGTGCGCGAGGTGGATGCGCTGGGCGGCGTGATGGGTGTTGTGGCCGACGCGGTGGGGATTCAGTTTCGGCTGCTGAATACTTCGCGCGGACCTGCGGTGTGGAGTCCGAGGGCGCAGTGCGATAAGGCGCAGTATCGGGTGAAGATGCGCGAGGTGCTGGAGGGGCAGCGGAATCTGCATATAAAACAAGCCGAGGTCACGGACCTCGTGCTAGCGGAGCCGGCGGAGTTAGCGGAGCTAGCTGTTGAGGACGCGGGATTGGTGGTACCCACCCTATCCGCAAAGGGCGCGGATAGGATGGGGCACCCGGATTCTTTAGGGACCGGTGATGCAGGGACCAGGGACCAGGGATCAGGGACCAGCCAGCAAAAGGCGCCAGGGACTGGGGACGAGGGAATGGGGAATAACGAGCAAAAGCGAATTCGAAAAGTGTTGGGGTTGAAGCTTAGGGATGGGCGGCGGCTGATGGCTCGGGCTACTGTCATCACTACTGGCACTTTTTTGAATGGGTTGATTCATTGTGGGGAGGAGCGGTATCCGGCGGGTAGGAGTGGGGAGCCTGCTTCGGTGCTGCTGGGTGAGGCGCTGCGGCGGCTGGGGTTGCGGACTTGCCGGCTTAAGACCGGAACTCCACCGCGACTCGATGGGCGGACGATTCGGTGGGATGCTTTTGCGGAGCAGCCGGGAGATGCTGATCCGACGCCGTTCAGCTTTAGGACGACGAAGATTGTGCAGCCGCAGGTGAGCTGCCATATTGCGTATACGACGCCTCGGACGCTGGAGATTATTCGCGAGAACGTGGGACGGTCGGCGATGTATTCGGGACAGATTGAGGGCGTGGGGCCGCGGTACTGTCCGTCGATTGAAGACAAGATTGTGAAGTTTCCGGATAAGACGCAGCACCAGTTCTTTTTGGAGCCGGAGGGGCTGAACACGCACGAGGTGTATGTAAATGGGATGTCGACTTCGCTGCCGATGGAGGTGCAGGCCGAGATTGTGCGATCGATTCCGGGCCTGGAGGATGCGGAGATGCTGCGGCCGGGTTATGCGATTGAGTATGACGCGGTGGATGCTACGGAGCTGGATCGTGCGCTAAAGGTGAAGTGCATGGAGGGCTTGTATCTCGCCGGGCAGATCAATGGAACGAGCGGGTATGAAGAGGCTGCTTGCCAGGGGCTGATGGCGGGGATCAATGCGGCGCTGTGGGTGAAGGGTGAGGCTCCGTTTACGCTGGACCGGACTGAGGGTTATACGGGGATATTGATTGACGACTTGATCTCAAAGGGGACGAATGAGCCGTACCGGATGTTTACTTCGCGGGCGGAGTTCCGGCTGCATTTGAGGATTGATAATGCAGATCGCAGGCTGACTGCTTATGGGCGGAAGCTTGGGCTGGTCGACGATGCTACATGGGCGGCTTATGAGCGCAAGCAGGAGCGGATGGCGGCGCTGGGCAAGCTGCTGAAGACTCGGAAGGCGGGTGCGACGGCAGCCGAACGGGACTTTGAGGACGCGGCTTCTGTGGTTCCCACCCTTTCGGCAGAAGACGCCGAAAGGATGGGGCACCCGGCATCGCTGGCGGAGTTGGTGAAGGCGAATCCTGGGGTTACTTGGGCGACGCTTTTGAAGCGGCCTGAGGTGACGATTGATCGGGTGCTGCCGGTGCTGGTGGATGCGTTGAAGAGCGATCCGCTGCTGGTGGATTATGCGCTGGTTTCGGGGGCTTCGATTCCACTTCTCGATGGGGATGCTGTGGCTCGTTCTGTTGCGCGGAATGAGGCTAAGGCTGTTGAGACGGAGATCAAGTTTGCGGGGTATCTGGATCAGCAGAAGAAGGCGATTGAGAAGCTGAAGGCTGCGGAGGGTGTGCGGATTCCGGAGTGGCTGGATTACTCGGTGATCAGCGGGCTTTCGCGGGAGATGCAGGAGAAGCTGGGGCGGGTTAGGCCGGAGACGATAGGGCAGGCTAGCCGGATTCCTGGGGTGACGCCGGCGGCGCTGGGGTTGGTGCACGTTTCGATCCGGATACAGGGGGAGCGGCGTGCGCGAGGGCCTGAGGCGGTTAGCGTTGCGTAGGAATGGGAACCGGGAATAGGGATTAGGGAATAACTAGCGGGTTCGTGCTTTCGCACGAAGATGTACCCACATCTCTTCGAGATATGGGGCACCCGCGACTGAGTGTGAGTGTGAACTGCTCAGCGGTGCGGATTACGCCGGCTTATCGGGGAGAAGCAGATTCCCTTCGGGAATGACAGACAGAACTACAAAGACAAAAACAACAGCAAAGGCAGCTAAGCATGATCCGTGTTGGCGTCAGGCGATGGTCTGGCCGAGGCCTATGGTGTAGCCGTTGCAGTCGCGAATGGTGAACTCGCGGCAGCCGTAGGGTTGGTCGCAGAGGGGCTGGGTGACGGTGACGCCTTTCTGCGTGAACTCTTCGTGGAGGGCATCGGCGTTGTCGATCCAGATGTAGGCGTCCCAGGGTACGGATTCCAGACACCGTGGGGGGAAATGGCGAATTCGAAAGTCGCCGTTACTGTTGGGGGGTATCGGATGGACCGGTGGATTTGTCGCCTTTGCTGAAGAGCGGGATGTGGAACGGCAGCTCGGCGTCGGACTTTTCTTTCTTCTTGCTTTTGGCTTTGTTGGGTGAGTCTTCGCGCAGTGCCGTGCGCTGGGCGTTGAGACAGTACCAGTTGCCGTGCTGGCGTTGGAAGACGTGGGTGAAGACGCCTTTGTCGATCACTTCATTGCCGTTGGTTTTGTGCCGGTAGGAGTAAGTGCCGTTGGCTACGGCCACGTCGCCGAGCATGCGTACGGTGATGACGTGCAGATCGGTGGCGGCGTACTTGTCGTCCTGGTTGATGAGGGTGACGATCTGCTGATTACGTGTGGTGATATCTCCGTTAGCGGCGACGTTGATGAAGAGCGGAGAGAGGACGAGCTCGAGGCCGTACTGGTCGCGCTGATTGAGGGCGTCGGCCCATTTGTTTTCGACCTTTTGCAGCTCGGCGATGGCCGGATTGTCGGTGGTGGTGATGGGTGCGTTGACGGCCGGTGGGGTGAGGGACGCGGTTTCCTGAGCGCCGGCGAGCGGGGAGATAGCGGACAGGAAGAGGACGGAACTAAGGATAAATGCGGTGGACTTCATAAAAACGACTACCCCTTAAGACCATGATAGTCGGGCCGGGGTGAGCATGGCGGAGCGGAGGGTCAGCGGCGATTGGCGCCGGTCATGCGGTCGCGGAGGCGGGATTCGGCTTCGTCGCTCCAGTAGCGGCAGTTGAGGCGGATGAAGACGGAGGTGTAGGGGATGGTGAGGTGGGTCTTGAGGACCAGGACGTGGAAGGTCTGGCTGTCCTGGGCGATGTTGGCGATGATCTTTTCGTGGGGAAGCGAGGTGATCTTGTAGGGTCGCAGAAGGTCTTTGATTTCAGCGCGATACTGCGAGACGCCGGGGGCGTCTTCCTCCGAGACGTAAGGAAGCTCGGCGTCGAGGGTGATGTCGGAGCGGACGTGTTCGGAGTGGTTGATGGTACCGAGAACGTAGCGGAGGACGTCGGTCATGTTGTCGCCGGTTTCGATGGTTTCAATGCCGGAGGCGGACTGAAGCGGATAGGCGGAATCGACGACGAGGATCCAGTTGCGATGGCCGAGGAGAGGCATTTCGCTGCGGACGGCGGCGCGCCAGTCGGTTGAGCCTTCGGGCGGGGCCGCGTGGAGGGTGACGGCGCAAGCGAAGAGTGTGAGGGCCAGCAGATTGAGAGCATGGAGCTTACGGAGCATCGCGAGGAGACCTCGTTGGGAAATTTGGCGCGGCACTGACAGGACGCACAAGCAGCGGGGATCATTCTAGCCTGCTGTATACCAGCAGGTTGTTCTGACGGGAGAATTGGGCTTTGTCTCTCAAATCTAAGTAGTCCAACAGCTATATTGATGATTGCGGCAGGAGTCGAAAGCCTGCATTGAGAAGCGTGCTCAAAGAACTGGGGTTGGTAGATGGGAAAGAACAGTGCACAGCCGGTAACCGTTCCGCCGGAGAATCCTGAGGCCCAGGCTGCAGACACGGCGGAGGAAACGCCGTTTGAGGCCGTCGCCAGCATCTGTGTCGTATTGGTGGTGGGGCTGTTCATTCTGACGTTTATCGGACAGAACTATTTGATCCCGTCAGGATCGATGGAGAACACTTTGCTTGTTGGTGATCATCTGCTTGTCGATCAGATCACGCTGGCGCCGCCCGCTTTGTGGATGCCGCTCATAAGGTATCGCGAACCGAGACGAGGCGATATTGTGGTGTTCCGTAAGCCTGTGTATCAACCCGGTATTGATGCGACTAACGCCGATGGGACGCCGAAGTACACTCCCCTGGTGAAGAGATTGATTGGCGTGCCCGGCGATCATATCCATTTGCATAACGGCATTGTTTTCGTGAACGGGGTAGCCCAGAACCAGCCGAAAGAGGGGCTTGATGCTCCGACAGATGAGCGGGAGTTTCTCGACGAATTTCCTGCGATTGTGCCCACTACGGAAGACGACTACGGGGCTGCCGCTTCCTGGGTAGTGGATCTTCCGAATCATATTGAGAATGGTGATCTGGCGGTGCCGCCGGGCAAATATTTCATGATGGGCGACAACCGGCATAACAGCCTGGACTCGCGGTTCTGGGGCTTTGTGCCCAGAGAAAATATTATTGGACGACCCTTATTTAACTACTGGTCCTTCAAAACGCCGGAGAATCAGTACGAGCAAAAGGGAGCGGGCAATGCTCTGGCGTGGATGGCGCATGTGGCTTTGCACTTTTTTGATGGGACGCGTTGGAGCCGAACGTTGCATCCGATACGGTGAACGAGATCTCAACGGGAACGGGCTCTAAGCTATTGACAATATAGGGAAATACTTGTTTTTCACATTTCCTCAGTTGTTCACAATTGCGATTTCAATAAACTAAATCGCAGCGCCAACCGCACTGGGACCGGCGACGACAACCTCAATGGCGACGACCCCTACATATTCAATCGACCAAGGACTTCCGGCGAATGTTGCTGCCGAGAAGATGATTCTTGGCGCGATTCTGCTGGATAACCAGGCGATTTCGGAAGCTCAGGAGAAGATCACCTCCGAGGATTTCTCGCTTGATTCGCACCAGCGCATTTACATGCGCATGACGGAGCTGGAGTCTGCCGGGCATGCGGTCGATCTGGTGACGCTGACCAACGAGCTGGCTCGCTACAAGGAGATCGAGTCGGTGGGCGGCGTGGCGTATCTGACGTCGCTGACCGAGGGGCTGCCGCGGCGGCCGGTGATCGAAGAGTACATCCGGATCGTCAAGGACAAGAGCCTGCTGCGGCAGTTGATGCTGATCTGCTCGGCGGCGATTGCGCGGGCTGCGGACCAGAGTGAGACGGCGCTGGATGTGCTGAATGCCGCCGAAGGCCAGTTGATGGTGGTCGGCGAGAAGAGTATCTCGAAGGGGCTGGCGAGTCTTGAAGACATTGTTGCCGGGTCGTTTGGCTCGATCGACAACCTGTATTCGCAGGCGCGCGAGGTTACGGGGCTGGCGACGCACTTTATCGAGTTCGACAAGATGACGTCGGGGTTGCAGAAGAGCGAGTTGATCATCATTGCGGCGCGGCCCTCGATGGGTAAGACGGCGTGGGCAATCAACATTGCGCAGAATGCGGCGGTGCAGGGCGGCGCGGTGGTGGCGGTGTTTTCGCTGGAAATGTCGAAGGAGGCGCTGCTGCGCAGAATGCTTGCTTCGCAGGCGTGGGTGGATCAACGCAAATTGCAGACGGGCTTTCTGGGTCGTGAGGATCAGGAGAAGCTCCGCAGGGCGTTGGAAGAGCTGGTGGAGTCGAAGGTGTTCATCGACGACACGCCGGGCATTTCGCTGGCGGAGATGCGGGCGAAGACGCGGCGGTTGAAGCAGGCGAATGGTGGCAAGCTGGACCTGGTGGTGATTGATTATCTGCAGTTGATGTCTGCCACGCTGCCGATGCAGGGCGGCAAGAAGTATGAGAACCGGACGCAGGAAGTATCGGCGATTTCGCGTGGGCTGAAGGCGCTGGCGAAAGAGATGGATGTGCCGGTGATTGCGCTGAGCCAGCTCTCACGTAACAGCGAGCGGCGCGGAGATGACAAGAAGCCGATGCTCAGCGATCTGCGCGAGTCGGGCTCGATTGAGCAGGATGCGGACGTGGTGGCGTTTATTCACCGCGACAGCTATTACAACCGCGATAAAGAAGAAAATCCTGACGAGAAGAATAAGGCGGAGATCATTATCGCCAAGCAGCGTAATGGCCCTACGGGAACGGTAGAGCTGGCGTTTCTATCGCAGTTTACGCGGTTTGAGAATCTGGATACGCATCATGGCGGGGAGTAAGGAACGTGCTCAGTCCGCGACGAATGCCTACGAGGATGGCTCCAGCGGTGTGAACCCATCGCCCCCAAGTTTTTTAGCGAATAATTGCCGGCATCGTTCTCACAATAGGTACAATTGATCTCATTATGAGAACAGAGCCGAATGCTCTCGGCGATTTGCTTTTCCGGCAGACACGAGGCCGCGTACTGGGGCTGCTTTTCGGACGTCCTGATGAGATGTTCTATATGCGCCAGATTGCGCGAGAGGTCGGTGTGAGTGCTGGCGCCGTCCAACGTGAGTTGGAAGGTCTGGCGCAAGTTGGTCTGGTAGAACGATCTGACTCAGGGCATCAGGTCTACTATCAGGCAAATCGACAGCACCCAGTTTTTGCAGAACTACAATCTCTGGTTGCAAAGACGGTTGGTGTTTTCCGATTGCTTCGTTCCGCGCTTGCGCCTCTGGCGGGCCGCATTTCTCGCGCATTCGTTTATGGATCAATTGCTTCCCGAAAAGAAAATGCCGGGAGCGACGTGGACCTGATGATCGTGGGCGATGTGACACTCGATGAGATACTGGCGCAGCTGGCTCCGGTGGAACGGACAATTGGGAGAGCGATTAATCCCACGGTCTATTCGCGGCAGGAGTTCGATTCGAAGCTGAAGAGCGGCAATCATTTCCTGACGTCAGTGATGCGCGGGGAACGAGTGGTTTTGATCGGGGAGGATGATGAGTCCGGAAAAGTCGGGCCTCGAAAAGTGGGCTGAGTATGGCTGGCTCAAGGCGGAGCCGACAAGTCTCGAAGAAATCCGGGGCTTGTTTGGAATCATTCAGCGCGATCTGGCCGACGCCAAGGTCGAAGTTATCTCTGTTGACCGACGCTTTGAGGCTGCTTTTAGTGCGGCGCGTACGGCTGCCAACCTTGCTCTGCGCGCATGTGGCTTTCGTACTACGACGCAAGCTGGACATCATTTGAAGACGATCGAATCCCTTGAACTCACGATCGGCGTCGATAGCAGACTTGTCCAAAAGCTGCGGGTGCTATCGAAGAAGAGAAACGCGACCAGCTATGATGCGGCGGGCAATGTGTCAGAGCAGGAGTTGGTGCAGGCTGTCGATGTCGCAGAAGAACTGTTACACACGGTGACGTTATGGCTTGGGGATAAACATCCCATACTTCCGGACAAGTGTTGAGACTGACTCGCGGCTCAAGGTGACAGACGAAGAAGTTAGTTTCAGCGATGCGGGATCAGCGTCTTGGCTGGGAGTTGTAGGCGAGATCTGGCGGAGATGTTTGTATTTCGCTCTGCGCCGCTTAGACCGTCAGCAGTTCTTCGAAGAAGCCGCCTATCTCGCGGTCGCGGTCGACGAAGTGGATCTCCAATATCCAGTGGCGCTTCTGCCCTTTCTCGTCGAGGGAGTGCATACGAAGATTGCTGTCTGGATGGACGTAGAGGGTGACTTTGTCGCCGGAGATTTTTTCATGCGGGAAGTGGCCTATGAGATGGCCGGCGATGGGGCCGCCGAATTCCCAGCCGAAGTTTGTGGCGAGAGATGTGGCGTGGGCAAATAGTTGATTGGCTGTGATGTCCGGGTGCTCGTGGAAGTAGCGTTTGCCTTCTGCGAATGCTGCGCCCACGTCGTCGCGCAGCTTGAGCTTTGCGGGATCTGAGCCGATGACGAAGGTGCGGCCGAAGTCCGCTTCCCAATCTTCGAAGACGGGTCCGAAATCGAGAAAGAGAATGTCGTCATCTTGGATGAGCAGGTCGGGTGGGTTTTCGGCGTAGGGTGCGAGCGTGTTTTTACCGGCTCGGACGATGCGCTTATGCCAGTAGGTTGTGATGCCGAACATTTTTTCGGCGAGGGCATAAATGGCCGCGTTGATCTGGCTCTCGGTGATACCGGCGCGAATGATATTTTGCGCTTCGATTTCCTGAAATAGCTCTTCGGCCTTGGTCTGGGCGTTGCGGAGCTCTGTAACCCGTTGTTCTTCCGAAGCATCTATTTGAATGGTTTCGTCTGACAAAGGACCGGCACCTCACTACTATTTATAGTGCTCGTGGGAAGGGATGGAAACCGGATGCCTGTTGTTTCTTATCGGCGTAAAGCGAGGATGTCGCTGTTGGCAGCAGTTGCTGCGGTTTTGTGCTGTGTTGCTGCCAGCCAATCGATAGCCCAGGAAGATAGCGCGCACAGTATCGTTGGGAGCTCGCCGCTGTTTGGGCTTTCCGGCGCGACGGGGTGGATCAACTCCAAACCGCTGACGGCGAAGCAGCTCAAAGGCAAAGTGGTGCTGGTCGATTTCTGGACTTACTCGTGCATCAACTGCTTGCGCGCGTTGCCTTACATTCGCGCGTGGGCGGATAAGTATAAGGACAGCGGGCTGGTGGTGATCGGTGTGCACTCGCCGGAGTTTGGCTTTGAGGGAGAGCAGCCGAATGTACAGAAGGCAGTGCAGAAGCTGGGGATCACTTATCCCGTGGCGCTGGACAGCGATCATGCGGTCTGGAATGCGTTTCACAATGAGTACTGGCCAGCTCACTACTTCATTGATGCGAAGGGCAAGGTGCGCTTTGAGCACTTTGGCGAGGGGCAGTATGACCAGTCTGAGAAGTGGATTCAGCAACTGTTGCAGGAGCGGGCTGGAACGACCATGCCAAGCAGCGGCGCGAGTGTTCAGGGGCAGGGAGTAGAAGCTGCACCGGATATGGGCCAGGTGAAATCTCCCGAGACATACATTGGCTATGCACGCGCTGAACATTTTGCGTCGCCGGGCGGGATCAAACGAGACGCAGATCAGGTTTACGCTGAGCCGTCTCATCCTGCGTTGAACGAGTGGGGACTGGCTGGCAAATGGGTTGACCATGACCAGACCGCGGTGCTCAGGTCGGCTGGCGGAAAAATCGTTTTTCACTTTCATGCGCGCGATCTGCATCTGGTGCTTGGGCCGACTTATAACGGAAAGCCGGTGCGGTTTCGTGTGACGATCGATGGACATGCGCCGGGTGAGAACCATGGCGTGGATACGGATGATCAGGGCAACGGGACGGTGACGGAATACCGGTTGTATCAACTGGTGCGGCAGAGAGAATCTGTGGCGGATCACGTCTTTGCGATCGAATTTGAGGATCCAGGGGTACAGGCATTTTCCTTCACCTTCGGATGAAGGGAATCGAGATGGGAGGGATTCATGACTCACATACGGGATGAGAGAACGAGCCGGATGACTCGGCGAAGTTTTGTGATTGCGGGCGGCGCGGCTGCGGCGACGATTGCTTTTCGTTTTCGCCATGGAGTTGAAACGGTTGCGGCGAAGAACAGCGCCCCGAAGGATGTAAAGATCGTGAAGTTCTCGGACGCCGGGCAGCGGCTGGATGTGACTACTCTGCCTTTGGTAGTTAAGACCGAAGCAGAGTGGAGACAGCAGCTGTCTCCGATTGCGTTTGAGGTAGCGCGTCATGCCGGTACGGAGCGCGCGTATTCGGGGCAGTATTGGAATCTGCACGACAAAGGGCTCTATCGATGCATCTGCTGCGATACGGCTCTCTTCAACTCGGATACCAAGTTTGAGTCGGGAACGGGGTGGCCGAGTTTCTGGCAGCCTATTGCGAAGGAGAATGTGCACGAGGGCGGGGATCTCTCGCTGGGCATGATGCGGACTGCGGTTTCATGCCAGCTGTGCGAGGCACATCTTGGGCACGTTTTCGATGATGGGCCGAAACCTACCGGGCTTCGTTATTGCATGAATTCGGTATCTCTGCGGTTTGTGAAATCGGCGTGAAGATCGCTTGAGCTGGATGGTTGAAAATAGAAGTATGCCAGAGCCGGTTTTTCACGAGATTGTTTCGGAGATAAAGCAGTTTGCGGCGAACGCTAAAGACCTTGCTTCGCTGCAGGCGTTCAGCGTAGATCTGATTGCGGAGCGCTTGCCGTATTACAACTGGGTTGGGTTTTACATGCTCGATCCGCGCGACGAGAATGTTCTTTTACTCGGCCAGTTTCATGGTGCGGCTACAGAGCATGTTCGCATTCCTGTGAGTGAGGGAATCTGTGGAGCGGCGGTGGCTCAGGGCGAGACTGTGATTGTGGACGATGTTTCTTCGGACCCGCGGTATCTGGCTTGTTCGATTGAGACGAAGTCGGAGATCGTGGTTCCTATACGAGCCGGCGGGAAGATCGTTGGAGAGATCGATATCGACAGCCATGCGCTGAGCGCTTTTGGAGCGGCGGATCGCGCGTTTCTGGAAGAGTGCGCTGTGATCTTTGGCCAGCTTATCGAGAAGCTGAATCGTTGAGGGCGATCTCGAAATAGAACTGATAGTGATTGCGGCAGCCTGGGTTGAACGCTGCGCCGCAGGCTGGGCACTTGTAGCCGCCGGCCATGTACTGCTCGATGCTTAATTCCGTTCCGCAGGCGCCGCAGAGTATTGCTGGCTGCGACCACTCGGATTGCGGCCAGACTTCGATTAGGTGGTCTGCTAAAGCTTCGTGACAATCTTTGCAGGCATAGTAGAGTCCGCAGCACTTCATGCGGATGGCGACGATGTCGAGTTGGCTTCTGTAGTGGGTGCAGCGGGTTTGTGCGTCCAGATTGATTCCGCGCACTTCCGGGCGTTGCGATGGCATAGATAAAAGACTATTACGACAGCGAGCACGACGCTAACGATCGCACTGCGTACTGAGGCGCATCATGCAGCGGGGATGTTGGGGTAGACGCGGTTCTTCCAGCCGCCGCCTTTGCCTGTGTAGTGGCGGATTGCGGAGGCTATGGTTGCCCAGAGGTAGAAAAGGCTGATGGCGGGAAGGACTGCTCCCCAGAGCGGTAAGCGGTGGTAGCGGCGCAGAGTGGGCTGGAAGGCGATGGCCATCATGAGCCATGCAGCCGCACCTAGAACACGTGGCAGGCCGTGCATGATGAGAGTGAGAGCTGGCGGGGCGAGATAGATGAGGCTCATGCCGAGGATGCATCCGAGCAGCATCATTGGCGAGTGGCGTAGTTGGACGTAGGCGGTGCGAGCGATCATGTCCCATATCTCTTGCCAGTCTTTGTAGACGCGCGTGGATATAGCGGACTGGGCATGGCCGAGCCAGATGTGGCCTCCGGTGGATTTGATTTCTTTCGCTAGTGCGCAGTCATCGATGAGGTGATGGCGGATGCGGGAGACGCCTTCGATGCGGTCGAGGGCGGCGCGGGAGATGAGCATTGTGCCTCCGGCTGCACCTGCGATTTGCTTCTTTGGGTTGTTGACCTGGTTGAAGGGATAGAGCATCTGGAAGAAAAGGACGAAGGCTGGGATGAAGGCGCGTTCGGCTGCGGTGTTGCAGTGGAGGTGGACCATTTCTGAGGTGAGGTCGAGATGCTCGGCTTGCGCTTTGGAGACAAGCTGCGAGATGTGATTCGGGGCGTGGGTGATGTCGGCGTCGGTTAGCAGGATGAAGTCTGCGTGTTGGGCTGCGGGGTGGTTGAGTCCTTGATGGACGGCCCAGAGTTTGCCGCTCCAGCCTGATGGCAGTGGCGCGCCGCTGATGATGATGAGACGATCTGCGGCGTTGAGCGATGCTGCGATGTCTGCAGTGCCGTCGGTGCTGTTGTCGTCGACGAGGATTATGGAGAGCTTGCCGCAATAATCCTGCGCGAGAAGTGAGCTTAGGCATTCGCGGATGCTTTCTGCTTCGTTGCGCGCAGGGACTACAACTGCTATCTCTGCATTGCTGGATGGGGTGGACGCGTCGAGTGTCTGTGAGGAACTCCAGAACCTGCCGTGGAAGGCGACCAGATAAATCCAGACTAGGCACGAGAGTGCTGCGATGAGCGTGATCATGCGATGGCTCTATTGTCGTTGATCGCAGTTGTTCGCGGGGGACAACGAACAAGTGGGATCCGATTTACCTATTCCTAATCCGCATAAGGAAAACGTAAAGGTGATCTTTTATCGATGCAACGGTATTGATGGACGTTGCACTAGTAGATAGTCACGGAAGCGGACGGTCTGCGCAATCTAACTCAAAGATTCCGAAACCGCATTTCGAAGTTCAATGCGATAGGAGTAGAACTATGTTTCGGATTTCAGTGTCGAAGTGTCTCACGCAGTCGATTGCCTTAGCCGCGTTTGCAGCCAGCCTAACCGTTGCGCAAGCGCAAAGACCAGCGGGACAGATGCGTCCTGCTGCTGTGCCCTCAGAGTATGTGATTACGCCCTACGGATACTTTCATCCAAGCTGCGTTCAGCATCTGGATAAAGGCGACGAAGTAAGGAAGAACGAAAATGCCATTCGTCATGCCGATGGTACTTACTCCGACATCCACAACTGTTCGTTTGCGCACTTCGATGCGAAGGGACAAAAGGTCTCTGCGGAAGCATCTGCAACGAAAGAGCCTACGATTTCTCATGCGTGGGTTGAGTATGCGGGCACCACGACCAGTTCTTCCTTCGGTGAGCTTGTGGCCGAATGGACGGTACCGCCAGCGCCCAGTGCTAATAATGGCCAGACCGTGTATCTCTTTCCCGGTCTCGAAGACTACGCAGATGTGAAGACGATCCTGCAGCCGGTGCTGGGCTGGAACTCGGACTATGCGGCGGCGTGGGGCATTGCGAGCTGGAATTGCTGCTGGAGCGGAACTGTCTTCGAAGCCACGCCACAGAAGGTCGCTGCCGGGGACACGATTCTGGGCGAGATGTGGGATACCTGCTCGGCTGGTACCCTGTCCTGCGCTACGTGGGACATCCTGACGTACGATCTTACGAGCGGTAAGTATAGCGAGATGCTCAATACTTCGAGCCAGGGACAGACGTTCAATTGGGCTTTTGCCGGAGCGCTTGAGGTTTATAACATCGTCCAATGCTCGGATTATCCAACGAATGGCTCTATCTCGTTCCATAACGTCGCGCTGTACAACGACAGCTTTACACAGGTGGTCGATCCGGTGTGGTCGGTGACTAACTCATCGTCTGGGTTGACTCCGCAGTGCGGATATGGCGGCGGGCTTTCGCAGCAGGCGAATCTCTACTACTGACGATCCGTGAAGAGATCGAGTGTTCAAGCAACGGGTAAGAGGCCGCAGTTCCTGGGGGGAGCGCGGCCTCTATTTTTGTTTTTCGACTATGCAAACTTTCGCAGTTCCGGATAGCGAGTAAAGATTCTTTGCTGATCCGCCGGAGAGAGCTGGCTTAGTCGCTTTGGCTTGTCCTGGGGGCGTGTGCCTTTCTGGTTGAGCACGTTCATCAGGCTCCACTCACGCTGAGGCTGCGGCGGCTCTTTTGCGGGCAGGTCGTAGCGGGTGAAGTCGATGGCGTTCCAGGGGCTGTCGGTGGTCCAGTTGTGGAGCAAGGCGAGCCGGAATTCCTCGTTCATGTACCAGCGGATTTCAAGCTCTTTTTCAGAGCCCGGAGCGCCGGTGCCTTTTTCGTCGAAGCGGTAATTGATAGAGGCATTGGATCGGTAGTGCTTGCGCCATTCGAGGCCGAACTCGCCCTCGGTGATGACTTGCGTATCGGGCCATTTTTCTTTCACCGCCTGGAGCCACCAGGTGAGGTCTTTGTCATGTTCGATGGAGACCTCCCAGATGGCGGTGACGAAGCCGAAGCCGTTGAGGGCGTGGCCCTGATCGAAGTGCATGGCAGTAGTGGCGAGCATTTCGTGATGGCCGACCTGCTCGCCGAGATCGGCGACGCTCTCGATGGGCCCGACGCCGAGACGTGAGTTGAATTTGCCTTCGAAGCCGTTGCGGCGGGCGGTGAGGAAGTCGCAGGTCCAGCCGTCGAGGCAGACGCAGTCGATGAAGTCAGCGGGGCCTTGCGCTGGTTTCAGATAATGTTCGCGGCTGGGGTAGTAGGGGTAGCAGATGCCGCCGTCGCCGTCGCCGTTGTCGATGGCGTGCTGGCTCCAGATCTGGGCCTGGCAGACATGGATGCCTTCTTCGCTAGCAAGCAGACGCATGTTTTCCGAATCCATAAAACCGGCGACGATGGACTGCGGGCGGTAGTGGTTGCCGACCATGTTGGAGATGAGCCCGAGCGCGTCATGCATGGTTTTGCGGATGTGTTCGCGGGTGTCAAACATGGGTGCGAAGTAGCCGCCGGGGATGAAGGTGATTTCGTCGCCGTAGCGGTCGTGATAGGAGGCGAGCAGGCGGCGGGCTTCCTGGTACTCTTTGCGGTTATCGTTCAGCGCGAGCCAACTGATGGCCCAGGTCATACGGCCGTTGGGGCAGCCGAGGGCGAAGGCTTCGCGGCGGGCGCGGATGTGATCGGGGCTGTTGGCCGGTGCTTCGTCTTCGCCGAGATTGCGGGTGGGTGTGACTTCGATCTGGTTTACACGCACAACGGAGATGTGGGTGAGGAAGCGGCCTTGGAATGGAAACGCCGCGGGGCTGGCAAGCGCGTTGGTGAGCGGCGATGCGATGGCGAGTGCGCCCGCGGATTGAGCGGCGGTGTTTAGAAACTTTCGCCTGGTCCAGTGGGGAATCATTGCAATCCTTTTTGTGCGTCGTATTTTTCGAGCTACCTAACGATGTTACTCGTGCTCGCACATCTCTTCGTAGAGCTCTTGTACTTGCTTGCGAGCTTTGGCGAGAGCTTTGCGGCCTGCTGCGGTTGCGGAATAGACTTTGCGATTGCGGCCTGAGATCAGCTTCTGCTGCGATTTGAGCCAGCCGCGTTGTTCCATTCTGTGCAGCAACGGGTAGATGGTTCCAGGGCCGAGATGGTAGCCGTGACGGCCCAACTCACGAATGATGCCGAGGCCGAAGATCGACTCTTCGGCGGCGTGATGCAAGACATGCAGACGCACGAGGCCGATGTAGAGATCCTGATTTTCGGTACGCGCTGGCTTTTTTTTCATTCCGGTATTTTTCATTCCGGCACCGTGCGATGTGATTTCCATGGAGATGTGTCTCCGTGTTCGTGGATTTGATTGCGATGCAGAGTCACCGAGAGCCGTGATGCAATGCCTGTTGCCAGAGGAAAGCATGATCGGTAGATGGTGCTTTGTCGTCTTTACCCCAGGTCCAGTAGAGGCCGAGGTAGGCGTAGTTTTCTGTTTGTCCGGCGATTGAATGTCCGTAGCAGAAGAGAAGCTGCTGATTGGGATTGCGTTTGAAGTGATAGTAGCCGCCGAAGTCGATCATGGTGGAGGCTTGTGTTTGCGGGGCGGCGACGCCTTCTTTGCCGTGGGCGAATACTTCGCCTCCGAGTTCGAGGCGCTCGCTGAGGGTGTATTTCAAGAGGAAGCCGCCGTAGGGGAAGTTGCGATAGCCGGTCTGCGGGACGAGGGTTTCTCCTGCACCGCCGTCGAGAAGCCATTTGCCGATGTTCTTCTGCATCCAGAGCGGCAGACGATACCAGACTTTGCCGACGCCGAGACCTTTGTCGTAGTTGCCAGTGGGCATCTCGAACAAGGTGAAGGTGCCGATTTGAGGAATGTACTTGGACTCTTTGATATAGGCGATTTTTGCGCCAAGCTCCATGTCGGTGAGGCCGAAGCTGGTGGGGCCTGTGCCGCTGGGCAGATAGACAGGGTTGTTCAATGGGGCGGCTACGCCGAAGGGAAGAATGGCGTGGAGTTGGACGCGGGGGATGGCTCCCCAGTTGAACTCGAATGCCGGGCCTGAGGAATCCATCTCGACGGGAGTGCCGTCGGCTGTGCCGAAGATGTAGAACTCGTAGTGATGCAGATCAACGGGGACGGGATCATCGGTCTGATAGGGAGGTCCCTGCGCCTGTGCGGGCCTTGCGATCGCAAGAAACATTGCGAAGATGGGAACGGAAACGAGATGCACAGCCCTCATTTGCCGGACTCCGCGAATGCGATGACATTAGATGAATTGCAGATTGTGCTTGCCGGGAAAGATTGTAGCGATCGTCGTAATAATCGAAGTTCGATAGTGACACGTGTCAAGCTGGCCGGTCAACTGGTATCGAAGGTCGATTTTAGTACTGCTGTGCTAAGAAGCTGTGAATACACGGCGGCGGAGGCTTCTTGATCGTTGTGGGCGATGCCGCGAGATGCGCTATTTCTTTAACTTTTTACACGGCGGATGTCTTGTTTAGACGGCGATAAATAGGATTTCTCGTTGAATCCACTCACCCGGCGTGATGAGACGCCGGGAGGAGTGATGAGCTTTATGGCTTGAGGTAGCGGGCGAAGAAGCTGGTTTCGGCGGCGTAGGCGTGGAGCCAGTCTTTGTGGAGCAGGAAGTCGTGGATCTCGTCGGGGAAGATCAGCTCTTCGAGTGGGACGTGCTGTTCGCGGAGGAGAGCGATGAGCTTGGGGGTTTGTTCGAACTGGACGTTGCGATCGTCGTCGCCGTGGATGAAAAGGACGGGCGAGCGCCAGGTGGATACGGACGACACAGGCGAGGACTCGTAGGCGATGCGAGCGAGATTGGGGTTAGCGGTGGGATCGTAGCTGGTGTTCCAGTTGCCCAGCTCGATGTTCCAGTCGTGGACGCCGTGGAAGTCGACGCCGACGCGGAAGAGGTCGGAGGCGCGGCCGAGCGCGAGGGCGGTGAGATAGCCGCCGTAGCTGCCTCCCCAGCAGCCGATGCGGTCGGGATCGACGTCGGAGCGGCTGCGGAGGTAGAGGCCGGCGCCCATGACGTCGTTGAATTCGCTAGCTCCGGCGGTGCCGTAGTTGAGGGCTTCGCGGAAGTTGAGGCCGTAGCCGATGCCGCTGCGGTAGTTGATGGAGAGGACGACGTAGCCCTGGCTGGCGAGGTACTGATTCATGCCATAGGCGTTGTTGTAGTACTGCATGTAATGCCAGCCGAGAAGCATCTGGCGACGCGATCCGCCGTGGAAGAAAAGGAGGGCTGCGTGCCTTTGCGTGGCGGAGGCTGGGGGAAGAAAGAGCTGGCCGTGGATCTGCATGCCGTCGGCTGCGGAGAAAATGACCTGCTGCGGGACGACGAGCTGCGACGCGGGGAAGTCTTTAGGGATGGCCGCGGGGTCGAGGTCTTCGGGTGTGCCGGAGTTGGATGCGTCTCTTCGGACAGCGGCTACGCGCATGGGCAGGCGAGCGTCGGAGCGGAGAGTGAAGATGGTAGAGTCGCTGGCAATGGCGGGCTCAGTTTCGATGCCTTCTCCGCTGGTGAGCGCTTCGGGTTTGTAGACATTGGAGGAGGAGACGGAGAGCTTCCAGAGATGCCTGCGGTCGATGTCCTGCTGGTTTGAGGAATAGACGACGATGGCGCGGTTTTGGCTGAACGCTGCGTATTCGACTTCAAAATTGCCAGGGGTAAGGAGAGTGGCGCTGCCGCTTGAGGTTGGAACGGAGTAGAGGTGCTCCCAGCCATCGGCTTCGCTGGGGAAGACGATCTGGTTGCCGGAGGTCCAGAGAAGCTGGTCTTCGGAAGCGAGTTCGTGGAAGACGCTTCCCTGCCCTGCTGATGCTGTCCAAAGGATACGGCTCTGGCCTGTGGCGATGTCGGCTATATGGATCGACCATGGCGTGGTGGTGGAGCGGTCGGGGGCGAAGTCCAGCTCGTTGTGGGCGGTGGTGGTGCGGATAAACGCTAGCTGATGGCTGTCGGGCGACCAGGAGGGCGAGCGGTCGCTGTCGGAGCTGGGGTCGAGGTAGACGAGCGATTTGGTCGCGAGGTCGTAAACGCCGACGAAGCTGTGGTCGCCGCGGTCGCTGACGAAGGCGAGATGCGTGCCGTCGGGCGAGAGGCGGAGGGTGCTGAGGCTGCCACGGGTGTGGAGGAGCTGGGTGGGCTTGGACTCTTCCTGCTTCGCCGCTTTTGTCCCTGACGTGAGGTCGATGGTCCAGAGTTGGTTATCGACGACGTAGATGAGCTGTTTGCCGTCGTGGGTGAAGACGGGTAAGCGGCCTGCGGCGATCTTGACTGCCTCGGAGGGCGTGCTGCCCTTGAGGGAAACGAGCCAGATGGCCTGCTGGATGCCGCCGGGGAGTTCGGCGGGATTGGCGGCGGGTTTGGAGACGGCTTCGAAGTCGCCGCCGCGGACGAAGGCGATCTGCTGCGCGTCGGCGGACCAGGCTACGTCGCCGAGGTCGACGCCATTGTCTTCGGTGTAGTGGGTGAGCTGGCGGACGGTGAATTTGTCGTGGTCCGGCTCAGCGATGAGGAGATTGCGGCGGCCTTCGGCGTCAGAGAGCCAACTCACGCGGCCGAGTGCGGGTGCAGCCTGCAGTTCCGTGGGAAAGGCCGCGCTCAGGACCTGCTGGAGAGTGAAGCTGGGCTGGGCTTGTGCTGCGAAAACGGGAGCGGCGAGAAACAGGGCAAGGAAGGACTGCAGTCTGGGAATGGGCAACTGGGGTATCTCCTCTCCGGATGCTTGCATCGCGGGGCGGAAATGTCCAGAGGTAGTGAGTAGTGATTCGTGACTAGTGGTTAGCGATTGCTAGTGGGCGTCGTGGAAGCTGTCGCCGGTGAAGTTGGGGATGCCGAGGTGGCCGCGCAGGCGAAGGAGATCGATGGGGTTGAGATTGCCGGCGAAGGTGACGAGGCTGACGGATCTGGGGGTCACGAACAGGAGGGTTCCGCCCTTGACTGTGATGCCGTCGGTGGCGAGCCAGAGGTCGGTTGCATTGGACTGCCATGGATCTTTGGCGTGTCCTTTGGCGACGAGATGTTCCCAGCCGTGGGCATGGTAGGTCTGGCGAAGATCTTCGAGGGCCTGCGGGTCGATTTCACCCTGGTCATGGAAGCGATAGAGATGGACGGCAACGCCGTCGAGCTTGCGCAGAGACTGGCGGGCCTGGGCTTCGGAGTCGGGCAGCAGGCCGGAAACGGCGCTAAGCATGGTGCGGTCGAGGACGAAGCTGTTTTTGACTTCGGCGGACTGGCCTAAATAGGCGAGCTGAGGCGGGGTCCAGTCGAGGGCGACGGGGATGGACGGCCCGACGGCGGCTGAAGAAGGCGCGGCCGCAGTTGCCGGGTAGTACGACTGTTGCGCGCTGCACGCAATGGTCAGCAGCGCCGGGAGACAGATCGCTATCAACCGAATGCGCAGACTCATTTCGGCTTTGACACCGGACAACGGGGAAAGTTTCGGCGGGCGGGTATTTTTTTCTGGAAGCGGCCGCAATGCTTTAGCTGCCGTCCGGGTAACCGCCGCGATGCAGGACCATGGGGAAGTCGGGCAGGACATTGGGCGGGGGCACTTTGGCGCGCCAGCCTTCTGGATAGGGTTTGAGTCCGGCGAAGAGTGGTGAAGTCTGGGCTGTGCCGTCCGCGGCGATCTGCTGGAGCTGCGAGCGAAGACTTTTGAATGGCTCGCCGAACCTGTTGTCCCAGTTCTGCTCAATTTGGCTTAGGCGGTGCGGGTATTCGTCGCGGGCGATGCGGCCGGATTCGGTGAGTATGATGGCGCGGAAGCGGCTGGTGGGGGATTCCGGAGCTTCGATCGCGAGGCCTCGGCTCTTGAGGAAGGTCATGGCCATGGCGATGGATTCTTTGCTGACGCCGGATAGAGCAGGCAGGTCTTTGAAGCGAAAGCCTTGATCGGGAACGAGGCGGAGGATGTTGGCGGCGATAGCTAGCGAGACGGGTGAGCTGGTCTCGTAGTCGATGGCGAGGGACAGCAGGGGTTTTGCGAGGAGTGCTGAGAGGGGTAGCTTCTCAAGATCGACGTTGGAAGCTGAAGCAGTCGTGCGTGATTTTTTTGCCGGACGGCGGGCTTCGTGACAGAAGAGGCCTAACTTGAGGATCGGCATGCAGTCGGGTAATGCGGGGTCGAGGTTGGAGACGATGGCGTCAAGGGATTGGCGCAGGCCTGAGTAGAGGTCTGGTCCGAAGCGGGTGTGCCAGCGATCTTCGATTTCTGTTTCGAGAGACCGCCAGATTTCGATGGCCAGTTGGCCGCCGGGCTTTAGGGTGATGAGCCATTCTGAGCGCGGAGGCTTAGCACGGGAATCCGAAGGGTCAGGCTGTACGCGAATGTAGCCCCAGCGTTCCATTCCGGCGAGGTTGGCGGGAGTTCGGGCACGGCGCTCGAGTTCGGCAACAGCGATGGGGCCTTGCTGCAGATGCTGCATGCAGTTGGTCCACATGGCGAGAGAGGCAAGCCATGGTGCGGCCATCGCGCCGGGAGTTGTGCCTTGGAGAGTGGTGGTGTGGGGGAGGCGGTGTTCGGCTTCGTTATCGAACTCGATGGTTAAGGCTACGAGTGCGTAGGAGAGAAGCGCTGTGAGCGGGCGTTCGAAGACCAACGAGCGATTTGCAGCGAGGGAGCGGTTAGGAACGGCCATCGCCGTCATTATCGTCCGGCGAGGCGAGGCGCGCACGCCGGGAGGAAACACCGGCATGAATTTTAACGATGGGCGAAGTGCATGAGGACGTGCGTGGCGAGGGCGACAGCGGTGATGAGGATGCCTGCAGCGACGGGCGTCCGGGTGCGCCAGAGGCGAACGGCTGCGGCTACGAAGATGATCTCCGGCAGGATCACGATGAAGAGAACATGGGTCCACTCGATGCGGTCGAGATGGAGCGATGGAACGAGCATTCCAGTGAAAACGACGATTCCGAAGGCTGCAAAGGCGAGAGCCAGTGCGAGTCCCATGCCGGTGAGGACTCCGAGGGTTTTGCGAGTGGTGGAGTTCATGTGTTTCTCCTGTGGTGCGGGAAGTTTGAGAAGCCAGGCGCGGAGAGCGCATGCGGATTGACGAAGGATTGCGAGGGCGCTGCCGAGAGACCAGAAGAGCGATTCCCATTCGCCAGGGATGTAGTCGAGCTCACCAAGCATGGCTTCGGCCCACTCTTCGGAGATGCCGGGTGCGCGGCGGACGACGAAGCTGAGGAGGCTGCGAGCGAGTGTGCGGATGCGGCTCATCGGATTCTGGCTCCGCGGAAGAAGAAGGCAAAGGCTGACGATTCGCCGGGGACTGCGTCGCCCAGCGCGGTTGAGGATTGCGAGAGGCGATTGGTGCGGGCGAACTGGAGCCCTTCTGGGGTAAAGCGGTAGATGTGACGCGGGGGTTTGCCGGGCTCGCCTTGCTCCCAGTCGGTTTCGAGAAGCTGGCGCTCGGCGAGACGCATGAGGATGGGGTAGAGCGTGCCGGATTTAAGACCGGTCTGGCGGCTGATCTCGTAGCCGTATTTCCAGTCGAGCGGCTTGTGGAGCAGGACCGCGATAATTTGCCGGGTTTGGGGGGTGAGGCGGAGGTTCATGGAGACAAACTCTACATATGTAGAGTTTGGTTGTCAACCACGAAAATCAGCTTGTTTCGGCGTATCGATTTCTCAGGCGGATCGCAGGGTTTGGATTGGGTCTGCCTTGGCAGCGCGAAGTGCTGGAAAGAGCGAAGCCAGGGCCGCAATGAGGATCATGAGGGCTGCGCTGGCGAGATAGATCAGCGGGTCAGTGGCGGTGACTTCGAAGAGATAGGACTGGACGAATTTTGCCAGGGCTATGGAGATTGCGATGCCTGCTCCGCAGCCGTAGAGGGCGAGGATTGTGCCTGATCGAAGGATGAGTTGGGCGATACTGGCGCGTTGTGCGCCGAGGGCCATGCGGATGGCGATTTCATGGGTGCGCATGGAGACGGCGAAAGAGATGACGGCGTAGATGCCGGTGATGGAGAGCAGAAGAGCGGCGAGGGCGAAGGCGCCGACGAGCTCGGTGAGGAAGCGGCGTGGTGCTTCGGTTTTGGAGATGATGTCGCTCATGGACTGGATGTCATCGAGAGCGAGGAGCGGATCGACCTCGGCTACGTTGGCGCGGAGGATACCGGGCATCTGATCGGGAGGAATGGCGGCGCGGAGGATGATGTAGCTGGCGAGGGCCACTGAGCGGGCGTCTGTGGTGGATGGGCCGTAGAGGATGGCGGGTTGGCGGACGGGGAGGTACCACTGGTCGTTTGGCTTTTCGTCGCGAGCGCCGATACGTGTGTTGCCGACGATGCCGATGACGGTGGCCCAGGGCAGGCCTTTTTTCGGGTTGCCGACGTGCATTCGCTTACCGATGGCGTTCTGGCCGGCCCAGGAGTGTTGCGCCATGGACTGGCTGAGGATGATGACGTTTGGAGCGTCGGGGCCGTCGTTGCTGGCGAAGGTGCGCCCTGCGATGAGAGGGATGCCGAGAGCCTTGAAGTAGTCGCCGTCGACGGAGGCGAAGGCCGCGAATTTGAGCTTCCATGCTTCGGTGCGTTCGCCCTCAAGCGTGTAGGCGGACATGGCGGAGTTGCTGGCGGAGGGGAGCGAATCACTGATGCCGACGGAGATGACTCCGGGTTTGGAGCTTAGGCGATCGATGAGTTGGCGATTGAAGGTATCGACGGAGAGATTGGTGGGGTATTGCGTGACGGGAAGGCGGTAGAAGGCGCTCAGAACATGCTCAGGGCGGAAGCCGGGATCGATGGCGAGCATCTTCTGATAGCTGCGCAGGGCCATGCCTGACGCGGTGAGGAGCAGAAGAGCGATGGCTATTTCTGCGGAGGCGAGGATGGAGCGAATGGAGATGCGACGCGCGCTGGACGAGGCTGTTCCCTGCCCTTCTTTAAGGGTTGTGACGAGGTTGGTACGCAAAGCCAGAAGCGCAGGTGCAAGGCTACATACGATGCCGGTGACTAGCGTGACAGCGAGAGCAAAGATAGCAACGGCGCCATCGATGGAAATGGAATCGAGGCGCGGTAGTGAGTCTGGCAGCAGGCGCGTCACAGTTGGCAGAATGAGGGCTGCGCTGGCGAGACCGAGAAGGCCGCCGGTAAGGCTGAGGAGCAGGCCTTCGAGCAGGGTTTCGCGGAGAATGACGCCGGGGCGAGCGCCGAGGGCGAGGCGCACGGCCTGATCGCGCTGATTACGAATGGCGCGGACGAGCATGAGGATGGCGACGTTGACGCAGGCGATGAGCAGGACAACGGCAGCGGCGAAGAAGAGGACGCGGAGTAGCGGACGGGCTTCGCCGGTGACGGCTTCGCTGAGGAGCTTGACGTCGCCGCGGATGTGGATGCGGGACATGGTGGCGGGGTAGTTCTGCATGATGACGCGGGCGACGCGGGCTGTGTCCTGTGCGGCTTGCTGGACGGTGACGCCGGGATTGAGGCGCGCGATCATCTGGTAGCTGAAGATGCCGGCGTTGGGCTCGGAGAGCTCTTCGGGAGTAAGGCTGAGCGGGACCCAGAGCTGGATCTGGTCGAGGTGACCGCGCTGGAGAGGAAATTCAAAGCCGCGCGGCATGACGCCGATGATGGTGTAGATCTGGCGATTGAGCTGAATGGTCTGCCCGAGGACGTTGGGGTCGCGATGATAACGGCTGGTCCAGAGCGCATAAGTGAGAACGACGACCGTGGCGTGGGTGTTCTCTTCCTGCGGAGAAAAGACGCGGCCGAGGATGGGCTGGGCGCCGAGGGTGGGAAAGATGCTGGCGTTGAGGCGGGCTGCGGAGAGGTATTCGGGGGTGGCGTTGCCGGAGAGCTCGAAGTCCGTAGTGGCGAAGCCGCCGATGGATTGGAAGGCTGTGGCGGAGGATGAATAGGTCTGGATATCGCGGGCGGTGACGCCGATGCCGGGGTTTTCGCCGACGTGCTCGCCAAGCTGGACAAGGCTGGAGGAATTGGGGAATGGCAGCGGACTGAGCAGAATGCCTTGCATCAGCGAAAAGATAGTGGTGCATGCGCCGATGCCGAAGGCGAGCATCAGGATCACGGCGAGAGAGAAGAAACGGGCTTTGCGGAGGCGGCGGAGGGAGTAGCGGAGTTCGCTGAGGAAGGAGCCCATGGTTGCACCTCGGCTGGGGTGTCCGTGCTGGGTTGAGTGTACGCTGCGACAAGCGTGGAGCCGATAGGAGCCGCGCGGGATTTATAGTTAAGAGATGACCTACTCGCCGCAGAACGGGCATGGAGACGCTGGGAAGGCTCAGCACAATGGAGCCAATAGCGCGCTCGAAACCGTGGATCTGGTGGGGGTGGGGCTGAATGCTACCGATACGCTGATTCATCTGGAGCGGTTGCCGGAGCGCGGGTCGAAGATGGTGTATACGTCGGAGACGATATTGCCGGGCGGGCAGGTGGCTTCTACTGTCGTGGCCTGTCAGCACTGGGGTTTGCGCACGCGCTATGTGGGCAAGCTGGGCGATGATGCGGCCGGGGCGCTGCACAAGGATGCGTTTGCGCGCGAGGGCGTGGAGAAGCAACTGGTAGTGGTGCCGGGCGGGGTTAGTCCGCAGTCGCTGATTTTGGTGGATAAAACCGGTGAGCGGACGGTGCTGAATCGCAAGGATGAGCGGCTGGTGCTGCGTCCTGAGGATCTGCGCCGTGATTGGGTAGTACGGGCGCGGGCGCTGCATGTGGATGGGCAGGATACCGCTGCGGCGACGCTGGCGGCGGCGTGGGCGCATGAGGCTGGCGTTCCGGTAATAGCCGATCTGGATGTGCGCTTTGAGGGCGTCGAGGATCTGCTGGCCAAGGTGGATTACCTGATCGTGAGCCGTGACTTTCCATTGCAGATGACGGGCGAGGCCGATCTGGAAACAGCGCTGAAACGCATGCACGGCGAATATGGCGCAAGGCTGACGGCAGCGACGCTGGGCGAAGAGGGCGTGCTGGCGTGGGATGGGCGTGAGCTCTACTATGCGGCGGCGTATCGCGTGCCAGCGGAGGATACGACCGGGGCGGGCGATATCTTTCATGCCGGGTTTATCTATGGGCTGCTGCGCGAGTGGCCGATGCCGCGGCGGCTGGACTTTGCATGCGCGGCGGCGGCGCTGAACTGCATGAAAGCTGGAGCGCGCGGCGGCATCGAGAGCGTGGAGACGATCGAAGAGTTGATGGCAACGGGCGAGCGTTATAACTTCCGGCCGTCGTCGATGATGCAGTCGCGTTAGTGGCGAGCTAACATCGGCTATCTCTGCAGATGCGAGCCATCGCTAAGTCTCTCCTGAATAAAACTAAATCTTGAGATTGCCCGCACTGGGTTTCCGTGTTATTGTTGGCGCGATTCCGTCGTAACCGAATTGTGTGGAAGGCGTGACTCCAGACCTGCGCCCTGGCGCCCACCGTCACCGATTGCCGTTGGCCGAGCCAATGGCGAGTTGAAGCATTTTCGGGATTTCTGTAGAGTTGCCCGAATTTGCGAAGGTGGATTTTTCCCGAGGAAAAATCCACTCATCAGCAATGGCTTCGCTCCACACCTATCCTGACGATGCTTTAGCGGCGGAACGTGAGGAGATTCCATGCGAAAAGCGATAGCGGTAACTCTCTTCCTTCTCTGCAACGCACTTGGAGCGGCGGCGTGGGGCAACCGTGGACATCAACTGGTGGCGCTGATTGGGTATCTGAATCTGAATCCCGATGTACGCGCGACCGTGGATAACCTGATCAAAGGAAATCCCTGTTACAGCGAATTTCAAAAGGCGGTCAGCACGATACCTGCCGCCGACCAGAACGCAGCGATCTTCATGCTTGCGGCTACATGGCCGGACAGGATCAAGCTGACTGCGCCGATGAGCAAGACTCCGTATGATTGCCAGTCGGGTTTCACGTTCAACGCCAAGGATGGCGGCGTCGGAGCAGACGGCCGGTTCAGCGTGGATATTCCGCCGAGCGGAGCCGCGGCCAGCCAGAACATTGGCTACCAGGATGACCGGCGGCATCAGTACTGGCACTTTATCGATACTCCAATTTCACTCGACGGAACAGCAACGGCACCAGCCTACCCGGCGAACGTACTTACCGAGTGGCAGTTGCTGACGAAAGCCCTGGGATCGGGCGAGGCTGCGTGCCTGGAGTCCTACGACCTGGTTTGGGTGGAGCATCTGACGGGCGATATGCACCAGCCGCTGCATGATGCGGAGGGTTATTCGAGTGCGCTCCCGCACGGCGACGAGGGTGGAAATGCGGTGAAGATCTGCAGCGCCTCGGGAAAATGCAACACGGAATTGCATGCGTATTGGGACGATCTTCCCGGCAGCGACGCTTCTCTGACGGCGACGCTTACCCTGGGTAAGACAATGAATAAGCAGGCGGCTCCCGATGCGGCAACGATTGACCTCGATCATCCGGAGAACTGGGCTGCCGCCGCAACGGCGCTGGCCAAGTCAGACGCCTATGCGCCCCCATTCAATAAGGGCGTGGCCCAGGTGAATGCTTCGAATATTTCAGCCGATTACCACAATAAGGCCGAAGGCGACATGAAACAGCAGATTTTTCTGGCGGGACACCGTCTGGCCGCACTGCTGAACCAGAACCTGAAGGGACAGAAGATTGGCCCTCTTGCCAATTGCGCCGGAAAAGCCCAGGCCTCGAAATCAACCACCAAGACGACACGCAAGAAGCAGCAAACGTCCGGCACGGCCACGCGATAGCGAACAGATTTCCTATCGCGGCCGAAGCAGCATCTGCAGGGCTTCGCGAGCGTTCTGCAGACAGCCGCGGGCTTCGTCTTCCGACAGCAGGCCCTGATGGACGGCTTTTTTGCCGATGTCGTTGATGGCATTGGCAAGACGCGGGAAGCGCGGGTCGATGCCGGTGGCGCTGAGGTTGTTGTTGACCTCGTAGAGCAGGTTGCCGAGGGTGGGCGCGTTGCGGTAGCGGGAATGGATCTGGCGGTGCATGCTCTCGGGCAGGCGCTGCTTGATGGCCTCTTCGAGGACGGAGCGGCACATGACGGCGCAAGCGGTAAAGAGCGCGAAGAAATAGCAGCGGGTGGCTTCGTCGAGGTAGCGGTCGGCTTCGTCGGAGGATGGCGTGGAGACGACGCACTCGCGCAGGTGGGTGGCGCGGGCGACGGCCGGCTCGACGAGATCGAGGAACTCGGTGGCTACGGCGGCGCGGAGCAGGTCATTGTGGCTGGAGTCGAGGGCGCGCTGGATGGATTTCCAGGGTGGGGTGTGGGTGTTGCCGACCTGCTGGATGCGCGTGAGCGAGGTGAGGCGCTGGCGGGCGTGCTGGATGAAGCCCTGCTGCATCTCGCGGGCGAGCTGCTCCCATTGTTCGATGAAGGCGGCGGGATCGAGTTGATAGCGGTCCCAGAGCTCTTCGTAAACGACTGCGGGAAGGACTGCTCGCAGGTTGGCGAAGCGGCCGGAGCGCGCGAGCTCGGCGATGGCCCTGGCGAATTCGCGGCCGGGGGCGCTGTCGGCGGCCATCTGGAGAAGCAGCGTGTTGAGACGCTCGATCTGTATTGCCATTTTGCCGCTTCCCTCTTGAGGTTGAGCGCGTGTACGACTGCGGCCACGCGCGATTGTGCTCATGGCTACGATTGGCTGCTCTTATCCGAGTAGTGTAGGGAGTTTTATGGGTGACGCAGACGTGGCGGCACCGGCGAGATGTGTGGGTGATGCAGAAGTGGGACGGCGGAAGCGCGGGTCCGGAATCAGGACGGGCGTGGGCAACGCTGGGTGAGCCGCGGTCCCGATTCCGGGGAGATGATCAGGCGGGAATGAGGGCGACGAGATCAATTTCGATGAGGGCGTCTTTGGGCAGGCGCGCGACTTCGACGGTGGTGCGGGCTGGAGGCTGGCTGCCGCCGGCGGCGAGGTGCTCGGCGTAGATGGCGTTCATGGCGGCGAAGTCGTCGAAGTTCTTGAGAAAGACGGTGGCCTTGAGCACGCTGGCGAAGCTGCTGCCTCCGGCTTCGAGAATGGCTTTGAGATTAGCAAAGACCTGCGCCGTCTGGGCTTCGATGCCGCCCTCGACGAGCTGCTGGGTCACGGGATGAAGGGCAACCTGGCCGGAGGTGAAGAGCAGATTGCCGGAGCGGACTGCCTGGGAGTAGGGGCCGATGGCGCGGGGCGCTTCGTTGGTGGCGATGATGGTTCGGGAGTCCAAATCGAATTCCTCGTTCGGCTGGTTGCTCATGAGGGTATTTTAGACGCTGCGGAAGAAGTCGCCGTTCCTGGTGACTAAGTGCGGTTCGGCTATGGTCTGTTGCGGAGGCTCACCGGGAAAGATAGGGGTGCATGGTGCAAAAAGCGAAGTCCGGTCCCGCAGAAATGCTGGACCGGACTTTTTGTTTCGCTGAGTTGCTACTGTTTGTCTTCGGGTTTCTGGTCTTCGGGCTTTTTATCTTTTTCGTTTTTGCCCTGTTTGGGTTTGCCCTGATTGGCCGGCTTCTGCTGGTTCGGGGTACCCGGATGCGCTTCAGTTTTCGTGACCGGCTCTCCCGGTTTTGGCGGGACGGTGTTCACAGCGGGTTTTGGCTGCTGCACTGCCGGTTTTGGCTGCGCGGGGTTGTGTGTGGGCTGGGTCGGCTTTACAGCTTCAGGCTGATTGGCAGCCGGTTTGACTGGCTGGGCCGCGACTACGGGCCTGGCCGGCGGAGCGGGCTTGCCGCCCAGCGTAGCGGCACCCACGACGGTGCGGCCGGGAACCGGCTTCACCACGGGCGGCGCAGCTTTGACCGGAATCGGGACAGGACGAGCGTTGGGCGCTGCGACGGCCTGCTGGCCCTTGCTGTTGATGAGCACGGGACGCGCCACGGCAACTGCTGCCGGTCTGGCGACCGGGTGAATGATGATGGGCTGCGCGGGCGGCCTGGCTGCGGGCGCGGCAGGATGGATGTTCTGGATGATCGTAACGTTGACGTTGACCGCAGCGGTGCGGGCCGGGCGGCCAGCCGCAAAGTCATCTTGCCTCATAGCGGTGACGCCGACGGTCTTGTTGACGTAGGTAATGTTGGTCACGTTCGTCACGTTGACGATGCGAACATAGTCGGTTTCGACGTGAACGGCGGGAGCTGGGCGGATGTTCACGATGTTGATTTGATTGATATAGGCTGGGCTGCAAGGATACCAGGGCCTGTAGGGCTCTCCGGGGCCGAGCGGAATCCAGACGGAAAGACTTGCTCCGCCAACCTGCACTCCTCCTGCGAAGACAACCTGCGCAGGCGACCAGATGGGATGGCCTTCACGGGGACCGGGGATCCAGCCCCAGCGGCCGTTGATGACGACCCAGCGGCCGTAATGAAAGGGAGCGACGCCCCAGGGCTCGTCAGCGACCCAGGTCCATCCGTAGAAAGGACGGTTGACCCAGTGACCGTGGCGATAGGGAGCCCAGCCTGCTTCGACACGCGGGAACCAGATGGGGCCGTATTGGGATTGCGGCTGCCAGTCGCCGGTTTCATCGAGCAGATCGTATCCGGGGACCTCGGCGCTCACATATTGGAGGGAAACGGAGTGGAAACGGTGGGTATCTATGACGCCCGCCCAATGCTCAAAATCATCCACAGGTGCAGACTCCAGAGGCTGAGCGTAGACCGGATTGGTACCGGCGATCTGTATAGACTGATCCGGGGAAAGGCGGGTGTAGAAATCGCCGCCGCCATGGATATCGACAAAGCCGTTGTATCGGAGAACCGTGACGATGGAGTAACCGTCATCCCGGTCGACGTCCACTCGAAATGCTGCGTGCCGGTCAACACTGACGGCTCCGTTGGGGGTCTGCACGACCAGAGTTACTCCCGGGGGAAATCCGTCGTTCACGAACTCTGCCGAACCCTGAGCAAGACCGATGACGACTCCGTTGGAATCGTTGTTGACCAGGGTGAGGTCTGTATTGTGATCGAAGTAGGTGCGGACTTCAGCGACATGCAATGCACCGCGTCCGCTGGGATCGGCGTAGATGCGGTCTCCCGGGTTGGCGGGCATGTTCGGATACGCCTGGCCCCAATCGTCGATACCGGAGGGCTGGATAGTGACATTGCCCTCCAGGTGCATCAACATGGCAGCGCCTGGCGGGGGATCGGATTGAGCTTGTGAGGGGGTGGCGGCGAGCACAAAACCGGAAAGGAGTCCGGCAAAGAGCAGTTTTCCAATGTGAAACGGGTCTTGCACGTGCATTAAATCATCCTCCAGGCGAGCGCTAAACCACGCCCGGCCCGTTGCTGGGACTTTTACAGACCAAGTATTCTGTGGGGTTAAACCCTTGAAGCTCGAAAAAGACTCTACCACGCTGTAGATTTGGGTGGAACATGCGGCGAGGAATTGGCGTAAGGACTTCATAAGGACTGAGAGGTACACCGGGATGCTATACGGGACGCGACGACTGACGGTGAAGCCGGGATGGGTAGCTGCAGCTACAATTTGCCTGGTTTTGACCGGTTGTTTCCGGGTGAGTGTGGACAAGGGCGCGAACGGCAAGGACAAGAAAGTCCAGATCGATACGCCGTTTGGTGGGGTGCATGTGGATACGGATCAGACCTCGGCGGCGGATCTTGGACTGCCGGTGTATCCGGGAGCTTCGACCATCACCGACGATGATGGTCACAAATCAGCCAACGTGCATCTGGGCTTTGGCGACTGGCAGCTTCGCGTGAAGGCGGTGAGCTATCAGACGTCGGACAGCCAGGACAAGGTGTTGGCTTTCTACAAGAAGGCGCTGGGGCGCTACGGCGACGTAATCACCTGCCAGGGCAACAGCCCGGTGGGGATGCCGGCGGCTACGAGCGATGGACTGAACTGCACGGATGACGGCAAGCACAACAATGTGCAGTTCAACGAAAAGGACCTGGCGTCGGGACTGCAGCTTAAGGCGGGCTCCAAGAGGCACCAGCACATTGTGGGATTGGAAGATCCGAAGAATGGCAAGACCCGATTTTCACTGGTGTTGCTGGATTTGCCGGCGAATCTCGGAAACGACGGCGACAAGGAATAGTTGCTGGAGGTGTGTCTGACCGGATTGCTCCGTTTTGGTCTGACGGTATAGCTTCAGGAGTAAGAAGGTTCGTTTGGAAGTCACGTGTCAGCGCTGTCATGAACCACTGCGGGAAGGCGACCGGTATTGTGCGTCGTGCGGATTGCCGCAGCTTACCTTTTCCCCGGAAAACGCAACATTAGCCACGGGAGGCGAGCCGCCTCCGTTTTATCCACCGGGCGCACAAGGTGTTCACAACATCGTGTGGCGCGATGCGATGAAGGCATCGATGCTGCTGGCTATTCCTGCCGGGCTGATGTGCCTGGCGCCGGGCGGGTCAATACTAAGCATGTTCTGGATGGCAGGAGCGGCTGTCTGGGCCGTGAGTCTCTACTCCAAATGGACACGAACATCGTGGCTGTCTTCGGGAGTTGGCGCACGTATAGGGCTGATTACGGGTTTAATCGGAAGTTGGCTCGCCATATGCATTCAAGCTGCCGCCCTCTGGATACAGCGTTTTCAACTCCACGAGGGCAGCCAGATGGACGCCGACTGGAGCACGAAATTCGAGGCCATGCTTCACCAAGAACAACAGCTACTAGTGCAGTCGGGAGAACCGAGTGCGACTGTGGATGCCTTTGTTCACACGGTGCGCGCAATCTCCAACTCCTCCGAAGCGAAAGCTGGAGCGGTCATTTTTACACTTGCCGTAGTTGCTGTGATTCTGGTGTTGATGGCGATGGCTGGTGGAGCGCTGGGAGCGCGGTTCCTGACGCAGCCGCGGCGTCCTCGCAGCATCTCCTGAGCGATTTCGAGCCGCAGGAGGGCGGGAGATCGGGGATTCCGCCGGGGCTGAGGCCCTACAATAAGTCGAAGTCTGCATAGCGAGAGAGCTTTATGAGTGAAGCGAAGCAAGCACAACTGCGCGAAAAGGGGCGGCTGATGTCCGCCTCTGAGATTGAACGGACGCTGGTCCGGCTGGCGCACCAGATTGTGGAAAAGACCGACGGAAACGACTCGATTACCCTGATCGGCATCAAGCGGCGGGGTATTCCGCTGGCCGACCGGCTGGCGAGCCTGATTGGCACGATCGTGAAGAAGCCGATCCAGACAGGCGTGCTGGATATCCGTTTTTACCGCGACGACCTGAGCACGCACGATGTGCGGCCGGTGGTGAGCGCGGGCGAGATTGGTTTTGATGTAAACGGACGGCATGTGATTCTTTGCGACGACGTGCTGTATACGGGGCGGACGATTCGGGCGGCGCTGGATGCGCTGTTTGCTCATGGGCGGCCGGGCTGTGTGCAGCTTGCGGTGCTGATCGATCGCGGACACAGGGAGCTGCCGATCGAGGCGACGTATGTGGGCAAGCATGTGCCGACGAGCAGCCGCGAGATTGTTGAAGTGAAGTTCCGCGAAGTGGACGAGGACGAGCAGGTATTGCTGGTCGAGCGGATGGACTGATTGCTTCCGGAAGGCCGATGCGGAGGTTTCTGCCAATTTAGATTTTGGGAAGATGTGATCAAGTCAATCAGCATTCCCTCGGAGGCTAAAGCCCCTTTGATTTTGCGAAGCCTATGTACAGGCTGAAGCCCGTACCCTTCAAACGGCGACTTATTCAGAGATTCCTTAGCTGCTTCGGCGGGTAATTGTGCCGATTTCCAGAGGGGCAAGATAGTTCCGAACCCGAGGCTGTATGATGGCCTGTTTGTAAAACCGTATGTCAATACATCCCACTGCTCACGCCCGCGTGGTTGACCCTGTTCGTGTGTCCACGCCGTCTTTTCCGGTTTCTTCAACGTATTCGGCCGGATCGCTGTTATCGGTGACATCCCTCACGCCCGAGGGTGTGAGCCACATTCTCGCGCGTGCCACGGCTCTGGAGCACGAGAATCCGCTGGAGCGGGCAAAGCGGCTGGCGAGGCGCCGGATCGCATTGCTCTTCTATGAATCTTCTACGCGGACGCGCACCAGCTTTGAGCTGGCGGCGAAGGGACTGGGCGCGGATACGACACTGGTCTCGAGCCTTTCGTCGAGTATCGAAAAGGGCGAAACGCTGAAGGACACGGGGCTGACGCTGCGGGCGCTGGGAGCCGAAGCGATTATTCTGCGGCATCCGTCTTCGGGTGCGCCGTGGCTGCTGGAGCGGGAGACAAGGCTGCCGGTGCTGAATGCTGGGGACGGGATGCATGAGCATCCTTCGCAGGCGCTGCTGGATCTGCGGACGATGCTGGCGCATCTGCGTGGAGGCGCGGAAAAGGTGACTCCAGAGACGCTGGCCGGCGTGACGGTGGCGATCACCGGCGATATTCTGCACAGCCGCGTGGCGCGCAGCAATGCTTTATTGCTGCCGAAGTTGGGAGCCCGGGTAGTGTTTTGCGGTCCGAAAGAGTTGCTGCCGGAAATAGCGGCAGAGGCTGGGCCCGGGATTGAGATCGAGCGGGATTTTCACAAGACTCTGGAGCAGGCGCAGGTGGTGATGATGCTGCGCATTCAGGCGGAACGGCTGGCGGGGCTGCAGCTGGATCTCGAAGAGTACAAAGCGAAGTATCAGCTGACCGAGGCGCTGCTGGCGGCGCATGCGCCGAAGGCTCTGGTGATGCATCCGGGGCCGATTATTCGCGGGCTAGAGCTGACGGGCGAGGTGGCGGATGGACCGCAGTCGGCGATTCTGGAGCAGGTGCGGCACGGAGTGGCGATTCGGATGGCACTGGTGGAGCGGGCGCTCACGGCGGAGGTGAAGGCATGAGTGTGGGCACGATTCTGATTCGCGGGGGACATCTGATCGATCCGGCGGCTGGTGTGGAGGGCCGCAAGGACCTGGTGCTGCGGGATGGGCGGGTTTCGGAGATTGCCGAGCCGGGCAAGACCAGCCTCGATAAGTCTAAGACCGGCAAGGGCAAAGCCGGTAACGGGACGAATGGCGGCAATGGTTTGAACGGCACGGAGGCATTCGAGATTGTCGATGCTACGGGACTGACAGTGGCGCCGGGGTTGATCGACATTCACGTGCATCTGCGGGAGCCGGGACAGGGACACAAGGAGACGATTGCTACTGGAACAGCTGCGGCAGCGGCGGGTGGATTTACGGCTGTGGCGGCGATGCCGAATACGGTGCCGACGAACGATTCGCCGGAGATTACGCGGTGGATGCAGGCTCCGGAACGCGGGGCTTCTGTGCGGGTGTTTCCGATCGGGGCGGCGACGCGAGGGCTAAAGGGTGAGGTGCTGAACGACTTTCCGGCGCTGAAGGCCGCGGGCGCTGTAGCGGTGACGGATGACGGGCACCCGATCCTGAAAGATGGGATCATGCGCGAAGTGTTGATCCAGGCGACGCGCGCGGGGCTGAGCGTGGTGCAGCATGCGGAAGATACGCGCATGACAGGTGGCTGCAGCATGAACTACGGGCCGACGGCGTTCCGGCTGGGACTGCGCGGGATGCCTCCGGCGGCCGAGTATGGGCTGGTGGAGCGCGATATCCGGCTGGTGACGGAGCTTTCCGCGAATGGCAAGGGACGTGGCGGGCATTCGCCGCATCTGCATGTGGCGCATACTTCGACGGCTCAGGCTGTGGCGGCGGTAAGGCAGGCGCGACGCAACGGGCTGCGGGTGACATGCGAGGTGGCTCCCCATCATTTTCTGCTGACGGAAGAACACGTAGCGGCGTACGACACGCATGCGAAGATGAATCCGCCGCTGCGGTCGGAAGCGGATCGGGACGCGATGATCCAGGGAATTCTGGATGGCGTGGTGGATGCGATTGCTACGGATCACGCGCCGCATGCCGCATTTGAAAAGGAAGTGGAGTTTGAGAGAGCTCCGAATGGCATCACGGGGCTCGAAACTGCGCTCGGGCTGAGCCTGAAGTGGCTGCATGGCGAGTGGAAGATGCCGCTGGGGCGGGTGTTGAGCCTGCTGAGCGCGCAGCCTGCGGCTCTGCTGGGCTTTCGCGGGCGCGGGACGCTGACAGTGGGCAGCTTTGCTGATGTGGTGATCTTTGATCCGAAGGCGGAGTGGATCTTTAACGCAAAGGATTCGAAGTCCAAGTCGAAGAACACGCCGTTTGACGGATGGACGATGCGCGGCAAGGTGCGCTGGACGATCAGCGAGGGCCGGGTCGTCTTTCAGCGCGGTTAGGACGGCGCAGGCGATGCAGTGCAGGATCGGTTGATTTCCGAAACTCCGCGTGTGCGCGCCTTGTCTGTGCTATAGTCTGACGCGTTCCCCCAAGGCTTGCATTTCCCATCGGCGAGGTGCAGTTTGCCCGACAACCCTCCAGCAAAGGTCCGGCTGCGCGTCAGCCCGCATGCGACGATGCGGTTTGCGCCGTTTGTCTACCTCGGAGCGGTGCTGCTGTTGACGGGGCTGGGGGCGTTCCTGATCTTTCAGTTCGTGGCGGCCTCGCACGCGGTGATTGCCAAGGCACAGCAACCTCCTGCGCAGGCCGGACCGGATGCGGGTTCGCAGAAGGCGAGCTCCTCGGCGGAGCCAACGGTTGGCGGCAACCGAAGTTACATCGTGAAGCGCACGACGCAGGGGTCGCCAGTGGAGGTGAACGTGTCGTCGCCTCCGGGCAATGCGACGGACAGCGCGAAAGCTTCCGATCTGAGCAAGCTGGAAAAGAAGCTCGACGACCTGCGATGGATTCTGACTTTGATTCTGGCATCGGCAGGACTGTTTACCGTTGTGCAGGGAATCGCGGCAGGATTCAGCGCGCAGAATTTTCAGAAGCAGGCCGAGGATGCGATCAAGCGGCTGGAGAAGGAAACTGAACGCGCCCTGAACGATCTGAAACGCCAATCCGATGAGGCGGTAGGAAATTTCAGGAAGACTTCCGACGAAGCTTCACAGGATGCATTGCAACAGGTCAACGAGAAGTTTCAGGGGGTATTGGACGATCTCGATCAGGAAGCCCAGTCCCGGATCGTGCGGCTGGAGGAGCTTGAGCAACAGGTACGCACGCACTACCCACTGTTTGAAAAAGACCGGATGCACGCTTTCAGCGCGCTTCAAAAGCGAATAGCGAGCTTTTCACTTGTAAGGAGCTCGACGGATGGGTTTGACCAGCGACGGAAATTCTACGAGCGGATCGATCTGGGGGAACGACAGGAGATTCTTGCGGTTGACCGGGCGCTGGCATACGAAATCGCGGGGCAGAACGATCCGCCTGACGTCTTTGCGGAACAGACGAAACAGTTGGCCCAGTTCTATTGGTCGAAGTTCATCTACGAAAGGAGCTTGGGCTACGGATCGCTGAATGACCTGGAGCGAGCCGAGCATCTGCTGGAAATTGGGAAGAACAAGGCTGCGGGCGATAAGCAGTTTCAGTTTTTGAACGTGCTGGGCAATGTGCGGCTGGATCGTCACAAAGCCAAGATGTCGACCGGCAAGTTTCCCGCAGGGCAAACGCCTGCAGACGACCAGGATCTGGCAGATGCGCGGACGGCGTTTGAGACGAGCATCGAACAGCATCCGGATCAGATTCGCGGGTATCACAACCTTGCGGTGATCTACACGTATTACAACTACGCCACCGACGATGCGACGTTGGCAGCTCAGCTTCGCAAGGCAGAACGGATTCTGGAACAGGGACTCACGCATCCGAACTGGGAGACGCAGCCCGTTCCGGAGTTTCGATGTGGCACTCTGTACAACCTGGCCTGTGTTCATGCGCGGCTCGCGGTGCTGGATGCCGGCAGCCGCAAGCAGGCGTGCGAGGCACTGCTGCTGCGCCTGAATGAGGCAGCTCAACTGGGATTTGTTCCACAGGAAGATGTGGAGGGGGATTACGAGAAAGAGACTGGAGATATTTATCCGCTACTGCATGGAAAGAAGATCAAGGCTTCGGACGGCAGCGTAATCACTGAAGAAATATGCGACGCAGAAATGCGCGGCAAACTATTGAATTTAAAACACAAATTGTACAAAAAATCGCCTGCTCAGCAATAAGCGGCGAGAGATGAAAGAGATATTCGGCGAGCAGGCATGAGGATGCTGCTCCAGCGAAATTATGTGTTTTGTACGCCCTGGATCATGCTTCTTCCCTTCCAAGTGCTCTCAGTATACGCCGAATTTGGGAAATTGAGAGCAATCCCACTTACCCATTGGATGCAGATATCGGCAGCGCGACGCAAGGCACGAATCTCAAGCCTTGCGCCGGTAAAGGATCTGGAACTCATAGCTGTCGTTAGGCGGGAAGAGCGAGGCGACGTGGCGCAGGCGCTCGGCTAAGGCCGGCGCTGCCAGGAGCGGGTATTCGCGCTCGCGCAGGTCGTGGTAGTCGAAATCGAGGGCGAGCGAGAGCAGGTAGATGGCGAGGGAGTCGGAGAAGGCCGACTCTTCGTAGTTCTTGCGGGCGCGCTCGTCGGGCGGCATCGGTTTGCCGTCGCTGCCGGTGATGGGATCGACGGCGCGACGGCGGGTCTCCCATGCGTCCTGGCTGGTTTCTCCGCGAACGGCGGACTGGGCCTGGGACCAGGCGAGCTCGGCGAAACTGTCGGGGACGCCGACGGCGTCGACAAAGTTGTGGGCGACGTTGATAAAGAACTCGAAGGCGAGACCGAAGCGGTCTTCCACGAGACGCGTTGAAACGAAGACGGCGTCGATTGCGCCGAGCGAAACATTGCGGTGACAGACGGCGCGGTCGCCCTGTTCGATGGAGTAAGTGGGCGCGGCGATGACATGATCGCCCTCTACCATGACGAGCGGCACGAAGTAGTAATAGCGTTTGGCGAGGGCTGGAGCGAGCGAGTTGGGCACTGCGCCCACCAGGCGCTCAAGATCCGGCTGAGGAACGCGAACCTCTCCCCAGGCAGCGTAGTGGACGCCGTTAGGAGCCTGCAGTGCGGGGACGTTGGCTGCTACCTTGTCGGCCGACCAGGGACCGGGCGGCAGCACTTGCGCGGTGGGTGGTGCGGAAGAAGAGTGGGACGTGCTTTGTACAGGGATGGACACAACTCCTTATACTAAAGCGAAGCGGCGGCTTTTGCGCGGGCCGTGCAGCAGGAGGTTGGAATGACCGGCAAAGACGCGACGTGGAATGATGGCCGCCTCGCTTCGGTTCATGGGAATTCACGGCGGTTTCTTGGGTTTCCACTGGAAGGTTTCGGCATCTTCACCAGCCTGCTGCTGACCGTGAGTTCGGGAGTGCTGACGTTCTGGTTGATGACCGGTGTGGGAATCTTTGGGTTGCTGATCTGGAATCAGGGACTGCATCACCATGTGAACTATGCCGACAGTTACCTGTATGTGGGACTGCCCTCGGCGATCCTTGTTCTGGCGATTGCGCTGGTCGTATTTGGCACCCTGTGGGTGCGGGCGACTTTACGTATGAAATAGCTTTTTTACGCGGCTGAAGCGGTGCGCCTTCAAGATATCTTGTCCTGCGATTCATGCGGCATTGCCTGGTTACCCGCTGATGAAATCTGTGTAATACACTCGGCCCATGTCTTGCGTGGGCCTTCGCTTCCCTGCTTATCTTCGCGATCTTCGTTTCTTTCCTTCGCTTGCATCTCTGGTTGTGGCTGGAGCGGTCTGCTGTGCCGGTGTGGCTCCGGCACCTATGCACGCGTCGTCGCCGGCGCATAGGCGCGCTGCGAAGCACGCGGCCAAACCTAAGATTGCCGATGCAATCGATGCGGTGCTGGCGGAGCCTGCGCTGCAGCATGCGCATTTTGGGATCAGCGTAACGGCGCTGGATGGAAAGAAGCTCTATGGGCTGAACGATGAGCAGCTTTTCACTCCGGCTTCGAATGCGAAACTGCTGGCTACTGCGACGGCCTTCGCGCTGCTGCCGGTGGACCGGCTGACCTGGACGACAAATCTGGTGACGAGCGGCTCGGTAGATGCGAACGGGGTGCTGCATGGGGATCTGGTGCTGCTGGGAGCGGGCGATCCGACGATCAGCGGACGGAAGTATCCGTATACCGCGCCGGACCGGAACAAGCCTGCAGCGCCTACGCTTGAGGAGCCGAAGCCCGATCCGCTGGCTGCGCTGGAGACGCTGGCGGATCAGATTGGCGCGTCTGGGATCAAGAGTGTCGCGGGCGACATTGTTGGCGACGACACGTTCTTTCTGAGCGAGCCTTACGGGACGGGGTGGAGCTGGGAAGACCTGATGTGGAGCGATGGGGCCCCGGCATCGGCGTTGACGGTGAATGACAACACGGTGAAGCTGCGGATGTTGCCGGCAGCGACCGGACTGGCGGTCAGTGGTGGGGGTTCGGCGGCACAAGGCATAGCTACTGGGATGCCGGCGGCTGTGGGCGCGCAGGCTTCGTGGGTCCCCGATACGCCGTATTACACGCTGCAGGGAACGATGATGCTGGCTGCGCCGGGAGTGAAGGCGGCTCCGGGGATGGGGCCGGGGATGGATCGCGCGCTTGGCTCGCGGGTGGTGCGGGTGTGGGGAACGGCGCCAGCGGAGGGATTTCGCGCTTCGATTGCCATTGATGATCCGGCGGAGTATGCCGCGCGGTCGCTGCTGGCGATGCTGACAGCGCGGGGCGTTACGGTGGCGGGCACGGCGCGGGCGCGGCATCGATTTGAGACGACGGAGCCGCAGTTTGGCGCGGCGCAGACGGTGCAACTGACGCCACCGGCACTCACAACCGTGGAGGCACCGCTCGAAGGGCGCAGAGTGCTGGCGAGCCATGTGTCGATTCCGATGGCGGAAGACCTGACCATGACCAACAAGGTGAGCCAGAACCTGCATGCGGAACTGCTGCTGCGGTTGCTGGGACGGCTGCTGGCTCCGGAATCGGGACCTGCGGCTCCGCACACGGCGGAGGACGGAGGGCAGTCTTGCCGGAGGGACGTGGGTGGTTCGGCAGTTTTTGCGCGCGGCTGGCTTGGATCCGGATGATTTCTACTTTTTCGATGGATCGGGCATGAGCGCGAATGATCTGATCGCTCCGCGGGCTTATACGACGCTGTTGACGTATGCGGCGCGTCAGCCGTGGGGTGAGGCATGGAAGGCTACATTCCCCGTTGCGGGTGTGGATGGAACGCTGGGACATCGCTTTGAACATTCGCCGCTGAAGGGACGTTTGTTTGCGAAGACGGGAACGCTGATGGAGGTGAATGCGCTGTCGGGTTATCTGACAGCGGCGAGCGGGAAGACGGTGGCGTTTTCGATTCTGGTGAACGGGCATCTGCCGGGGAGCGAGGCGGAAATTCACGCGATGGACCAGGTCTGCGAGGCGATTGCAGCGTCGGAGTGATACATGTGCGTCTGAGGTCCGCAAGATTGGCCTGACGGGCGCAGGCTATCATCGAAGAAGATGTTTTCCTGCATTTCACGAACCAGAGTTGGGGCGGGCCTGATGGTCGGCGGCGTTGCGCTGGGTGTGTTTGCAGTGGCGGGTGCGCTCTCCGGATGCAAGCCTTTACCTCCTTCAAAGAATCCGGCGCTGTTTACGCCGGAGGAGGCCAGAGGCGCGCAGATTTTTCAGGCAAAATGTGCGCGATGCCACTATCCGACATCGACGCGCGGACGGCATGGGCCGGGATTGCAGGCGATCACGAAGGAGAAGTCGATGCCGTCGGGAGCTCCGCCGACGGATGAGCGGCTGAGAGGCACAATTCTGCATGGGCATGGAATGATGGAGCCGGTTGCGGTGAGCGATGAAGAGATGCCGCTACCTGCTGGCGTATCTGCACACGTTATGAGTGAAGAGTTGGAAGGCAAGAATCCGGTGGCACCCGATGGGAGCGCGAAGAAGATTCCGCTGCCGGGGATGGTGGCAATTGCGCTCTACATGCTGGTGCTGGCGGGTACGGTCACTTTCGGCGTGGTCGGTAAACATCTGCCGTGGATGATGATCATCCTGCTGCCGGCCTTCGTGGTTGCCAGCTTTGGGCTGCTGCGGCTGTTTCGCTGGGCGTGGGCGCTGACGACCGCGGCGTGCCTGCTGCTGATGATCTATAACCTTTGGCTGTTTCTGACGCAGAAGCAGGCGGCGGGGGCGATTCAGGGATTTCTGAATCTGCTGTTCTTCCTCTATCTGGTGCGTGAGGATGTGCGGTCGCGGCTAAAGTAATACCGTACCCGGTAAATTATCGAGATGCGCTGAATGCAAGCAAGTCACGCGGCGATATACTCCCGAAATGCAGATTACGCGAGCGAAGTTCCGACATGAAACGGAGCGTGGAAGCCCGCGACGATTGAATCCGCAGGAGGGGCCATATGGCGGACGTAAATCCTTCTACCCCAAAGCAGACTGGCACTTCGATTCACGAATCGGCTTCTTTCCGAAGCTCCAATCCGGGGGGAACGGATTACAGGCCAAAGTTCACGCAATACCTGTCTTCCCCTCCCACCGGCTCGGACTCTTGCGCGACTACGGTAGTAGGGCAAATGAACAAGGAGATGGTGCGCAACAGCGTGCCAATGAGCAAAGAGCATTATGAAACCGCCACAGAGTCGCTGTCGCGAGGTGACAAGCTCTGCGGATTCCTCCAGGCTGAGAACAGCCACGTTTTGAAGAGCGAGGGTACGGGGTTCGTATACAACGCGGGAAAGGCTTTTCATTTTGTGGTGTCATACACGAAATAATGGAGTGCGGCCTTTCCTGAGAAAGCACCCTGGTGCTTCCCTCAATTTCCAGACGTGACGCTTGCGAAAGAGATCCCTGCTCGCGCTCAATACATGAGCTTGAGCACCGCCGGCGTGGGGAAGATGGAATTGGAGCGGTGAATATCGCCCGCGGTGCCGATGCCGGCGAGGGTGAATCCCCAGAGCCATTCGGGCTCGTCGCGCGAGGAGCCAAGCTCGATGCGGCGGTAGCCTAGCTGCAGGCCGCAGCAGTTCCAGTTATAAATGGCCTCGACACCGCCGTATTGCATGGATGCGCTGGTGAAGTTATAACTGCCGGAGACGCCGAAGCTGAGGCCTGCGTCGGATGGCTTGCCGAAGTAAAGGAAGGGCTGCACGAGCTGGGTCTGAATGACGGAGGCGGAGCCGCCGCTCTCGTCAGCTGCGTTAAGCAGCGCATGGCCGAGGCCCACGGTGGTGCGGCCGAAGGTGTATCCGGCGAAGAGATTGTCGGCGCTGAAGCGGCCGGCGATGGTGTCGTAATCGAGATCCCACTCTACGCGCAGATTGTCGATGGCCTCGAAGCGCATGCGCGAGATGATGGGCGCGATGTTGCGAGGCGCGGTTAGGTATGCGATGCCGGTCAGGTTGAGCGTGGAGTCGAAAACGTTGCGGCGGTTGGGAATGAGCGCTCCGCCGAAGTTCGGGTCGACGAAGAACTTCTGCGCGATCGCCAGCTTGCCCACTCGCGTGGCTGCGTCTGGCAGCTAGGGGCTTCGGCGGCATCCTGGTGAACGTGCGATGGAGGGCCGCCGACTTCTTCCCCTATGAGATCGAGATTGGGCACAGTGCCGTTGCCAGCGGTCTGAGAATCGCTGTCATCCACAGCCGCGCATGGTTTGGCTTCCGTGTCGCGCACATAAAGGCGCTGGGTGATGGAGAAACCAGCCTCGTTGGTATCGGTGGCGATGTCGGTAGGTGTCGAATTGCAGCACGTCGGGCGCGTTGTGGATGCCGGTGACGTAGCGGTAGAAGAGCTCGGGCTCGATGACGTGGCGGAACTGCCGATGGATGCCGCGCCAGGTGTAGTCGCGTTCGAGGGCTGGAGGCCGGATGTCGAGGGAGAGCTCCATGTCGGAGCGGTTGAGGGCATCGTGCTGCACCGACTGGAATGCCGTTGTTTGCACCGGTGAGGTCGGGAATCTGGCTGCCGGAGTATTCGGTGGTCGCGCACGGCGAATTCGGGGAGGATGTTCCAGTCGCCGAAGTGCAGAGGCCACTCGATGTGCGGGTAGATGTCGAGGCGGCCTACGTTGCGGGCGTGGAAGTTGCGGCTCGGCGCGATCCATGTCTCCGATCGAGGACGCCAAGGCCCCAGTAGATCGGCGATACTGCGCAGGACCGACGGGCAGCGGACGATCGACGGCGTCGAAGCGAAGCGTGGGCAGGTGCAGGATGCGCGCTTCGGGCACTTCGACGACCGGCGTCGGGATTGGCGGAGATGCCGGCGAAGGTCTGAAAGCGCTCGAGCTCGAACTGACGGGACGAAGCCATTGTGATCGTGAGTGAACGCGATGTCGCTCTGCACCTCGGAACTGGTGGCCTGGGCGAGGTTTTCGTCGAAGGCCAGGCGGTAGATGTAGCTGGAAAGATATTCGACGGAGCCGGCAACGCGGGTGTCGGGCGTGAAGTACTTGCGGCCAAAAGCGAGGATGTCGGCTCCGCCCTGATTGACGAGGGTTGGCGGCGGTTGTCTGGCCGGGGAGCGACTTCCTCGAATGCCGCGGTCGAGCAGGCGCATTCCAGCGCACGGTGAAGGCGTCCAGGCCAGGGCCGCGATAGCGGAAGTCTGCCGTTGGGCGCGAAGCCGCGTTTGCTCCAGTACTGGGCGCCGACGGTCAGATCCATGCTGCGATTGATGGCCCAGTAGACTTGCTCGCCGAAGACGAGGCCTTTGACTGCCGGAGTTTTCGCCGCCGGCGAGCAGAAGCCCGATTCCCGGCCGGTTTCGTCGAGATTGCGCGCGAGAAATGGAAGATAAAAGAGCGGGATATGCCAGAACTCGAAGAAGCTGTTGCGCGTGGTGGCCTTGTCGTTGACGACCTCGATGGAGCGGGAGATGAGCTGCCAGTCGGGCTTGGGCAGGCGGCAGGAGGTCATGGAGCCATCCACGATGCGATAGGCGCCCTCGCCGGTCTGGAGCAGGACGCGGCCGGTGAAGAGAAAGGGGTCGGGAGTGCTGTAGATCTGCGTCCTGCCCATGCGGCGCACGCCGAGAGCTGCCGGTCACGTCATAGAACGCGGCGGTGTTGTCGTGGAGATGCATCTCGCCGTGGGAGGCGGTGAAAACGGCGTCGCTTGGGCCGCCCTCACAGCTGGAGATGGCCCTCGGCTTCGACGGTTGGGTGGAATGGTGATAGACGACCTTGTCGGCGCGCAGGACGTAGTTTTTGTAGTAGAGGACGACCTCGCCGGTCAGGGTGGAGATGTCGCCGGCGTGGGTCTGCTGCGAGCGCCTCCCAGCGGACGGGATGCCGGTCGGCGGCAGGGGCTCGGGCGGCGACGGGCAGAAGCTGCTGGCTGGGATCGTCGGGGATTGGGAGGACGACGCCGGATGAGGCCGGCGACGAATTTGCCGATTCCGCGACTGTCAGCCCTGGGTACTCGGCCGCAGGTAACGTATTAGTCAACACCTGCGCCTGCATCTGCGCATGACAGAGCAGTAGCAGCGTGATACACCAAAATAGCGAGAACGCTTCACCGAGTCCTTGCCCAGCATAACAAAGCAGTTGGGTGGTACGTGATGTAAGACGCAGCTTGCACTGCTCTGGCTGCAAAGAAAAGCCGGCTCTCTCTCTCCGCGCGAATCGGTTCGCGCGACAAGGGTGTATTGGCGCCATCCTGTTTTCTCTGCGATTTCTTCTCTTCGATGCCAGCAACGTCCGGGCGCCCGAGCAGACGCGGGTAAGCACCGGCGAGCAGTAGCAGCGTACCTGCTGCCAAAGAAGGGAAACAGGTTTTGAGCAAATCGGCAACAGCCTACCAACAGCAGATCCAACCCAGTTTCGACGAGCTCGACGCGCAGGCCTCAAAGTCCCATGACGCTGCGCCGGCGTGGAAGCAGGAAGTGAACCAGCGGCTGGCGGCGCATCGCAACCGCAAACCCGAGTCGCAGGAATCAAACGCGCGCGCCAACAATGCCGCCCGGCCCGTGACTGGGCGCGCGGCAGAGGCAGCGGCGCGTGTCGCCGCGCGATATGCCAAGGCTCCGAGCTATCAGCAGGTGCTGGCCGGCGCTGGCGCGGCGGTTCGTGCGGCCGGTGCGGCGGCGCAGGCAGCGCACAGCGCGCACGTAGCGGCGCAGGCGGTGCTCGCGGGCCTCGAGTCGGAGATGGGATCGCAGAATACGGCGTGGCAGAACAACCCAGCAGAAGCGAGCCAGCCGCAAAAGGCCATCTCTACGCCGCGCTGGCAGGATCAGCCGCCGGCTCAGGCTGTAGTGGAACAGGAAAGCGCCCGGCTGACGCCGTGGTCCGGGACGCAGTCGCGCTGGGAAGATGCGGTGCCGGTGGTTGAGGGTGCACCGGAGCCCGAGGTGGATATCTGGGCCGACATGCGGGTGCAGCCCGATCCCGAACTCGATTTTCGGCGGGAGGAGCAGCACTACTACCGGCGTGGCGGTGAACCGGTTGAAAATGAGCTTTTCCGCGACGAGCATTTCGATGAATTCCAGGCTGAAGACGCGCTTTCACGCGCAACCGTGGAACCGATTCAGCATCTGCCGGCAAACCTGATCGAGTTTCCCCGGGAGCTGGTGGCGACGCGCAAGGCACGGCCGCGGCGAGCCGAAGGCCCGCTGTACGATCCAGCGCACGAAGATCCGCAGTTGAACATTTTCGACGCAGAGCCACAGATGACCGCGCCGGCGATCCTCACGGTGGCGGAGACAGTTGCTCCGCCGGAGTGGGCGTCGATTGAGCTTGACCATCCGGAGTTTGCGGAGCATGAAACTGCGCCGGTGAAAGCGCATCATCCGGGGTATATCTATACTCGGACCCCAGAGCTTAGCCCGGCTTACGACGCTTCGATGGGCGCGGCTGCCGTAGCTGTCGAAGAACTTCCGCTGAAGCCCCTGAAGGCAGCTCGCGCAACGAACAGCCTGGCGCGCGAAAGCCGCATCCGCAACGCGGTGGTAGCCGCGCCGGAATTTGAGCTGATGGTGGCAAACGGGAGCGATCGTCTGCTGGCGCTCATTATGGACGGCGCGCTGGTGACGCTGGCGTTTCTGGCGGCGGCGATGGTGGTGGTTTCGGCTACGGCCCAACCGCCTGCGGGAGAGTTTGCGCTGGTCGCTTCGATTTGCGGCTGGGTGGTTTTCTGGATGGTCTACCAAACCCTCTTCCTCAGCTACGCTGAAGAGGGGACGCCAGGCATGCGTTATGCGCGCATCGCGCTGTGCACGTTCGAGGATGAGAATCCGACGCCGGCGCAGATGCGGAAGCGGATTCCGGCGATGCTGGTGAGCGCAGCGCCTGCGGGGTTGGGGCTGTTGTGGGGGTTGTGGGACAAGGACCATCTCGGCTGGCACGACCGGCTAACGAAGACGTATCAGCGGAAGTACTAGATTCCATATCCAAGAGAAAGAGCGGCAGAGGTCGACCCCTCTGCCGCTCTTATTTTGGAACTTATGCCTACCAGCTTTGCGCGCGCAGGGCGGCGACGCCGGCGCCGAGGATGCTGACGGAGTCGTCCGGCGGCAGCAGTTCGAGCGAATAGCTTTGCAGCGGGCTCATCTTGACCATCGGCTCGAGGAAGCTGCGCAGGATGGGCAGCTCGAGGAAGCGGATGTTGAGGCCGGTGTAGTAGAACTTGCCGGGTCCGCCGAGATGAATCATCGAGGCCGTGGCGGCCGCGAGAGCGCTGTGCCACAGATCGACGAATTCCCGGCAGCGCGCATCTCCCTGTTTAGCATTGGCGAAGACTTCTTCCGGTTCAAGATCGAGGAAGCGCAGACGCATGGCGCGGTTGCCCATGATGCCTTCGAGATGGCCGGTGCCGCCGCAACCGCAGTAGCGCTCTTTGGGGTCGAGGGTGACGACGGTGTGACCGCCCTCCCACACGCCGTCGGATTGCGGCCAGCGGCCATAACCGATGCCGTTACCGAGGGTCCAGACGCGAACAAGCCGATCAAGGTGGATGCCTGTGCCTGCGAGACCGGCAGCGACGGCGTCGGCGTCATTCAGAACATGCACGGATGCGTTGATGCCTTTGGAGGAAAGCACCTCGCCGAGGGCCTCACCCACGCGCACGCCCTTGATCTGCTGCAGGTTGGGTGAGTCTTCGACCACTCCATTGCGCACGATGCCGGGTACGGCCACACCGATGGCAGAGACTGGCTCGGGGGCCGCGGCAACCAAAGGCGCGATTTCGCTGGCCAGCAGCTCATAGAGTTCGCCAACGGGCAGGCCCACGAGGGCCTCGGCTTCCATGGGATCGGCAGGATAGCGCAGAATCTCGCCTTCCAGCCTCTGCTGGCCGAGTGAGCCGGTAAGGCGGCCGGCTACGATGTGTTCGGTCATCACTACGCCAATTGCTGTGGTCATCGGGATCTCCCGTTCAATGCTGACGATAGTACCGCTTTGCAGGGCGACTGAGCCAACGCCGGGCAAGGCGAATAGATACGGCGCGACCGGCTCATCGTCTACTGGTAGCGGTTAAGCCTGCCGAGGCCATTGAAGGCCGCGACCTTGTAACACTCGGCCAGCGTGGGATAGTTGAATACGGTTTCGATGAAGTAGTCCACGGAGCCGTCGAGAGTCATGACTGCCTGGCCGATATGAACCAGCTCGCTGGCTCCCTCGCCGATGATGTGCACGCCGAGCACCTTGCGCGTGTCGCGATGGAAGATGAGCTTTAGGCGGCCGGTGGTATCGCCGCGAATCTGGCCGCGAGCCACTTCACGGTAGTACGCCATGCCGACTTCATAGGGAACATCTTCTTCGGTGAGCTGTTCCTCAGTCTTGCCGATGAAGCTGATCTCGGGAATGGTGTAGATGCCGTAGGGATAGAAGCTGGGATTCGAGACGGTGTGCATGTCTTCGAAGGCGCGCGCTACGGAGATTCTTCCCTGCTCCATCGAAACGGAAGCGAGGGACGGGAAACCGATGACGTCGCCCGCGGCGTAGATGTTGGGAACTGCGGTCTGGAAGTTCTCGTCGACCGGGATACGGCCGCGCGAATCGGCCTGGAGCCCGGCATTCTCCAGCTTGAGATCGTCGACATTGCCCTGGCGGCCTACGGCGTACAGCAATGCGTCGCCGGAGACTTTTTTGTGGCTCTTGAGATTTGCGACGACGGTACCGTCGGGGAGCTCTTCCACGCTTTCGAGCTCTTCTCCGAGCCGCATGGTGACGCGGCTGTCGCGCAGGTGATAGCTGAGGGTTTCGACGATTTCCTGATCGCAGAACTCGAGCAGCTTGCCACGCTTTTCGATAACGGTACATCGCACACCCAGCACGGCGAACATGCAGGTATATTCGACGCCGATGACCCCGCCGCCTACCACGATGAGAGTACGCGGCAGCTTGGGCAACTCCATGATCTGGTCGCTGTTGATAATGGTGCGGCCGTTGATGGGTACCTGCGGCGAGGTAGCCGGCCTTGGTGCCGACGGCAATGACGATGCGGCTGCCATCGAGCGTCATATCGGTGTCGGGCCCCTCGACGCGGATGCTTTCAGGGTTGATGAAATGCGCCACGCCGTGGATTACGTCAATGCCATTGCGCGACAACTGAGCTTCAGTGACGTCGATCTCGGTCTTGATCACACTCTGGACCCGGAAGGCCAGGTCAGCCATGCTGATTTTTTCCTTGACGCGGTAATTCATGCCATACACGTTCCGGTAGTTGTAGCCGGAGAGATGCAGTACGGCTTCGCGCATCGTCTTGGATGGAATGGTTCCGGTGTTGACGCAGACGCCGCCGACAACGGACCGCGACTCCACGATGGCAACTTTCTTCTTGAGCTTGGAGGCGGCTACCGCGGCGCGCTGCCCGGAGGGTCCGGAACCAATTACGATCAGGTCATATTTAGCGCTCATGCGTTCTTCTCCCAGCAATGTGAGGACCGAGGCGCACGGTGGCGCTCTGCGCCTCAGTAACCCTCCACTCCCGGAGGCTAACACATACGGGTTGACCGGGAAGCTGGAGGCGAAGCAGGATTCCTGCGCATTTCACACAATTCACATCATTCAGGATGCGCCGCGCGTGCAATCAGTTTCGCTTCGACTCCCGTTTTGACAGATTCAGCTAGACCGCGCGCAAGGAGCGAGCCGGAGCCGCACCGGGACGCATGGTGAGGTTCGCGCCCGACTGATAATCCTGCGAAAGCCGGAACTGACGGATAGCGCCGTCGAGCTCATGGGCGAGGACTGAGAGCTGCTTGCATCCTTCAGCCGTTTCTTCGGAAGAATGCGAATTTTCGAGTGAGAGCTGAGAAATGTGGGTGGCGGACTCGGAGATTTCCCCGGCTGCCGAGGTTTGTTCCGTAGCCGCTGTGGCGATCAGGTTGATCATGTGTTCCACATTGCGGGCCGACTCGATGATGGCTTCGAGACTCTGGCGCGCGCGGCTGGTTTCGTTGATGCCGCTGTCGACCGCGGCATGGCTCTGCTCCATCATGTCGAGGGTGTGGCGTGTTTCTTCCTGAATGCTGCGGATGGTGCCGGAGATCTCCTCGGTGGCGCTGCGGGTGCGCTCAGCCAGACGGCGCACCTCGCCGGCGACTACGGCAAATCCGCGACCGTGCTCGCCGGCGCGCGCGGCCTCAATGGCAGCGTTGAGCGCCAGCAGGTTGGTCTGTTCGCTGATGTCCTGAATGACGGTGACAACTTTGCCGATCTCTTCGGAACGCGCGGCGAGCTGGGTCATGCGCTCGGCAACCGAGCTGGTGGCTGTGGAGATCTTTTCCATGGTGACGGCGGCGGCCTGCATCACCTGCCCGCCTTCGGTGGCCCGGGTGGCCGAGGTACGGCTGGCCAGAGCGGCATTTTCAGCGTTGTGGCTGATCTCGCCGATGGTCGCCGTCATCTCCTGAGCGGCGGCCGCGATCTGGTTGGTCTTGTCCGACTGCGACTGCGCGTTGCCGTTGGCCTCCAGCGTGCGAGCGCTGATTTGCGCGGTGGCGGCGGAGAGATTCTGCGCGCCCTGAGCCACGGTGCTCAAGACCGAACGCATGGCCGCTACGCTGGTATTCAAAGCCGCGCAGAGACGACCGATCTCATCCGTTGCTTCGAAGTCGACGGAAACGGTCAGGTCGTTTTCGGCAACCTTCTCGAGAGCCGCGGTCGCAGCCCGCAGCGGAGAAGCGATGATACGCGTAAGGAAGAACCCGATCATGGCGCACAGCAATACGATGACGGACACGATGGCGGCCGTGACCCATTGCGCGCGGGTTGACGATTCAACCGCACTGCGAGCTCCTTCGGTTCCCAGCTTTGCGTTGAGGTCAAAGTCGGCATCGATGGCGGTCAGGACGGCCTGAAATGCCGCCGTCGCATTGTCCGAGCCAATCGTGTCAAAGGCGTCACTTGTCTTGCCGGCCTGCAGTGAGCTGAGCCCTTTGTCGCTGAGCGCCTGATAATGCGCTGCCGCCGCTTGAAATTTTTCGAACAACTCGCGCTCCGCCTGGTTCGAGACCAGCCTGGAGTAGTTCTGGAGAATCTGCTGATATTGCTGGATCGCTGTGGCCCGGATCGCGGTATTCCGGCTGGTGCAGGCAGCGTCCTGGCAGAGCAGGAGGTAGATATCCTGGCGCCGCCAGGTGTCCAGTTCTCCGCGAGTGCGTGAGAGCGCCAGCACCGACGGCATGGAGTCGTCACGGACTCCAACGCACCTGGTTTCCACATTGCGGAAAGTGGTGAGCACGAATGCTCCGAGGCAGAGGCACAGGCCGCAGATGGCTCCGAAGCTGAAAAGGAATTTGCGTGACACAGACAGGTTGCGAAAGGAGCTCATGGCGCGAAATTGTTCCTCCGGAATTGGTAGGACTTTCGCACTGGCACCAGTAGCAAGCCAGCCGGAAGCCCGGACATAAGCGTCATCGGCAGCCGCTGCCCAAACTTGACGGCCTGGATGAGCGAGCCATGCGAACCAGACGGCCAGCGAATCGGTGGCCAAAAAGAATAACTCCGCGCTGGAGGCGTCGAATCCGAGCAGATTGACGCGCGGGTTCCTGCGCCGTAGGCTCATACCATGTTCTTTGCAATTCCAGATTTGGAACAGGAACCAATTCAGTTTTCGGTCGCGCTTGCACCCAAGGCGATCGATTTTGGCGACGAGGCCGAGCAAGTGGGCGATCTGGCGGCGGAAGGCCGCGCGGAGGTGCTGCACGAGCATCGCGGACCGAAAGAGATTGTTTCCGATATCCGGCTGAAGGGAAGCCTCAAGGGCACCTTCCAGATGCCCTGCGCGCGGTGCGTGGAGCCGGTGCAGCAGGAGGTTGCGACCGAGTTTGACCTGCTTTTTCGGCCTGCGGGGGTGGATGCAAGCGGTTCGGAGCACGCAATCTCCACTCCGGAGACAGAAATCGGTTATTATGAAAGGGATGGTCTGGCGCTGGAAGATGTGCTGAGGGAGCAGGTTTTGCTGTCTCTACCACCTCGTTCCCTGTGCCAGCCGGATTGCAAGGGGCTTTGCCCGCGCTGTGGACAGAATCGGAATGAGGCGGCCTGCTCTTGTGAGGAGGGTCCAGCCGACCTGCGATGGGAAGCCCTGGCAGGACTAAACAGCCGGATCAAGCACTAGGTTTTTGGGCACCAGGAGTTCAGGAAAGAGGCCCTGTCCGGGTCTCTTTTGGGCGTTTTGCGCCATTGAGGATTCGTGTCCAAAGCAGTGGATCTTGCAAGCCGGCGGGCGGCAGCGTCAGGACAGATATTGCGCACCGGAATGGGACTTCTCCGGCAGCGGGCGGCGGATAGCCGTAAGAAGAAAGGAATTGCACCATGCCTAATCCAAAACGGCGTCACTCAAAGCGCCGCACCGCGAGCCGCCGCGCTCACGACTTTTTAACCGCTGGATCGCTGTCGGTCTGCCCTAACTGTCAGGAAAAGAAGCTGCCGCACCGGGCGTGCCCGAAGTGTGGCGAGTACCGGGGCCGCGCGGTTCTGGACAACAAGACGGCCGCGGCAAGCTAAAGTTCGCTCTGAACCCTCATGCAGCCAGCGCATAAGCACGCAGCTTCCCCGCTGATGGACATCGCCCTGGACGCCTTTGGCTCGGACAAGGCTCCGGAGCCGGAGATTCGTGGCGCCATTCAGGCATGCCGCGCCCTACCCGTGCGCGTGCATCTGGTCGGTCCGGAGCGTGAGCTGCGTGACCTGCTGGACGAACATCTCGAAGACGAAGACCTGCCGATAGTCATCCACCATGCCTCGGAAAAGATTGGCATGGATGAGAAGGCTGCGATCGCTGTCCGCACGAAGAAGGACAGCTCGATGCGCGTTGGCCTGAAGCTGGTTCGCGAGAAGAAAGTGGCAGGATTTATCACTGCCGGCAATACCGGCGCGGCAATGGTTACGGCCAAGATGGTGCTGGGCGAGTTGCCCGGCGTGGACCGTCCGGCGCTTACGGCGCGCATGCCTACCGTGACCGGATCACCCTGCGTGCTGCTGGACGTGGGCGCGAACGTGGACTGCAAAGCTTATAACCTGGAGCAGTTTGCGGTGATGGGCGAGATCTTCGCCCGGTCAATTCTCAGGATTCACAGACCCAAGGTCGGCCTGCTCTCCATCGGCGAGGAGGAGAGCAAGGGCAACGAGCTGACGCGCGAGGCGTTTCCGCTTTTAAAAGCGCTGCCGATTCACTTCATCGGCAATGTGGAAGGGCGGGATATCTTCAACGGCGCCGCGGACGTGATCGTGTGCGACGGATTTGTAGGCAATGTTGCGCTGAAGACGGGCGAAGGAATCGGACGACTTTTCCGCGACCTGCTGCGCGAGTCGCTGACGACGACGGTGACGGCGCAGGTGGGCGCGATGCTCTCGCGCAAGGCCTTCAACGACTTCCGCCGGCGGCTGGATTACAACGAATATGGTGGCGCTCCGCTTCTGGGCGTGCGCGGGGTCTGCATCATCGGGCATGGCTCGTCGAATGAGACTGCTGTCTACAACAGCATTCGTGTGGCAATGGAATTTGCCAAAGCCGGGATCAACACTAGCATCGAGCAGGAGTTGGCGAACCGGCCGCAGCACCCGCCCAAGCCGCCGAAAGATCCTCACGCCGATGGACCGGTGCAATAGTCATTTATGAACGACCAAAAGGCCGGGCCATTGGGCTCGGGTTGGGGTGAGCAGGTTATGGAGTTGCTTGCCTGCCCGGCGTGCCGTGGAGGTCTGCGCCTGGAGATTGACATTTTTCGAATCTCCTGTGTGGGATGCGGAAGGATGTATCCGGTGGAAGATGGGATACCAGTGTTGATTGTGGAGCGGGCAGTGTTGCCGACCTGACCCCGGGCTCAACGCTGCCTTCAATATCTTCGATCAAATCAACTCAGCGCCGCACGTAAAATGGCCAGACGATGAAGGCTGCGATGGCTATGGCGGCGAGCAGTCCGAGCGCCAGCAGTGCGTAGATGAGCGCAATATTTGGGCTTTTAGGCTGATCTTCGGGTTCGTCTTCCTGCTTGCCGGGTTGCTGAAGCGAATTACTCATACTTGAGCGATTCTACCGGGTCCATCTGCGCGGCACGGGTAGCTGGAACCGTGCCGAAGATGACCCCCACGATGAGAGAGACGCCAAGCGCCGCAACGATGGACCATGGCGAGATTGGAATTGCGTAGTCGGTAAACAGACGCACTGAGACCGGAGGTATCAGGCCGACGATGGTGCCGACAATGCCGCCGGCAAGGGAGATCATGACAGCTTCCGTGAGGAACTGAAGACGGATTTCGCGCGAGGTAGCGCCGAGGGCTTTGCGGATGCCGATTTCACGGATGCGGGCGCGGACGTTGGCGAGCATGATGTTCATGATGCCGACGCCGCCGACTGCGAGGGTAACCATGGCTACGGCAATGAGCACCGCGGTTAGCCCATTCGCGATGAGTGCGGCTGTGGTGAGCAGTTCCTTCAGGTCGGTGGTCTTATAGACCGAGTTCGGCTTGTGGCGGCTCCTTACGATCTGGACGATGGATTTGGAGGCGTCGGGAACGTCGGCCATGCTGCGCAGTGAGAAGTAAATCTGCTTTACGTTGTCGGTTCCGGTGAAGTAGCGGGCTACCGAGTATGGAATCAGGATGGTGTTGTCGGTGAGCTCCGACTCGCCGAAGTCGTCTACGCTCTCTTTGAAGGTGCCGATGATGGTAAACGGGATGCCGCTGATCTGGAAGCTCTGACCGACTGCTGCGTCGGCGCTGCCGAACATCTCGTGCGCAAAGGGAATGGTCACAACGGCACATTTGATGTGGGCCGCTTCGTCGTTCTCATCGAAAAAACGGCCCTGGGTCACGATGAGATTGCGGACGTTTTTGTATGGCGGCTCGACGCCGAGGACCAGGGTATCCTTCACCACGCCTCCGCCGAAGCTGATGGGGTCATGCGTCTCGAGCACGGGCGAGGAATACATGATGCTCGGCACCTGGATATCGACCACCCGCTCGTCGTCGCGGGTGAGAAAGTCGTTATACACGGCGCTCTCGGTTCCGGTAGAGCCACCACCGGAATACTCGAGCTCGACCATGTTGGTGCCGATCTTCTCGATGAGGCCGAGCGCGTAGTCGCGACCGGTCATGCCGATGGTGACAACCAGAATGACAGAGGCTGAACCGATTACCATGCCGAGCGCCGTGAGCGCGAAACGGCCCTTGCTGGCGCGGAAGCTATCCACCGCCAACCGCATGGTTTCACTGAATTTGATGGTGCGGCGCGCGCTGAGCAGGGTGCTCCGGAACCTCTCCTGGTGCGCCTGACTCTGGGCCTGGCGCTGAGCTGTCTGCCGCTCTTCAGGGCTTTCGACGCGTTCCTGTTCCGTTTCGATCATGCAGTCATACCGTTGGATGCGGTGCAGGGTCTGCCGCTTCTCGAAATCCTGCCTGGAGGTACTGCCCGTTCACGGAGATACCCTCTGCCGAACCCGTATGAGCGGGACTGGCCGCGTTCCAGTTGAGCGCGGTCCTGCTTTTCCAGATTAACGGGTTATTGGACTCTAATTACCGACATACTTGTCCAACCATTTCAGTTCTTCGCGCAATTTTATGTAGCCGTGCCAGGGATTGTTGGCCAGGCTGTGTCCTTCTCCGGGGAAAACCAGGAAACTGTGCGGGACGCCGAGCTGCTGCAAAGCACGTTCCAAAGTGACACCCTCAAGGTAGCTTACTCGCACGTCGGCGTTTCCCTGCACGATGTGAGTGGGCGTCTTGACGCGGTTCATACGGAAAAGAGCGGCTTCGGATTGGTAGAGCTCGGGTGTTTCCCATGGTTTGCCACTGAGATACCAGGCGTCATCCCAGGTGACATCGTCGTTACCCCAGTTGGCAGCGTGCTCCACCGCTCCGGCACCGGTGACCGCGGCCTTGAATCGCGTGGTCTCGGTGATAAGCCAGTTGGTCATGTAGCCGCCGTAGCTGTAACCGCCGATAGCGAGCTTGTCAGGGTCCGCGTAACCGTCTTTGACCAGCGCGTCGACGCCGGCGAGAACGTCTTCCCCGGGCTTTGAGACCAGATGGGGCGCGATCTGGAGCATGAAATCGTCACCGTAGCCGGACGAGCCGCGATAGTTGGGACGGAAAACAAGCCAGCCTCGCGAGGCCGCGAGCGTTGCCCAGTCATACCAGTCAGCGCCGAAGCGGTTACCATCCGCGTCGGCTGGGCCGCCATGGATGAATGTCAGCATGCGCAGATGCTTTGCATCTTTCTGCCCTGGCGGGAAGATCAGAACACCCTCGACGGGGGTTCCGTCTTTGGATTTCCAGGTGTAGGTCTGCCACTCGGGCTGAGCCCGCTCGGCAAAGACAGGATTGAAGTGCGTGAGCTGCGTTGTCTGGTCCGGATGCAGTGCGTCGGCCGCCAGATAAACCTGACCTGGATGGTTGATGGACGATCGACGCACCAGGAGGGCGTCGCCACTTCTAGGAGCCGAGAAGCCAGCGTAGCTGCCCGCTACCCCCGGTAGTTTTGTGGCCTTCGCACCCTCGATCAGGTACATCTGCTGCTCGGTGCCGTTGAGGCCGAGTGCGATGAGCTTACCATCGGGAAGGACTTCAAGGTCTTCGAGCGAACCCCGGAAGTCGGCACCGAGGCGCTCGATTTTGCCGTCCTGGGGATCGAGGTGGTAGAGACGGCCTTCGACATCGCGGTAGCTGCCTTCGAGCGATCCTCCAGCAGCATGCACGACGAAATAGATCGAGCGGCTGTCGGGCGACCATTTCATGCCGGCTTCGAGAGCCTGATTGTGGGTGATCTGACGAGTTTCTCCGCCGTCTGCCGGGACTTCGAAGACCTCGATGTCGGCCGGGTTCTCCATCCGATGACTGACGGATTCCGTCAGGAAAGCGATATCTTTGCCGTCGGGCGAAGGAGCTATCTCCTGGATGGCCAGTTTGCTGGTGGACAGAGTCTGCGCGCCCTGCGGCAGGCGAGGCTCGTCTTTTTCCTGCTTGCCGGGTTCTTGCTTGCCTGACTTGCTGAGCTCGTGTGCAGGCGGCAGCGCGGATGCATTGGCGAGAGAGGTAGTGACGGGAAGCGCCAGCAGCAGGTCGCCACGCTCCTGTTCGCGCCAGCGAATGACGTCTTTCCACTCCTCTTTTTGGGCTTCCTCCTGCTTGTGGGTCAAAGGGGCCGTCGCGGAAAAATAGATCGTTTTGCCGTCGGCAGACCAGGCAAAGGTGTGGACGTCGAGGTTTTCACGATAGAGCGGCCGCGCTTCGCCGCCATACGGAGAGATGATCCAGAGGCGCGTGGCCTTGTCGCTGGTCTGCGCGTCGCGCTGATCCGTAGCTGAGCGGGGACCGGAGTCGCCGGCAGTGTCGCTGCCGATATCACCGTTTTTGCCGGTGCTGGCAGAGCGATCTGAGAGAAACGCAATCCATTTGCCGTCGGGACTCCACTGGGCGTCTTCGTCCGTTCCCGATTGTGTAAGCCGGCGCAGGCCATTCTGCGCAGTCCACAACCAGAGGACGTGCCGGTAGCTGTTGCCCTTCCAATCTGGAGCCCCCGTGCCAATTACGGCCGCAGAGCCGTCGGGCGAGATGTGCGCACCAGTGATGTCGGTGGTGTTGAGATACTCATCCAGCGTGATGGGCGGCAGGTTGGATTGAGCCGTCAGATAAACCGGATTGAGCGCAGAGACGGATAGAACGGCGAAAGCCGAAAGGGTGCAAAGGGACCAGCCTGGTATGCGCTTCATGCGCGACGATGTTTCCTTCCAGAGAAGAGTCAGAACGCTATCCATCATTGTCCATCATGAGGCCGGGACGAGCGCAGTATTGTGATCTGAATGGCGAAATTGAAGTACAAGAAAGGAAAATGCCGGAGGAGCGGGTGCTCCTCCGGCGTTTTCGAGAGTGTGCAGCCACTAGAAGTCCAGGCGTAACCCGAACTGCATGCGACGGTAAGTTGTGAGCGTACCGCTGTAGTTGCCGAAGGTGCCGGAGGTGAGGCCGGCGTTCAGATTAAGCGGACTGGCATCGAACCGGACGTTGTTGGGTACGTTATAGACTTCGGCGGCAAACTTGAGCTTATAGCGCTCGCGAATGCTCCAGGTCTTCGACAATGCGGAGTCAATATCGACGTATCCATCGCCACGGAACAAGTTGCGCTCTCCGGCTTCACCGGGGTATGGAAGGCGGACGGGGGTGCCGCTGTATACACCGTTGTTAATGGTCTGCGCCGTGTTGCCGGCAAACACAGTGGGAATGCCGTTGGAGATATGCTTCTTGACTTGCACGGGCGACGTGACGACTCCGAAGCCCTCGAGCTGCCAGTTGGTCGACCATCCGGGCTCGTAGAGCGAGAAAGGAAGACCGCTCGCCCAACGGCTCAGACCAGACCACTGCCAGCCACCGACGAAGGCATCCACCAATGGATTAACGGAGCTTAGCGCCGCTTTGCCGCGACCGACAGGTAGCGCGTAGACCCAGTCAACTGTGACGAGGTTACGCGTGTCGAAGTCGGATACGGCTTTATTCAGCTTCGGATTCCATGAATTCTGAATACCCGTTCCGCCGAAGGAGTCCGCGGAGAATTCGTTGGACCGTTCCACCGTCGAGCTCATGTCGATCGACTTCGAGAATGTATAGCTCGCGTCCACAGTTAGACCGTGGCTGTTGGGATGCCGCAGAGTGAACTGCAGCGCGTGATAGGAGCTGGTGCCGATCGAGGCCCAGGAGTAGAGCGAGGAGAACTGGCTCTGATAGAAGCGAAAATCCGGGCCATTTGGGTCGTCGTACAGATCCAGGTCGTACAGGGCGCTGGTTTCGCCATTGGTATATCGCTGCCCCCACTCATCGGAGTAGACCGCCTGCGTCGCGCTTTCGCCGCCGTAATCGGTGTTCTTCATGTAGGGGAAGACATCTTCAAAGTACGGGATAGGCGCGACATTTGCCGAAGTGTTGCCACCGTTGGCATCGAGCTCGCGGGAGAGCGCGTCGGCTGCGGTGAAGTAATCTCCGCCGCCCTGGCTGTCAACAAGGTTCACCGGCTCAGCGAGGTCGATCTGTGTGAGCAGGTGACGTCCGAGGCGGCCCACATAGTTTTCTTCAAAGAGGAAGCCGCCGGGCAACTCCTGCTGGATGGAAAAGTCGAGGGCGTAGGAATACGGCGTCTTGATGCGATTGTCGATACCCCAGGTGATAGCTAGGCCGCAGTTCAGTACTTCATTGACGCCGTTGTTGATCGACGGCGGGGAATAGGGGTAGGAAATAGTGCCGGCGGGCGCTGGGCAACCGGCGAGGGTCGGAAGGGAATGCGCGCCGGTAAACCGGGGTGCGTTTTCGACTCCATACTGCGAGGCGGGGCTGTTGACCGAATTGCTCAGGCCGAAAGAGCCTTGCTGATCGAAGGAATTAACGATGCCCTCGCCGAAGTGATCGAAGTACATACCTGCACCAGCGCGAATGCTGGTGCGCGGGGTCGGCGCCCAGACCGCGGCGAGTCGCGGAGCGATGTTTACCTTCTGCTTGGCCCAGAAACCGGGTCGGCCATTGGCCTTACCGCTGGGGGCGAAGGTCAGAGGATCCTCAAAGACCTGTCCCTGGGAGGCAGCGGATCCGCGCTCTCTAAACCAGGCATCGGTATCAATCGTTGGGGATATCTGCTGCCCGTGTGTCTCGTAAGGCGCTTGCAGAATCGAATGGCGCATACCAAAAGTAAGTGTCAGGTTTTGCTTCACCCGCCATGCGTCCTGGAGGTAGTACTCGAACTCGTTGGCGTGGAAATGACGGTCGACGAAGGCGCCATCAGCCAGGAGCGAGCCGCTGGTGGGGTTGGTGACGGTGTAGTTGTACTGCTGGGTGGTGGATGGTACGGTGCCCACGAGCGTATCGAAGGCGATCTCATAGGAGTTCGCGAAGCCGCTGCCTACTGGATTGTCTGCACTATTGACGGTCGATGGATCGACGGGACCGTCAGACATCCAGTATGGGTTGCTGTCGGCTCCGGAGTACGAGTTGGCATCGGTGCTGCGGTTGTTCCAGATGCCGCGCCAGTTACCGCCCAGGTTGATGGTGTGCGAACCGCGGCTGATGGTCAGGTTGTCCGTGATGTTATGCAGCGGAACATTGACCACCAGCGATCGGGTCTGCGACTCCGGCTGGCTTATGAAGCGGAAATCTACCCAGTCGCCTGTTCCGGTGCCGACGCCGCGTGTAGAGTAACCCTGGCGGATATAGGCATAACGCACATCGTTGACCATCTTGCTATTCGGGGCCCAGGTGTAGCCGGCCGCAATGCCTTTCGTATTATCGTCCGTGAACGAAGCAGACGGCTGTCCGGGCAGGTTTTCATCGCCCGCCTGTGTATCCTTTTGCAGGTTGCCGCGAACGAATATCTGCTGGGTCGGGCTCAGGCTGTAATCGATCTTGAGAATACTGGTGTTGAGGGTGGAGGGCGCCGGCGAAGCAAAGATGTAGCCTGCATTGTTAACTCCGTCGCCGACCGTCGGTGCAGTTCCATAAAAGCCGCTTGAGGCGGCCGGCTGGTAGTAGTTCAGCACATTCTGGTTCACACCGCAGGGCACGCCGGTCTGCGATGGGTCGCAGCCAGTAGCGTTGTCAATGGCCAGCACGTCCGAGGAAGACAGCCAGTGCGTTGCGCCGCCGGAATCCTGGTAACCCAGCTCTCCGTTGTAGAACTGTTGGGTAGGCAGGGTCTGGGTGACAACATCGTCGATCGCCTTGCGCTGGCCCTCGTAGTTGAAAAAGAAGAAGAGCTTGTCTTTCTTGATAGGACCGCCGAGTGCCCCGCCGAAGGTGTTCTGCACATACTTCTCAGGAACGTTCGGCTCACCAAGTGAGAGTTCCTGATACTTGTTGAACCACTGGTTGGCGACTGTATTGGTCGGGCGGTAGTACTCGTAGAGTGCGCCGTGCAGGGTGTTGGTTCCGCTCTTGGTCATGAGGGAAACCTGAGCTCCGGAACTGCGGCCGGTATCGGCATTTCCGTTGGAGGTCGTAACGCGAAACTCTTCGGTGGAGTCGAGGGTGGAGCGCAGGACGCCGGTGAAAGCCGTGCCGGCAATCTGGTCGTTGTCGTCCATGCCGTCGAGGGTGATGTTGCCCTGGTCTGAGCGGCCACCGTTGACCGAGCCGCTACGACTGTCCATGGTGCTGTTTTCAGCGGGATTGCCGAGGTAGAGCACGCCGGGTTGCAGTGTGAGCAATGAGATGGGATCGCGGCCTTCCATGGGCAGCGCCTGAATGGTTTCGTTGCCCACCGAGCCGCCTAGCGTGGCGTCGGTCGTGTTCAGCGTCTGGGCGGTCGCGCTGACGTCTACGGTGACGTTGTTCGCTTGAATTGAAAGAGAAAAATCAACCGTCGCGGGCTGGTTGACCAGCAGTTCGGCAGTCTTGGACTGGCTGCCAAGGCCCTGTGCTGTGACAGTAATCAGGTACTTGGCCGGAGTGATCTGCGGAAACTGATAGACGCCCTCACCATTCGTGGTCGCAGACAGCGTCTTGTCGACGCTTGGGTCGGTGATGGTCACGGTTGCATTGGGTATAACTGCGCCACTCGGGTCCTTCACGGTTCCGCGAAGTGAGGTGGTCGCCTGGCCAAAAGCGAGTGTACATGTGAAGAGGATGCAGAGGAGCATCACTCCCAACGGGAGTCGTTTCACGTCAATTCCTCCAAAAGCTGGTGCTTTGTGTTGCCTGATCTGGAAACGCCACCATCGTACAGGTGGTCTAAGAATGGACCAGATGGATAGGGGATTAACTCGAATCCTCCGGTGCGTGGTTCAATTTTGCAGGAATTTCATTCCCTTTTCAACAGGTTCCTCCTCGACACCGAGTCTTGTGATTTGCTGAAAAGCAAATAAAGTGGCTGACAGAAACAACTTCGCAGCCGATATTGACCGAACTTGTCAGTCTTCCGACGGCTGATTTGCATTGGCAGGCCGTACGGTTTCCCGCGATCCGGCTCTACTGTTGCTGTTGCATTTGCTGGAGTTCCAGCATGGGAACGCTGCGCTCGGGAAGCTGTTGCGCGCGTTCTACCAATACGGACCAGTCGTCGGGAATCGGCAATTTTCGGTCGAGCGGCGGCGGCTCGACGCTGGCCTGCACCTGTACTGCGACGTATAGTTCGCTCTCGGTGCTGCCTCGGTAGATGCCGTGGGTAGGGGGTACATCCGCGTAATCCCGGCCTATGGCAGTGCGGACATGCCGGTTGTGGACCATCAGATCGTTCGTAGGATCAAAACCAACCCAGTTCATGCCGGGCAGAAATGCCTCGACCCAGGCATGCGAGACATCTGGCGTCGAGCGATCATGGCTTTCTTCGCTGCGGTAAAGGTATCCGCTGACGTAGCGGGCCGGAATGCCGATGTGGCGCAGCAACGCAATCATCGTGTGCGCGAAGTCCTGGCAAACCCCGGCGCGACTGGCAATGGCCTCGTCGATCGGAGAATCGACTCGTGTCGATCGCGGAACGTAGGCGAAGTACTCGTAAAGTCTCCTATTCAACTCCTGAACCACCAGCAGCGGATCGTCGCGACGGACGACGTTAAGTTTTTGCGCAAGTTCAAGGAGCGCCGGCGTCGGTTTGGCAAAGTTGCTGGGAAGAAGCATCTCACCGTAGTCGCCTTCGGAGATCACGGCGTCGAGCGCACCCCAGGCATCGGACGAGAGAAAGCCTGGAAGCTCTGGCTGCTGCTGCTCGATGAGCGATTCGGCAACGATCATGAGCTGGTCGTGCTCGCCGGGGATATCGAAGTGGTGAACGTTGTTGCCGTATTGATCGCGATAAGTAAATACGCGGCAGCGCGGACTGACGGAAAGCGAAAACGAGAGACAGTGCTGGTTGGAGTCCGAGCGCGGGTGCATGCGGACCTCCATGATGCTTTCGCTGACAGGCTGCTCATAGCGAAAGCGAGTGAGATGGCGGATGGAGTAAAAATTCATGCCTGCTCCGTAACAACTGTCTTCATCGAACGATGGTCTTGCGCTCGATTCGTTCTTCCAGCGTGACGGTGACGGCATCGCCGGTCTGTTTGCCGATAGCTTTCAGGATCTCCACCTTGATCGGCAGCTTGTGGCGGCCGTCTCCGAGCGCCATGAAGGAGCTCTCGAGCGGATGACCGTCGACCTTGGCCCGCACTTTGACGAGCCCGCGCGTTTTGAAGAATTCAACCGATTCCGACCAGATCACAAACGTCCAGCCGCCCTTGTTTGGGCTCTGTTGAACTTCCGCGATGAACGAAACGTTGAGTTTCACTGCCACCTGCCTTAAGAACGCTCCGCCGCTCAGACGGCAAGAGCGGATTGAATCGAATACTGCACGTAGTAACGGTAAATGAGTTCATGAATACGCAGGCACTGCTCGCGAATGGAGTGCAAGAAGCGGCCCGGACTGCCATCGAGAATCTCTTCAATGGTGGTGTAGCGCAGCATGGAGTGCAGACGGCCCGCGGTTGACAGCAGTTCATCTGGCGGACGGCGGCCGCCGGTACGCTGAATAGCGTCAAGAGATTGGCGCACTCCATCGATGGAGTAACGCAGAGCGTGCGGAAAGTCGCGATTCAAAAGGAGGAATTCAAGGATGCGATCCGGTGTGAGATCTGCGGTGTAGACCTGGCAGTAGGCTTCGAAGGAGGTGCAACAGCGCAGCAAACCTACGAGCTCAAGATATTGGTAGCCGGAGTGCTCACGCTCGGGGAGATTAAGCAGGCTCTCCTGATAGACCTCGAGCAGCGTGGCCGTGGCGTAAGCGCGCTCAAGATAACGGCCGAGGCGGATGAACTGCCAGCCTTCGCCATGGATCATCGTGGTGTCACTGACACCTTTGAAGAGATGGATGCCGTCGATGACGGTGGCGAGAAAGTCGTTCATGTTGGAACGGAATTGGCTTTGCGCCTGCGGCGAGTGCATCTGGTGATAAAGGCGGTTGATGCGCTGCCACTGTTCGCTGGAAATTTCTTCGCGCACCTGGCGGGCGTTTTCGCGTGCGGAATTGATGCAGGACGTGATGGCGGAAGGGTGTGTGGGATCGAAGATAAGGGCGCGGGTAAGCTCGTCCGGATCTCCTTTCCAGACCAATCCCGGAGGATTGCCGAGGGCAGCGAGTAGCCGCAGCCAACGCGTCTCCGCGGATGTGGAAGAGGTATCGAGAAGGAGGCTGAGCGTTACATCGAGCTGGCGCACGGTATTCTCGGCGCGCTCGAGATAGCGGCTCATCCAGTAAAGGCTGTCGGCAACGCGGGAAAGCATTCTTACTCCTCCCATGGGTCGTCGAACTACAGAACTGCTCACTGCTTTACTCCACTACTCTTTATTCGCTGAACTGCACTGCTTCGCCTTGTGATTCAAGCACCCATGTATCTTTGCTGCCGCCGCCCTGCGACGAGTTGACGACCAGCGAGCCTTTCTCAAGCGCCACTCGGGTCAATCCGCCGGGAACAATATTTACCTTGTCGCCAAAGAGGATGTAAGGCCGCAGATCAACGTGGCGCGGCTCGATGTGATTGCCGAAGAGACAGGGGGCGCGCGAGAAGTCGAGCGTGGGCTGGGCAATGTAGTTGCGCGGATTGGCTTCGATGGCGGCGCGAAACTCTTCGCGCTGCTTCGCCGTCGATTGCGGGCCGATGAGCATGCCGTATCCGCCGCTTTCCCCTACAGCCTTGACAACGAGCTTGTCGAGATTTTCGACCACGTGCCGGCGCGAAGCGTCTTCGGTCAGCAAATAAGTCTCGACGTTGTTCAGGATCGGATCTTCGTCGAGGTAGTACTTGATCATGCGCGGTACATAGGCGTACATGGCCTTGTCGTCGGCGAGACCGGTACCGAAAGCGTTGGTGACGGTGACGTTGCCGGCCCGATAGGCATTGAAGAGGCCGGCGCAGCCCAAACCGGAGTCACCGCGGAAGATGAGCGGATCGCTGAAGTCATCGTCCACACGGCGATAGATCACATCCACGCGCTTCAGGCCGTCGGTGGTGCGCATGTAGACGATGTTGTCGTGGGTAACGAGGTCGCGGCCTTCGACAAGGTCGATGCCCATCTGGCGGGCAAGATAGGTGTGCTCGAAGTAGGCGGAGTTGTAAACGCCCGGCGTGAGCAGCACGATGTTCGGCTCCGGGCGACCCTCGGGAGCGAGAGAGCGCAGCGTGTTCAAGAGTAGCTGCGGATAGTGCTCGATGGGCTTGACGCCATAGCTGTGGAAGAGCCTGGGAAAGGTGCGTTTCATAACGCGACGGTTGGTGAGCATGTAGCTCACCCCCGAAGGAACGCGCAAATTGTCTTCGAGCACCACATATTCGCCGGTGCGCAGACGCAGCAGATCGCTGCCGACAACGGCGATGTAGACGCCGCGCGGCACATCGAGGCCGCGCATCTGGCGTCGGTAGTGTTTGCAGCTGTATACGAGATCGCGTGGAATGACGCGGTCGCGGAGAATCTTCTCTTCGCTGTAGATATCGCGAAGGAACTCGTTGAGGGCGGTAATGCGCTGGGTAAGGCCGCGCTCGATGTGTTCCCACTCCTCGCCGGAGATCAGCCGGGGAAGCAAATCATAGGGAAAGATTCGCTCGGTGCCTTCGTCACGGCCGTAGACGGTGAAGGTGATGCCCTGCGTCAGAAAGGAGAGATCGGCGGATTGCTTGCGGCGCAGAAGCTCATCCGGCGGCAGGTTGGCGATGGTCTCCGTCAAAGCGCGGTAGTGCGGTCGGATGGCGCCATCGCGGGTGCGCATTTCGTCGTAAGCACCGTCCAGCACGTAATCGCCGAAGAGTCTGGTCAGGTCGCGCGCAGGGGGAGCAGGCGCAGATTCGATTTCAGCAACGCCGGGGTCTTTCGCGCTGTCGAGAGATGTAGACTCCTGTGCACTCATCCGGCCGATGGCGAATCCTTCGATGAAATTGTTGACCTGGGTGGTGGAGGCAGCGGATTTTCGGCTGCGGTTCACAATAGAGTACACCGAGCCGCCGAAATTGCCAGCGAGTTCTAAGAAGCTGATGTTGTGCTGCGAACCGGCATCTCACGAAAAAAGTGAGAGCATTAGTTCGCAGCGGGATCGGAACTCGATGGCGGAAGCGCTCCAGTGGCCCAGTTTGCCGGCTTTGGTCCCATCTGAAAGACGATGCGGCCGCCAGCAGTGATTTCCTCCTGCGTAAGCCAAGCCCGGGTGAAGGGTTTGCCGTCGAGTGTGGCACTCTGAATGAACTGGTTTGTGCTGGATGTATCTCGGGCTTCGATGGTGAAGGTCTTGCCTTCGCCGACATGCAGCGTAACTTCGGGAACCGCGGGGCTGCCGATGAGGTACACATCCTGCCCGGCGTTTGGGTAGATGCCGATGAGGCCGAAGATGTACCAGGCGGAGATGGCGCCTGCGTCGTCATTGCCGGGGATGCCGTCGGGCTGAGGACGATAACGCGAGGCCAGGATATGGCGGACCTCAGCGGCGGTCTTGTCCTGCCGGCCTGCCCAAATGTAGAGATAGGGCGTCAGGAAGCCCGGCTCGTTGCCGGCGTCGAAGCCGTGGGATGAACCGAAGAACTCGTCGAGACGATGGACAAAGGCGTCTTTGCCGCCGCACTTCTCGATCAGCCCACGCACATCCTGCGGAACGTCGAGCGAGTAAGTGCGTGAGTTGTCTTCGTAGAAGTCGTCGCCGCCCCACGTGCCCTGCTGATCGGCGTTGAAGTTGGGCTTCCATGAGCGGTCGCGGTTGCGTGGGCGGATGAAGCCGCGGATGCCGTCTTCGGAATAACTCGCATCCCATAGGTTTTGCCAGTTACCGGAGCGTCGCAGGTATTTGCGGCGGTCGTCTTCGCGGCCCAGTCCTTTGGCCATCAGCGCAAGTTCGTAGTCGTTGGCTGCATACTCCATGGTCTTCGACGCGGGCCGATCCGAGCCCTGAATGCTGACATAACCGATGCTCTTCCAATCCTCGATACCGCCGCGGCCTTCGCGCATAGGCTCAGGTGGGGTAGCTTCGGCATCTTTCTGCATCGCTTCGTAGGCGGCGTTCCAGTCGATGCCAGGCAGACGCTTGGCGTAGGCATCTCCCAGCACCATCTCCGCGTTGCTGCCGCCCTGCGTGTTGCCGGTGAAGTTGCCGCTGCGCCCATCGGGCAGCCAGCCCTCGTGCCGCCATGTGTCGATGAGGGAGCGGACGATGTCCCGCTCTCGTTCTGGCGCGATGAGGGTGAGCAATGGATTGGTCGTGCGGAAGGTATCCCAGAGTGTGTAGAAGTCGTCGTAGTAGGGCTCGCTCGACTTCCACAGCGGGTTCTCGCCTGTGCGGTCTACCGGCATCAGCATGGCGTGATAGAGAGCCGTATAGAACATCGTGGCCTGAGCGTCGGTTGCGCCGTGGAAGTCGATTGCGCTGAGCGCTCTGCCCCATGCGGCGATGTTCTGGTCACGTACCTGAGCGAAATCAAACGCAGGGATTTCTGTCAGAAGATTCTCTCGGGCCTGCTCTTCGCTGACGAACGAGATACCGATCTTGAGCGTAATCGGTTGATGTGGCTGGGTCACAAATTGCAGCCATGCACCGGCCTTTTCGAACTCGCCTCCTGTTACCTGTTTTGAGCCATTGCTGAGGGCGCTTCCATGCCATGTGCCGAAGGTGGCTGCAGGTGTGTCGGCGATGGCGTCGAAATAGACGGTGTAGGTGTTGGTCTGGCGGTTCCATCCACCGGTGATGGTTGTCGAACCGGCGATCTCGGTCGGCGAGACGACATGTACAGATGAGGCGGTCACGTGCTGTGACTCTTCAATCGGTTTCTCCCCTGCCACCGACTGCGCATCGCATGCATCACCGGGATGCCGCTGGCGCGTGAGGCAGTGGCTGACGTCGAAGAGGATGTTTGCCTTGTCCGTCTCAGGATAGGTGAAGCGGTAGATGGCGGCGCGTGTGGAAGCAGCGATCTCGGCGCGAACGCTGTAGCGCGCAAGCATCACGGAGTAAGAACCAAGCGCAATCTGCTCATCCTGGCGCGGGGAACCGTGGCCCGTCGATTGCACCTCACCAACGGTTGGCTGGATGAGGATGTTGCCATACTTCGGGCCGCCGCCGGTGCCGCTGACGTGTGTCTGGCTGAATCCGTTGATGTCTCCCTTTGGGGACCAGCCGGAATTTTCATTGTTACGGCCCACATCCGGGCCTGGCTTAATCATGCCGAAGGGCATCGCAGGGCCGGGGATCGTGGCTCCATCACCGCCCGCAGCGATCCGAGGATCTACGTAGCGCGTGACCTGTGCAGAGGTAACGGCCGTGTTCAGCAAAAAGAGCAGGCCTGCGAGGAACAACAGGCGATGAATCGATGGGAAGACAGACACTCGCAACACGATTTCCATTTATACACGGCGAACCGATCAATTCCACACGTTCACCGGGATACCCGTCATGGGCATCAGAAAAACATCACAGCCCGGCGCGAGGCCGGGCTGTGATTGCGAGCCTCCATCTGGAGGGAAGGTTCTAGAACTCGTTCCAGAGGGCCTGGTTGTAAACCTCGTGGTGGTACTGCACTTCGGAGGGCTTGACGAAGGTGCCGAGCAGGCGAGGTGAGCGGTCTGCGGCGCCCCTTTCAGATCGACAAAGCGGCCCTGCACGCCCGCGCCGAGAATTTCGGCAATCCACTCCGATTTCTCGAAGTCGCCGATGGCGCTGTAGATGTTGTCAGGCAGATAGCGCTGTGCCTGACGCAGGTTGTCGATGGAGGCGATCTTGCCGTCGATGCCGGTCTTGAAGAGCGAGTAGAGCACCAGGTAGGGGTTCGCGTCCGGTGCGACCGAGCGGCACTCGACGCGCATGGAACGAGAGTTGCCGATGGGAACGCGGATCATGGAGCCGCGGTCGGTGGCTGAGGCCTTGATCTGGTTTGGCGCTTCGAAGTGCGGATCGAGGCGGCGGTAACTATTGACGCTGGGGTTAAGGATCAGGCAGATATCGAGCGCGTGCGAGAGAATGCGGTCGATATACTCCCAACCGAATGTGGACAGCATCTCCTGCCCGTTCGGGTCCCACATCAGGTTGACCTTGTCCTTGGTGACGGACATGTTGGTGTGCATGCCGCTGCCATTGACGCCTACGACGGGCTTGGGCAGGAACGACGCCGTGTAGCCCAGATTGTTGGCGATCTGGCGGGTGAGCAGCTTGTACAGCTGGATCTGATCGGCTGCGGCAACAACTTCGCCGTAGCTGTAATTGATCTCAAACTGACTGGGCGCAACTTCAGGGTGATCCTTCTCGTTCTGGAAGCCCATGGCGCGCTGCACTTCGGCGGCCGTATCGATGAAGCGGCGCAACGGATCGAGCGGCAGCGAGTGATAGTAGCCGCCGGTATTCACGTAGTCGAAGCGGCCTGTTTGGGTGAACTTCTTCTCGGCATCGACGCCGGCGAAGAGGAAACCCTCAATCTCGTTGGCGGCGTTTAGTGTGTAGCCCTTCTCCGCATAGAGCGTGTCGGAGTAGTTTTTGAGCACGCCACGCAGGTCTCCCGAGTAAGGCTCGCCGTTCTTGTCGATGACGATGCCGAAGACCAGCACCTTGCCGGTGCCGAAGACGTCGGCCGGCACCCAGTAAAAGGCGCTCCAGTCGATGCCGAGGCGCAGGTCGCTTTCCTTCTGCGCGGTAAAGCCGCGGATCGAAGAGCCGTCGAAGGTCAGGTTGTCATAGCTTGAGAGAAGAAACTTCTTGTCGTAATCGAGCAGATGCAAACGGCCTTCGAGGTCGCTGAAGAGCACGGTGACGGCTTTGATATGCGTCTGGTCCTTCAGATCCTTAAGCCGCTTTTCCCGGATCTCATCCGCGGAAACGCGATTCAGGCGGTCGGCCTTGATAGCCAGGTTCTTCTCTTCCAGCTCTTCATAGCTCAGGGCTAGAAAATTCCGGTAATTGTCAGACACGTATCTCTCCCTTTTGGCGAATTCTTAAATTGTAGTCAGCGGCACAGCACGGCGGGGGGCTGCGAATGATTGTGAACATAGGGTAACGCGGCAGGCCCAGCCCCGCATAAGGAAAACGTAAGTCGGGCCCGTGACGCGCGCCGGTGGGACCAGCCGGCTGCGATACCCTTGTGTTTTCAGGAGAATCACCTTAAAAATGCCGAAGCTGTTTCCCTTCGCCACCAGAGTGTCCTGGTTTCCAGCCGCTGCCGGTCTCATTTTCAGCGCCAGCCTTGGATTTGCCGCTCCCGTCAAAGCCCCCATCCAGATCACCGCAGACCTGAGCGAAGCGCCGCGCAAGATCTACCACGCGGAGATCGATTTTCCGGTGACAGCCGGCCCGCTCGCTCTGACCACGCCTGAGTGGATTCCGGGCAATCACATGCCGACGGGCCCGGCTGCGGAGATCGTCGGCGTGGTCTTTACCGCTAATGGCCAAAAGCTCCAATGGCGCCGGGACGACACGGATCTCTATCAATTTCATCTGGAGATTCCCAAAGGAGTCACCACGCTGCACGCACATCTGGACTGCATTGTGACGGCGCGCGTCTCGCAGAAGCTGGCAGTGCTCGAATGGGAGAGGCTGCTGATGTATCCGGCGGGCGTACCGGTGCGGGATATTCCGGTGCAACCCTCGCTGATCGTTCCGGCGGGGTGGGGCGTGGGCACGGCGCTAACACCGGAGGGTTCCGGCGCATGGCCTGTGCCTGCAACGGCCAACGACCGGCAATCGGTAACGACCCGATTTGACGCTACGAATGTGGAGCAGCTCGAAGACTCGCCGATCATCACGGGTCAGTATTTTCATGAGTTTCCGCTGGCGCCGGAGATTACTCCAAAGCACTACATCGACGTGGCGTCCGACGCGCCGGAAGACTCGAACCTCCGTCCGGCAGTGCTTGCCGAGATCAGCAATCTGGTGCGTGAGGCCAGCGTGGAATACGCCTCGCATCACTATCACGTCTATCACTTCCTGTTGACGCTCTCGGACGTCGCCGGCGGGGAAGGCCTGGAGCATGGGCAGTCGTCGGATAACGGTGTGAGCGAGAAGGCATTTTCCGACGATCACCACATGCTGGCCGATGCGGACCTGCTGGCGCACGAGTTCACGCATAGCTGGAATGGCAAGTACAGGAGACCCTTCAACCTGTATCAGAAGGATTTCGCAACCATGCAGCAGGGCTCTCTGCTGTGGGTTTACGAAGGTCTGACGCAGTATCTCGGTAATGTGATGGCTGCTCGGGCCGGCCTGCGGAACCAGGACCAATACCGCGACATGCTGGCGATGACGGCGGCCGATCTTGACTACAAGACAGGCCGCGAGTGGCGTCCGACGGAAGATACGGCGGTTGCGGCGAGCATTCTGCGCGGCGGACACCCGGCATGGGTGAACTGGCGCCGCAGCCAGGACTATTACGACGAGGGCGAACTACTCTGGCTCGATGCCGATACACTCATTCGTCAACAGACGGACAACAAGAAGTCGCTCGACGATTTCCTGAAGATCTTTCTCGGACTCGACGGGAATACCGGGCCGGAGATCGTGACCTACAACCGCGAAGAGCTGATCAAGGATCTGAACGTGGTGGCTCCCTACGACTGGGCCAAATTCCTGCATGATCGCGTGGATCTGATCGATCCGCATGCCGATGTGGCAGGTATTGAGCGCGGCGGCTACCGGCTGGTGTATCACGATAAGCCGACTAAATCAGAAAACACGGTGCGCGCCGACTTTCACGATGGGCCGGATTTCTGGTACTCAATCGGCATCACCATCAGCGACAGCGGCGTGCTGCGCGATGTGCGCTGGAACGGACCAGCGGACAAGGCGCGGCTGGCTCCCGAATACAAGATTCTCGCAGTCGATGGCCATATCTACTCGGCAGACGCACTGAAAGATGCCATCAAGGCAGCCAGGGGGACCAGCCAGCCGATACACCTGATTGTGCAGGCCGATACCTTTGTTTCCAACTTCGAGATCGATTACCACGACGGTCTGCGTTATCCCGCGCTTGAACGAGCGAACGGCACAACGGATTTTATGGATGACATTACCAAGCCGCGCACGACTCCCGAAAAAGTCACGGAGAGCAAGACCGACGACGAAGAATAACAATCAACAATCAAAAAACGGGGAGTTTCCAGGTTACTCTCTGGAAGCTCCCCGTTTGTCTTTGCCGATAGAGTCTCGATCACTGCGGAAGAAGCATCTATTCGGCGCTCAACGTCCAGATAATCAGAGAGTTGGTGTTGTCGTCGACGGCGGCGAAGATCGCCTTGTCATCGAGCGAGCGCACAGCCATCCCAAACGCGCCGCCGAAAGCGGGATCGACTGAGATCTCCTTGACGAACTCGCCTTGTTTGGTAAATTCCACGATCTCGCTGGGCTGGTTTGGATCGGGATTGATGCCGTCATTGTTGCTGACCAGCAAATGACCGTTGGGTGCTTCGATCAGGCCGAGTGCCCCGTGCAGATGCACATTATCCTGATACACCACCTGCCCTATGCCTGCATCCGATTTGCGCTCCGCGGCATCCTGGATCACGAAGACAGCGTTGTCTCCCGTCGACGCAACGTAGAGCAGGTCATGCCGTTCGTCATAGACCAGACCTGTAGGAGCTACAAACAGTGCGACTGGATCACCACGGTTGACATAGCCGGATGCAATTACCTTGGCGCTCTCCAGCTTGAGGCCCCAGGAATATACGTGGAACTTCAGACGCGTGACGGTGCCATTGAGAGCATTCGTCACAAAGGCAATCGCAGAGTCGCCGCGGTCGATGAGCGCCATATCCCATGGGTATTGAATGGTGGGGTCCGTGATGGTTTGAATCAGCACGCCCTGATTGTTGATGACTAGAAGCGATCCCGGTGTAGCCGTAGAAAAGGTGCCGTCAGAGGTAGGCCCGTTGCCAACCACGACCAATCCAGACCGCAACGTACCGAGAGCGGTTGTAAGTCCCAGAGGCGCAGTCCCCTGGAAGAACACAGAAACCGCACCCTTCCTGGGCACCCGCACAATGGTTGTGCCTGTGCCTTGCAAACCGTTGCCGTTGTTGAAGTTTGAGACGAGGATATCGCCGTGCCGCAGCGGTCCAGTGCCGATCAGAAACTCCCCAGGTATGAACGCGACGCCATATGGGTTGCCATCGCCGTTGGGCGGAACGGTAGAAACGGTCCGTACCGGGGAGGGTAGAAACGCGGCATCGGGATCAAATCGCTGGCCAAAAGCCAGGGCGCCGAAAACAGTTAGCGCGACGGAAACGAGAACAACCCTCTGAAGTGACGATGAAATCGCTCGCCGACGAATCGGTGGGAGAGATGCGTGGATCTCGAAGATGTGTGGCTGCATGAGATCGCTCCTCGCGGTCAGGGCGCGATCTGAGCCGGGCACCGCACAACCCTTTTCTCAGAGGACGACCGAGAAATACAATTTTCAGCTTCAGAAATGACCCTGCAACGGGCCGATGAGCCGAGTTTGCCGAAAAAGGTCTCGGTGTGCCACCTGCAAAATACCCCCACTTGCGTGGCGACTTGTCACCAGATTGTCATTGCTTTGTGACCTTCCGGATACATTTGGAGCGCGATCGGGAACAGAAGCGAGCGCAAATTGCCGCCGAAGAACACCGCCACGAAGTGCTGTCCCGGTTTCACCGGTAGCAACGATTTCTGGCCGCGGCAGTGCGGTAGTCTAGGTGCTCAGGAGAACCGAGACCAGAGATGCCCCGTAAATCCATGCTGTCGTTTATCTTCGGCGCTGCGCTGCTCGCCGCCGCATTTGCGCCCTTCCTTCGTGGCCAATCCGCCGATGAGCCGCAGGAGAGCTTCGTCAAATCGCACTACACCAAGTACGAGTACCGCATTCCCATGCGCGATGGAAAGCGGCTGTTTACCTCTGTCTATGTGCCAAAGGCGAGCGCGTTCCCTGAGGACCGCGGGCCATATCCGATCCTGATGGACCGCACGCCCTACAGCGTCTCCCCGTACGGCGAGGACCAGTACAAGGAACATCTGGGCCCGTCGGATGAGTTCGAGAAGGGCGGCTACATCTTCGTCTACCAGGACGTGCGCGGTCGCTGGATGAGCGAAGGCAGCTTCATCGAGATGGACCCGCATATCGACGAGAAGAAGTCGCCGCAGGACGTGGACGACTCGTCGGATACGCACGACACCATTGACTATCTGCTGAAGAATGTGCCGAACAACAACGGCAAAGTCGGCATCTGGGGCATCTCCTACCCAGGCTTCTATACCTCATCGAGCATCATCGACTCGCACCCTGCGTTGGTTGCGGCCAGTCCGCAGGCGCCGATGACCGATCTCTTCAAAGGCGACGACAGCTACCATGGCGGCGCGTTCATGCTCTCGGCTAACTTCGGCTTCTATGTCTTCTTCTATCCGCAGACCGAGCCGCAGAAGCCGAAGCACAACATCGAGTTCGACTTTGGCACACCCGACTCTTACGATTTCTATCTCCACGCCGGCAGCCTCTCCGACATGGAGAAGGAGTATCTCAAGGGCCGCAACTGGCTTTACGCGGACCAGATGAAGCATGACACCTACGACAGCTATTGGAAGGTGCGGGATCTGTCGCAGCACATGAAGAATGTGAAGTGTGCGGTGCTCGTCGTGGGCGGATGGTATGACGCTGAAGATCTCGAAGGTCCCTACCGGACATCCAATGCCATCGCCAAGTTCAACCCCGAGACACCGGTCACGCTGGTTGAGGGACCGTGGGTGCATGGCGGCTGGGCGCGCGGCGACGGCGACCGGCTTGGCGATATCAGCTTTAACGCCAAGACTGGCGAATACTTTCGCCGCGATGTGCAGTTTCCATTCTTCGAGCACTATCTCAAGGGCAAAGGTGAGGCCATGCCGCGGGCTGTTGTCTTCGAGACCGGTGCGAATGTGTGGCACAACCTCGACAGCTGGCCGCCGAAAGACGCTGCGTCAAAGACACTCTACTTCCACGCAGATGGCAAGCTGAGCTTCGATCCGCCGAGCGAGGCATCCAGCTCCGACAGCTACGTGAGCGACCCTGCGCATCCTGTCCCGTTCGTCGGATACACCACGGACACAGTGCCTCAGAGGTACATGGTCGACGACCAGCGCTTCGCCAGCTACCGGCCTGATGTGCTGGTGTATGAGAGCGATGTGCTGACGGCAGATGTGACAATCGCCGGTCCGATCTCGCCCAGGCTGACGGTCGCTTCCACCGGCACCGACTCCGACTTTGATGTGAAGCTGATCGATGTTTATCCAGAGGATTATCCCGATCCGGAGGAGCAAACGCACGGCAAGCGGGTGCTCGATACTCCGCCGCTGCACATGGGAGGCTATCAGGAGCTGGTGCGCGGCGAGCCGTTCCGCGCGAAGTTCCGCAACAGTATGGAGAAGCCGGAAGCACTGACGCCGGGCAAGAAAACGGAGATCGGCTTTACCATGCCTGATCTCTATCACACCTTCCGCGCCGGGCATCGCATCATGGTGCAGGTACAGTCAAGCTGGTTTCCGCTCGTCGACCGCAATCCGCAGACCTTCACCGATATTCCTTACGCGAAGCCCGACCAGTTTGTGAAGGCGACGGAGACGGTTTATCACGAGAAGGACGCAGCTTCTGGCGTAGAGGTACTGGTACTGCCGAAACCATAAACCGCGACACTACAAAAGTGTGTTGGGTTGCCAAAGAACAGAAACGCCGGAGATGATTCGCATCTCCGGCGTTTGCTTTGCTAGTACCGCTTCACCGAAGCTGGCGGCGGTGGCCCCGTTTTTCCATTCAACAGCCACTCGACAGGAGCTTTCACATCGTCTTCATGGGCCTGCCCCATGATACGGGCGACAATCTCACCGTTCTCATCAAGAATGATCGTTGCGGGTAATACATTGCCAAGCTGCAGGCGATCGAGTGATCCGAGATCCGCGCCCAGCCATATTTCCATTGCTGGTTTTTGAACATCCAGGAACTGATCAATTTTTGCGCGGTTTTTCTTGTTGCCGGGATCTTCATCCGCAGAGACTGCGACGAAACGAACTTTCTTACCGGCATAATCTTGCGTCAGCTTTGAAAGCATAGGCATCTCTTCCCGGCAAGGTCCGCAAAAAGTAGCCCAGAAGTTAACGACCACGATAGAGCCGCGGAGATCCGCGAACTTTACTTCGGTTCCAGTGAGGTTCTTGAACTCAAGATTGGGCGCCTTCTTGGCAAACGCGTAAGAGGCCACGCTGGCCACGCATAGTAATACAGCCGCGCAAAAAACAATCTTCATCTTGCTTCTCCTGATGATGAGAAGCCCTGCCGCACGGTAACGCACGACAGGGCGGTTGCATACAACGAGGTCGTTAGAAGCGATGCGTCAGGCTGGCGAGCCACACATATTGAGCAAAAGCAGCGTCGCCATGTGCGCCATACACCGAGTCCGGATAGCTGACGGTGCGGTCACGACGAACTGCCTTGTACACGCCGGCAGTGAGAATGTCGTGTCCATGCGTGTACTCGGCGCCAGGACCAAGCGTCACAGCGTAGCCAGGACGGCGGAAACCGTCATTGCTCACCGGGAACAAATTGTGTGCAGGCACACCTTCATCGCGTGGGCCGAACGTAGCTCCGAGTCCCTTGACGTGCGGCACAGGGAACTCGACACCGGCCTCCAGCAGGTATTGATCCGAGATAGCGTCATAGTTGTTCAAAGGCTGCGTGGTGCTCAGCGTCGCGCTGCGCTGCACTCCGTTGGTGCCGCCCTGCGTTGCAATGTAGTCTCCATCGAAATAGAAAACGATTGCGCTGTTGATGCGCTGATAGCCCATCCACTGCATCACCAGGCCCCACCCACCGTTGCCGGGCTGGATGGAGTAATCAACTGGCGTGGTGACTTCGACTGCAGGTCCCGTGCCGGTGGTGTTTGTATTGACGTTGTTCTGCACGTCATCATTGCCGGTCGGAATCAGAATGCCGAGTCCACCCGAGATGTTGTTGCGCGCGGAGTGCTGCGGATTACGCAGCCACGAGTTAACCCCGATGATCGTATCGCCCACGCCGGTTGCCTGGTACTTAATTGGAGAATTAGCGCTCTTGCGCGAAGCAAACAGCCACGGCGCATCAATCTCAACGCTGACTCGCGGCGTGATCTGATAGGTAAGATTCGCGGTCACGAGGTTGATGCGATTTTCTACCTCGGTGTGCTGCTGCTCGCGATACTCCTGATACACATCGCCCACATAATGCTGATAACTGAACTGATGACGCTCTCCGATAGAGATCTGGTAGTGCCCGGGCTCGAGTACGCCGCCCTGACCGGTGGGCAATCCGCCCACTTCAGGCGAACGAGCAAGGATGCAGCCCTGCGCTACTGCCTGTTGAGTTGCAATAGAACAGCATGCCGCAGCGAACACAATCATAAGTGCAAGCCTTGATATTGGCGTTATGCGTCGAAGCACACGGCTCCACGAGCCTTGTGCAGGCAGAAATATTTGCATGATGTGACCTCACAAAAGAAGGGATTAACTATCTCGAGTCATCACGTGACGCACGGCAGATGTATGTATGGCCCGGTAATGCTAGGCAACAAGTACCAACAATCCGCGCACGACCGAAGCTACGGTTGTGACCCATCGTTAACCTTATGAGGTCGTTGGCGCAGTGCACATCGTATGAAGCGTGGACTATTTTCTCGAACCTTGGTTGGACGATGGCTCGGTTGAGCGGAGTGATGCCTCAACACCGCTGCGAGCGCTCTCTTGATGGCTCAAGCTCCGGGTCGAGATAGATCTCAGGAGGGACGATGGGTGACCGATCAAAAAGACCGAAATGACACCCATCTCAGTTGCGGACCAGGTATATCTGCGCTTACTGCACAGTAAGAGTGAGGCTTACTGACTGTGTAGTTGCTGTGACGCCATTGCTGGTCTGCGCAGTCACCAGGAGGGGATACGTGCCGGGCTGCGTTCCAGTAAAGGTCGGCTTATGGTTGAGATAGTAATAGCGAGGATTGCACGCAGTCAGTCCGAAAGCGCCAACAAAGATCAGTACCGCAAGCATTCCGGCACGCATCCAGGACTTACGCTTGCGGCCCAGAAGGATCACAAAACCCGCGCCCGGAATGAGGATAGCGAGAACAACCGGCTTGGAACCCGACGCCCCGAAGGGCATGCTTTGTTTCTGATTGCGGTTTTGGGTAATCTGCGATCCCGTTGCGGTCTGCAGAACCATATCTGCGGTGGCTGCGGTGGTGCTTGACGTGATCTCCAGATTGACCGGATTAAAGGTGCATCCCACGCCGACCGGCAGGCTGGTTCCGCCCGTGGTGCTGGTGGTTCCACCGGTTCCGGAGCACGAGAAGCTTATGAAGCCGGTAAAACCGTTCTGCGGAGTAATGGTTGCGATCAGAGAGCTTGCGTCGCCTGGAGCGGCAACGGTGAGCGTCGACGGCGCGATGGAAAGCGTAAACGTCGGTGTGGCCGTCGCATCCGCATGAACAGCAACGAGGTCGGACTGCGACGCCGCGTGCGCCGTGTCACCGGCATATACCGCCCGCAATGAGTGATCGCCTATGAGATTGTCGGCGCGAATCTCAGCGTTCCCCGAAGAATCGAGTACGGAAGCAGCAACCGCTTTGCCGTGCTCTTCCAGACGCACGATTCCGGTCGCGGGCGAGCCGTCTTCTGCTGAAACCGCAACGTTATAGGTCATCAAAGTATGGTCGCCGCTGACATGCGCCTGAGAAGACAGTGTCGTGCGGGTGGCCGCAGCCGAGGCTTGCGCGGCAGCCGGCAGGGAGACGCAATGCAGAGCAGCCAACGCTACCGAAGAAGCAACGGCCCAGGCCGCAATCCTAGCTTTGCGCGCCCAGTGGCGCGAACCGATCCTGTGTATCACCCGCACTCAACCTCTATCCCAAAAACTCGCTCAGCCGCACTCTTTGAGAACGCTGCGCTATATTTGAGCCTTTGCATCCATTGTATCCGCCCGCCCCGATGCAGGCCATTTGGCGGGCTGTTTCTCTGCCCCAGGGCTGCCCGGCAGCCAGCGGTAGCTGTTTCCGAACGCGGGGCGTATCAGACAGACGGAAAAATCGTTCCAAGGTAAGCGAACAGGGGGCTGCGGCCAGCCCATCACCCTATCCCGTATGCTTGTGAATCAGGAACTTGAGGCATGATCGCCCACCTTCGCGGAAAACTCATCCATAAACAGCCCGGCCAGGCCATTGTCGAGGCAGCCGGCGTGGGCTACGACGTGACCATCTCGGTGCCCACCTTTACTGCGCTGCCCTCCATTGGGGCCGACGCGGCGCTGCACATCCACACCCAGGTACGCGAAGACCAGATCGCCCTTTTCGGATTTCTGGAGCGCGACGAGAAGCGGCTCTTCGAGCGGCTCATCACCGTCACCGGCGTCGGCCCCAAGCTGGCCATCACGCTGCTCAGCGGCCTCTCGCCAGAGCGGGCTGTGTCCGCCATACGCGCCCAGGACCATGCTTCGCTGACGCGAATTCCCGGCGTCGGCAAAAAACTCGCCGAGCGACTGGTGCTGGAGCTCAAAGACAAGCTGGACGATTTTGCCGCCGCACCGGCTCCGTCAGTTGCGAAAGGCGCGGCTGTTGAGGACGTGCTCAGCGCGCTTACCAATCTCGGCTATCAGCGGCAGGCAGCGGAAAAGGCCGTGCAGCACGCGATTGAGAAAGAGGCTGCGCTCGCGGCTGACTTCGACGGGCTGTTCCGGGCTGCGTTGAAGGTGATTCGGTAGGAGTCATGGTTTGGACAGTTCGCACTGGCATAAGACACATGATTGACTGACTCCTGAACTCGCCGTGCAGAAAGCCTAGAAGGGCTCGTCGACTCCATTTGCAGATCGCCACCAAAGAACCCAACCGAATGGCGAGAAACATCTTAAAGACGTTAAAAGAGCTTGATCGCTCCAGATCCCGGCTTTACTCTCATCACGACTCCTCCATAGCGGATCGCTCGAGGGAGCGTGTCCTATATCGACAGATGCAACCCATCAGCCCAGTCTGTGAAGCATTCATACCCTTCGTTGGTCCGAGTTCAAAGAAATGCGAATCGACTCCAAGCAGCAATGGCGAATTTTGACTATTACCTGCGAGGTTTCGCGAGACCCCGGATTGACGTTCGTTGCCCTGCCGGAAGTTCGCAGCGAACTTGTTCACGACGCGAGTAGTCGGAACCTGAAGAGCGATTGGTACTGGGAGAACGATTTTTACAGCGCATTCTTATCGAGCTGTCGGCGCCCCAAGTGGCATGGGAGGAATTTCGATGCACTTCGGGACAGTATTGCTGGCGGAGGGATCAATAAAATTGAAGTTCCCTATCGAATTGTCATCCGCGATGCACCCCGTGGGAACAAGATGGTAAAGAGAGTTCTTAGCGAATTCACCGACCTGATCCGACCACATTGAGGCGGGCGGCTGCCCGGTGTCACTCATTGTCGAAGAGTGACGCGGACCCTGTTAAACTTTCGCCTATGCCAAAGAAGGCTGCGAAAGCCGCGTCGGCTGCGCCAACGGCACACTTCCGCAAAGAAGGCATCACCTTCCTGAAAAACCTCGCCAAGATCAACAACGGCGACCCCGTCGCAGCCCGCGAATGGTTCAACACCAACAGAGTGGTCTACGAAGCCGAAGTCAAAGAGCCAATGCTCGCCATCATCCGCAAAGTGACGGACGCCATGATGGACTTTGCTCCCGAGCACGTTCGTCCGGCGGAAAAATCCCTCTTCCGCATCTATCGCGACACGCGCTTCTCCAGCGACAAGCGCCCCTACAAAGACCACCTTGGCGCGTGGTGGACGCATACCGGCCTGGACAAGACATCGGGCGCGGGCTACTACTTTCACGTCTCGCCGAAGGGTGTTGTCGTCGCCGCCGGCGCTTACATGCCGGAGAAGGATCAGCTAGCTGCGATTCGCCACTGGCTGCTCGATCATCATGAGGAGTTCCGCAAGCTGCTGAACAAACCTGCTGTGCGCAAAGCGTTTTCGGAGTTCGAAAGCAACGCGCTCACGCGTCCACCGAAGGGCTTTCCGGCGGATCATCCAGCCATGGACCTGATTCGCTGCAAACAGTGGGGAATGGCGGCAACGCTGCCCGTCACGGCCTCGCTCGATCCGAAGTTTGCGGACGAAATCATCCGTCATTTCAAGCTCGCGGCGCCCATTGTGACGGCATTAAATACACCGATTGCAGCCAGTCTGGAGGAGCGCCGCGAACCACGCAAAACGGTGCTTTTCGGGCTGCCTCAGAGCCCAAAATCCTTGAAAAACCGCTAAAAACCGACTTTTTCGGAACAAAAACCCGAAAAACCTGTGGAAATATGGCTTTTGCCGTTGACTTTATACGCCCAAAAGAAGCAAGGTAGGCTTCGAAGGTTTTCGCTTAGGTTTCTCGAAACCCGCATCAACATTGGCGAATTGCGCATACGGCATACTGGTTCAAAGCGCGGCGCCGCGGTGACAGATCGAGAATCCCGACAACGGAATCTGGTAACAGAATGATGCCTAGCAGGCAAACATTGGAGGAAATACTAAATGGCAACTGGATTGACCAAGACAGCTCTGATTCGCCAAATGGCTGAGAAGCTGGAACTCACCAACAAGCAGATTGGCGCCTTCCTCGATCTCCTGTCCGAGACCGCCGTGAAGGAAACGAAGAAGAACGGCGTATTCATCATCCCCGGCATCGGCCGCCTGGTGAAAGCCGAGCGTAAGGCCCGCGTGGGCCGCAACCCGCAAACCGGCGCAGCCATCAAGATCAAGGCCAAGACCGTGGTGAAGTTCCGCGTCGCCAAGGCCGCCAAGGACGCGATCGCGCCCGTCAAGAAGTAGTTTTTTAGACTCATCGACAAGAGGGCGTGTCTTCGGGCACGCCCTCTGCTTTTCCTGGCATAGTAGAGTCGGCTAACGCCCCATGATCCCTTCTGACGAGATCACGAACCAAACTCCCGCCGCAGCGCCGCCTGTAGCTACGCTATTGCGTGCAGAAGGCCTGGCAGTAGTGGTGCTCACCGCAATCCTCTATGCAAAGACCGGCGCAAGCTGGTGGCTCTTCGCCGCGTTGTGGCTCGTACCGGATCTCTCGATGCTCGGCTATCTAGCCAATGCACGCATTGGCGCAATCTGCTACAACACGGCGCATACATATCTGCTGCCGGTGATGCTGGCGGCAGCGGCGCTCCTGATGCACAAGCCCGCGCTGCTGCCGTATCTGCTGCTGTGGTGCAATCACATCGGCGTCGATCGCCTCTGCGGCTACGGCCTCAAATATTCCTCAGGCTTTGGCTTTACGCACCTGTCGCGACTGGGGAAGCGCTAGAGATCCACGCACTGCGCTCTTCATCCGTAAGCGGAATCGGCGTCACGCGCCCCTCGCGCCCGGCAGCAAACGAAGCCTCGAGAATCGCCATCACCACCATGCCGTGCTCGCCGGAGATGGGCGCTGGCGTGCCATTCAGGATGGCGTCTCGCACACCCGCATAGTACGGGCGCTGATCGCCCAGGGGCACCGGAATCTCCGTCTTCGCGCCCGTGGCGCCATCGAAGAGCACGCCGGGATCGTTGTCCACGCCATAGCCTGGATCGGTCGGCAACATGCCGTCGATAAGCTGCGCCTCCTGCACATCGCCGCCGTACTTGGCCCAGCTTGCAACCGTACCATGCAGAATGGAACGGGGGCCGCCGCCGGATACCAGCAACGACGCATGCAGAATGACGCGTAGTCGCGGATAGTTGAGCTGAATGTGCGCCCAGTCGTCGGTCTGACCGCCCTCGCGCAGGATGGCGAAGCTGGCCTGCACCGAATCAGGCATTCCAAAAAGATGCAGCGACTGGTCGATCAGATGCGGCCCAAGATCAAACCAAAGGCCCGCGCCTGGTCCCGGCTCTTCGCGCCAGCGCTTGCGCACATTGGGGCGGAAGCGATCCATGTGGCACTCGTAATGCGACACATGCCCCAGCCTGCCCGACTCAAGAATCTCTCGCGTGGCCAGCACCTCGCTGTACCAGCGGCGATTCTGAAAGACCGACAGCAGCCGCTTCTCTTCCCTCGCCACCTGCACCAGCGAACGCGCCTCATCGAGCGTTACGGTAAACGGCTTGTCGACGACTACATCCTTACCCGCACGCATAGCAGCAGTGGCCAGCGGCCCATGGCTGTCATTGGGTGTGGCCACCACGACGAGATCCACTTCCGGATGCGCCACCATCTCTTCAGGCGCGCAGACAGTAACGCCGGGAAATTGGGCAAGTACCTCATCGCGCCGGCTGGTGCCAACCAATGTCAACTCCAGCCCCGGAACGGTGCGGATCAGGGGTGCATGAAACGTTTTGCCGGCATAGCCGTAGCCAATCAATCCAACGCGAATCGTCTTTTGATTCCCTTCCATACTCTCCTCAAGATATCGTGGCATCGTCAAAGCATTACCAAACGTACCGCGATTCGCTTAAACAACGCTTGTCGTTAAAATTTGCGACTTTGTTCTGCGCTGTCGCCTCTATTGAGGAAACCAGCTATTCCGGCTGTCGCATATTGCTCGCCTGATTCCAATAGGAGGACCCACCAATGAAGATCCTTTCCGTGATCGCCCGCATTCTGATCGGTCTTACATTTCTCGTCTTCGGCTTGAATGGATTCTTGCATTTCCTTCCCGAGCCGCCGATGCCACCCAGCGCTGCCAAAAATTATGTTGATGCATTGAGCGCCACGCCTTATCTGCAGGTCGTCTCAGGCATTCAGGTGCTCACAGCGGTGCTCTTTCTCGTCGGCCGGTTCGTACCGCTTGCTCTCACGCTCATCGCTCCCGTGATTGTGAACATCCTGATGTTCCATCTGTTCATGGCGCCGGCGGCCATTGGACCGGGCATTTTCGTCACTATCTGCTGGTTTGTATTGTTTTTCTATCATCGCGCCGCGTTTAACGGCATTTTCGCCGCCAAGTCTTAAACCACTGGCTGAGCTGGCGTTTTCGCAGTGGTCATCATGGCGCGCACTATAAGCGAGACGCCAAAGCTGATGAGAATGGCGCGAATGAGCAAATGAGAGTTGTACTGCCAACTGAGCGCGGCAAAGCTGACCAGAACTCCGATTGGCGTCAGCTCTGATAGAGCGGCGCGCAACCATTGTGGGCTCTGACCGCCGCTCGGCACGCGGGCGCGAAGGCTTGGGATCAGACGTGGCACGGCCTTGCGGTAGTCCAGATAAGGCTGGCCGAGCTGTGCGGTGAGAAAAGCCTCTTCGCCGAAGATCAAGCGCAGTACAAACAGACCGATAAGCACCAGCGCAATCAGTGCGCCGGAAGGCGGCATCAGCATGGCGATAGCTACATTCATCAACATGCTGCCGATATAGAGCGGGTTGCGCACATACCGAAAAGGACCGTCGGCCATCACCGCTCCGGCCTTCATCTCAGAGTTGGTCACGACACCTGGCCCCAGATATGCCGATGCCCAAACGCGAAGAACTACTGCAACGGCCGCAGCCGCAATCGCGATACCCGTCGCCATCTGAATTGCATTGCTCGCCGGAATGCCCACGCGGCTCAACTGAAATCCGAGCCAGAGCCACGCCGTGGTGCGGCTGCCAAGCTGAAACCACTCAATCCATGGGGCCCAGAAACCGAGAAACAGGATGGCTACACTGATCCAGAGCCGTAAGCGGAACTCGATGTGAGTCGCCTTCATTTCGCTTCATCTCGCATGTCTCCAGAGTAATTGCTGCAGGCCGATTGCCTACAATGGCAGAGTGCCTGATCCCTCGCTAAGCAGCGCAGCCGCCGATGCGGTAGTCGACACCATCGCCGCCATCTCCACGCCGCCGGGCCGCGGCGGTATCGGCATCGTGCGCCTTAGCGGTCCCGAGGCCGCAGCCATCGCCGGTGAGCTGGTTAGATTGCGCGGCCCGCTGGAGCACGCGCGCGCACGCTTCGCCGAGGTGCTCGATTCTGAGTCCGGCGATGACGAAGATCAAAGCCGGATTGATGAGGCCGTCGTCACCTTCTTTGCCGCTCCCAACTCCTACACTGCCGAAGACCTGGTCGAAATCGCAGCGCACGGCTCGCCCATTGTTCTGGACCTGCTGCTGCGGCAGGCGCTGGCACTCGGTGCACGGCTTGCCGAGCCAGGTGAATTCACCCAGCGGGCCTTCATTGCCGGCAGGATCGATCTGACGCAGGCCGAGGCTGTCCGCGACCTGATTGAAGCGCAGACTCTCGCACAGGCTCGCCTAGCCGCAAGCCAGATGGGCGGCGCACTGAGCGCACGCGTGATGCCCGCGAAGCATGCACTGCTCGAGCTCATCGCGCTGCTTGAGGCTGGCATCGACTTCGCCGAAGATGACATATCCGTTGCGCCGGAGCAGGAGATCCAGCGCCGCATCGCAGCGATTCGCCCCCCGCTCGCCGAGCTTGAGGCGACATTTACTCACGGACGCGTGCTGCATGATGGCCTCACGCTGGCTATCGTGGGCCGGCCCAACGCGGGCAAGAGCTCCGTCTTCAACGCGCTTGTCGAACGCGACCGCGCCATCGTCACCGCCGTTCCCGGCACCACGCGTGACACCGTCAGCGAGCGCATCGCCCTCGGCGGCATTCCGCTTGAGCTGGTCGATACCGCCGGATTGCGCGAGGCAACCGATGAAGCCGAACGTCTGGGCATCGTGCGCAGCCGCCAGGCGCTCGCCGACGCAGCGATTGTGCTCGTCGTCATCGATGCCTCGGAGATCGGCCCCGCGGGTCACTTGCCTGACGAAGACCGCGCAGTGCTCGATAGTCTCGAAGGCCGCTCCGCGCTGCTTGCCTGGAACAAATGCGATCTGCTCGATCCAGAGGCAGAAAGCTCTGTCGAGGCCGGAATGGAATCATCGGAACCAGCTTTGTTCGCGCATGTCGATCTGCCCGTCATCGCCACTTCGGCAGTGACTGGCCAGGGTATTGTGGAACTGCGTGGAGCAATTCTGAAACTCGCTACCGGCGGCGCGTCAGCCGAGCCCGGCATGCTCACAAGCCTGCGCCATCATCGCGCCGTGACCCAGGCCATTAAGGGGCTGGACGCAGCCTCAGCCGCTGCCGCTAACGGCATCCCGCATGAAATGGTGCTGCTCGATCTCTACCGTGCGTTGTGGGCGCTCGATTCACTGACAGGCCAGACCACGCCGGACGACGTGCTCAATTTGATCTTCAGTACCTTCTGCATTGGCAAGTAATCCTTGCGACGCAATGCTCGAACGGACTCCGATGGGCCTGCTCCACGGTGTGGAATATATCAGTCTTGATATATCTCAAACTGCCTTCGCGTGCAGATGCACAAAGCAGCGTATTTCCCTGCAACTTCAAGTCACGCACCTTGAACATCTTGGAAGAAAAATAGCTTGACACGCTTCCATATGCCGAGAACGGCGGACAGAAAATGTTCCACGAGGAGCAATTTCCTCGTGGAACATTTTTGCTCCTGAATCAGGCGTTACTTAAAAGGTGAACCGGCCGCCGAACTGGAACTGACGCGGCGTATTCACTGTCGACTGGATGAGGCCGATGTTGTCCGGAACCGTCAGAGTCGGGGTGTTGGGAATACCGAGCTGCGCGCGGTTGAAGATGTTGTAGGAAGAGATGTCAAAGCGCAGCTCACGCTTTTCACCCAGTTCAAACTTCTTGTAGAGCGAGATGTCCACGTCCTGTGCGCCCATGGTCCGGAGGCTGTCGAGATACGCAGGAGCGGTGCCCGCCACAAACGGGCTGGAGGGGAATGAGAAGCAGTTGAAGTCAAACCACTGAGCCGCGGTATGTGGAGCTCCCTGGCGCGGGTCGCAGGTCATGTCGGCGCGCTGGTTGAAGTAGGCGATGTTCGCCCCCACCGTCGGCGCGGCAATCGGAACGCCCGTGCTTAGATAAACGATCGCGTTCGCCGTCCAACCACCAAGGACTGCGTCAGCAGGCCCGCGCAATGCCAATGCGCGCTGCTTGCCGACGGGCAGATCGTAGGAGACTTCCCCGGTGAACTGATACTTCACGTCCTGCGGGCTGATGGAGTGCTCGTAGTTCAGGTTTCGCCAATCCTGCGCAGCGCCGAGGTGAGCGCCAACGAAGCCAAGTGGAGGATTGCCGTTATCGGTAATGAGCTTGGCCCACGTGAAACTGGCCAATGTGGTGAAGTGGCTGGTGAGCTTTTTCTGGAGCTTGGTCTGCAGGGAACTATAGTCCGAGTCGCCTGCGGGGTAGCCGTGTACGACAACTCCATTCCCAGCACCGTAGCTGCCATTGCCGAACTGCGGATACTGCTGCAGCGACACCCACAAAGGCACCGTGGCCGCGCCATAGTTGGAGTTGGTGGAGGGCAGAACCGGCGCCCAGGTATTCGTCACCATCTGGCATGCGGGGTTGGAGGGGTCGACGCAGAGAGAGTAGCCGTATTGGGCGATGGTTCCGAGATCGAGCTGGTTCGAGTCAACCGAACCAAATGGGATGAAGAGTCCGCGGCTGCCGACGTAGGCTGCGCTTAACACGATCTGGTGCGGAAACTCGTATTCCCATCCGAAGTTGAAGTTGTAGGTGGTTGGCGTGCGCTGCGAATGCAGCACTGTATTGAGCGTAGTGCCGAGATTGTTGCCGAGCCCCGTCGGGTTCGAAAGAAGCTGCACAACTCCGTTGGGGAATGGGTTGCTGAGGGAGTATGGGCCGGTATACAGGCCGGCAGTATTGCTCGAAACGGCAGGGCTGCCGGCGGCAGCGCCAACGCAACCAGCAGTGCCGTTGTACACCGTATTGCCGTCGGCGTTGTAGCAGGTGGCGTTCCACGTGGTCTGCGAGGCGAAACCATCGCTGTCGAGTCCGGCGCTGGCGACCATCTGCGTTGTTGGGCCATAGTAGAAGCCGCCGCCGCCGCGAACGATGAAGTGCTCAGAGGGTTGCCATGAGAAACCGAGACGCGGACCAAAGTTCGTCATGTTTGCTTCATAGGGTGTGCGGTTGCCGCTCGTTACATACTGTTCCGCGCCGGTGTACTGAACGCCGTTGACGGTGTTGGTCGCGTTCTGGTTCAGGAATTCAAGACGGTTGTGACGTTCGGTGCGTCCACCGAAGATATCCCAGCGCAGGCCGGCGGTGATGGTGAGTCTTTTCGTCGGATGATACGTATCTTCGACGAACGCGGCATAGTACGGGCTCTCTTCGGCGGCGAAGATGTCCTTGGTGAAACTCGGATATCCATCGGATTCGGACCCCGGCGTGGTGCCCATGCCGAGGAGGAATGACGCGAAATCGCTGCCACCTACCAGAGACTGCGCACCGGTCGCCTGATCGGTCGCGGAGATATCGAATCCGTATGCGCCTGAGGCCGCGGGAGGTTGGCCTACATTGAGGAACCGCTTCATCCACTCGAAACCGGCGCTGATCTCATTCTTCCCGATGACCTTGGTGATGGCCGCGTTGGCGTCGCTGTTTTCGCTGGCGTACTGGAAGGTGTTGTAATCCGCCGTGCCGCCGACACCGCTGCCTGAGTCTCCGAACAGCACAAACGGAAGCAGCTTGTAGACCTCCTGCGCAGCCAGATCGGATGGGAATCCAATCGAAGTGATGTCGAAGCCATTCTGCCTGGGATCGCCACCTTGATTTTCATAGTGCCGCGTGAAGCTGTAGCGAAGCTGCAGCACAGTTGTTGGGCTCAGAGTGAGATCGTCGGCGATCAGAATATTGCGACCATTGGTGACGTTCTGCGCGTAATTCAGATCCCACATGTTGCCGAAGGCGTTGTACGTGGAGTTGAACAGACGGTCGAAGGAGAAGCGTCCGAAGATGCGCTGCTTCTCGCTCTGGTTCCAGTCGATGCGAGCATCGAAGCGCTGCGCCTTGGTTGGATCGAGGCCGGGAGCAAAGAAGTTGTTAGTGATGTCATCGGACGCCGTATCGCAGTCGACACCGGAGATGTTGCTCTTATTGCACTTTGGCATCTCGGACAGGAACTTCTGCGCGATGGGGCTGATGTTGGTGATCTTGTTGCCTGCGAACGGCTGGCGTGTGCCGTCTGAATTATCAGGCTGCGTAGGGTCGTAGATGGTGAAAGGGTCTGCGGAGAAATCTCCGCTAAGCTCGGCGCTCGTCGGTACGGTGAAGTAGTTGGATCCGTCGTAGAGCTCCTGCTGCGTAGCTTCGTAATCGCCGAAGAAGAAGAGCTTGCCGCGCTTGATGGGGCCGCCGATGGAGCCACCTTCCTGATAGCGATGAAACGAGGGAGGAGCGTTGGAGAGGCTTTGACTGAGCTGGCTCTGCTTGTTGAAGTATTCGTTGGCAGCGAGCACATCGGGGCGGAAGACTCCGAAGACATCGCCGTGAAACTTGTCCGAACCCGATTTGCTGACAAGGCTGATGACGCCTGCGCCGCCGCTGAGATAGGAGGCGGGAGTGTTCTGTGTCTCGACGCGCACTTCATCTACCGCATCCTCGGGAATATCGAGGGCAGGAATAATGGCCGCGGCGTTGTTTTCGGCGATACCCACAGGGCTGCCATCAACCATGTAGTAGACGGAGCCGACGATGGCGCCGTTGATCGTATAGGACGAAACATCAACGCCAGGACGGCCGCTGGAGATGTTGGTGATGGCAAACGAGCTGGATGAGTTGGGCGCTCCGTTTGCTGGCGTTACGCCTGCGCTGAGCTGAACGAGATCGTAGACATTGCGCGTGAGCAGCGGAACGCGGTCGATGGTATCGGCGGTGATGAGCTGGCCCACGGTGGAGTTGCTGGTTTCGGCAAGATCGCTGGTCTCGGTTACGGTCACAATCTCGCTGGCGCTGCCGACGCGCAGAGTGATGTTTACCTCGATGGTCTGGTCGACGATGACAGATACATGCTCTCGCACGATACTTTGGAACCCATTCGCAGTTGCTTTGAGCTGATAGTAGCCGGGCGACAGGGAGATGAAGGAGTAAAGGCCTGCGGCAGTGGTGACGGTGGCTTGAGATACGCCGGTCGCGTAGTTGAGCAGCGTCACGCTAGCGCCGGGAATGATGGCTCCGGACTGATCGGCTATGAGACCGTTGATGCCGCCGCGTCCCGCCTGAGCCAGAAGAAGGTGCGGCAGGAAACCGATGAGAACGAGGATGGATAACAGGCATCTAAGCATGCCGGAATAAGAATTTTTTATCATGGAGGCCTCCAATCCTTGACATTCAAACGTTTGAATATTAGAACTGCAAATCTAGGAGCAACCGTTCTCAATGTCAAGGGAAAAGTCCGAGCGGCTTATCCCTCGCGACGTTCCTGCACGTTTTGTGGAAGTATTTCAGAGTTGATTCTTTGAAACCGCTAACAGGTGCGGGGGAAGTAGCAGCAGGAAGATGAGGTTGGCATGGGCCAGCGAAGATCCGGACATGTGACGCTGCTGGATGTAGCGCGCGCCTGCGGCTTTTCCGTGTCGACGGTTTCGATCGTGTTGAGCGAAGCGCCTCTTTCACAGAATGTCGCGGCGACCACACGCGAGCAGATCCGCGCGATGGCTCAGCAGCTCGGTTATCATCCCGACGCGTATGCGCGATCACTGCGCAGCAGGCGCAGCCAGACCGTTGCGGTACTGGCATACGATCTTTCGGATCCTTTCTGCATTCCAATCGTGCGCGGGATTCAGGCAGGTCTGCATCCGGCCGGGTACGTGCCAATGCTGATGGATGCGCAGACACAGCGCAGGCTCTTCGACAGCTACCTGAAGATGGTGCTGGAACGGCGCGCCGAGGGCGTAATCGTGATTGCGAGCTGGATCTTCGAAGAGGCCGATCTGCTTGCCGACATCGAGAAGAATCATGTGCCAATTGTGATTCTGGGCCGCGATCTAACCGGCCGAAACGTGAGTTCTGTTCTGGTGGATAATGAGGCAGGCGGTGCGCTGGCGATGCGGCATCTGATTGATCTCGGGCACCGGCGCATCGGCGTGATCCGCGGACCGCAGGAGCTGTTTGACAGCGAGCCGCGGTGGGTTGGTCTGCAAAAAGTAGCGGCTGAAGCCGGTATCCGGATCGATCCGCGACTGGTATTTCAATTGCCTAATCTGGTCGATCCAATGTCAGGCTTTGAGGGCGGCATGCTTTTTGCGAAGCAGATGCTGGCGTCGAGACTTCCCTTCACTGCCGTGCTGGCATTTGACGATTTGACGGCGCTGGGCGCGGTGCGCGGCTTGACGGATTCGGGAGTGACGGTGCCCGCGGATTGCTCGGTGCTCGGCTTCGACGATGTGCTGCCTGCAGTTGTCGCGACGCCGGGAATGACAACGATTCGTCAGCCATTGAAGGAGATGGGGCTATTGGCTGCCGAAGGCGTGTTGAAAGCAATCAGAGCCCGCGAAAAAGGCTCGCGATTTACGGCCGAAGCACATAAGGCAACTCCGGAGCTGATCGTTCGCATGTCGACGACGCGGCCGGCGGGACGCAACCGAAAGCAATCCGCAAAAGCGAAAAAACAAGCATGAGGAAGCAGGGGAATTGAATGAATAGCTGCCTATTAAAACGATTGAATTGGGGCCAGTACTCGATCCGGACCCGTGCAGCGGGGACAATTGCATTCATGGCTCTATGCTGCATAGCCACGACGCTGGTAGCAGAAACTTCGACTCCGTTGCAGAGCGGATGGCGGCTTCAATCCGCATGTAAGCTGCAGGCGACGGGAGAGGCGATTGCGTCGAATCGCTTTGCGACCGATGGATGGATCGAGACGGCGGTGCCGAGCACCGTGCTGGCGGCGCAGGTGAAGGCAGGGCTGGTGCCCGATCCATACTTTGGAGACAATTTGCGTCATCTGGATGGCGTTTCGTATCCGGTGGGCCATAACTTTTCCAATTTGCCGATGCCCGCGGATAGTCCCTACAAGTGCGGATGGTGGTATCGCACGGAGTTTGCCGCGCCCGCGGAGACGCAGAAGGATGGCCGGGTATGGCTGCACTTTGGCGGCATCAACTATCGCGCGGAAATCTGGGTAAACGGGCACCGCGTTGCGGATGAAACAACCGTGGCCGGCGCGTATCGCACGTATGACTTCGACGTGACGGAGTGGGTAAAGCGTGGCGAGAAGAATGTGCTCGCGGTAGAAACCTTTGCGCCGACGGAGAAAGATCTCGGCATCAACTGGGTGGACTGGAATCCGTGCCCGCCGGATAAGGACATGGGGCTCTGGGGCGGTGTGAATCTGGTGACGACTGGATCGGTGACGGTGCGTTCTCCATTTGCGGTGACGCACTTTACCGATGATTCACTGACGACAGCTGAGCTTACTGTGTATGCGGAGCTGCATAATGCGGCAAACGAGGCGGTCAAGGGAGTGGTATCGGGGACGGCGGCGGGTGCGAAGTTTGAAGAGACGGTGGAGTTGGCTCCGCATGAGGATCGCACGGTGGTGTTTACGCCGGAGAAATGCGCTGCACTGCGCATTCATGATCCCAAGGTGTGGTGGCCGTACCAGATGGGCGAGCCTCATCTGGAGAAGCTGACGGTGAGTTTTGCTGCACAGGGCAAACAGACGGACGAGCAGAGCACTGAATTTGGCATTCGCGAGATTACTGCGGAACACACGGTCGATGGATATGAATTGTTTCGCGTGAACCACAAACGCATTCTGGTTCGCGGCGCGGGTTGGTCGCAGGACATGCTGCTGCGCACGGAAGATCACCGGTTGGAAGATCAGCTTCGCCTGGTGAAGGCGATGAATCTCAATACCATTCGCCTTGAGGGCAAGTTGGAGGTTGATGAGTTCTTTCACCTGGCAGATCAACAGGGGATCCTCGTAATGCTGGGCTGGTGCTGCTGCGATCACTGGGAACACTGGAAAGACTGGAAGCCCGAAGATCTGACGATTGCAACGGCTTCGCTGCATTCGCAGATGCTGCGGCTGCGGCAGCATCCGAGCCTGCTGGTGTGGCTGAACGGCAGCGACAATCCTCCTCCTGCAAATGTGGAGAGTGCATACCTGAAGGTCGAGGCGGAGACGCATTGGCCGAATCCGATTCTGTCGTCCGCTTCTTCGACGCCGACCACGGTAACAGGCGAAAGCGGCGTGAAAATGACGGGGCCGTATGACTATGTGGCGCCGAGCTACTGGTATGTGGATAAGCACAATGGCGGCGCGTATGGATTCAACACAGAGACTAGCCCCGGGCCAGCGATTCCTTCACTGGCGAGCCGGAAGAAGTTTCTGACCGATCCGGAGGCATGGCCGCCGACGGCGGACTGGGAGTTGCATAACGGCGGCGGTGGTTTCGCTACGCTGAAGGTCTTCGATGGCGAGATGGCGGCGGTCTACGGCAAGCCGCAGTCGGCTGCGGAGTACGAGCGCATTGCGCAGACGATGGAGTATGACTCGGAACGCGCCATGTACGAGGCGTACAGCAAGAACAAGTACACCTCGACGGGCGTGATCCAGTGGATGCTGAACAATGCGTGGCCGTCGATGATCTGGCACCTGTACGACTACTATCTCGATGCGGGAGCAGGATATTTTGCAGCGAAGAAGGCTTGTGAGCCGGTGCATATTCAGTACTCGTATGACGATCAGTCGGTGGTGTTGGTGAACAGCACGTATGCCACCGTGGAAGGATTGCATGCGAGTGTGGACATACATGACGTGAACTGGAAAGAGCTGTACACGGACCGGCGCGATATTCGAGCGGATATGGACAGCTCGCAGCGTGTGTTCGATATTCCGGGACGCTTGTTCAGCGGCGCAGAGCGTACGTTCTTCATCGACCTGAAGCTGACGGATGCTGCGGGTAAGGTTGTCAGCCGGAACTTCTACTGGGTGCCTGGCACGCTGACTACGTTTGACTGGAACGAGACCAACTACACGCATACTCCGGCCTTTCGGCATGAGGATCTGATGGCGCTGATGCATCTGCCTACGGCGAGCGTGACGGCGACCGCCGACACGGTGACGACGGTGAAAGGCCGCGAAGTCAGAGTGCATCTGAATAATGCTTCGGGGAACCTGGCGTTCCAGGTACATGCGGCGGTACGCACTGCGACGGGGGATCTGGTTGCGCCGGTCTTCTGGTCGGATAACTGGATTGAACTTACGCCGGGAGAGTCGACCGTGCTGACGGCGTTGCTGCCGGAGAATGCTCCGGCGGATGCAAAGGTGATTGTGGATGGATGGAATGTCGCATCTGCTACGCTTTCGCCAACCGCGGCGATGGCGGCAAAGTAAGAGACGCTGATGGCAACAGAAACCACGCAAAGCACGACGATCGGACTGAAGCGCACTTTGCGCTTCCGCGACCTGGTGCTGTACGGGATCATCCTGATCCAGCCGACGGCGCCGATGCCGAGCTTTGGCGTGATCTACAACGAAGCACATGGGCATGCTGTGACGGCCATACTGCTGGCGATGGTGGCGATGCTGTTCACCTCAATCAGCTATGGCCGCATGGCGCGTGTGTATCCGCAGGGGGGATCGGCGTTTTTGTATGTGGGCAAAGAGATCCATCCCAGCCTTGGATATCTGACGGGCTGGTGCCTGGTGATGGATTATGTGCTGAATCCGCTGATCTGCACGATCTGGTGCAGCCGGGCTGCGATGAATTTTATGCCGCAGGTTCCTTACATCGCCTGGGCTGTTTTCTTTGCGATTCTTTTTACGTTGCTGAACTGCAATGGAGTTGAGACTTCGGCGCGAATCAATGCGGTGATGGCTGCGGTGCTGGGGCTGGTGATCGTACTTGTGCTGGTCGCTGCGGTGCGATGGCTGCTGCAGATGGCGCATCCAGCGGCTGGTTTCTGGACGCGGCCGTTTTACGATCCGGCGACGTTTAATACTTCGGGTTTGCTGCGGGGGACGTCGATTGCGGTGCTGACGTATATCGGCTTCGATGGTATATCGACGTTGACCGATGAAGCGAAAGATCCGGCGCGGAGTGTGCCGCGGGCGATTGTGCTGACCTGTTTCATTACAGGCGTACTGGCGAGCGTTGAGGTATATGCGGCGCAGCTGACATGGCCGCTTGGCAAAGCATTCCCCGACCTCGATACTGCGTATGTGTACGTCTCCGGCCACATTGGCGGGCCGACGTTGTTTCTGATTGTGAATGCCGCGCTGCTGCTGGCCAATGTCGGGTCGGGGATGGCTTCGCAGCTTGGCGCGGCGCGGCTGCTTTACGCGATGGGACAGGATGGCGCGCTGCCGAAGAAGTTTTTTGGCGCGGTGCATCCGAAGAATCGGATCCCGCGCAACAATGTGCTGCTGATTGGTGCGATCTGTCTCGTGGGGGCGCTGATCTTTAGCTATCAGCTTGGGACGGAGCTGTTGAATTACGGTGCATTGCTGGCATTTATGGGCGTGAATCTGTCGTCGATACTTCGTGGATGGCGGAGTGGGCGGATGGCGCAGTGGTTCCCTATGCTGTTGTCGTTGGGCGGGTTGGTGACATGTGCACTCCTGTGGGTCAGCCTTGGTACGCTCGCACGTTATGTAGGGACTGCGTGGGCGGCGACGGGCATCTTGCTTTGGCTGGTGCGGCGACGCAGCACAAGGTTGCCAAGTGAAGCACTGTAGCCGGTCTGTTAGACGAGCGGCTTCAGGTCCCCGAGCATTGTCGGGATCAGCTCCGATACCGTCGGGTGAATGTGTACGGCGCGCTGCAGCGTTGTGTAGGGCTGGCGCGAATACATCACATCGAGAATGCAGTGGATGGCTTCGTCTCCACCGACTCCGAGGATGGCGGCACCGAGGATGTGTTTGGTTTCGGCATCGACAAGGACCTTCATGAAGCCCTGGCTTTCGCCTTTCTCTACGGCGCGGCCGACTTTGGTCATGGGGCGGGTGCCGATGAGCGCAGGACGGCCACTCTCGCGGACTTCTGTTTCCGTCATGCCGACGCGGCCCAGCGGCGGATCGACGTAGAGGTTGTAGGCGGTGATGCGATCGCTGACGCGACGGGGATCGTTGTCGAGAAGATTGGCGGCGACGATCTCGAAATCGTTGTAAGTGGTGTGAGTGAAACCGCCCTTACCGTTGCAGTCGCCCATGGCCCAGATGTGCGGAACGCTGGTGCGAAGCTGATCGTCAACCTGGATATAGCCGTGCTTGTCTACAGCAACTCCTGCGGCTTCGAGGCCGAGATCGCCGGTGTTGGGAATGCGGCCTACGGCGAGCAATACGTGCGATCCATGAACTTCTGGCGCGCCGTCATCGCAGGAGACGTGAACACAGATGCCGTCACTGGTTTTGGCGAATGCGATGCACTCGGAGTTGAGGCGAACGTGGATGCCTTCGGCTTCGAGGATTTGCTGGATGGCTTCGGAGACATCCGGGTCTTCGCGACTGCAGAGACGCGAGCTCATTTCCACGATGGTGACTTCACTGCCGAAGCGGCGGAACATCTGTCCGAACTCAAGGCCGATATAGCTGCCGCCAACGACGACCAGATGGCGGGGCAGTTCGCGCAGGTGCATCATCGACGAGTTGTTGAGATGGGGAACGTCGTTGACGCCGGGCATCTCCGGGATCCTGGCGCGACCGCCGACGTTGATGAAGATGCGATCGGCTGAGATAGTCTGGCCTGCGACCTGAATCTCATGATCGGAGAGAAAACGAGCCTGGTCGTGAAAGACGGTGCAGTTTTCCATGCCTCGCAGCCATCCCTCGACGCCGTTGCGAGACTTGGCTGAGATTGCCTCTTTGCGATCCTGGATGGCGTTAAGGTCGACTTTGACGGGACCGGGAATCTGTACGCCGAACTCCGCTGCGCGCTGTGCGATGCGGGCCGCATAGGCGCTGGCGACCATGGCTTTGGTGGGGATGCAGCCGGTGTTGACGCATGTGCCGCCGAAGAGATTGCGCTCGATCATGGCGACGCGCTGGCCGGCTGAGGTGAGCCGACCAGCGAGGGATGGGCCAGCCTGGCCTGCCCCGATGATGATGGCGTCGAAGTGATTGTTTTTGTCGCTCATAGGGTTCCGAGTGGAAAGATGCCGGGAATAGACGGGCTGTTGTGCCAAAGTTCAGCTGAGATGGAGAAAAGTTTTTGGGGCTGCCGCTGAAACAACGCAGAACAAAAGGTCAACGGCGTTTGAGGGCTTCGAGTTCTTCCAATGTTCGCGGCCAATCGGACTTCATCAGGCGAGAGAGGCTGCGGTCAGCGAGAAGTTTGCCATTGGTCTGGCAGCGGGCGCAATAGTCGGTTTCGTTGTCGGCGTAGCGAATGCGCTGGATCTTTTCTCCGCATCGGGGACAGGGTTGCTCGAACTTGCCGTGCATCGCCATTTCGGGGCGAAAGGCTGTGACTTTCTCCGGAAAGGATTTAGCGGCTTCGGCGTTGAGGCGGTCGATCCAGAGCTGCAGTGTGGAACGGGTCGCGTTGTAGAGGCGTTCGAACTCTTCCGGTGAAAGTTTTTGCGTGAGGGCGACCGGGGAAAGTTGTGCGGCGTGAAGGATTTCATCGGAATACGCGTTGCCGATGCCGCTGACGATGCGGGGATCGGTGAGAGCACGCTTGAGGGTGCGATTTTCAGCGCGCAGTGCATTACGAAAAGTTTCGAGGTCGCTATCGAAGACCTCGATGCCGCCGGGATTCATCTGTTCGAGAGCAGCCTCGCCCTGGACGATGTAGAGCGATGCGCGGCGTTTGGAGCCGGCTTCGGTAAGAACGAGCGAGCCGTGAGGAAAGTCGAAAGAGGCGAGATTGTTCCGGCCGCCGATCTTTGCGGGTGCAGGTTTCCAGTGGAGACGGCCTGCGATCATGAGATGCAGCACGAGCCAGAGGTCGTCTTCGACGCCGATGGCGATGCGCTTGCCGACCCGCCGAAGTTCGCGGACGAGCTTGCCTTCGGTGGCGGCTACGGGAGGCTGCGCGGTGCGGAGGAGAGATATCCCGCTGATGCGGACTGCTTCCAGCCGCTGGCCGAGGATGCGCGACTGGATCGCGGAAATGTAGGCCGTGATGTCGGGCAACTCGGGCATGGGTATCATCGTTGACGATTGCGGCGGGAATTGCAACCTGTCCTGATGGGTGAAGAGCCCGCGCCACCACAGGTTGTAGACTTGCTTGCGAGGTTGAGTGCGGACGATGAAGGCGTTGCTTCTCTCGGAATACAGCAAGCTGGATGTGGCGGATTTGCCGCGGCCCGTGGTGAGTGCGGGCGAAGTGCTGGTGCAGGTAGCCGCCTGCGGCATCTGCGGCAGCGATGTGCACGGCTACGATGGCTCGTCAGGGCGAAGGATTCCGCCGCTGGTGATGGGCCATGAGGCGGCGGGTGTGGTGGCCGCAGTGGGTGACAGCGTGACGCGGTTTGCCGCCGGTGACCGCGTGACTTTCGACTCGACCGTCTACTGCGGCTCGTGTGAATTTTGTGCGCAGGGGCTGGTGAATCTATGCGATCAGCGGCAGGTGATCGGCGTTTCTACGCCAGACTTTCGCAGAGCCGGGGCCTTTGCGGAGTTTGTGACGGTGCCGGAGCACATCGTCTACAAACTGCCTGGGGCGATGGATTTCAGCGAAGCAGCGATGCTGGAGGCTGTATCGGTTGCGCTGCATGCGGTGAATGTAACGGAGCTGAAGGGCGGCGAGACGGCGCTGGTGCTGGGCGCCGGGATGATCGGACTGTTGACGCTGCAGGCTGCGAAGGCGCTGGGATGTGGTCGGGTGCTGGTGGCCGATGTGGACGTGACGCGGCTGAAGCTGGCGAGCGAACTGGGTGCGGATGAGACGATTCTGGCTTCGGGCGAGGCGATGGTCGCGGAGGTTCTGAAGCTTACGGACGGGCGTGGCGTGGATGTGGTGCTGGAAGCTGTGGGACGCGATGAGACTGTCTCGGCCAGCATCGATGCTGTGCGCAAGGGCGGCACGGTGACGCTGATTGGAAACATTACTCCGCAGGTGACGCTGCCGCTGCAGAAGGTGGTTTCGCGGCAGATCAGGCTGCAGGGCTCGTGCGCTTCGTGCGGGGAGTATCCGCAGGCGATGGAGCTGATTTCGAATGGGAAGATTCGCGTGGCGCCGCTGATTACGGCGGTGGCGCCGCTGCATGACGGAGCGCGATGGTTTGAGCGGCTGCATTCGCGGGAGCCGAACCTGATGAAGATTGTGATCGATCCGCGCATGGATGCTGCGGCGAGTGGCGGTGACGCGCAATGACGAAGTCCATCTTCGATTTAAACGGGCAGACTGCGCTGGTTACGGGGGCGAGCCGCGGGCTGGGCCAGTACTTTGGGCGTGCGCTTGCGCAGGCCGGAGCGGACCTGATTGTGACCAGCCGGCATGTGGATGCGCTGGCGCCATTCGTGGTTGAGATTGAGGCGATGGGGCGCAAGGCGCTGCCGCTGGCGCTCGATGTGCGCGATTACGACAGCATTGTGCGCTTTGGGGAGGCTGTCGAGAAGGCCTGCGATCAAGTCCACATACTGGTGAACAATGCGGGATGCAATGTGCGCAAGCCGGCGCTCGATGTGCAGTGGGAAGATTGGAATCTAGTGCTGGATACAAATCTGCGCGGCAGCTTTTTTGTAGCGCAGCAGGTCGCCAAAGGCATGGTGCGGCACGGTTATGGGCGGATCATCAATATCGGGTCAGTGACGAGCGTTTCGGGATTTGCCGGGCTGGCGCCGTATTGCGCGAGCCGCGGCGGCATCAAACAGTTGACGATGAGCCTGGCTGATGACTGGGGCAAGCATGGCATTACGGTGAATTGCCTTGCACCGGGCTGGTTCAGGACCGAGCAGAACAAGATTCTGTATGAAGACCGCGAGTGGGTGGAGTATCTGATGGACCGCATTCCATTAAAGCGGCATGGCGAGCCGCACGATCTGGATGGAGCGATCGTGTTTCTGGCGTCCGAGTCGAGCCGGTATGTGACCGGGCAGACGCTGCTGGTGGATGGCGGTGTTTCGACGGGTGCTACGCGGGCTACGGCAAGAAAAGCGTAAGTGAGTTACGAGACAGGCGGAGTGAGGGCAACGAGGATGAGCATGATGCGATATGCGCGTACCGTGATGGCGCTGCTGGCTGCAGCGGCGATGGGAGTATCGGTTTGTCAGGCACAGGTGGCGACGACAGACCGGCTGCGGATCTTTTTCATCGATGTCGAAGGTGGGCAGTCAACTCTGTTTGTGACGCCCGAGGGACATTCGCTGCTGATCGATGCAGGCTGGCCGGGGAACAAGGGACGCGACGCCAATCGCATTGTGGCGGCCGCGCATCAGGCGGGACTGAAGAAGATCGACTATGTGTTGATTACGCATTATCACGTGGATCATGCGGGCGGGATTCCGGCGCTGGCAGAGCGGATTCCCATAGACACATTCATCGACCACGGGCCGAACCGCGAACTGGATAAAGGCATCACCGAGAAAGACTACTCGGATTACCAGAAGTTGCTGGATTCAGGGATGTACAAGAACATTCATCCGAAGCCGGGCGATGTACTGCCGGTCGAGGGGCTGAAGGCAACGGTCATCAGCTCGGATGGAAAGCTGATTGAGAATGCGCTGCCGGGGGGTGGCGAGCCGAACCAGTATTGCAAGGAGTCGGAGACGAGGCCGGCGGATCAGACGGAGAATTCGCGGTCGCTAGGCACGGAGATACAGTTTGGCAAATTGAAGATCCTGGACCTGGGCGATTTGACGTGGGACAAGGAGATGCAGCTGATGTGCCCGGATAACAAGATCGGGCATGTGGACATCCTGATCGTATCGCATCACGGGTGGTATCAGAGTCTCGAGCCCCGCGCTGGTGGATGCGATTCATCCGCGCGTGGCGATCATGGATAACGGAGCGAAGAAGGGTGGATCGACGCCGACGTTGAAGACGATCAAGGCGATTCCCGGACTGGAGACGCTGTGGCAGTTGCATTACTCCGAAGAAGGCGGCCCTGAGAACAACACGGAACGCCAATACATTGCCAATGTTGAGGGCGAGGATACGGGGCTTGGCCTGGAGTTGGATGCGACGCCGGATGGGAGCTTTGCGGTGATCAATTCGCGGACGGGTGTGGCGAAGGCTTATCCGTCGAAGTAGAGAAAAACAGATCCTTCGCTTTGCTCGGGATGACAACTCAAGAGATGCGGAATGGCGGCCGGGCAGATTGGCCGGCCATTCCTGTGTCAGGCAGGTTCGGGGAACATCGGTTCGATGCGGCCGAGCATAAACGAGATAGCCGGCAATGCCGATGGTGAGGTATCCGGCGGCGAGCGCGAAGGGCCATGCGAAGGAGTGCAGCGACTGCACGAAGTAGCTGGTGACGATGGGCGCTGCGATTCCCGAGACCTGGTTGGAGAAATTGATGATGCCGCCGACGCTGCCGACGGAACTGCGCGGTGCGATCAACGACGGCATGGACCAACCAATAGGTGAGGCCGCTGAGAGGCCACTGATCGAGAGCGTGATCCAGAGTAGTGCGGAAAGATGGCTGGTTGGATGGGCGGCGCCGAGGATGCCGAGTCCGCAGGCCATGCCGCCGATGAGAATGGTGCGGCGCACGCGGCTTGCGTCCCATCCGCGCTGGATGAGGTAGTCGGCGAGGAGGCCGCCGATGCAGAGATCCGCGATGGTCGCGACCAGCCAGGGAAAGCCGGTGTAGAGGAACGAGTGGAGCAGGTCGATGTGGAGCTGGATGGAAAGATAGCCGGGCAGCCATGTGAGCAACAGATAGAAGATCCAGTTATAGGAGCCGATGCCGAGAACCATGGCGATAACTTTGGGCTGGCGAAGCAGAGTCCAAAGTGGGAGCGGGGTCGCCTGGTCTGTTTCTGAGAGCGCATGGGTCGTACTTGTGGATTCGATGTAGGCGCGCTCTTGAGGGGTAAGTTCGCTATCGTCGTGCGGGTCGCGATAGATGGCGTTGAAGAGGAAGAGAAAGAGCAGGCTGATGAGGCCAGTGGCGGCGAAGCTCCAGCGCCAGCCGATGCGCAGCAACAGGAAGCCGAGGATGGGGACGCCGATGGCTGAGGAGAACTTGGCTGCTGCGTCGAAGAGGGAGGTAGCAAAGCTGCGCTCGTGCGACGGGAACCAGCGGCCGATCGCTTTCGCGTTTGCCGGAAAGGTCGGTGACTTCGCCGATTCCGAGCAGGAAGCGTGCTCCGAAGAGTCCGGTGATGCTGGTGGCGACGGCCGCGGCGAAGGAGGCGATGCTCCAGAGAAAGATGCTGATACGGCCGACGCGGCGGATACCGAATTTATCGAGGACGACACCGATGGGAAGCTGGCAGAGCGCGTAGGTCGAGATTGTAGGCGCTGGATAGATATCCGAAGGTGATGCTGGAGATGCCGAAGGCGGTGAAAAGCGCGGCTTGCGAGACGGAGAGATTGACGCGGTCAAAATAGTTGACCAGCACCCCCAGGCCGAGGAGCCAGCCGATACGCCAGCGCCGCCGTGGGATAGGTTGTATGGATTCGAGAGGCATCAGGCTGCCCAGTGAGTGGCGCTGATCGGACCTTCTCATCGTACACGCGCCGGTTGCGATGCCGATTGTGGCGCAAAATCCGGCTACTTTCCGCTTAAGGAAGTGAGGAGAAGCGACGATGAGCGGCGTAAACGACTGGCTGGGGAAAGATGCGTACGACGTGGAGGAGACGGAGCGGTATCACACGGACGCTTCCGGCAAGCCGTTTGGGCTGGTGTATGAGCAGTGGATGCGGTTCAAGACTAAGCGGCAGGAAGGGGATCTGCTGTACAGCTTTTCGAGCCCGGGCGAATGGTGGCGGCACTGCGCGGGGCGCGCGGGATATGCCTGGGTTCGCAACGGTGTGGTGGTGGAAGAGTTTGTAACACTGATGAATTGAGATGCGCCGGGGAGGACGGTCCCTCGGCGCGATGCCTGCAGCGAGGCAAGCTACGCAGTGCCGAGGGCAGTGCGCATGGGGCTGAGCAGTGAGGCAAGCTGGGCGCGTCCGCGGTTGGTGCGCGACTTAACCGTGCCCTCGGGGATGCGCAGGCGATGCGCGATCTCCTGGTTGTCGAAGCCGTGGAGGAAGCGCATCGTTACGACTTCACGCATTTCGGGAGAGACCTTCTTGACGGCATTGGTTACCATGCCGGTGATTTCGCTGGTCACGGCAACGTCGTGCGGCGTGGGGCGCGGATCGGGAATGCGCTGCGCCATAGGCACCGCGCCGCCCTCTTCGCTCTTATCGCTGATGGTATCGATGGATTCGGTGCGACGATCCTGGCCGGTGCGGCGGTAGCGATCGACGCGCTGGTTGCGGGTTACGGTTGCGATCCAGCCCTTGAGCTCGCCGCGGGAGGGATCGTAGCTGGCCAGATTCATCCAGATTTTGAGAAACGCATCCTGCACGAGATCTTCCGCGTCCTGCGTGGAACCGCAAAAGAGATAGCAGATGCTGTAGACCAGACCGCGATATTCTTCGACTAATTTTGCCCAGGCGTCATCGTCGCCATTAAGGCACATTTGCACCAGTTCACCCTGGCTCATTGAGGCTCTCCTTGCCGGCTCCCCAGAAATCCGGCGGGTTAGAGAAAAAAGGAGCGATTCGGGCACATGAGACTCGCTTGATGGCATTCTGGATTGGCTCGGCTTCTCGGCCACCCCAGCCGTATCGCCCCAGGCTCGACGTAACGTTTCCATAACTACCTCGCGATTGCCTGAAGCTATGACAACATCGGCCTCCGGGACGTGCAGTCATAAAGAGTCACGAATCGTAAAGAAGTGTCAAAGAGTCGAAGTTGTGGCGTTACAATTCATTACCGCGAGCAAGCCGTGATTGGAGTACAACGGGAGTTGTGCGCGTCCGTTCGATTCAGGCCGAAATGAGCCATTGAGTTTGGAAACGGGCCCGGCACAGGGGTTTGGCTGTGGAACCTGTTCTGCTGGTGGATGACGATATCGAACTGTGCTCGATGCTGGAGGACTACCTGGCGCGGCATGGGTTTGCTGTTACCACCGAGCATCATGGCGAGCTGGGGCTGCATCGCGCGTTAACCGGCGAGTTTGCGATTGTGCTGCTTGATGTGATGCTGCCGGGTCTCGACGGATTTGAGGTGCTGCGGCGGCTGCGAACCAGCTCGCAGGTGAATGTGCTGCTGCTGACGGCGCGCGGCGACGATGTGGACCGGATTGTGGGTCTTGAGATCGGCGCGGACGATTACCTTCCCAAGCCGTTCAATCCGCGTGAGTTGCTGGCGCGGATACGGGCGATTTTGCGGCGCAGCGCGGCAGCCAAGCCGGCGAAAGGCGCGAAAAATGCCATCAAGCATCTGTCGGTTGGCGCAATCGAGCTCGACACCGGCGCGCGCACCGCGACTTGCAACGGCGTGGAGCTGGACCTGACGAATGTGGAGTTTGAGCTCTTGGGCGCGCTGATGGAGGCGCCCGGGCAGATCCTGACCCGGGAGCATTTGACAGAGGCAGTGCTGGAACGGCGTTTCAATCCCTTTGATCGTAGCCTGGACATGCACATCAGCCGGCTGCGGCGGAAGATGGACGATGCCGCCGACGTGGGCGACCAGATCAAGACGATCCGCTCGGCGGGCTATCAGCTTGCGGTGCCGGTAGCGCATCCGACTCCCTCCGAAACAGCGAGCGCACCGCACCACGCCGGACGAGAAAGCTAAGGGACCATGCGCAGCACGTTTGTAAAGATCTTTCTCGCGTTCTGGCTTACGGAATTCCTGATCCTCATCTGCACCATCTTCATTCTGTCGCGTGAGTTCGAGTCGAACGAAGCGGTGTATACATCGATGTTCGCGATGATGATCTCGAATGCGCGGCTGGAGATGAACGCGTACGAGAGCGGCGGGTGCAAAGCGGTCGCGGCCGTTCCCAAGGTCTTTCCTCTGGAAGAGCAGGGCAAGGTGAGCGCCGAAGATCAGCCGTCGATCCTGTTTGACATCGATGGGAAGCCGTTGTGCGACCAGATCGCTCCGGGGCAATATGCCGAGCAGCTTACGAAGCTCAAGAAGGAAGGCTTCCTGATTGCAATGCGGGAAGGCCCCGGATATCTGCAGGGCATTGTGGTCAAGGACGCGCAGGGGCGCAAGTTCATTTACCTGATGCGTGGCGCGTATCCGAAGGAAATCTACATTCCCTACCGCGAGATCCTGCCGCGGATTCTGATAGGCGTCATCGTCTCGATATTTGTAACTTTCGGCATCACGATGGTCATTACGCGGCCGATCGGCTCGCTGCGTGAGGCGGCACGGCAACTGGCGGCGGGCAATTTACGCGCACGAGCCAAACTGCCCAAAGGAAAGCCAAATCAGAAGTCCGGGGATGAGCTATGGGGGCTGGTCTACGACTTCAACGAGATGGCCGACCGCATGGAGTCGCTGGTCGACGCGCAGATGCTGCTGCTGCGGGATGTTTCGCATGAGCTGCGCTCGCCGCTGGCGCGATTGAGCGTGGCCCTGGAGTTGGCTCGTGAAGAAGCGGAGTCGGGCAAATCAGCGAAGATCAGGCCCGGGTTGTCGGACCAGTTGGATCGCATCGAGCGCGAGACAGAGCGGCTGAATTCGCTGATCGGACAACTCCTGAGCCTGTCGCATCTCGAGTCTTCGACGCGGCTCCCGGATCGCATGCGGGTTTCGCTGCGCTGCGTGGTTACCGATCTGCTGCCGGACATGGATTACGAGGCGCAGCGCCGGAACTGCGGCGTGAAGTTTGTGGAGAATGGGAAGAACGGGACCAGCAGTCTTGTGTTCGGTGGCCACGCGTCGAGCGATGTGCTGGGCAGTCCCGAGTTGCTGGGGCGCGCCGTGGAGAACGTGGTCCGCAATGCAATTGCGTATACGGCGGAAGGTACGGCGGTAGAGATTCGTCTCTATGAAGAGACTCGCCTCGGCAGCCCGTTTACAGTGCTACAGGTGAGGGATCATGGACCTGGCGTGCCCGAGGCGGCGCTGAAATCGATCTTTCGTCCGTTTTACCGGCTCGATCTTTCCCGTCAGCGTTCCACCGGGGGCTACGGCGTGGGGCTGGCAATTACCGAGCGTGCGGTGCGGCTGCATGGCGGATCTGTAACGGCCCGCAATGCCGTGGAGGGTAGCGGATTGATCGTGGAGATGCGGCTGCCCGTTGCTGAAGCAACGGGCGCCTAAAAGATTTACAGCCTAAACGTCACACAGATCGACGGCCTGACGCAGTGAGGTCAGCGGATCGCGCGTGGGCACAAACTCATGCGCGACATAGCCCTGGTAGCCGGTAGCGACAATGCCGCGCATCACGCCGATCCAGTTGATCTCTTGCGTGTCGTCAAGCTCATGACGGCCGGGAACGCCGCCGGTATGGAAGTGGCCGATGTACTCGTGGTTGGCCTGGATCGTTGCGATCATGTCCCCTTCCATGATCTGCATATGGTAGATGTCGTAGAGCAGCTTGATGTTTTTCGATCCGACCTCACCCATCACGGTCACGCCCCAGTTGGTGTGATCGGCCATGTAGTCGGAGTGATTGACCTTGCTGTTGAGCAACTCAAGATTGAGCGTGACGCCGTTGTCTTCAATGATGGACTTCACGCGCTTGAGGCCGATGATGGTGTTGCGCGCGCCTTCCCAATCCAGCATGCCGTTGCGATTGCCGGAGAAGGTAATGACGTTGGGTACGCCGGCTTTTGCGGCAGTGGGGACGTTCTTGCGCAGGGCGGCTTCGAGCGCGTCATGATTTTCGAGGCGGTTGAAAGCCTTGGGAATGCTGCCCGCGTCGACATAGCCCATGGTGCATTTAAGGCCATAACGGGGTGGCACATCCCACTCATCGGCTCCGAGCAGGTCGATGCCTACCAAACCCATATCGACGCCAGCCTTGCAAAGATCGTCAAGCGAGATCTTCTGGTAGCACCAGCGTGAAACGGACTGCTTGATATTGCCTTTGCGCGCGACGGGCGTGGCGGCGGCTCCGCTTGCAAGCGGCTCTGCGCCACTAGAGTTGGTTGGATTGAGCACAGTGGCCGCGCCGAGGGCGGCAGCTCCTTGCAGGACTTGCCGGCGATTCAGACTGCTCATGAGTCCCCTTTTCCGGACTGAGGCTTGTCCGGATTGAAATCGTTTACCGAGCAAGTGTAATGCACGCAAGTCAAGGCTGAGTGCCGCTCGCTCTCCGAATTTACAGGTTGGGTTCAAAGAGCGAGCATGGATGTGTTTTGGCGAGCACCTATGCGATGAGTTCGAGCGCTATACTCTTGCTTCCCTGATCGATGCGCGCAATGCGGAAGTTGCGCACCTGACCTGCTTCGGCAGAAGAAACCTTGCCGATGGATTTGGAAGACGAGCCGCTCGATGAGCCGGTCTTCCACTTGGACTGAAGCAGCGAAGTCAGGGAAGAAAGATCAGCCTTGGCCGCCGCTGGTGAGGCTGGCTCTGGCGCAGGCTCGGCGGCAGCGACAGGCAGCTTGCATGTGGCGAGGATGCCTTCGCCAACCTCGACCTGCGCAACACCGTCATGAATGGCGGCGATGCGGCCAGTGACTTTATCGCCAGCTTTGTGCTCGGCCAGGAATTCATCGAGGCCGGTAGGGATGGCCTGCTTGATACTCAGCTTGAGCTGACGTTTTTCGCGGTCGATGCCGAGAACGACAGCGGTGACCTGCTGACCTGTATGCAGCACATCACTGGGATGGTTGAGACGGCGATCCGGCACGATTTCGCTGATGTGCACGAGGCCTTCGACGCCGTCAGCAACCTTTACGAACGCGCCGAACTTCATGATGCTGGTAACGGGGCCTTCGACGATGGCTCCGGGGAAGAGTCGTTTCGAGGCTTCTTCCCAGGGGTCTCCCAATGCCTGCTTAAGGCCTAGAGAGATTCGGCGTGCCGATATGTCGATGGAGAGGATGACGGCTTCGATAGCGTCGCCCACATTCACGACCTCAGTGGCCTTGTGGACCCGTTTGGACCAGGACATCTCCGAAAGGTGGACGAGGCCTTCGACGCCAGGCTCGATCTCAACGAATGCGCCGAAGTCGGCGATGCGGGTGACGATGCCGCGAACCTTTTCGCCGGCCTTGTACTTCTCGGGAACAGCGTCCCATGGATGCGTTTGAAGCTGCTTGAGGCCGAGGCCGATGCGGCGGGTTTCGGGGTCGATCTTTAGGACTTTGACTTCGATCTGCTGGCCGACGGTGAGAATGTCATCGACCTTTGAGACACGGTGCCAGGAGAGATCGCCGATATGCAGCAGGCCATCGATGCCGCCGAGATCGACAAACGCGCCGTATTCCATGATGGTGCGGACGGTGCCGTTGAGAACCGCGCCTTCCTCCACTTCGGAGTAGCGGCGGTCCTTGTCGGCGAGGGCTTCTTCTTCGAGCACGATGCGACGGTCGATGACAACGTCTTCGTCGACGACATCGAGCTTGGTAATGCGGCAACGAATCTCTTCACCAACGAGCTTTTCCATCTCGGCGGCATCGCGCGTGCCGCTGCGCGATGCGGGTAGAAAGGCGCGGACACCAACATCGACATGCAGACCGCCTTTGACAACGCCGGTGACCGTGCCAACGATGGTGGCTTTCCGTTCAAAGGCGCGTTCGAGGCCGGTCCAGTCTTTGGGAACTGCGGTGCGGAAGAGGCTGAGCGCGTAGTAGCCGCTTTCGTCGCGGCCCTTGACGGAGACCTGCAGCGCGTCGCCGGGCTTTATGGAGTCGCGGCCCTTGGGGAAAGCGGTAAGCGGCAGAATGCCCTCGAGCTTGTAGCCAATGTCGACGAGAACTGAGTCGTCGGTGACGGTGACTACAGTGCCGCGAATCTGGCCTTCTCCCTCGCGGCGCTGATGGGTACGCTGGAACTCGGAGTAGATGTCGGCGAAGGATTCTTCCGGCTCGGCCGGGGCTGTTTCCGCCTCAGGCTCTGGAGCAGAAGCCTGGATCGATTCAGGCGCAGAGGCCGATTCGACCGTGGAAACCGGCTCTGGCCGCATAACAGGCTCGGGCTCGGCTGTCCGAGGAATGGGAGCAGAGTGGACGGCCTCTTCAGCTCGCTGCTCGCCCTCCTGCTCGACCTCGGCGGCCATGCTGGCATCAACTTTGGGATCGACTGGGGCGGCTGTGGGTTCAGGCGTGGCGTCGCTGGCTGCGCCGGGAACGGCAATGGGCTGGGACTCAGGAATGGTCGGTTCGGACATGAAGAAAAAGGCCTCTGAAAGCGCCGTTCAATGCTGTCCGCCCAGGCGGAATGTTGCAAAACGGCACTCCGCTATGATCGCATGCTGGCCGGGGAGGATGCAGCGGAGACGGCTTTAAGATCGCGAGCCAGCAGGCGGTGGAAGAGGTGCTCGCCGGCTTCGCGGCGAACCGAGAGACGGCCCGCGCCGTACGCTCGCGAGGCGAGGCCGCGCTGCACCGATTCGCAGATGGCGACGTCCTCATCCTGCACCGTGTCGCTCGTGGCAATGCTGGCGAGGTTGTATTCTTCGCGTTCGGGCGAAACATCGCTGAAGTAGAAGTCGAAAATCACGCGGCAGCGGTTGGGGCCGAGAGGAAGGACAAGATTGGTGTCCATAACGCATTCATAGGCGTTGATCATGAAGTTGGGATAGAGCCAAAAGTACCAGGCGCGATCGCCGATGCGCGTGGCGGCAACCTGAGCGTCGTCGCCTGCGACCATCGGACTGGATTGAAGACAAAACCACTCGCCATTTTCGATGGTGTAGTGGGTGTAGTCGAGGACGCTGTTGAGTCCCTTGTGCAGATGCGGAACGTGGTAGCCGCCGTCGAGATAGTTATCGACGTAGACCTTCCAGTTGCAGTTGAGGGTGTAGTCCTTTGTGGAGTGATAACGTAGCGCGCTCAGTTTGAGAGGCTCGACGCGTGGGATGAGATCAGCGAGGAAAGATGTCAGCGGCGCTGGATTTTGCGCGAGATTGACGAAGATGAAGTTCCCCCAAATATCGACAGCGACAGGGACGAGGCCGTTGCTGGCGCGGTCGAAATTGCAGACGCCTGCAAACTCCGGCATGCCCTTGAGCGAGCCGTCGAGACTGTAGTTCCAGCCGTGATAGGGGCAGCGGAAAGACTGCGCGTGGCCCTGCGGGCAGGTGGCGACGGCTGCGGCGTGATGGCGGCAGACGTTGTAGAAAGCGCGGAGTTGGTTGTCTGTTCCCCGGACGATAAGAAGCGGCTCGCCCGCGAGCTCAATCGTGAAGTAGTCGCCGGGCTGTGCAATCTGATCTGCCCGGCCGGCGACGATCCAGTTGCCGCCGAAGACGTGATCGCGCTCGCGGGCCTCGATGCGGGTGTCGAGATACCAGGGCGCGGGAATGGTGCTGGCTTCGGCAAGTGGCGCGGTTTCATCGTAAAGTGCGAGCAGTGCGGCGATGCTTTGGTCCATGAGGTGTCTGTTCCTGAGTTATCTTTAGTCCTTCAGAAGCTGTCAATGACGTCTACGACGATGGAATTCTCGCACGTTGTGGAATTGTTATCTGTAGTTGTCTATGACGTAGATCAGCCAGCATGGGCGCGGTGAGCGTAGCGAACTGCGCCCATGCTGGCTCGTGCCTGGCTCTGGAGGCAGGGCGTGGTGAGAGTGCAGAGGATCAGTGTCCCGGACACGGGACATCTGAGTTGGATCGTCGTGGATGGGGAGCATCTTCCAGTCACAGTGTTGAACGAGTATCTTCTCTATCTTCATCGGTTGGGGAGATCACCGAACACGGTGAGGGCTTATGCGCACCATCTGCAAGCCTTCTGGGAGTTCCTGGTTGAGCACGGTCATGACTGGCGACGCCTCAAGCTGACGCAACTGGCGGAGTTCGTGAGCTGGGTGCGACATGCAACGCGTGCTGGTCGGGACCATCGTTCCGATGCCACGATCAATCTGATCCTCGCGGCCATCGGTTCGTTCTATGAATACCAGGACAGGCTCGGGGTGGAGACTGCGATCAGTCGTTCGCGCCGCTATGGAGCGAAGAGTCCGTACAAGCCGTTCCTGCACCACATCAGCCGGACGCAATCGTTGCGACATGCGGTCGTGCGGGTGAAATCAATCAAGCGTCTCCCCCGTGTGTTCTCTCCCTCAGAGGTTCAATCCCTACTGGATGCTTGTACACGGTCTGAGGGATCGTCTGCTCTTGTGCCTGCTGCACGAGAGCGGAATGCGGATCGGGCAGGCTCTGGGGCTTCGCCACGCCGACATCCGTTCTTACGACGGCGCGATCGACATCGTGCCTCGCGCAAACAGCAACGGCGCTCTGGCAAAGTCGCGTTCGCCGTATGTGGTCCATGTCTCGAAACAGGCGATGGCGCTGTACGCAGACTACTTGGTCCATGAGTACGGCGAGGCTGCGCACGACTATGTCTTCGTGAACTGGTGGGGCGGCGAAGTCGGCGCTCCGATGCGGTATGCGACTGTGATCGATCTGTTCCGTCAGCTCTCGAAGAGAGCCGGGCTGAAGGCGACGCCGCACATGTTCCGTCACACCCATGCGACCGATCTTCTCCGAGCGGGATGGGATGCGGCTTATGTGCAGCGGCGGTTGGGTCACGCCCATATCCAGACGACCATCGGCACCTATGCCCATCTGTCGCCTGAAGACATGGGCGATATGTTCGAGCGCTATCAGAAGGAGCGTGGGCGATGAGCAAGCCAATCCTGGCTGGAACGCGGAGACGCAGGTCAAGCTCATCGCTGAGTTGCAGGGCTTCTGGGCCGAAGACCTGTGGGACATGCATCACAGTCCCGCTGGAACGCTCTTCCCGAATGCCAGTCAGCGCCGGCTGAGGTTCGACTGCAAATCGGCGGCAATCAATGGCGAGCTGAAGTATGTGTGCTGGAAGAAGTTCTCCGGGGGCGAGTGGCGGAGCACACAGGAACTGACGAAGGTTCATCTGATGATCCGCTGGCTGAACAGTCTGAATGACTTGCCAGCGTCTCTGATGTGCCTCAGCTTCCCGGAGTGGCAGGCACTCTATCGCAAATATCTGATGGGCCTGGGGATGTATAAACCGGGCACCACCAACAGGATGAATGGGAACCAGCAGCCAAGCATCACCCTTCGCGACAGCGGTTACATCAGCTTGTTGCGGCAGGCTTCGATCATGCTCGCCCAGGCTTACGATCTGCGGCCGGCGCACGAGAAAGATATCTGGGATCTGAAGCTGATGGGCGCAACGACAAACCCGTCGCGAACCAACGTCCGGCTAGGCTTCCTTATCGTCCGGCAGGAGTGGCTGCGTGACGCGGCGAAACTCTATCTGAAGTACTGTCTGCCGCTTTACTCCGCGAGCACCTGCCGGACACGGGTGCAGTCGCTTGCATGCTTCTCGGACTTCCTTGCAGAGGTGAAGCCTCAAGCCACGGCAAAAGACATCACACGCAGACTGCTGCTCGACTACCTCAACTATCTGCAGAAAAGAGTGCGCACAGGATGCGCCAAGAACAACGTGCTCAATCTGAGAAACTTCCTGGAGATGTCGCACCGTGAGGCTTGGCTCCCAGTCGGACCCGAACGACTGATCTATGACGAGGAGGTGCCTCAGCCTCCCAAGCCTCAGCCACGCTATCTACCCTCGGCGGTTCTGGATCAACTCAATCGCCATCTTGACGATCTCAGGGCTCCGTGGCGGCGAATGATCCTGATCCTTCAGGAGTGCGGCATGAGGATCAGCGAACTCCTGGAGCTTCCTGTTGACTGTCTCACGCAGGATGCGCGCGGCGTTCACTATCTGCGCTACCTGCAAGGAAAAGTTCGACGGGAGAACGCAATCCCGGTGTCGACGGTAATCGCAAGCCTGGTGCAAGAACAGCAGGCCACAGTGCGCGCCGGAAGGATAGAGTCGGCGCTACTCTTCCCAAACTCGAAAAGGAGGGGTTCTCAAGCAGGCCAGCTTCGCTCACAGGATCAATCGCCTTGCCTACGATCACGACATACGCGGAGCGGACGGCAAGCTGTTCCGCTTCCAGGCGCATCAGTTCCGTCACACCGTTGGAACCCGTATGGTCAATCTCGGAGTTCCTCACCACATCATCCAGCGTTATCTCGGCCACAAGGGTCCGGAGATGACCAGCCGCTACGCCCATATCCACGACGCCACCATGAAGGACAAACTGTCGGAGTATCTGAAAGGCACGCTGATCGATGTCTCCGGCAAAGTGGTTACAGAGGATGGGGTCAACGACACGGCCGATCTGCAGTGGTTCACTCGCAGCGTCCTGGCTCAAGCTCTGACGAACGGCTACTGCGCGATCCCAATCGTGGCTGGTCCGTGTCCTCACCCGAACGCCTGCCTCAACTGCGCGCACTTCAGGACGGATGCCACGTTCCTCGAAGTGCATCGCGCCGAACTGCACGAGACCGAGAGGATCATCGCCAAGGCGGACGCGAACGGATGGGTGCGACAGAGCGAGATGAACGCGCGAAAGCGAACAAGCCTCATTAATATCGTCACCACTTTGGAGGCAAATCATGGATAGGAACCTAGAAGGTCTGAAGCGTAGCGCCAACTCGCGCAGCGAAGATGCAATGAAGCGAGCAAAGGCCGCGATACTGCTGATGCAGTCGGAGGAATTGGACATCAACTTCCGCAGCGTTGCTGCTCGTGCCGGCGTCTCGACAGCATGGCTGTACGGAGAAGTCTCTGCGGGACAAGATCA